>SVJQ01000008.1 GCA_015068905.1 Oscillospiraceae bacterium | reverse complement strand
GGCAGGACCCATGTTCTTCTGTGCACCGGCATAGAGCATACCGAACTTGGAAACATCAATGGGCTGAGACAGAATGTTGGAAGAAATGTCTGCCACGATGGGAACATTGCCTGTATCGGGAAGTTCGGCATAGCGTGTGCCGTAAATGGTGTTGTTAAAGGTAATGTGGAAATAGTCTGCATCTTTATCAAAAGTTGCAGGGTCTAATTTCGGGATATAAGAAAAGGTTTTGTCGGCAGAACTTGCAACACGGTTAACGGTACCGTATTTTTCTGCTTCCTGTGCTGCCTTTTTTGACCACTGACCGGTGATGACATAGTCAGCTTTGCCGGTTCTCATCAGGTTCAGAGGAATCATGGCAAACTGACTGGAGGCACCGCCCTGCAAAAACATAACCTTATAGTTATCAGGAATCTGCATCAGTTCACGAAGCAGAGCTTCTGCACCGTTGATAATTGCTTCATAATCAGCTGAACGGTGACTCATCTCCATAACGGACATGCCGCTTCCTTCGTAATCCATCATTTGTTTTGCTGCTTTTTCCAGAACGGCTTCCGGCAACATGGAAGGACCGGCTGAAAAGTTGTACACTCTACCCATAGTAAAACCTCCAATAGTATCGTTTGCTAAACTCTACGTTCTCTCTTTGCCATCAAAATTCAACCTAAGGTTGATATATGTGACAAAAAAACAAACAAAATTTTTATTATCTATAATATTATAGTATATCAATTAAAAAAAGTCAACAAAAACGCTACAAATAACTAAACAGTTACACAAAATTTTACGTGTTTAGAATTATTTTGAAAAATTTAATAAATCCCCTTTTCTTTTTGGTTTTTATATGATATAATACTATCGATATAATGTTTATATCAGCACAAAAAGTGTATCGAGCTTAAGGAGGTGCGAAGAATGGCTTATAAAATTACAGACGAATGCATCAGCTGTGGTGCTTGCGAGGCTGAATGCCCGGTTTCCTGCATCAGCGCTGGTGATGATGTTTACGTGATTGACGCTGATAGCTGCATCGATTGCGGTAACTGCGCTAACGTATGTCCCGTAGGTGCTCCCCAGGGTGAGTAATGCCGGCATACATAACATGAAGCACGCTTCTGTTAACAAAGAGGCTGCAGCAAGGTTTTGCTGCAGCCTCTTGTTTTTTACCAGATATTACGCCTTGCCACACCTTAGACAGGTCCTGTATAATATAGGTATAATAAATGCTAAGGAGTGGCTTATATGCAACACAATCCAAAGAACAAAAAACGGGCAAGCAGCCTGCATTGGGCTGCCCGCTTTGCTATAAAGTACGGCACACTTTGTTCGCTTTTGCTGCTTGTATCCGGTTTTTGTTTTCCTAAAGCATCCCTCTATGCCGTTTCCATCTGCAAAAGTGCTGTCACCTCTTTTGCCGTTTCGGTGATTGGCGGTCTGTTCATAGATGTTATTGCCTTTCGCCGTGGCATGGATGAATAAGGGTTAAGCCTCTGACAGTTTTGCCACCAGCACCGTCATATCATCCTTCGCCATGCCGCCCCCTGCGTCAATTGCTGTATGCAAAATCATGTCCGCAAGTTCCTGAGGTGAGGCACCCTGATAGTCTTGTATCAGCTTTGAAATGTGGCTTGTTGCGCCGTTTTCCAATACATCTGTCACCCCATCAGTTACCAGAACGACCATATCACCAGCCTTGGCATAGCACAAATCACAATCCGGCTCCACATCCGCCAAAATTCCTGCCGGCAAAGATGTGCAACCAATTTTTTCGACCTCCTCTCCCCGCTTCACATAAGAACTCGTCGCCCCGATTTTGATAAATTCCAACGCGCCGGAATACAAATTCATAAGGCACAAATCTGCCGTTGCAAAGCTCTCACGCTCTGCGCTGACCATTAACACACTGTTAATCAGCCGCAGGGCTGTTTCTTTGTCAAAGCCTGAATCTATGAGTCTGCGAATCAGATGAATGGTCATACTGCTCTGGGCTTCTGCACTGCCGCCACGACCCATGCCGTCAGACAGTGCCAGAATGTATCTGCCGTCAGCCGACACCGAAGACATATGATAGTCTCCGCTTCTATGCCCGTTCTGTCCGGCGGTCTGAGCAAACCCCGCCTCAACAGAGTACCTTGCCCGTTCTAAAAATTTAAGTCTGCAGCTTTGCGTTCCACAGGCAGACGGCAGTTTCAGCATCGGCACTCCCACAGCACCGCTGATGGCTGCAGCCACACGGTTTGAGCAAATTCTGTCTCCACCACAGTTGTCCATAACAAGGCTCACCTCAAGCCCGTCACCTTGCAAAACGCGCACCTGTTTTGCTTCTATCCCCTCTCTGTCCAACGCTGCGGCTATTTTTCTTTCCAGCCGGATGCTGTCAGCGGGCTGGCACACCAATTCTCGCTTTAAGTGAGCCAGCACCGAGGATACGTTTTTAAATTGCTCTGCTACAAGACTTCTGCTCTCAGCCACACGACCTGCCCATAACAAATTTACTTTATGTACGTCATAGTGCTTGTTTAAGGTTTCCATAAAGTCACCAATGCGAATGCATTTATGTTTAAATTTCTCCGGTACATCTTCTATGTCGCCATAGCCACGCAGTTCCATTCGGTTATACAAGGTCAGCAGAAAGTGCCGTGTCTGGTTATACTCCTTCTGCCAGCAATAATTCATCAAGGAACAGCCGCGACACACCTTGTCGGCCGTTCTGTCAAACAAAGGCCCCGGGTCCCGAACCTCGCTGTCAACCCGTTTTTCTACCGCTTCATTAAAAATCCCCGAAAGCTCGGAAAAAGATTCTGAAACCTCGGTCAGCTTGTCCTCCATAATCTCACGAATGCGAAGAACCGAATCCTCCTGATAACTTGGCGCCTTCATAACCTCCCCGAACATAGATAAAAACCGGTCAGGAATCGTAAACAAAAGAATGCCTGATGCAACAACACAAGAAAGGGTCACTACCACATTGGTATATTGGCTGAAATATAAAGTCGACAGGATGTTAGCAACAAAAAAACCAATTAAAACGCCCCATCTTCCTTTTTTCTGCAGTAACCCTGAGCACAGGGCACTCACGCCATAAACTGCCACCACCTGAGCCGGCAACACATCCGATACACTATTAACCAGACCCAAGGTCAGACCTGTTGCGCAGGAAAGTGAAAAACCACCTGCCATACCGGCAACAAAAATAATCAAAAGGCTGATAACGTGGGCAACGCCCTGCAAAAACGGAATCTCGTGGAGGCTCAGTATCACACCTGAGGCAAGAGCAACCATAGAAAGGCTCTCTAGGGGCTCAAAAATCTTGCGCTCTTTTGCGCCCCGCAATACGGTAACTGCCTTGTCAAAGGCAAAAAATGACAAAAAAACCAAAACCGCTTCAAGCACCAACAACAAAAAGTCATACATCAAAAAACCGTTAAACAGAACAAAAACCATACCCGTCAACAAAACGGCAAGGGATGAAACCAAACCATATAGCCAGTGATGGGCCAGAAATTCTTTTTCCATTAAGATGCAAAAGGTGGTTACGATCACCAAAGCGCCTATGTATTTTAAAGAAAAGATACCCATATTGACGGCTAAAATTCCAAGGCACGCCGCCGCAAGCCCCAAGCTTTTCTTTTCTTTAGGAAAAGCCGCCGCATAAAAGGAAAGCCCGAAAGGTGATATGGCACCTAAAAGAAAAATCTTGTTCAAAAGAAAAATCAGGCAATATTCTACAACCTCAGCAAGGGTAAAAGTATACCGCTTACGCCGTTCTTTCCTTACGGGAATTCCCATTTCTTTATAGGACTGAATTTCTTGATTTGTCATTTGTTTGCCTCCAATAGGAAATTTTTGGTATTTCCATTATATACCAATCTTTTTGAAAATTTTGTCATATTCTGAAGGCTTTTTAAAAAAACTTATCGACATCTTCAGACAAATTCCTTCTTTTTAAGGAAAAGACAAAAAAAGTCATGTGGGACTGTTTTCTTTTGACAAAAAATATGATATACTATTATAATGATAAAGTATGACAATAAGAAAACAGGAGGCGTATTGCCTTGAAAGAGAAAATATATACCATTCCGCTATCCGATGCATTTGCTGAGCCCTGCGAATGTCCTTTTTGCGTTTTAGAAAAAAAGCTGGAAGCAGAACAGGTCACTTATGCACTGGGCGCCTCTATGATGGAGCCCGACAGCCGCATTCTTTCAAACGAGAAAGGATACTGTCGCCGTCACTTTGAGCAAATGAGCCGAGAGGGCAAGGCGCTGAGCCTTGGGCTTGTCCTTGACACCCATTTAAATCAGCTGATTCGCGAGCTTGAAGCAGCCTCCTCTGCCCCAAAGGCAAAGGGTGGTCTGTTTAAAAAAGCTACAGAGAAAGACCCTGTGATTGATGTGCTTGAAACCAATCAGACCTCTTGCCTGATTTGCGATAAGCTTGAGCACACCTTAGAAAAATTTGCTGAGGTTTTTTGGTATTTATATAAAAATGAACCTGATTTTAAAGAAAAGGTGTCTGGCTGTCAGGGCTTTTGCCTGCCCCACTTTAAATTGCTTTTAGCCTGCGCCGACCATGAGTTGTCCGGCAAAACGTTAGAAGATGCCAAGGCTGAGGTTACCGCTTTAGAGCTGACCCATTTAAAACGAATCAATGATGAGGTAAACTGGTTCACCAAAAAGTTTGATTACCGCAATCAGAATGAACCCTGGGGCAATTCTAAAGATGCACCCCAGCGTGCTATGGAAAAGCTGTCTAAATTTTTGTAAAAGCGGGGCGAAACCCATGAAAACCATACTCGGATTAACCGGTGGCAGCGGCTCGGGCAAAAGTCTGGCTGCTGATTATTTAAAAAAACAGGGCGCAGAGATTATCGATGCCGACAAAATTGCAAGAGAAATTACAGAACCCGGCAAGCCGGCACTTTGTGAGATCGCAAAAACTTTTGAAGGGGTCTTGCTCCCTGACGGCACCTTAAACCGCAAAAAGCTTGGCGCCCTTGTGTTTGCAGACAAGAATGCTCTCCAGCGCTTAAACGCCATTACCCACACATACATTGCAGAAGAAATCAAAAGCCGCCTTGCAAACAGCCAAAGCAAGCTGCTGGTGCTGGACGCTCCCCTTTTGCTTGAATATGATTTAGATGCGCTTTGCACCGCATGCATTGCTGTTTTGTCTGACAGGGCTTTGCGTATTGCACGCATTATGAAGCGCGACAACTTGACAGAAACAGACGCACAAAACCGTATTGATTCTCAAAAAAGTGATGATTTCTACAAAAGCCGTTGCCAGTTTATTATCAAAAACAACGGTGATGTTGCGTCAGTTTATACATCTCTTGATACCATCTTAAAGGAGCTTTTATCTTGAAGAAAAAGAAAAAACATCTGAAATGGGGACGGCTTTTTATTTTGCTCATTGCCATGATCCTCGTTTTAAATCTTGGAAATATCGCCAGAATAATCTATCCGGCTAAACATACAGAGCATATCAAGCAGTATTCAGCCATGTATCAGGTAGACCCCTACTTAATTATGAGCATTATCAAAGCAGAAAGTAATTTTAACGCAACGGCTGTTTCGCAAAAAAACGCCACCGGTTTGATGCAGATTATCAAGCCAACTGCTATGTGGCTGGCTGAGCGCATGGAACTTGAGGATTTTCAGTATGAAGACATTAAAGACCCTGAGCTGAATATTCAGATGGGCTGTTACTACATCAGTTACCTTCTAAGCCTGTACGATGGCAACGCAGACACAGCGCTGGCCGCCTATAACGCCGGCGAGGGAACTGTCGACGGTTGGCTCGCAAATAACGAATATTCTGAGGACGGCAAAAATTTAAGCTACATTCCCTACCCCGAAACACGGCACTATATCACTAAAGTAAATAACAACCAAAAGGTGTATCGGGCACTGTATAAACTGTCTGATTCCGGTCAGATCATTGACTCAAAATAGCTTATCAGGCTAAAGAGAAGGAAGGATTAGAAATGGCAAAGGAAAAGTTTTTAATCATCGACGCAAACAGTATTATTAACCGTGCGTTTTACGGCATTCGCCTGCTAACAACTAAAGAAGGTACGTATACCAACGCCGTGTACGGTTTTTTAAATATTTTTTATAAATTTAAAGAAGAAATCAAGCCGGACTATATTGCCGCGGCTTTTGACTTAAAGGCACCCACCTTCCGCCATAAAATGTTTGATGGCTACAAAGCAACCCGTCACCCCATGCCGGAAGAGCTTGTGCCGCAGATTCCCCTTTTGAAAGAGGTTTTAACAGCTTTAAATATTCCCGTTTTAGAAAAAGAGGGCTATGAAGCTGACGACATTATCGGCACAATCTCGCAAAAATGTACCGACGCCGGTATTGGCTGTATGATACTGACCGGCGACAAGGACGATTTGCAGCTCGCCACCGAAGATAATAAAATTTATCTTGTCACCACGCGAATGGGCAACACGGATACAGAGATTTTTGATGCACAGCGCGTTTTTGAAAAATACGGCGTGACCCCGAAAGAGTTTATTGACGTCAAAGCCATTATGGGTGATACCTCTGATAACATTCCCGGTGTCCGCGGCATTGGTGAAAAGGGTGCTTTATCCTTAATTTCCAAATTCAAAAGCTTAGATGCCATTTATGAAAACATTGAATCAGACGACATCACAAAAGCAATGAAAACCAAGCTGATTGAAAGCAAAGAAACCGCCTTTTTATCCCGCACGCTCGCTACCATTGACTGCTATGTTCCCTTAGATTTTGACTTAGAAGATGGCCGTGAAAAACCGGGGGACTATAAGGCGCTTTCAGACCTTTATACCCGATTAGAGTTTAAAAGCTTTTTAAAGCGATTAAATGAAGAAGCCCCGCAGGAAGAAAAGCCCGAACCGACCTGTGCTCAGTGCGAGGCTGTCACCCTGACCGATGCAGATAGTCTGAAAGACTTTTTGCAGGCAGAAACCGTTTACTATCAAATTGACACAAAAAATAACACAGTCTACGCGGCAAAAACCGCTGACTGTGCTGTTTGTGCGCCCCTATCCGGTGCTTTTTTACCGGTCTGGAAGGCTTTTTTTGAAAACACCGAAATCAAAAAAGTTACCCACGGCGCGAAAGAGCAGTTTATATATCTTGGCTCTTTAGCTATCAACCTGCAAGGTAACTTGTTTGATACAGCCATTGCTGCCTACCTGACAGACCCGGGCAGACGGGACTATGGGCTGTCAGAGCTTTGCTTTGACCTTTTAGGGATGAGCCTCGGCGGCGACCAAACCGGCGAGCAGCTTTCCTTTATGGATGAGCCGCAAGACGCCCGCTCGCCTTTATTTGACGAAACGGCGGCACTCATTTCCCTGCACGCCTATCTTTTATCCCGTATGACGGAAGAAGGCTCCCTTAACCTGTTTGAAACTGTGGAGATGCCGCTGGTTGAGGTTCTTGCCTCCATGCAGGACTGCGGCATTATGGTTGATAGAGAACGACTTTTAGATTTTGGCACTATGTTAGCCGGTGAAATCACCCGCTTAACAGATGAAATTTATCACCTTGCCGGAGAGGAATTTAACATTAACTCTCCTAAGCAGTTAGGCGTTATTTTATATGACAAATTAGGGCTTAAATCCTCTAAAAAGACCAAAACCGGCTACTCTACCAACGCCGGCACCTTAGAAAAGCTGGCAGACAGCCACCCCATTATTCCAAAAATTTTAGAATACCGTCACCTTGCCAAGTTAAATTCGACCTACGTTGACGGCTTAAAGGATGTTATTGATACAAAAACCGGCAGAATTCATTCAAACTTTCATCAGACTGTGACCGTAACCGGTCGCATCAGCTCTTCTGAGCCCAATCTGCAGAACATCCCCATTCGTACAGAGCTTGGCCGTGAGATGCGTAAAATGTTTGTTGCTGCCCCCGGTCATGTGCTTTTAGATGCGGACTATTCGCAGATTGAGCTGCGTGTGCTTGCTCACATTGCAGGTGACGAAACCATGATTGAAGCCTTTACCTCCGGTCAGGATATCCACGCCTCTACTGCCTCAAAAATCTTTGGTGTGGCAAAAGAGGATGTTTCTATCCAGATGCGAACAGCGGCAAAAGCCGTTAACTTTGGCTTAATTTATGGTAAGGGCGAGTTCTCACTCGCTCAGGATTTAGGCATTTCCATGCGAGAGGCAAAAGCACATATTGAAGATTATTTAGGTTCCTTCCCCAAAGTGCGTGACTATATGAAAGCCGTAGTGGAAGAAGCGAAGAAAAACGGTTTTTGTACTACCTTAATGGGTCGCAGAAGAAACCTGCCTGAGCTTTCATCAAGCAACTTCCAGCTTCGCTCATTTGGCGAGCGCGCCGCCTTAAACACCCCCATCCAGGGCACCGCGGCAGACATCATCAAGCTTGCCATGGTGCGGGTATATAACCGTTTGAAAGAAGAAAAACTTGCTGCCCGTTTAATTTTGCAGGTGCACGATGAACTGATTGTAGAAGCACCGTTGGGTGAAGAAGAAGTTGCCGGCAACATTCTGCGTGAAGAAATGGAACAAGCCTTTGCACTCTCAGCTCCACTGGTGGCAGATATGCACAGCGGTCAAAGCTGGTTCGATGCAAAATAAACGCCTTGTCAGAAAGGAGCCATTATGTCTTTTTCAAGTGATGTAAAAAGGGAACTTTGTAAGTTAGAGCCTGAATCCCCCTGTTGCCTGAAAGCTGAGCTTTCCGGTCTTTTGGCTCTTTCCGGCACGTTTTTATCAGAATCTGACGGCGGCGGTCTTCGCTTTCGCACAGAGAACGCAGACGTGATGCGCCGCACACAGGAGCTGCTTGCCGCTCTCTTTGGCATAACCCCCTTAAAATCGGTTATGAGCAAAAAGGGTGCCGGCAACATCTACAGCTTCAGATTGTTAAAAAATCAGACCTATAACCAAATTATGCGGACCTTGGGTTTTTGGCGTGAGGGTCGTGTCAAATTTTCGGTTGATCCGTTCATCACAGCCGATTCCTGCTGTCGCCGTGCCTTTTTGCGCGGTGCCTTTTTAAGCAGCGGCTCGGTTAACGCACCTGAAAAAAGCTATCATTTAGAGATTGAAACCCATTACCACGGTCTGGCTCGTGATATTCTGCAGCTTTTTGAAGACGAACAGCTTACTGTTCGCAGCGTCATGCGAAAATCAAACTATGTTATTTACATAAAAGACAGCGAAGAAATTGCCAATGCCCTGACAGCCCTCGGCGCAACAGATTCAGCCTTAGAGCTCTACTCTATCAAGGTTGAAAAGGATATGATTAACCAGATAAACCGTCGGGTGAACTGTGAAACAGCCAACCTGACAAAAACAGCCAATGCTGCTGCCACGCAAATCAAGGCAATTAACAAGCTCCTTGCCTCGCGCTTTGCGTCTGACCTTTCGCCGGCGCTACTTGAGCTTGCCAAGCTGCGCCTTGAAAACCCTGAGGCAAGCCTTGCAGAGCTCGGCACCCTTCTCACCGTTCCCATCAGCAAGTCAGGCGTGAACCGCAGACTGCAAAAGCTGATTTCGATGGCTGAAGAACTGTAACCCCTTTAGAAAGGATTGAAGAAAATGGCATTTGACGGACTGGTTGTCCGTGCCCTGGCACAGGAATTAAATGAAAAGCTCTCCGGTGCAAGACTGGATAAGGTCTATCAGCCTGAGTCTGATGAACTGCTTCTAGCCTTTCACACCCCCACCGGTGCCTATAAAGTAACACTCTCTGCAAACGCATCCATCCCCCGTGTTGCGCTGACAGAAAAAACAAAGGAAAACCCTATGGTTGCGCCTATGTTTTGCATGCTGCTGAGAAAGCATTTGACCTCGGCACATCTTGTGTCTGTCACCCAACCCGGTCTTGAGCGTATGCTTGTTTTTGAACTTGAAACCCGAAACGAACTTGGCGATCAGGTAACAAAAAAGTTGATTGTTGAAATTATGGGTCGCCATTCCAATATTATTTTAGCAGATGAAAACGGCAGGGTATCTGACAGTATTAAGCGCATTGACTTTTCTGTCAGCTCAAAGCGCCAGATTTTGCCCGGTCTGCCCTATGAGATGCCACCGGCACAGGATAAAACTAATCCCCTTGCCTGCACTATGGAGGATTTTTTATCTGCACTCTCTGACTTTGGCGAAACAGAACGCTTAGACAAAGCCATTTTAAGCCGTTTTGCCGGCATCAGTCCGCTGGTTGCAAGAGAGATTGCTTATCGCGCCACAGGGGAAACAGACCCGGTTTGCAGCGATTTTAGTTATAGTAAACAGCTAGACGTTGCCACCGTGATGCATAAGATGTTTTCAGCTGTTTCCGCAGGTGAATTTTCGCCCTGCTATCTGGTCAATGCAGAGACCGGGAAGCTGATGGAGTTTTCTGCCGTTCCCATTGCGCAATACGGTGGGGCTGCCACCGTGTATCCTGAAGAGTCTATGGGATATTTAATCAACAACTTCTATTTTGAACGTGATAAAAAAGAGCGCATTCTCCGCCGTGGCGGTGACCTTTTAAAATTGGTATCCAATCATATTGAGCGTTCTGCCAAAAAGCTGGAACGGCTCTTTTCTGAGCTGTCTGACACCGAGCAAAGAGAGACATGGCGCCAGTATGGTGAGCTGATTACCGCCAATATTTATCAGATTGAAAAAGGGATGGAAAGCATTCGGGTGCAAAACTATTTTGACGAAGCGCTCCCTATGGTGGTCATTCCCTTAGACAGCACCAAAACACCTGCTGTCAACGCACAGAGATACTACAAAAAATACAACAAGGCAAAAACCGCTTTTGCTGAGCTTTCAAAGCAGATTGAACTGACAGAGGCAGAGCTTTCCTATTTAGAAACAGTTGAGGAAGCCTTAATGCGGGCTGAGACCGCGGCAGACCTTTCACAGATTGCTGACGAGCTGGCAGGTCAGGGATATCTCCGCCGCCACGAGCAAAAGCGCAAAAAAGAGGCACCCTCATCCCCTGCTTCCTTTAAGACAAAAGACGGGTTCACACTGTATGCCGGCAGAAACAACAAGCAAAATGATTATTTAACCTGCAAGCTGGCACAAAACAAAGACCTTTGGTTCCATACCAAAAATATCCCCGGCTCTCACGTTGTCTTAAAGTTTGAAATGGAAAGGCCATTTACAAATGAAGCCATTACAGAGGCGGCTTCCCTCGCCGCATATCTCTCAAAGGCAAAGGAGGCAGATAAAGTGCCGGTGGATTATACAGAAATCAAAAACGTAAAAAAACCGAGCGGCGCAAAACCGGGCTTTGTTATTTACACAACCAACCAAACGGCGTATGTAACGCCAAAAAACATGTAATAAAAAAACACCTCGTGCGAGGTGTTTTTTTATTACACTAGTTAATCTTTACTGTCTCCCATAAACTATTAATATAGTCTAAGGTTTCGCGTTTTAAATTGCGGTATGCATTGTTGTTATACTGTTCTCTGAAATTGTCTGTTCTGTCATAGAGGATGGCCATAGCCTCTTCGCCCATTTCCTCCTGATAGCCGGGGTTTCCATAAACCACCTTGTTGGGCGATGCATAATAGGTGTACTCAGCATTGGCAATGGCAGCATCTTCAGACAGCATAAAGTTAATGAAGATTTCAGCCAGCTCCTGATTCTGACAGCAGGTGGGGATGCACATTGCATCTACATAATAGTTGGTTCTCTCAGGATAGTAGAACTTAAGATCAACACCCTCTGCCTGCGCATCCTTCATGGTGAAATAATCACCGGCATAATAAGCGCCGATTGCCGCCTCGCCGGATTCCATCATGTTATAAATTTCATCCATAACATAGCTATACACCAAGGGGCGCTGTTTAATCAGTTCGTCACAAGCAGTATCCCAAACAACCGTATCATCTGTGTTGACATCAAGCCCCAACTTATACATTGCCATGCCAAAAGCATCACGAGAGTTGTTAAACTGCAGAATTTTCTCAGCGTATTTTTCATTCCACAACAGGTCCCAGTCACCGGCATCTTTTGCATCAACTTCGTTAGCATTATATATAACACCGATAATGCCATACGCATAAGGTACGGTATACTGCTCCTCAGGGTCATAGTAAAGCGCTTTAAAGTTATCATCAATATTCTGATAATTGGGGATATTATCAAAGTTGAGAGGCAGAAGCATATTCTCTTCTCTCATTCTGGCAATCATATAATCAGAGGGAATCACCACATCATAGCTGACTGCACCGGAGGAGAGCTTGCTGTACATATCTTCATTAGAAGCAAAGGTTGTGTAGTTAACCTTAACCTTTTGGTCATAGGTTTCCTGATACCACTTTTCAAATTCCTTCACGGTGTCATAGGTGCCTTCACTACCGTCAGAGATGTATTCACCCCAGTTATAAACGTTTAAAACAAGGGTATTTGAATCTCCACAACCGGAAAGACACAAAGGCAATGCCAAAAGCACAGCCAGAAGAAGTGCTAAGGTTTTTTTCATCATTGTTCGCTCCTTTTTTGTTTCTTTTGCTTTTTTAGTTCAGCAAGGCGCTTGTCGTCTCCGCTCTCAACAAAGTTATTTAAAAGAAGAAGCGCCAAAGTTACAAAGAAGATTATCGTCGCCAAAGCATACATATCCGGTGTAACCGTTTTCTTTGTCATACCGTAGATTCGAATCGGCAGGGTCTGAAAATCGTTACCCGTTGTAAAATAGCTGATGACAAAATCATCTAAGGATAAGGTAAACGCCATAATAGCGCCGGTAATAATACCGGGCAGAATTTCAGGCATAGTCACTTTGATAAATGCCCGAAAGGGTGTGCACCCTAAATCCATCGCCGCCTCAGTCAATGACTTATCCATTTGCTGCAGTTTGGGCAGCACCTGAAAAATAACATAAGGCAGGCAGAAGGTTACATGGGCGATGAGCATTGTCCAGAAGTTCAGGCTGGTCGCCGCGCCGAACATACGGCCCACAAATACAAAAACAAGCATCATAGAAATACCTGTGATAATATCCGGATTAATCATCGGAATGTTTGTCACAGTATCCACCGCCATTTTGTAAAAGCGGTTTTTGAGCTTGTGCATTCCCATAGCCGCCGCCGTACCCATAACGGTGGAAATCACCGTTGCCGAGCAAGCTAAAATGAGAGTGTTTTTGACAGCCTCTAAAGTATTTTCATCCTGAAACAGCTCTTTATACCATTTAAGTGAAAAGCCTGAAAAAACTGAAAGGCTTTTTGCTTCGTTAAAGGAAAAGACCAAAAGCACCAAAATGGGAGCAAAGAGAAATGCAAAAATGAGTGCTGTGTAAATTTTTGATGTTATTTTCAAATCACTCACCCCCATAAACAAGCCGGGCGGTCAGGTATTTGACAAGTGCCATACATACAAGTAAAATAACCATTAAAATAAAGGCAATCGCCGCCGCAAAGTGCAGATTATTGTTAATATACTGGCTCTCAATAGCGTCACCAATCAAGAGAATCTTGCCGTTACCCAGCTTTTGCGAAATATAAAAGGTGCTGATTGACGGAATAAGAACCATAGTAATGCCGGATATAACCCCCGGCAGGCTTAAGGGAAAAATAACACGTTTTAAAACTGAAAATTTGTTACAGCCCAAATCCTTTGCCGCCTCAATCAGCTTATCATCCATCTTGGCTAAAATAGAATAAATCGGCAAAATCATATAGGGAAAATAGTCATACACCATACCAATGATAACGGCCGTTTCCGTTCCGATAATGTCGATTGTTCCCAAACCGATAGCAGATAACAGCCCGTTTAAAATACCTTTATCCTGTAAAATAGTCATCCAGGCATAGGTTCTGATTAAAAAGTTCATCCACATAGGAATCATAATCAGCGTAACCAGCATTTTTTGTGTGCGTGGCTTTGACCGCGCCATAATATAGGCAATGGGATAACCCATCACAAGGCAAACAACAGTTGAAATGACCGCAAGTTTTAGAGAACGCATAAAGATAACAAGATATTTATGTACCTCCGTTACCGTTCCGTCATCGCCCTTAATCTTAGTCACCTCTGTAAAGAAACGGGTAATATTTTCCGTTGTAAAAGCAAAATTATTATCGGTAAAAGCATAATATGCCACAAAAATCAAAGGCACTAAAATAAACAAAACCGACCAGACAGAATAAGGCGCCAAGGCAAGGCTCATACCACTTTTATTTTTTGTTTTGACCGCAGTCTTCATGGTCATTCCTCACCCCCGGGCTCAGAGAGTTCATCAAGCTCATTAGAGTAAGAGGAGTAGTCACCATACATACCGGAGTATTTTGACTTTTTCATAATATGAATGGCATCGGGGTCAAGGGAAATACCGATACGGTCATCCACATTTGCTGAATCCGTTGTCTGAATCATCCATTTAAAACCGCCGATATCCACAATCAGTTCGTTATGAACACCCATAAAGGTAACGGCTGTAACAACGCCCTGCAGCATACTCTGCTCTACCGGCACAATATCAACATCTTCAGGGCGAACCACAACGTCTACCTGTTCGCCGACAGCAAAACCTGCATCAAGGCATTCAAAAATATGGCCCGAAAAGCTGACTTTATAGTTTTCAAGCATCGTGCCGTCAATGATATTGCTCTCGCCGATAAAATCAGCAACAAAGGCATTTTTCGGCTCGTTATATATGTCTGTAGGGATACCAATCTGCTGAATTTTACCCTCACTCATAACCACAATGGTGTCAGACATGCTGAGAGCTTCTTCCTGATCATGGGTAACAAAAACAAAGGTGATACCTGTACTTTTCTGAATCTTTTTCAGTTCCTGCTGCATATCTTTTCTAAGCTTTAAGTCAAGGGCGCCCAATGGCTCATCAAGGAGCAAAACCTTGGGGCTGTTAATCAGCGCTCTTGCAATGGCAACACGCTGCTGCTGACCGCCTGATAAACTTGTCACACTGCGGTCTGCAAAATTTGACAGCATAACAAGTGACAGCATCTTTTCCACTTTTTCACGAATCTCTTTTTTAGGAACTTTTTTCTCACGCAGAGGGAAAGCCACATTTTCAAAAACGTTAAGATGCGGAAACAGGGCGTATTTTTGGAAGACGGTGTTAACGTTCCGCTTATGAGGCGGCACATCGTTAATCCGCTCACCCATAAAGAGAATGTCGCCGCAGTCCGGATGTTCAAAACCGCCAATCATACGAAGCATAGTTGTCTTACCGCAGCCTGAAGGACCCAAAAGAGTTATAAATTCATTATCGTAAATATTTAAACTGAGATCGTCTAAAATCAGTTCTCCGTCAAAGGATTTGGAAATGTTTTTCAGTTCAATGATTTTATTCATGGCCCTTCTCCTAACGCAAGCATTAAAAAAGTGGTACACCGCCAATTAGCAGCATACCACTTGCAGAAAACAAAGCCATAATCCCCCTGATTTTCAGGAAGAAGATATCACATTGTTGCATCCCAATGGGTTTAGAGTCTATATAGCAAAGATTACTTTTACCACTCTTATTGACCATTTCACAAGTTATATGCCGCGAGGCATCGGTTTATAGTCACCAACTTATAAAACTTGAGCTTTTAACTCAATCAATAAGGCAACAGAAGTTGCCAACTGCAAAGGCAGTTTTCGGCATTTGACCCGGCTGTCCGTATGGCCTTAGCCGACATAAAAATATCGGCGGTCAGTTTATCTTGCTTCGGAAAACTCTTTTCCGATTGAGATGTGACAAATTATAGCACATTTTTTAGGTTTTGTCAAGGTGTTTTACAGAGTTATTTCCCTGTTTCCGGCTACTTCTGCCAAAATTTTCTTACGGTCACGGTGTGCAGCAGACAAAACAAACTGCATTGCCACCGTCACAAACAGCATCATAGCGCCAAAAATCAAAAAAGCAATCTGATACCCTCCGAAAAAGTCAAAGCAGAAGTTAGCAAAAGGCGAGCCAATAGCGAAGCCTGCACAGCTTGCTGAAACAAACAACCCCACAAATTTATCGAAATTTTTATTGCCAAAAAGTTCACTTGCAAATAAGGGAAGCATAACCGTCTCAAGGGGAAGGGCAACAACGCCTGCAACTCCTCTTACCACCGCAAGAACACGTCCCTCGGGGGTGTTCGCCAGAAAAACAAGCCCGAGCAGAGATATAAACGAACAAACAAAGCCAATATTCATAGAAATCCGCATACCAAGTCTGTCGTATAAAAACCCTGTCGCAAACTTAGATACCGTTAACAACACGCTGGTAAAGCTTGTAAGCATTGCCACAAACTCAATGCTGATTCCAACATCATACATATGAGGAACAGCAATGCCACCAAGCCCCTGAAGAGCCATGCCGGTGAAAAACATACACAAGAGCGCAACATATAAATAAGGCTTTTTAAGAGCTTCGCTGTAATCCATGCCTATCCAACCGGCGCCGCGGGCTTTTTTCTGCTTTTTGGGGATTTCACCGCTTACGTTTTCTTGCCCTTTTGGTTTTTCTCTGAATAATATTAAAACCAGCGCCAGTGCCACCAGCAGCACACAAGAAACCACCATATAAGAGGTTCGGTAGCCAAAGGGGTTACCCTCCTGAAAAATAATGGGCGAAAGAATCTGAACTGCAATGGCACCACCAACACCATTGGCAGCTAAAACGGCACCTGTAATTGTCCCCTTATTACTCGTGCACCAGCGATGCACAATGGAACTCACCATTGTGGTACCGGTCCACGAAAGACCAAGACCTAGCAAAATACTTGCAAAATAAAAGGTGTAGACCGTCGTTGCAACGGTGTTTAAAAGGGCAAAAGCAATCAGGCATAAAAAACCGGCACATATCAGTTTTTTCATTCCAAAACGATAGACCAGCTTACCAAAATACATATTAATTATGGTTGTGGTAACATACCGAAATGTGTCGTTTAACGCAAATGCACCTCGTGGAATGCCAAGGGCACCCGTAATGGCTGTTAAATATAAGGTTCTGCCGCTACTGCAAAAGCCAAGGCTGGTCAGAATCATCATAAAGCAAAGACCAATCATAATCCACGCATAATCAAACTTTCGCTTTTCCCTTATACTGTTATCCATCTATTTATGCCTCCACCCGCTTCAATATATCTACAGTCTATTATAACAGGGAATTCATCTATGTAAATGGAATTTATATAACAATATGGATTTTTTAAAACTTTTTTAACGTACGAACATTGTTTTTTATACTCCTGTATGTTAGAATAAATCAAGAAGTTTTATATAACCGGAGAAAAACTATGTTTGAGAATATAGAAAATTTAAAAATTATTTCTTCCCTTCACAAGGATTGCAAGACACATAACAAAATCGAAAGTCGAGCAACCCACTCTTTTATCATAAGAGCCTCCGGTGCTGTACGGTATAATTTTTACAATCAGACCTTTACAGCAAAAGCCGGAGAAATGATGTTTATCCCCAAAGGCTCTACTTACGAATATAAAGCTCTGTCTGATACAGAGCGCACCTATACCTCTATTAACTTTTTAGGAGAAGTCACAGACCCCAAACCAACACTTTATACCTTAAATGAATTTTATGAAGCAGAGTATATTACCACTCACTTTGCAAGCTTATGGAAGTTCGGTAATCAGGCGGAAAGGTTCAAATGCTATTCGCTTCTTTATGACCTATTGTCCTATGTGTCTGCCATTGAAAACGCAGGCTACGCAGATAAAAAGAAATTTTCTCTCATAGAGCCTGCTGTGGGTTATTTAAACGAGCATTTGTATGACTGTACACTAAAAACCGACACACTCCCCTGCCTGTGCGGCATTTCGGGTACATATTTCAGGAAAATTTTTGTATCAAGGTTTGGTACAACGCCGCAAAACTACATTATGCACAGGCGCCTTTCTCACGCAAAATCTGTTATCGACAGCGGTGATTTTGACACCATCCGTGAGGTGGCCTTATCTGTAGGTTATACTGACCCTTTATACTTTGGCAAAGTTTATAAAAAATTCTTCGGCACATCACCCTCTGAGGCAAATAAGTAAAAAAGCTGCGACGATGTTTTATCGTCACAGCTTTTTTACTTTAATAAAGAACAACTCTTGTACCAACGGGAATAATTGAATACAACTCATCCACATCTTTTTTGAGCATTCTGATACATCCGGCAGAAGCAGGATTGCCAATGGTTCTGTCAAGAACATAACCGCTATGGCTCACCGGCTGATTATGAATGGCATAGGCTTCAAACAAAGAAAGCACCGGGTCACAAATATATTCCTCGGTTACCCAACGGGTCTTATATTGATATTCGCAAACTTTAGTCGGGGTCGGAGTTGCATTTTTACCGGTGGCAACGGGATATACTTTAGATACCTTCCAGTTGCCCTGTTCTCCGGTGAACAGCACCAGAATCTGTCTTTGCTTGTTCACCCAGACCAGATAGTCTGTTTTACTGTCATAGCCCTGCTCATTAACAAAAGCTTCTTTGTCAGCATCTGTCAGAACATCTTTGATGGTGTAGTTAGTACGGGAAATGTTAACCGCCCACATTGGCACCCAACATACAGTCCCTGAGGGCAGTTTGATTTTTGCCGATTTCATAGAATGGCTGTTATCGGGGTTTAAATACTCTGCCACAGTCCCTGCCGGCACTGTGGTGAACTTTCCGGTCAGGTTTGAGTAAGCATAGCCACTCGTTGTATAGTTCACGGTAACAGGAATAATCAGCGCTTCAATCTTTTTGAGAGCCATCAGCTCTGCTGTCATCTTGGCGGCATCATAGGAAACAGTAACAGGGCTGACAGGTGATTGAGGATCATTCGCCCGAACAGTATAGCTGAACACAAAATCCGCAGGGTCTGCCTCATTCATGCTTTGAGGAACTGTTACATAAAACTGCAAGCCGTTATAAATAATAAGCTCCTGCTTAGAATCCGGCACCTCTGCACCACGCACAAAGCCTGTGCCCGAGAGCTTAAACACTCTTCCCGGCGGTGTACTGAAACGCACGCCAAAGTAAAGCTCATAGCCGGGATTCACGGCCTCAGGAACAGAAAATAGCCGCATAGAAAACGCCGGCTTATCCGAAACAGCGAAAACATGAGCACTGTAAAGGGTCTGACCATTACCGCAGATGAGTTCAAATAAAACGGTATGCAGATACTGAACATCCAAAGTCTCAGGAACCAAAAAATCAAAATTTTCATTGTTTTGTGCACCCAAAACAAAATATTCAGAGCCTGCACCTTCTATCCTGACGCCGTCAAGATACAGTCTTACCTCAGCGCCCATCGCCTCCTGCGGATTGGTAATGGTGCAATGTATTTTGGCAATTTCATTATAGTATAATTTTTCTGCCATGGTCACCTGCATGGTTACGCCGGCTTCCGTCTCCTGAGCAAAGGCAGGCAAGGTTGTGAAGATGACCATAATCATCAAAACAACGCTGAAAACTTTTTTCATAAAACCACCCCGTTGTTAACCTTTGATAAAGCTTATTCAAGACCGTATGCCTGATATACCTTCACTCTTTCTTTAATATCAGGATACTTTTCTTTTGTTTCCTTTGAGAACATACCAAGGGATAAATCCTCAGTTGCTTTGGTTTCGTGACCGATTAAGGCAAAGGTTGCATCAATCAGATGATGGAATTTAGGATCTTGCAGTTTTTCACAGTAAAAGCTTTGTCTCGGACTGTTAATATCCTCACCGCTGATCTGGAACAAATTATACTTATCACAAAGTGCCATCACTCTGTCAAGCTGCTCTACTGTATTGCGTGAAGGCATATAAGTAACGGCTTCAAAACCCAGCTCACTGATGGTTTCAAACAAAAGCTCAAGATAGTCATCTTCAAACTTCTGTGCCTTCTTATCACCGGTTACGCTCTGCCCTACATCGCCTAAGTATGCATAGGCGGGGATGGCACCAATTTCCTTTGCAAATGCCAGAATATCACGGATTTTCGGACATTCGTCTGTAGCATCAATATAGATTTTACCAATCATATCGCTTTTTAACACACCCAGAAGGTCATAGGCGTAATGAGGGTTGTTTTCATCCAGCAAAAACTCTTCGATTTTCGGAGAAATAGAAAGACCCATAGTATTCTTTAAAAAGCCAATACAACCTGCGCCCTTACCGAACACGGCAATAATTTTAAGGGCTAAGGCATATAAAAGATGACGTTCTGTTACAGAACCACCAACAGCATTCTGTGAAAGAGGCAATACATCTGCATCAAAATCTAAAGTAATGCCATAGGATGACAACAACTTGTTGCAGTTTTCAACCATCTTTCTGTTACGGCGGTTTCTGGCTTCCACATAGGGCTTAAAGAAAGCTTCCAGCTTATCAATCTGTGTATGAGGAACGCCGTGGAGGGTCATATACACAACGCCGTTCTGGTCAGGATTGTTAATACGGCGGTCAGCAATCGGCGTATCTTCCATACTGGCGCGGCATTCAGCACCAATGGTTGTTTTAAGACCCACAATCTTTCCGGCTTCTAAAAATTCTCTGGCGCCGCTGATGGAATCGTGGTCCATAATACCCGCCGTTGAAAGACCGGCAACATAAGCCTTTGCCACCGCCATTGTGGGTGAATAGGGTGAGAAGGAATAGGTTGTGTGAATGTGATTATTCACCTCGTCCTTATCTGCACAAGGCACAAGCTCGCCTGCTTCATAAAGCTCTTTAAGCGCCATAAGACGCAAATTTTTATCCTGATCGTTCAGTTTTTCAAAATTGTTTTGCATAGTAGTTCCACCTCATTTATAGACTGTTTATATCCTTTTTCTTTTCCACAACACGCAAACGTTTTTTGCGACGACGTTTGCCCTCTTTGTCCGCATATACCTCAACAGATGCAAAAACATTCTTCTTGCATTTTGTGCAGCGCATAAGGGCAAAGCCACTTCTTGCATCACAAAACCATCCGCTTTTGTTTTTCAGGTCGCCACCGCAATCAGGGCAATAAAACTGAAGTTTTTTCTCCGAATCTTTTTTCACAGGCTTCGGCTTTGGCTCAGCAGCATTGTGAATGTAGGGAGGAAACAGTTTTTTATCAAACACCTCTGCAAACACTTTGCCTGAAATTTCGGCGTCTACATGGGCATCGTGCAAAGTCTCCTCTTCATAGGCTATCTGGCACAAATCAGCCGCTGTTTTCAGCCCTATCTGTTGCTTTTCACCCTCCTGCAGTCTGTTCGCTGCAAACTTCTGCAGGTCAGCAAACCGATGCATAAAGTTAAGCTTTGTGCTTTTATCGTAATATTGAGCATTCACTCTTAAAATCTGAATATCCTGAGGCCCCCAGGACATCAGCACACTGTCGTGACCGATAAAGGACTTAAACTCGCGAAAGGCTTCCGGAAAGGGCACGCCAAAGCGCAGAAGATGGTCACGGGTGATGCCGGTAATTTCTGCTACCCTGCTGTCAATTTTGTCATAAACCCCCGGCTTGATAAAGCGATTAAAGCTACCCTTGTATTTTAAATTTTTATCGTACTTTACGGCGCCGATTTGAATAATCTCATCAGGGCATTTGGGGATAACCCGCCTGATGTTTCTGGACCACTCCAGATCAAAAATGATGTAATCCATATGTAAAATACCTTTCTGGTCTTATCTAAAGTTCCCAACGAATCGGCTCTTTGCCCAGCCGCTTTAAGATCGTATTGGTTTTACTGAAATGCTTGCAGCCGAAAAATCCCCGGCTGGCAGAGAGGGGGCTGGGATGCACCGTAGATAAAACATAGTGCTGGTTGCCTGTAATCAGCGGTAGCTTTTCCTTGGCATTAGCACCCCACAAAAGAAAAATAACCGGGTCTTCTCTTTGGTTTAACTTCGATATAATAGCGTCTGTAAAGGTCGTCCAACCCAGCTTTTTATGAGAGTTTGGCTCGCCCTCTCTGACGGTCAAAACTGTGTTCAGTAGCAGAACACCCTGCTCTGCCCATGGAATTAAGCACCCCGTTTTTGGGTATGGCATGCCGATATCCTGACCCAGCTCTTTAAACATATTCTGCAGGGACGGCGGAAAGGCAACACCCGGCTTAACAGAAAACGCCATGCCGTGTGCCTGTCCCGGTCCGTGGTAAGGGTCCTGCCCCAAAAGCAGCACGCGTACATCACGATACGGGGTGTAGCGCAGGGCATTAAAAATGTCTTCTTTTGCAGGGTAAACCGTATGTTGGGCATACTCTGCCTCGACCTGGTTCCACAGCTCCTCAAAATAGGGTTTTTCAAATTCTGAAGCTAATATTTCGTCCCAGTCCTGATTTGTATATCCCATAGCCCTACCTCTTTAACAGCTTGTTAACCTCTTCAACAAAGGTGTTCAAATCTCTGAACTCACGGTAAACAGAGGCAAAGCGAACATAAGCAACCTCGTCTAAGCTTTTGAGTTTATCCATAACCATTTCGCCAAGCTGTACACTTTTAATTTCATGCTCCATCAGGTTTTGTGCGGCCGTTTCAATTTCGTCCACAACACGCTCCATATCATCCACACTGACAGGGCGCTTTTCGCAGGCACGCATAATACCGTTTAACAGCTTCTGGCTGTCAAACATCTGACGGGAGCCGTCCTTTTTGATAACCATCAGAGGAATGCTCTCCACTTTTTCATAGGTGGTGAACCGTTTTTTACAGTTCAGGCACTCTCTGCGGCGTCTGATGGCTTCATGCTCATCAGTCGGTCTTGAGTCAATAACCTTGCTGTCTGCTACATCACAATAAGGGCACTTCATATTGCTTTCATCCTTCCGCCGCTTGTGCGGCATTATTTTTTATTGGATATTTTCCTGATTGAAAAATGTATACATATATTGCTTGCGGTTTCGCATTTCCTCTTGCCGGTTTAAATAGTCGGTTAAATCCCTGACGTTGAAGATGCGTTCAATCCGCCCGGGACGAACAAGCTTTGTCACACTGCCAACGCCAAAGCCCAGCACCGTCATCAGCTCCTGCATCATGCCAATGTTATACAAGCATTCTTTTCCCGGCAGGGCAAAGCCTGTGTTCTCCAGGCTCCCCACCATGTGCTTCTGGCGGTATAAGTAATAGGGCACATACCCTGTTTCATCTAAAAATTCATAAGCAAAGTCAAGCATTTTGGCGGCACCTATATGCGCCTCCTCCGTCGGCTCAAAAACGCCTTTTAAGTTAGAAGCACGTTTAATGCTCATAGTGTGCACCGTGATGTTTTCCGGTTTTGCGGCTTCTACTGCACGCAGGGTCTCTTCAAACTCCTCCGGTGTTTCACCAGGAAGGCCGGCAATCACATCCATATTGATAACAGAAAAGTTCTGCCTTTTAGCAAGCTCAATCGCTTCAAACACAGCTTCCGCCGTGTGCTTTCTGCCAATTCTTTTTAAGGTTTTTTCGTGAATGGTTTGGGGGTTGATACTGATTCTCGTCACGCCCCGCTGTGCCATAACCTTAAGCTTTTCCTCTGTGATGGTGTCCGGCCTGCCGGCTTCCACACAAAATTCTGTAGTGCAAGATAAATCAAAAGTTTGAGATATTTTATATAACAAATTATCAAGCTCAATAGCGAGCAATGTTGTGGGCGTGCCACCACCAATATAGACAGAACGAACCGTAAAGCCCAAATCCTTTACAAGCTTGCCACCCAGCTCCAGTTCCCGATACAAGGCGGCAAGATACGGCTCTGCATACTGCGCCATTTGCTTTGCATCAAAAGAGGCAAAGGCACAATAGGTACACCGCGTCGGGCAGAAGGGAATATCTATATAAAGGGCGATATCTTTCTCACCTAAATCTTTTGTCAACACAAGCTCACGCTCTGCAATAGACAGAGCAAGTGAGATTCTTTCATCTGATATTTCAAAAGCATCGCGAAGGCTTTTTCTGATTACCTCATGGGACTGACCCTCACGCAGCATATCCGCTACCCTTTTTACCGGGCGCACGCCGCAAAGGGTGCCCCAGGGCTCAGCAATAACGCTCCCACTCATAGACTTCATTATGCTCCTTTTCGTAACCAATTGTAGATGATGGGCCATGACCAGGATATACCAAAACGGCATCATCTAACGTAAATAACTTATTCTTTATACTGCTGACAAGTGACGGCAGGCTACCCGTGGGGAAATCTGCACGGCCAATGCCGCGATTAAACAGAGTGTCGCCTGAAAAAAGATATTCCCCGCACAAAAGACAAATAGAACCGCTGGTATGCCCCGGCGTTGTGATGACCCGAAAGGTGCAGTTCCCGACAGTGAATGTATCCCCGTCAGATAATAACACAGCAGGCTCAATAACCTCCACCTTCGGTGCAAAGTAGCCGTTAAAGCTGACCTTGCGGCTGAAATAATTTTCTTTTTCCGCTGCACCCAGATAGAGTTTTGCTCCGGTTGCATGCACAACATCTGCCACAGCACCAATATGGTCATAATGACAATGGGTTAAAACCACACAAGATACCTTGTAGTTCTTTTCGCGAATATGCTCTAAAATGCGCTCTCCCTCATCACCGGGGTCAATGACAACCAGGTTGTCAGGATCACCCACCAGATAGCAGTTTTCTTCAATTTTACCTACGGTAAGCATATCCAAAACCATACCGCATCTCCCTTTACGCATTATTTCTGGTAACCTCAAACACGCCACCCAAGTGTGACAGCTTTTTCACCACAATTTCAAGCTGTTCTTTTGAGTTAACCTCAATCGTGATATAAATATAAGCAATTTGTTCTTTGGTTATTTTTGTATGCACAGCGGACAGGGGAATTTTCATTTCATACAGCATACCGGTAATTTCAGCAAGTAAGCCCTGTCTGTCATAAGACGCAACCTGCAACTCAGTCAGGTATGACGAGCCGCCGGCGCAGGCTTCTTCCCAATAGACCTTCATCAGGCGCCCAGCACCTTCAGATGACTTTTCCTCTGCCTTTATGTTCGGGCAATCTGCGCGGTGGACTGAAACACCTCTGCCACGGGTGATGTAACCCACAATGTTATCACCAGGAACGGGGTTACAGCAACGGGACAGTCTGACCAGGCAGTTTTCAATACCTTCAACAACAATGCCACAGCCTGAGCTTTTTTTCTTTTTGCTGCTTGCCGTGGGCATTAAAACTGCTGCCTCATCCTTGTGTGTCAGGCGGTATTCTTCTTTTAACCGCGATAACACTTTATTGACTGTTAAACCGCCAAAGCCCACAGCCGCATACATATCATCTTCTGTATGGAAGCCGTATTTCTTCAAAATCAGCTTTTCAATCCACTCCGGCTTAAAAAGCTGGCTATGGCTGATGCCAATGCGTTTTAACTCTTTTTCTATCATATCTTTGCCGCGGAGAATGTTATCTTCACGGCGTTCTTTTTTAAACCATTGGTTAATTTTCGTTCTTGCCTGAGAGGTTTTACAAATCTTCAGCCAGTCACGGCTGGGGCCGTGCATAGCAGAAGATGTCATAATTTCAACAATATCACCATTTTGCAGATTATAGTCTAAGGTTGCAATTTTACCGTTCACCTTTACCCCTGCCATACGACAACCAACCGCACTATGGATGGCAAAGGCAAAGTCAATGGGGGTTGAACCTGCAGGCAGATTGATAACATCGCCCTTGGGAGTAAATACAAAAACCTCATCAGCAAACAGGTCAATTTTTAAGGTACGCATAAAGTCATCAGAATCCACAGTTTCATTCTGAATTTCTAAAATTTTACCAATCCACTCCAGCTTTTCATCCATATCGCTCTGTCCGCTGGTACCCTCTTTATACTTCCAGTGCGCTGCGATACCGAATTCTGCTATTTTGTGCATTTCTTTAGTACGAATCTGCACCTCAAAGGGAATACCGCTGGGACCCATAACCGTGGTATGCAAAGACTGATACATATTGGGTTTGGGCATAGCGATATAGTCCTTAAAGCGACCGGGAATGGGATAGTAAAGCTCATGCACCATACCCAAAACCGCATAACAATCCTTTACGCTGTCAACAATGGCACGAACAGCAAACAAGTCATAAATTTCGTCAATGCTCTTATTCTGAGCATACATTTTACGGAAAATGCTGTAAAAATGCTTAGCGCGACCCATAAGCTGTGCAGAAATGCCTATTTCAGCAAGCTTTTGCCTGAAGGTTTCAATAATATCTTCAATATACTGTTCCCGCTCTTTTCGTTTCTGGCTGATAGACTCTGTAATTTCGCGATAGGCAATGGGGTCTAAGTACCGCAGAGACAAATCCTCAAGCTCCCACTTGATTTTAGACATACCAAGGCGATGCGCAAGGGCTGCGTACACCTCCAGCGTCTCTCTTGCCTTTTCCCTCTGCTTGTCTTCAGACATTGCCTTCAGGGTGCGCATATTGTGCAGGCGGTCAGCAAGCTTAATCAAAATAACGCGAATATCCTTTGCCATAGCAAGGAACATTTTACGCAGGTTTTCAATCTGCTGGTCTTCTTTGTTCGTATACTGAATTTTGCTCAGCTTGGTAACACCGTCAACAATAATGCCCACGCTGTCACCAAATTCCTTAGAGACATCATTAACTGTACAGTCTGTATCCTCTACAACGTCATGAAGAAGTGCACCAACCAAACTGTCACAATCCAATTCTAAATCCGCCAAAATGTGTGCAACAGCCAAAGGGTGAATAATGTAGGGTTCACCCGTGTTCCGAAGCTGACCATCATGGGCTTTATCTGCAAGCTCATAGGCCTTTTTCAGCTTTTCAATATCAATTTTTGGATTGTAACTCTGAACCTTCCCGACCAGAGCTTCAAAAGATTTGTCGTCCATACACAATCTCCCGACTATGACGAAAGCCGCATGTCTTTTAATAAAATCTGTGCTCTGCGCTCGCCACGATATACATTGGCCTCTAAATTAAAAACTATATCTATCCGGTCATCAACCGATAGCTTCTCTGCAAGGTATCCCATAGAAAAGCCCACAGCCTGAACTGAAACAGCACCGTCTGAAAGCTGAAGGCGCAAATGCTTACCCTCACTCATTGTATGCACACCGGTTACCTTGAGTCCGCCGCAATAGAAAACCGGATTCGGGTTATTCATGCCAAAGGGCTCCATAACCGACAGCTTATCCACCGTATTTAAATTGGCATAAACAACAGGCAGTTGCGTGTCTACTGTCAGGGTCGGGGCAAAATCCGCCTCAGAAAGGTGTTTCTCGGCATAAGCATTGATTTTGTTTCTGAATGCCTCAATTTCATCAGTTGCCACAGTAAGACCTGCGGCAAGCTCATGACCACCAAACCGAATCAGCTTGTCACCGCAATGAGACAGGGCCTCAAACAGGTTAAAGCCATGTATACTGCGGCCTGAGCCTTTGCTCTCCTCACCGTCACTGCTGATTAAAATGCAAGGTTTATTATATTTGTCTGTAATTTTCGAAGCAACAATGCCGATAATGCCGCTATGCCAGCCGTCTTTTGATAGTACCAGAACCGAATCCTTAGCCAATCGATTTGATTCACCGGATAGCATCTGTATTGCCTCTTCATAAATTTCCTGTTCAATGGCCTGACGCTCGCGGTTAATACCGTCTAAAAGGCTTGCCTTTTCTTCTGCCACCTCATCCGTTTGCGCCAGTAAAAGTTCAACACCAAGCTTCGGGTCATCCATACGCCCGGCAGCGTTGATACGGGGTGCTAAGCCAAAGCCGACTGAGCTTGTAGAAATATGAGCCGTGTTGACCCCCGCCTGCTTCATCAGGGCACGAAGACCCGGATTTTTTGTAGATGCTAAGCTCTCCAGGCCGTTTTTAACCATAATTCTGTTTTCACCAATCAGCGGCATAACATCTGCAATGGTGCCAACCGATACAATATCTACATAGTTTTCAAAAAAGCGTGCTTCATCAAGATTCAATGTGCGGGTCAGCCCCTGCAAAAGCTTAAAGGCAACACCAACACCGGCAAGACATTTAAAGGGATAACCACAGTCCGGCTGCTTAGGGTTTAACACCGCCACCGCCGGCGGAATTTCACTTTTACACTCGTGATGGTCCGTTACAATAACATCAAGCCCCAAGCTATTTGCGTATTCTACCTCTCTAACTGATGTGATACCACAGTCAACGGTAATAAGCAGGCTGACGTTTTCATTTTTACAAAAATCAACCACCGTAGATTTCAGCCCATAGCCGTCACGAAACCTGTCCGGAATCTGATAGATAGTCTGCTCTATTCCAATTTCTTTCAAAAATTTAACCAAAATTGAGGTAGAAGTAATGCCATCTACATCATAATCGCCAAAAACCAAAACCTTTTCCTGCCCCGAAAGCGCCCTGCGGATTCTTTCCACCGCCTGATGCATCCCCTTCATCAAAAAAGGGTCGTAAAGCTTTTCAAGACCGGGGTGAAGAAATGTAGAAAAAGATTCCACACCATACTGTAGTAAAATTTTGGAAACCAATGGTGGAATACCATAGGTCTGGCTGATTGATTGAATTGTATCTATATTATATTCAGGTGAATCCGACGATCGCAGCACCCATTTCTTTTTTTGCAATGGTTGCATGTTTTTCTCCCATCTGCTGCACAAATTACAGCTGACAACAATTATTCATAATAATTGTATCATATATGTGCATATTTGGCAAGAAGAAAATCACCACAAACCGCAAAATAACGCTTAAAAATTCATTTAACGCACTAAATGTTGCGGTTAAAAAACCATGAACTGTTTTAGACTTTTTTTCATATTATGTAGCATAAAGTTTCTTCCTGTAAAGGAGACCGGTTATGAAAACAACTGTTTTTGCTGTCATTGGCGGAGACGTAAGATATGTCAGATGTGCAGATTTTTTTTGTTCTCTCGGGGCAGAGGTTCGCACCTTTGGTTTTGACCCGCAGGTTGCTTTTGATGAGCAGGTCATCACGGCAGATTCACTGGCTTGCGCCATACAGGGGGCTGATTACATTCTCCTGCCTCTCCCCGTTTCTGTCGAAAAAGGACTTGTAAACACGCCACTGTATCAGGGGACTATTTCACTTAACTCCGTGTCTGAACTAATCTCTCACGATCAGGTTGTCTTTGGTGGGAAAATGGATAACACATTTTTAGATGCCATAAGGCAAAAAGGTGTTCTCTGTCACGATTATACAGAGTACGAAGATTTTTCTGTTTTAAACGCCATTCCCACAGCAGAAGGCGCTTTAGAGATTGCCATGCGCGAACTGCCCGTCACCCTCCACGGTGCAAGTTGCCTTGTTATTGGCTTCGGGCGCATTGCAAAAGTGCTTTGCCACAACCTTTTGGCTTTGGGTGCTCACGTTACAGCCGCCGCACGAAAACAAAGCGACCGGACCTGGATGCAAACTTTTGGCTACATCCCTATACATACAAAGGACTTACAAAATCACATCGGCAGTTTTCAGCTTATTATCAATACGGCGCCTGTGCCGCTTCTTACCCGTGATGTTTTAAGCCACATAAACAAGGAAGCGCTCATCATTGACCTTGCCTCACGCCCCGGCGGTGTTGACTTTGAAAGTGCCGAAAAACTTGGAATAAAGGTTATCTGGGCGCTGTCTCTCCCCGGCAAGGTTGCGCCCCGGACTGCCGGTGATATAATCTGTAAAACCATTTTAAATATCATAAACGATTCGGAGGTGAAAGTATGAAAGATAAAACCATTGGCTTTGCTATGACCGGCTCTTTTTGCACCTTTAAAAAAGTAGTCAAAGAGATTGCTGTTTTAGCAGAAACAGGGGCTGATGTCATCCCCATTATGTCGCAAATTGCCTATACTACAGATACACGGTTCGGAAAAGCGGCTGACTTTATTGCAGAAATTGAAGCTATCACAAGCCACAAGATTATTCACACCATTCCCGAAGCCGAGCCCATCGGCCCCAAAAACCTGTTAGACGCCTTAATTATCGCCCCCTGTACAGGAAACACACTGGCAAAGCTTGCACTCGGCATTACCGATACCCCCGTCACAATGGCAGCCAAAGCAACCCTCAGAAATCAGAAGCCTGTCATCATTGCAGTTTCCACCAATGACGGGTTAGGCGGCAGTGCCAAAAATATTGGCGCACTTTTAAATACACAAAACATTTACTTTGTCCCCTATGGTCAGGATGACCCCATCAATAAAACAAACTCTTTGGTTGCCGATATGACAAAGATTACCGAGACCACAAAGGCCGCCCTTAACGAAATACAAATACAGCCTGTTCTTTTTTAAACTTAGTGCTAAAGGGGGGCTATAGCAATTTAGCAAAGCCCCCTTGCAGTTTTTGTCGTTTTATGGTATACTTTAAAAGTTGTGCAAACATTTAATGTAACCTAAGAAAGGACGACCCTACAAATGAAACAGTTTAAACCCATGCTTTTTTCAGATTTAAGGCATTACAGCGGCGGTCAGTTGGCTAAAGACCTGATTGCCGGTGTCATTGTTGCCATTATTGCCCTGCCCCTGTCCATCGCCTTGGCGATTGCCTCAGGCGTCAGCCCGGAGGCCGGTATTTATACCGCCATTATCGCAGGCTTTATTACCGCATTCTTCGGCGGTAGCAGCGTGCAGATTTCAGGCCCAACAGCCGCCTTTGCAACCATTGTTGCCGGCATTGTCCTCAAAAATGGAACTGAAGGGTTGGCTCTTGCCACGATTATGGCAGGTATCATACTGATTATCATGGGTTTTCTGAAATTCGGTAATCTGATTAAGTTCATCCCCTACACCATCACAACCGGTTTTACCGCCGGCATTGCGGTAACTTTGGTTGTCGGTCAGCTGAAGGACTTTTTTGGCGTTACATACGCGTCTGGTGAAACACCCATCGAAACCATCGAAAAGCTTACCGTGTTTTTTGAAAATATTGGTTCTATAAACTATCAGGCAATCATTGTGGGTGCCGTTTGTCTTGCTATTTTATTTATCTGGCCCAAAATTTATGACAAAGTGCCGGCTTCACTGTTAGCTGTTGCCGCCGGCATCATTATGGTAAAAGGCATTGGTATGGACGTGAAAACCATTGGCGATTTATACACCTTAAGCCCCAACCTTCCGGCTTTCAAGCTGCCGGCATTCAGCATTGATAAGGTAATAACCCTTTTCCCTGACGCTTTTACCATTGCTCTTCTTGCAGGGATTGAGTCCCTTTTATCCTGCGTTGTGGCAGATGGTATGGCCGGCAAAAAGCACCGCTCTAATGCAGAGCTTTTGGGTCAGGGCTTAGGTAACATTGCCTCTGCTCTCTTTGGTGGCATTCCTGCAACCGGCGCTATTGCCCGTACCGCTGCCAATGTGAAAAACGGCGGCAGAACGCCTATCGCCGGTATGGTACATGCGGTTGTGTTGCTTTTAGTGCTGGTAATTTTAATGCCCTATGCTGCGTGGATTCCCATGCCTGCCATTGCGGCCATTTTAATCAGCGTTGCCTATAATATGTGTCAGTGGCGTCAGTTTGTAAGACTGACAAAAACCTCACCGAAAAGCGATATTGCGGTGCTGGTGATTACCTTCCTGCTCACCGTCATTTTCGATTTGGTTGTTGCCATTGAGGTTGGTCTTGTGCTGGCTTGTGTACTCTTTATGCGCCGTATGAGCTCTGAGTCTAAAGTTGAAAGTTGGCGCTATGTGGAACAGGAACAAGACCCCGATAGCATTGACTTAAAGCATGTTCCCAAACACATCAGCGTATATGAGCTGAGCGGTCCTTTGTTCTTTGCCGTTGCAGGTGAAATTTCACGCATTGAAACCAAATCATATACAAAATGCGTCATTTTAAGAATGCGCGCCGTACCCTCTGTGGATACTGATGCCCTCAGAATGCTTTCTCAATTTGTGACAGATTGCTCCAAAAAAGGCATCACCGTTATCCTCTCTCATGTAAACGCTCAGCCAATGCGCGCTATGCACAAATCCGGTTTATATGACCTTGTGAAGAAAGAAAACTTCTGCTTAAACATTGATGCGGCACTCCGCCGTGGTGAGGAACTGCAATAAAAAAGAGTCTGTGGCTTTCGCCACAGACTCTTTTTTATATATCATTATGTCCCGATAGTAACTCAAACCTGTTTTTTTCAAAACACAAAAGTCCCTCATCACGCATTTTACACAGTTCGTTTGACATGGCGCTTCTATCTACTGACAAAAAGTCTGCCAGTTGTTGTCTGTTAAAAGGAATCGTAATGTTAGGTGAGCCTTGCTTTTTGGATTGCTCAGACAAATAAGAAAGCAGTTTCTCTCTGGTTGTTCTTTTAGACATGTGACCCAGTTTTTGCACAAGATACTTGTTTTTTTCTGAAAGAATATAAAACAGGTTATTAACCAGGCGGTTATGAAACTGACAACCGTTTTGGCAAACTGTCAGCACACAGCCAATATCCAAAAAGATGACCTGACTTTCCTCCACTGCCACCACATCCTGCAAAATGGCGCCGCTTTTGGGATGGGCATACGCCTCTCCAAACAGTTCGCCGGGCAAAACCACATTGATAATACTGCGGTTGCCCCAGTAGTCATCCTTTTGAATGTGAAGCTTACCGGATATCAGGATACTCAACGCCCCAACCCGTTCACCGGTGCGAAATATATAAGCACCTTTTGAAAATCTTTCTACCCGTGCCTTTAGGCAGGAAAGCATAGATAAAAGCTCTTCTTCGCTTGTACCCGCAAAAAGACTGTTTTGCAAAAGAGGCGGAATAAATTTTTTCATGAAATTCTCCTTTTTGTTGTAAAAACAACAGACTTGTTAGGCTTATTATAGTATAATGACAGTACAAAGTCAAGAAAAGGAGTTATGATTATGATTAGAAGAATTATAAAAATTGATGAAGAAAAATGCAACGGCTGCGGCATTTGCGCCGAAGCCTGCCACGAAGGTGCCATTGGTATAGTAAGCGGAAAAGCAAAGCTTCTACGCGAGGATTATTGTGACGGTTTGGGCGATTGCCTGCCCGCCTGCCCCACGGGTGCCATCACCTTTGAAGAGCGTGAAGCCTCAGCCTATGACGAAGCAGCTGTCAAAGCAGCACAAGCACAAAAAGCACCCCTGCCCTGCGGCTGTCCGGGGACAAAATCCAAAACCATTCACCGAGAGTCGGCGCCGGTTTACCACGATACACCGACTATCCAAAGCCAGCTAATGCAATGGCCCGTACAAATTAAACTGGTACCAGTCAATGCCCCTTACTTTGAGGGTGCAAACCTATTGGTTGCGGCAGATTGCACCGCTTATGCCTACGCAAACTTCCACAACGATTTTATTAAAGATAAAATCACCCTCATCGGCTGTCCCAAGCTTGATATGGTAGACTATTCTGAGAAGTTAAAGGAAATCATTGCAAACAACAATATTAAGAGTGTGACCGTCGTTCGTATGGAAGTGCCCTGCTGCGGCGGCATTGAAAGCGCTGTGAAGGAAGCCTTAATGGCAAGTGGCAAATTTCTGCCCTGGCGGGTTGCGACCGTGACCACCGATGGCAATTTAATTGAATAAACTGTGAATGAGGCGAGGTTTTAACCTCGCCTTTTCTTTTTTCAAAAACACCACATCATCAGGTATATATTTTACTTTTTTTGGAAATTATGTTAATGAAAAAGTAAAAGGCTGGTGATTGATTGTGGCAAACAAAGTAGAAATCTGCGGCGTAAATACAGCAAAACTGCCGGTACTTTCTAACGACGAGAAAATGGCTTTATTTGAAAAAATCAAGGAGGGGGATAAAGAGGCGCGTGAAACCTTTATTGGCGGCAATCTGCGCCTTGTTTTGAGCGTTATTCAAAGGTTTAATAACCGCGGCGAGAATATGGATGACCTGTTCCAGATTGGTTGTATCGGTTTAATTAAAGCTATTGACAACTTTGACACCTCTCACAACGTCAAATTCTCAACCTATGCTGTTCCTATGATTATTGGCGAAATCAGGCGCTATCTGCGGGATAATAATCAGATTCGTGTCAGCCGTTCCCTGCGTGACATTGCCTACAAGGCGCTAAAGGCAAAAGAAGAATATATCAGCAAAAACTCAAAAGAACCCACCATTGATGAGCTTGCAAAGATGCTTGAGCTTTCAAAGGAAGAGGTTGTCTTTGCCCTAGAATCCATTCAGGACCCCATCAGCCTTCACGAACCGGCATATAATGACGGAACCGACACAATTTTTGTGATGGATCAGGTAAAGGACACTAAAAATACAGACGAGCAATGGCTTGAAAACATCGCCCTGTCAGAGGCTATGAAACGCCTTTCCGACCGCGAAAAGCACATTATCTCTCTCCGGTTTTTCTCCGGCAGAACCCAAATGGAGGTCGCAGATGAAATCGGCATCTCACAGGCGCAGGTATCAAGGCTTGAAAAGGGCGCACTGGAGAGAAAAGAAGAAATATATTTAAAAAAAGAGGCTGTTATGCAGCCTCTTTCTTATTTTCTCATATTTTCCTGATGCTCTGCAAAAGTTTTGGCAAAACGGTGTTTGCCGGATGAATCCAGCACAAAGAACAGATAGTCTGTTTTGGCAGGATACAGAGCTGCTTCAATGGCTTCCTTCCCCGGTGAGGCAATAGGCCCTTTTGGCAACCCCGGATTTTGATAGGTGTTATAGGGAGAATCAATTTTTGTATCTGCGACAGACAGAACCGTTTTTCTTTCCTTCAAAATATACTGCACCGTTGCACAGGACTGAAGATAGGGATACTGCGTGCTCTTTAAACGGTTATGAAAAACACTTGCCACTAACGTTCTGTCATCATCACCTTGGGCTTCTCTTTCAACAATTGACGCCAGCGTAATAAGTTCATCATTTGTCATACCCAGCGCTTTGGCACGGTTTTCGTATTCATCTGTATAAACCTCGTCAAAACGGGCAAGCATTTTGTCAATGATTGTCTCTTCGCTTTCACCATACATAAACTGATAGGTATCCGGGAATAAGTAACCCTCTAAACGGTTTTCTCTTTGGGGAATATCCCTTAAAAATTCATAATCAAACTGTCCGTTTTCCACTGCTTCATAAAAACGGTCTCGGTCAATGAGACCCACCTGCTCCAGCTTGTCAGCAATTTGCCACAGCTCAAACCCTTCGGGTATAGTTACTGTTACAAACTGGGTTTCCGGCGGCTGCGTTAACATTTTAAAAATCTCTTGGTAGCCGGCATTTTCGTGTAAGGTAAAGATTCCCGGCTGATAGCGACCGTCATGCCCGCCCAGTTTTGAGAACACACGAAACCAAAAAGGATTTTTGATAATGCCCTGCTCTTCCAAGGCTTCAGCAATCTGGGCTGTACCGCTGCCGGCAGCAACGGTCACCGTGCGAACCCCGCCCTTAGAGCTGCCATGGTAATCAGAAATCACCGAGCACGCACTCATAAAAAAAACAGCTGCTAAAATAACCAAGACAAGTAATATAATTTTTTTAATGTCCTTGCTTTTGATTTGCATAACATTCCCCCAACTTTCGCTAGAGTTTTAAGTTTGGTACTGCGTTTAACGTACTGTCTGCAAAAATCTGTTTTTCGTATAAATAATAACCGGCACAACCAATCATTGCCGCATTATCGGTACACAGGATGAGAGGCGGATAGTAGAGGCTGAAGCCCTCTTTCCCGGCTGCCTCGTCAAAGCTTTTGCGAAGGGCACCGTTCGCGCTGACGCCGCCGGCTAAGGTGATTGTCTTACATCCCTTTGCTTTGGCTGCCGCTATGGTGTGTTCAGTCAAAGCTTCTACCACAGCACGTTGGAAGGATGCTGCCAGATCTGCTTTGTTGATTTCTGCCCCTCGTTGCTCTTCACGGTGAATGTAGTTAATCACCGCTGTTTTCACTCCGCTGAAGCTGAAATCATAACACCCGTCACCAAAGGTCACCCGCGGAAAAGCGACTGCATCACATCTCCCCTCCTGCGCCAGCTTTTCAAGCTTAGGTCCGCCGGGATAACCAAGGCCCAGCACACGAGCAATTTTATCGAAGGCTTCCCCAGCCGCATCGTCACGGGTTCTGCCCAAAATCTCAAATTCAGTATAATCCTTTACATAAACAATATGACTATGACCGCCGGATGCCACCAAGCATACAAAAGGCGGCTCAAGGTCAGGATGAGCAATATAATTTGCCGCAATATGACCGTGAATGTGATTAACGCCAACCAAGGGCAAATTACGGGCTGAGGCAATGGCTTTCGCCGCCGAAACACCCGTAAGGAGCGCACCCACAAGACCGGGACCATAGGTCACCGCAATGGCACACAAATCGTCAAATCCACAACCTGCCTCAGAGAGTGCTTTATCAATCACACCCGGCAGATTCAAAACATGGTTACGGGAAGCAATCTCCGGCACAACACCGCCATAACGCTCATGAATAGGAATCTGAGATGAAATAACATTGGATAAAACCGTTCTGCCATCTTTTAAAACCGCTGCCGCCGTTTCATCACAGGAAGATTCTATGGCTAATAATAATTGACTCAACTTTTTGTCTCTCCTTTTGCCTTTTATGCTTTGCCAACCTCCAAAGTCATCAGCAAGGCATCCTCTTTGCCTTCGTAATAATTCCGCCGAAGCCCCACCTGATAAAAGCCAAAGCTTTGATAAAGGTTAATGGCCGGCTGGTTACTTGCGCGAACCTCTAAGGTTAAATATACAAGCTCTTCACGCTTTGCAATATCAATAAACATTTTTATAAGCTGTTTGGCAAGTCCACACCTGCGATGGTCAGGATGCACCGCCACATTGGTGATTTGCCCCTCATCTGCCACAAGCCACATACCCATATATGCCACAGGCTCGTCCTCGTAGAGAATCACCCGATAAACTGCCGCAGAATTTGCAAGCTCACCTGCAAACATATTCTCTGTCCAGGGGACAGAAAAGCAGCTCTTTTCAAGCGCTACAAGGTCAGGGAGCATTTCTTTTGTCAACGTAGCCGTCTGATACTTCATAACTGGCTCCTTTTATAATCTTTCAATTCTCGTTGTCAAATTTTCTTCCAGCACCTGACCGCCGGAAGCTTTGAGCATGCGGTTCATAAGCGCAGGCACAATGCCACCCTCGTCCTGAGGGAGTTCGGCAAACATAACCTCTGCACCCAAATCATCCATACTCCGCAAGGCATCAAACAAGGCGCTGGCATAGGCTTCAGCCGTTTTGCCACAATCAATGACAAAATCAGCCTCATACTGATTATCTGAGCACCGCAAAACGCCGGTTTTCTTTCCTTGACCGCTGAAGAATGCAAGCTTTTCGGCAAGGCTTTCCGCATAGCGTGGCTCTACCAAATACAACTCCCCTTTCGGGGCATAATGCCGGTATTTCATACCGGGGCTTTTGGGCACCTCGCGGCTGTCTTTTAGCGCCGGCTCATAGGTCACTTCGCCTAAAACAGCTTGCAACTCTTCTAAACTGACGCCACCGGGGCGCAATATCTGAGGCACCTCACCCGTCATGTCCAAAACTGTTGATTCAAGCCCAACCGAGCAGGCACCACCATCGACGATGTAATCCACACGACCGGTTAAATCGTGAATGACGTGGGAGGCACGGGTGGTACTGGGACAGCCGGATAAATTGGCGCTGGGCGCCGCCACGGGCACACCACTCTTTTCAATCAAGGCAAGCGCCACGGGGTGGGAAGGCATCCGCACACCTACTGTTTGCAGGCCTGCTGTCACGGATATGGGGATGTTTTCTGATTTTTCCAAAATAATGGTAAGAGGACCCGGCCAAAAGGCATCCATCAGTTTTTCTGCCGCCGGCGGAACAGAAGAAACCACCTGATCTAGCATTTTCTTATCACTGATATGTACAATTAAAGGGTTATCCTGCGGGCGACCTTTGGCAACAAAAATGCCTGCTACCGCCGCCTCGTTTAAGGCACTTGCCCCAAGACCGTAAACTGTTTCGGTGGGAAACGCTACCAAACCGCCACCGGCTAAGCACTTTGCCGCTTCATCTAAAACAGAAAGGTCACGTTCTACCTGAATTACTTTCGTCATCTGTTTCACCTGTTTATCTCTTTAAAATAGATGCCAAATGACAGGCAACCGCATATTTGCGACTACCTCAGACTATCGAAAAAGGCAAGTCTACTGCAAGCAATAGAAAAAATAATAAAAAATTGACTAACAAAAATTATATTTTTACCTTTCATAACAGAGCGGCTTCCATCGAGGAAACCGCTCTGTTACTTGCTTTTGACGAACACAAACTCTACCGTACCATCGTACGCCGACGAATTTGTGTTCGTCAAATATACCTACCTTTTTCGATGTCTACTCAGCGTGTCGAAGTTTCTCGACACGCTGAGGCAACCGCACATTTGCGGTTGCCTGCCATCTTCTACATACTTAAAACACGTTCCATTTTCATGATATCTTTTTTAAAGGATTTTTCCATTTTTAATCCCTCTAAAATATCATAATCAACAATTTCATCATTTTTAACAGCAACAATCCGGTTACCAATGCCCTGATAGAGTAACTTCACCGCGTGAACGCCCATACGGCTTGCAAGCATTCTGTCATTAACCGTAGGGCTGCCGCCACGCTGAATATGACCCAAAATGGTGGCACGGGTTTCAATGCCGGTCATCATTTCAATGCATTTTGCCATTTCAACGCTTCCGCCAACGCCCTCTGCCACAACAATTAAATTGCTTTCCTTACCACGCTTTTTATTATCTAAAATCGGTTGAATAATATCCTTTTGAAAATCATAAGGCTGCTCAGGGATAATAGCAGCTTCAGCACCGCAGGCAATGGCAACATAGGCTGCAATGTAGCCTGCGCCGCGACCCATAACCTCAATAATAGAGCAACGCTCGTGAGACTGGGCAGTATCTCTAATTTTGTCAATCGCATCTTTAACTGTGTTTAACGCCGTATCAAAACCAATGGTATAATCGGTACAACCAATGTCATTATCAATGGTACCGGGGATACCAACTGTAGGAAGACCTGCCTCAGACAAGTCACGGGCACCACGAAAAGACCCGTCGCCGCCAATGACAACAATACCCTCAATGCCGGCATTTTTAGCTACCTCAACCGCCTTTTTTACCCCTTCCTCCTTTCGGAACTCAGGACAACGGGAGGATTGCAAAATTGTGCCGCCGTGGTGCAAGATGTTAGAAACGCTGCGGGCATTCATCTCTTCAAAAAGACCGCTCAGCAGTCCGGCATAACCCTTGCGGATGCCGAAAATCTCCATATCCTTTGAAAGGGCTGTTCTGACAACGGCACGAACCGCTGCGTTCATGCCCGGTGCATCACCGCCGCTGGTTAAAACTCCAATTCGTTTCATAGTACCCTCCTTTTTCTATATACAGTACTACTTAAAAAGCTTTTTCTATGATAATATCATGTGCCTCAGAAAGCTCTGCCTCAGGCACTAAAATTTCATAACAGCCAAACTGACCGTTACCGCTTTGGTTTACGCTGCGGATTTTAACCGGCAACCCTGCCTCCTGCAGAAGCAATCTGATTCTTTCAGCCGATTCCTTACTCTGTGTTACATAAGCTACCATCCACATACGAAACCCTCCTTTAAATGTTACCTGTTACAGAAATTTTATGCATTAGTTATTGTCTCTTGTTTTAACTTTGTCTAAAATCATAGCACAGAATTCTTCTTTGGTCATAGCGCCTAAATCTGCCTGTTTGCGACCGCGGACAGAAACTGTACCCTCTTCGCATTCCTTACCACCAATGATGAGCATAAAGGGTACCTTATCCATCTGTGCTTCACGAATCTTATAGCCGATTTTTTCGTTACGGCTGTCTACTTCCACACGGATGCCGTTTTCCATCAGCATATCGCGAACTTCATATGCATAATCGTGATGTGCGTCAGCAATGGGCAGAATCTTAACCTGCGTAGGTGCCAGCCAAGTAGGCAGTGCGCCTGCATATTTTTCCAAAAGGAGTGCCAAGGTTCTTTCGTAGCAACCGATAGAGGTTCTGTGAATAACATAGGGATATTTTTTAGAACCGTCTTTATCCACATATTCCATACCAAAGCGTTCTGCCAGTTGGAAGTCAATCTGTACGGTAACCAAAGTATCTTCCTTACCGTGAACGTTCTTAATCTGAATATCAAGCTTCGGGCCGTAGAAAGCCGCTTCGCCTTCTTCTTCGGTGTAGTCAATCTTCAGGTCATCCAAAATTTCTTTCATGCGAGCCTGAACGTTTTCCCATTCATCAGCAGAACCAATATATTTTTCCTTATTGTTAGGATCCCATTTAGAGAATCTATAAGATACATCATCACCCAAACCTAGGGTTGTGAGCATGAATTTTGCAAGCTCAACGCACTGTGCAAATTCACCTTCAAGCTGTTCCGGTGTACAAGCTAAGTGTCCTTCAGAAATGGTAAACTGACGCACGCGGATTAAGCCGTGCATTTCACCGGAAGCTTCGTTACGGAACAGAGTGGATGTTTCTGCATAGCGCAGGGGCAGGTCACGGTAGGAACGCATTTCTGTCAGGTATGCCTGGAACTGGAAGGGACAAGTCATAGGACGCAGAGCAAACACTTCGCCCTCAGCATCGGGGTCACCCATAATGAACATACCGTCACGGTAATGATCCCAGTGTCCGGAAATTTTATACAGGTCACGTTTTGCCATAAAGGGAGTCTTGGTTAAGAGGTAGCCTCTCTTCTGCTCTTCATCCTCAACAAAGCGCTGCATAAGCTGAATAACACGAGCACCCTTAGGTAAAAGGATGGGCAGACCCTGACCAATCACCTCAGAGGTGGTAAAGTAGCCAAGCTCGCGACCAAGCTTATTATGGTCACGCTTTTTAGCATCCTCAACCGCTGCCAGATATTCCTCAAGCTCACTCTTCTTCGGGAAAGCTGTGCCGTAAATACGCTGCAGCATCTTGTTCTTTTCATTGCCACGCCAATAAGCACCGGCAACCTGCGTTAATGCAATAGCCTTAATTTTACCGGTGGACATAAGGTGGGGGCCGGCACAAAGGTCAGTAAAGTCGCCCTGACGGTAGAAGGAAATTTCTTCGCCCTCCGGCAAATCTTCAACCAGTTCCTTTTTATAGGGTTCTCCGGCTTCTTCAAAGTATTTGATAGCTTCTTCACGGCTCATTGTAAAGCGCTCAATTTTAGCATCTTCCTTTACAATTTTAGCCATTTCTGCTTCAATGTCTTTTAAAATTTCAGCTGTGAAAGAAACATCACAGTCAAAGTCATAGTAAAAACCATTTTCAATCGCAGGGCCGATGGCAAGCTTCGCCTGAGGATATAACCGTTTAACAGCCTGCGCCAAAACGTGAGAAGCGGTATGACGGAAGGTGTCACGACCTTTCTGATCATTAAATGTCAGAAAATTAACGGTTGCATCCTGATTGATAGTTCGGGTCAGGTCGGTCACGGTGCCGTCAACTTCAGCTGACAGTGCCATGCGCTGAAGTCCCCCGCTAATGTCGCCTGCCAGATCGTATAAGGTCTTTTCTGCCTCAACTGTCATCTGGCTTCCATCCTTCAAACTTACTTTAAACATATCTACTCCTCCATTTTAAATTCCGCTGTCACATCTTCGGCTCCCCTGCCGTCATAATCAAAGGCAAAAATACGGTCACCAATGGGGACAAAACGGATTTTTTTATAAAGTACAACCGGTTTTTCACCGGCATAATCTGCAAAATAAAGTTTTACACGCTCCGGCTTTTTTAAAAATTCAAAAGCGCGTGTCTTTAATCCGTCACCGGATTCCATAAAGGAAAGGGAATCACGATGAGTTAAACAATAATCATAAATCAAGCGATGAGTAATCTCTTCATCGCAAAAGGTTTTGCAAATAAACTGATGCAAATCCTCAAACGCTGTTTTTTGACTTTTTGGGGCTGTATCACCTTGCAAAAAGTCAGCTAAATCTGAAAAGAAATCAAATTCTCTTCCATGATAATGAGCATCCAGTATATACGCCATGGTTTCAGAGAATGCACCGCTGTTATAATACCGCTCCAGCATCTCCTCCACCTGCTTTAAATGCAAAAGGTCAGCATAGCTCATTTGATCACTATGCACCACCTCATAGGGCGGAAAGCTTTGAAACTCGCTACCGGGTGCATCCAATGTTGCACCATTTAACTTTTTCAAAAAGCCAAGCTGCAAATCGTCAGGTCTTAAGGCTATCACATCGTGAAAGGACCGGATAAACGCTTCCAGACTCTCACCAGGGAGGCCGGCAATCAGGTCTAAGTGCAGGTGCATATTTTTATTTTTAGAAAGTGCTTGCACAACAGAAACCAAGCGGTCGTGCTGCGGGTTTCTGTGAATCCCTCGCAGGGTATCCGGTTGCGTACTCTGCACGCCTATTTCAAGCTGAAACATACCCCGCGGTGCTTCCTGCAAACTGCGAATCAGCGCCTCTGTCATACTTTCAGCACGGATTTCAAAATGATAAGTTGTTTTATTGCCCCGCGCCTTTATGCCCTCAATAATCTTAAGCGCACGATCGGGGTCAGCATTAAAGGTGCGGTCAACAAGCTTGACTAAAGGAACGCCCTGCTCTTCAAAAAAAGCAAGTTCACCCTCTACCCGTTCCACCGGCAAAAAGCGCAAGCTGCCTGCAGCACCGGATAGGCAAAACGCACAGCGGTACGGGCATCCGCGGGAGGTTTCATAATATACCAAACGGCCACGAAGTGCCGACATATCTGCCTCGGTATAAGGGAACGGAACTTCATTTAAATCCGCCTCTTGTGGTGGAATATGGCTTTTGCATATTTCGCCACCCTCCCGATAATAAAGACCGGGAACGCAGGAAAAATCACCATTTTCTAAGCTATCGGCAAAGGGAGAAATGGCTTTTTCTCCCTCACCGCATAAAACAAAATCAATACAGTCGTGGTTTTGCAGTCTGTTTTCAGCATCAAAGCTGACCTCAGGACCACCCAACACGATTTTGGCAGAGCTATCTGCCTTTTTTATAATTTCACAAATCTTCAGCACATGCTCAATGTTCCAGATATAGCAGGAAAACAAAAATACCTTGGCACCGGTTTTAAAAAGCGATGCTGCGATGCTTTCCGGTCGGTCTGAAATGGTATATTCACAAAAGCTGAACCGCGGTTCAATTTTGGAAAGATACCGTATCGCCAGATTGCTGTGGATATATTTTGCGTTAATTCCCACTAAAAGCATATGCTAAAACTCCTTTTCCCGGCACAGGGCTGATGCAAAAACAAAATGCGACGGAACAGGAAAAACCATCCGCCGCATTTTGGTGTTTGACAATGGGTTCCTGTCAACCGGAAAAGCTGAATCTTACCAAAGGTTTAATTCATTCATTGCATCTTTTCTGGACAGGTTGATGCGACCCTGTCTGTCAATTTCGATGACCTTAACCATAACTTCATCACCGATATTAACTTCATCTTCAACCTTCTCTACACGCTTGTTAGCAAGCTTGGAGATGTGAACCATACCATCTTTACCGGGCAGGAATTCAACAAATGCGCCAAAGGGCAGAATGTTAACAACCTTACCTTTATAGATAGAACCGATTTCAATATTACCGGTCAGACCCTTGATGATTTCCATAGCCTTGTTAGCCATTTCTTCATCAGCGGTTGCGATGTAAACCTTACCGTCATCTTCAATATCAATCTTAACGCCGGTTTCAGCAATAATCTTCTGAATGGTCTTACCGCCGGAGCCGATAACGTCACGAATCTTATCAGTGTCAATGGTCATTGTGAAGATTTTCGGTGCATAAGCAGACAGAGATGCTCTGGGTGCTTCAATGGTCTTTAAGAGCACTTCGTCAATGATCTGGAAGCGGGCGTTTCTGGTCTGCGCCAAAGCCTGCTTAATAATCTGAGGTGTTAAACCGTCAATCTTAATATCCATCTGAATCGCAGTGATACCTTCTTTGGTGCCTGCTACTTTAAAGTCCATATCGCCATAGAAGTCTTCAAGGCCCTGAATGTCAACCATAGTGATAAAGCGATCGCCTTCAGTTACAAGACCAACAGAGATACCGGCAACCGGTGCCTTAATGGGAACACCTGCATCCATCAGCGCCAAGGTACTTGCACAAACAGATGCCTGAGAGGTACTACCGTTTGAGCTCAATACTTCAGAAACCAAACGGATTGCATAGGGGAACTCTTCTTCTGAAGGAACAACGGGTTCAAGAGCACGTTCAGCCAGTGCACCGTGACCGATTTCACGACGTCCCGGACCTCTTGAAGGACGGGTTTCACCAACAGAATATGAGGGGAAATTGTAGTGATGCATATAACGCTTCTGATCGTCAAGGTCAATGCCGTCAAGTGCCTGAGCGTCACCCATTGCACCTAAGGTTGCAACGGTTAAAACCTGTGTCTGACCACGCTTGAACATACCGGAACCGTGAGTTCTGGGCAGGATGCCAACATCAGCAGACAGAGGACGGATATCGGTAATACCACGACCGTCAACACGCTTGCCTTCGTCTAAAATCCAACGGCGAACGATGGTCTTCTGCAGTTTTTCCATTGCTTCATAAATCTGACCGCCATGCTCTTCTTCGGTGTATTTGCCGTCAAAGTGAGCATACATTTCTTCATATAAAGCTTTCAGGTTCTTTTCACGAATATTCTTATCATCAGTGTCAAGGGCAATCTTCAGCTTATCTTCAGCAAAAGCCTTCACGTCTTCATACATAACGGGGTCAACAACGTGAGCTTCGTAAGCAAATTTCTCTTTACCAACTTCAGCCTGAATGCCTGCGATAAAGTCACAAATCTTTTTGATTTCTTCATGTGCCAGCTGGATGCCGTCAAAAACAACATCTTCAGATACTTCCTTAGCACCTGCTTCAATCATAACAACCTTTTCTTTGGTACCTGCAACGGTCAGAGTCATCAGGCTCTTTTCCCGCTGCTCAGCTGTGGGGTTAATAACGTGCTGACCATCAACATAGCCAACAATAACGCCACCGATAGGACCGTTCCAAGGGATGTCAGAAATGCTGATAGCACAGGATGTACCAATCATAGCAGCAACTTCAGGAGAATTGTCCTGTTCAACAGACATAACTGTGTTTACAACAGATACGTCGTTTCTCAGGTCCTTGGGGAACAAGGGACGGATGGGGCGGTCGATAACACGGGAAGTTAAAATTGCCTTCTCAGTGGGTCTGCCCTCACGTTTGATAAAACCACCGGGGATTTTACCAACAGAATAGAGCTTTTCTTCAAAGTCCACACTCAACGGGAAGAAGTCAATGCCCTCTCTGGGTTTGGCAGATGCTGTAGCAGTAGACAGGATAACGGTATCGCCGTAGCGCACCATAACAGCACCGCCTGCAAGCTCAGCATATTTGCCGGTTTCGATTACCAGCGGGCGACCCGCCAGCTCCATTTCAAAGCTTTTAAACATGGTATACCTCCAATTAAATTATTCGGCATGTCCAAAAGCAAGAGATAAGAAATAAACCGTAAATACCCCTTTAAGGCTTATTTCTTACATCTTACCTTTTGGACGCACCGTACATAAATATACTTATTATATATTATAGCACAAACGAAGCATAAAATAAATAGAAAACAAAAAAGAAATGTTGCACAATCATTTTGTTTAATCTTTTCCATTTTCTGTGCATTTTGCCAACACTTCCTTTTTCATCATAATTCTACCGGCGAAAATCTTTAGTTTATTACAAACTTAAATTTCCTTTAACTTTTTTTGACACTTTTCGTGTACTTTGTCACTTTCTTTGTAACTTTTTCCCTGTTTTACGGCGCTCTTGTGAAACAAATTTACGGACTTCCAAAATTATACAATTATTGGCAAAATATAGCTTGCAATTTCCCTTTCGGGAGTGTTATAATAACCACAACAAATAAAAATTGTAAAAAATTGGTATTCTTTCTTTTACCATACGAGGAGGAGCTTGTAAATGGAAAAAATTTCAGTTATCTTGGTAGATGACAACAAAATTCAAAGTCAAGAGCTTGCAAAGGACATCGAAAACACTAGTGATATAGAGCTTACCGGCATAGCATACGACGGCGTAAGCGGCTATGATTTAATTGCAGAAAAAACGCCGGATGCCGTTGTGCTGGACGTTATCATGCCCCGCATGGACGGTCTTGAACTATTGGAAAAACTGCAAAAGAGCAACTTGAAGAAAAAGCCTATGTGCATTATGCTCTCTGCTGTAAATAATGATAACATTACAAACAAAGCCCTGCAGTTGGGTGCTTATTACTATCTGGTAAAGCCCATTGAAGACAATGATATTGTTTTAAAACGCATCCGTCAGGCAGTTAAAAGTCACAACGGTGCTGGGCAGGGTTCCGCTGACAACTCAGCAGAAAATTTCTCCCTGACAAATTCCCAATCTCTTAAAAAATTGCCACCGGTCAGTCCTGAAAACTTAGAAACCATTATCACAAACGTGATTCACGAAATCGGCGTTCCGGCACACATCAAGGGTTATAACTACCTGCGTGAGGCAATCAGTCTTTGCATTCAGGATAAGGAATTTATCAATTCTATTACCAAGATGCTATACCCCACCGTGGCACGCAACTACCAAACTACATCCTCCCGGGTAGAGCGTGCCATCCGCCACGCCATTGAAGTTGCCTGGAGCCGCGGACGGGAAGAAATTTTAAACAGCATCTTCGGCTACACCATTGATACCAACAAGGGCAAGCCCACAAATGGTGAGTTCATTGCCATGATTTCTGATTCCATCCGCCTGAAAATGAAAAACACGGTTAACTACTAACCGTACACAACCGCGTATAACAATGCTCCCCCCGCATTGTTATATATAAAAGACGCTGTTTTTAGCCCCCCAAAAACAGCGTCTTTCTTTTTTATTTATCCGAAACAATCATTGTGCCTGTTTCTTCATCAAGCAGGCTGTCATCATTAGAAATCCAACGGGATACCGGAATGATTCGGTATTCCTCCATTGTGTCTCTTACAATAACCTCTTTAATGCCGGCATTGATAATCATACGCTTGCACATACTGCAGCTGTTTGAACCGGCAAAAACCTCACCTGTTTTCGCATCACGGCAAGCAAGATACAGGGTTGAACCCATCATATCCCGGCGTGATGCTGAAATAATGCAGTTTGCCTCAGCGTGAACTGACCGGCACAGCTCATACCGTTCACCGGAGGGAATGTTCAGCTTTTCACGCAGGCAATGACCTAAGTCAATGCAGTTTTTCCTCGCTCTGGGTGCGCCGGTATAACCTGTTGAGATGATTTCATCATTTTTTACTAAGATTGCACCATAATTTCGCCGCAGACAGGTTCCACGTTCTGACACCGTCTGGGCAATGTCCAGATAATAGTTGATTTTGTCCCGTCTTTCCATTACAGTTGCCCCCTCTTTTTTTGCTTTATTTTTCTAAAGCATGAATTTTATCAATGCGCATCTGATGGCGACCACCCTCAAACTCTGCATTCATATAAGCGTCTAAGATATTTTTTGCAAGGTCGGGTCCGATCACGCGGCCGCCCATTGCGATTACATTTGCATTGTTATGCTGTTTGGTCTTTTCAGCCATATATTCGTTGCAGACAAGCGCACAACGGATACCGTCAATTTTGTTAGCCGCAATAGAGATACCGATACCGGTGCCGCACAGCAAGATACCGAATTCATAATCACCGCTTTTAACCTTGTCGCAAACTTCCTTTGCAATGTCAGGATAGTCAACGCTTGTTGCGTCAAAAACGCCACAATCTGTGACTTCCTTTCCCTTGGATTTTAAATGTTCTACCAGCACGCTTTTAAGTTCATAAGCGCCATGGTCACTACCAATAACAATCATTTTTTTGCCTCCTGTTTTATTTTATAATCTGCCCGTTTTGCCGAGCCTCATATTCTCTTTCAGCCTGTGATGCACGCAAGTATACAGGCGCCACCTCACTATAGTGTTTTTGTTTTTCTTTCAATAATAATTGATAACCCAATTCTGCCACAGCACCGCCGCGAATGACACCGGCATTTTTCCCAGCAATAGCCGCTTGCTCGCCTAAGCCATCAAGCAGCTCTGTCCCGTCGCCGCAAAGCATGCAAGGCTTATCGCCAAGATACTGCAAAAGCTCAGTTGCCGTCATAACGGAGGGGCTGAGCACCGCCTCACCTGCTCTGTTATATGCCGCACAGTAAAGCTCATCGCACCTTGCGTGAACACAAGGCACTCTAAGGCCACTATATTCAGAGATGTTCTCTGCCAGAATCTGCAAACTGGAAATGGGAACTACCGGCTTTTGATAGCTTTGTGCAAAGCCCTTTATCGTTGCAACACCAATGCGGACACCGGTAAAAGAACCGGGACCCACACCGCAGGCGTAGGCATCAATTTCAGGAAAGGTAATGCCGGTTTTTAAAAGCACCGCTTCTACCATAGGCAGCAACTTAACCGAGTGATTTTTTCCGTTATTTAATGTATATTCACATAACAGCACACCGTCTGCCACAATGCCAACTGCTGCCGCATCAGATGATGCATCAATCCCTAAAACAATCATTATAAATACTCCTTAACGGTAATGCGGCGACCATTTTCACCGTTGCGCTCCAGCAAAATTTCAAACCTGTTTTGTGGAAGCAGTTCCTCTGCCCGCTCCGGCCATTCAATAATAGCAATGCCGTCGCCGCCCACAAATTCTTCAAAACCCACTTCATACAGCTCGTCAGGGTCTTCAATGCGATATAAATCAAAATGATAAATCGTGCCCTGAGCGCCCTCATACTCATTCACAAGTGTAAAGGTCGGACTGCTGACGTGCTCTGAAACCCCCAAGGCACTGCAAAGACCTTTGGCAAAAATAGTTTTACCCACGCCCAAATCACCACGAAGGCATAAAACCTGACCCGGTGCCAGACTTTGTGCAAAGCTTTCAGCAAGGGCTGTCGTCTCAGCTTCGCTCTCAGTCATATAAACCTTGGTTTTTTCTTCTGCACAATTCATGTATAAGCTCCTTATCACCCTACGTTGGGAGAAACAATTTCAATAGAAGGCTTAGCCGGTGTCGGCGTCGGTTGTTGAGGTTCTGCCGGTTCCGGAGTAGCTACCGGTTTCTCCGGCTGTGCACTCGGCTGCTCACTCGGCTTAACCTCAGGCTCAGGCTTCTTCTCTTCTGTCTGCTCAGGATTCTTTTTTTCAGTCTCTTCCTTCGGTTTCGCGCTTTCTTCCGGCTGAGACTCAGGCTTTTTTGCCGGTGAAGTTTCCTTCGGCTTCTCCGTCTCCGTCGGAGCAGTAGTAGTGGCCGGTTTTTCAGTTTTTTCACTGTCATCATCTGACGGTTTCTCGCCCTGTGTCACACTCTGTGGCAATGTATCATCAGAGGGTGTGGTAACATCAGACTGCGCCGGAATGACAGGTTCTCTGCCGGATCGTAACACGAAAGAAGTAATCCAGAAAGAAACAAAAAACACCAGCACTACTGAAGCAAGCGCACCTAAAGTGAGCAGAAAAACGCTTGCACGGATTTTCCGTTTGACTTTCTTTCTATACCCTCTTCGCATAACGACACCTCCACATACATATCGCCTAGCATACAATTATTATAAATATTTTATCACAAATAAAGAGCAAAGTAAAGCATATTTTTATTTGATAACAATTTGACAAATCAAGGTAAACGTGTTATAATAATGTTACCACACAAATTTAACAAAGTTACCTTATGAGTGTATTTTTATGCCTATGTGTAAAAATGTACACTCTCTTTATGGCACTCGTAAGGTGAACATTAAATTTGTGTGGTAACAAATGCGAGAGTTGTGCATTTTTCGGTGCATCAACTTTTGTTGGTGCACTTTTTTAATGCACAGACTCCGGTTGTTGCTACACAAACTGAAAAGAGGGGGCTGCCTTTGGCAGCCCCCTCGCCATTTTTATGATTGTTTTTGTTCCAAAAACGCTTGAAAAAATGGCTGCATAGCCGACGGGAGTGCTATGCTTTTTTCAAGCTCCTCCGGTGTTACCCAGAAAAAGTCCTCACTTTTTTTCTTTGGAACAACGTAAAAACACTGCATGTCCCAAATTAAATGTGTAAAAACATGGCGATGGGTTGTCAGCTTAGAAACACTTTCACACTCTCCCATAGCGCAAAGCACCTCGTCTGTTTTTTTCAAAGAGATATGCCCTTCCACAGTCGGAAACTCCCACATGCCGGCTAAAACACCGGTTTCAGGGCGCTTTGTAAGGGCAAGTTTACCCTCATACTCCATAACAAACACAGTACGCTTTAAAAGCTTTTTGTCTTTTTTCACATTCCGAACGGGCAAAGCCTGCTCTCTGCCCTCTTTGCGTGCTATACAAAGATGCGCCAAAGGACAAATGTCACATTTCGGCACACCACCGGGGATGCAAATAAGGGCGCCAAGCTCCATAATAGCCTGCGTCAGGTCACCGCAATCGGAAGCCAATGGATATACCTCAGCCAGCTCTGCCTGCACCTCTTTTTTAAAGGCAGGGAGCATAATGTCAGTATCATCATCAGTCAAGCGCGCCACCACACGAAGCACATTGCCGTCAACAGCAGGCTCTGGCAAGTTAAAGGCGATGGATGCTATGGCACCTGCCGTATATTCACCAATGCCCGAAAGGCCTGACAACAGCTTTCTGTCAGCCGGAAATGCGCCACCATACTGCTCTACCACAGTGATTGCCGCCTTTTGCATATTTTTGACGCGGCTGTAATAGCCAAGCCCCTCCCAAAGCTTTAAAAGCTGTTCCATCGGGGCCTCTGCCAAAGCTTCTACCGTGGGCAACGCCTCTAAAAACCGCAGATAGTAAGGAAGTGCCGCCTCAACCCGTGTTTGCTGCAGCATAATTTCAGACACCCAAACGCGGTAGGGGTCGCGGTTTTCCCGCCATGGGAGCACTCTTTTATTTTTTTCATACCAAGAACAAAGCGGCGATATCATCGCCGCTAAAATATCATTATGTTTCATAGTGACACACATCCCTACCGCATCAGAGTTTTAATAAACGGTAAGCGTTTCTCCACAAAATATTTCCTGTTCTTCGCTAGTCAGCGCAAGCTTATCAAAAACATCAAGCTCAAACTTATGTAATGATAAGGGATAATCTGTACCAAACAGCACCCTGTCTGCCCCGTGAGACAAAATCATCTCTGTGGCAACCTTCGGCTCTAAAAACCGGATGGCGCTTGAGGTATCAAGATAGACATTCTCTCTGCCATACAAATAGCGTTCTGCTCTATCCCACTCAAATACGCCGCCTAAATGCGCTGCCACAACAGTTAAACCGGGAATTTCATCCAGCACCTTTGCAAGGCGCTTGGGTGTTGCCCCGTCTAAGGTTCGGTCACCCATGTGCATCAAAATAGGAAGCTTACGCTTTGCGATTGCTTCATAAACAGGGAACATTTTCTCATCATCAATCTTAAAGCCCTGAAAAATAGGATGGAACTTGATGCCACGAAGGCCTAAGGACTTAATTCTGTCAAGCTCCGCTTCAAAATCATCAAAATCCTGATGTAGGGTGCCAAAGCCAATAATATTGCGGCTAATGAGCCCGGCAACATAGTCATTAATGACCGTAACCTGCTCTTTTTTTGTAGCCGTTGCATGAACTACCAATTTATCTATCTGATGCTCACGCATACTGTCTGTCACAACGGAAAATTTTCCGTTGCCGGCTAGGGGAATGCCATAATATTTTTCGAGATTAACCGCCGCCTTTTCTGCGATTTTATCGTGAAAAGCATGGGCATGAAAATCTACAACTTTTCTAGCCAATGTTTATACCTTCTTCTACTTAAAACACAATTTCCTTTTTTCTGCCGATATCGCGGCGGAAGTGAGCGCCTTCAAAGGAAATTTTAGAAACGCCCTCATAAGCCTTGGAAATGGCAGTTTCCAAATCTGATGCCACAGCTGTTACACCAAGCACTCTGCCGCCGGCGGTTAAAAACGCACCATTCTCAAGCTTTGTGCCTGCGTGGAACACTGTTAAATCAGGGTCTGCCTCTGCATCATCTAAGCCGCTGATAGCATAGCCGGTTGCATATTTCTTGGGGTATCCGCCGGATGCCATAACAACACAAACTGCTGCATTATCTTCCCACTCAATGGTGATATCACCTAAGCGTTCATCAGCCACAGCCATAAAGATTTCTAAAAGGTCTGTCTTGAGTCTGGGCAGAACAACCTGAGTTTCAGGGTCGCCAAAACGGGCATTATATTCAATGACCTTCACGCCGTTTTTGGTCATAATGAGACCAAAGTACAGAACACCTTTAAAGGTTCTGCCCTCTTTGTTCATTGCCTCAACTGTGGGCAGGAAGATGTTTTTCATACATTCTTCGTGAATGGCATCTGTATACAAACGGCTGGGAGAAAAGGTTCCCATACCGCCGGTGTTTAAGCCCTCGTCATTGTCATAGGCACGCTTGTGGTCCTGTGCGCTGACCATAGGATAAATGGTCTTACCATCAGTAAATGCTAAAACGGAAACCTCGTTACCGGTTAAAAATTCTTCGCAGACCACACGATTACCTGCATCACCAAAGACCTTATCGCACATCATGTCATTGACAGCAGCCTTTGCTTCTTCAAAGTTTTCAGCAATGATAACGCCTTTACCAAGGGCCAAGCCTTCAGCCTTGATAACTGTGGGGTAAGAAACAGTTTCTAAGTAGCTGATAGCCGCATCGGCATTATCAAACACCTCATACGCCGCTGTGGGGATGTGGTATTTCTTCATCAGTTCTTTAGAAAAAACCTTGCTCCCTTCAATGATAGCCGCATTCTGTCGGGGGCCAAAGGCTTTGATGCCCTCTGCCTCTAAGCGGTCTACCATACCCAGCATAAGTGGGTCATCAGGTGCGACCACGACAAAATCCATTTTATTTTCTTTAGCGTAAGCTACAACACCTTCTACATCAGTTGCTTTAATGCCTACGCAGGTTGCAATCTGTGAAATGCCGCCGTTACCCGGTGCAGCAAAAAGCTCGGGCTTTAACGGGCTTTGGGCAAGCTTCCATAAAATTGTATGTTCACGGCCACCGCCGCCAACAACCAATACCTTCATGTCCTTCTGTCCTTTCGATGATTAGTGTTTAAAGTGACGCATACCTACGAACACCATAGCAATGCCGTGTTTGTCACAAGCGTCAATGGATTCCTGATCCTTCTTAGAACCGCCGGGTTGAATAATTGCTTTGATACCTGCCTTTGCAGCTTCTTCAACAGTATCCGGGAAGGGGAAGAAAGCATCAGATGCCAGTGCCGCACCCTCTGCACGGTCACCTGCATAGTCAAGAGCAATTCTTGCCGCCATAACACGGTTTGTCTGACCGGGACCAACACCGATGGACATATTGTCTTTTGCAACTGCAATAGCGTTAGACTTGGTGTGCTTAACAACCTTCCATGCAAATTTCATATCACGAATCTGCTGCTCTGTGGGCTGTGCTTTTGTTACAACTGTCCAGTTTTCTTCGTCATACAACTCTGTATCACGCTGCTGAACGAGCAATCCACCCATAACCTTTTTCATATCAAAGTCGTTAATGTCGGGTTTCACAGCAATGCTGGGCAGCTCTAACAAACGAATGTTTTGCTTCTGCGTTAAAATTTCAATCGCTTCTTTTGAGAAAGAGGGAGCAACGATAATCTCTAAGAATATTTTGCTCATCTCTGTCGCAGTTGCAGCATCAATCTCGCGGTTTGCCGCAATAATGCCACCGAAGATGGAAACGGGGTCGCCCTCATAAGCCTTCATATAAGCCTCATAAATGGTTTCGCCGGTGCCAACACCACAGGGGTTAGCGTGCTTGGATGCAACCACGGTAGGCTCAGTAAACTCTTTTACTAAATCCAGAGCGCCGTTAGCATCGTTAATGTTGTTGTAAGAAAGTTCCTTACCGTGGAGCTGTTTCGCTGCAGAAAGTGTGCCACAGCAAGGACCAACCTCTTTGTAGAATACAGCCTGCTGATGGGGGTTTTCACCATAGCGCATATCCTGCACCTTTTCAAAGGTTAAAGACAGATTTTTGGGGAACAGTTCCTTGCCGATGGTTTTTCTTAAATATGTAGAAATTAAAGTATCGTAGCTTGCGGTATGTTCAAACACTTTATAAGCTAAATAGAACTTGGTATCGCGGCTCACTTCGCCGTTTGCCTTGTATTCAGCCAAAACAGTTTCATAGTCTGCCGGGTCAACCACAACAGCAACATCCTGATAGTTTTTAGCTGCCGCACGAATCATGGTAGGACCGCCGATGTCAATGTTTTCAATAGCATCTTCTAAGGTTACGCCCTCTTTCTGAATGGTCTCCTTAAAAGGATACAGGTTGATTGCAACAACGTCGATGGTGTCAACGCCTAATTCTGCGAGCTGTTCCATGTGTTCAGGATTGGAGCGCATTGCTAAGATGCCTGCATGAATTTTGGGGTGCAGGGTCTTAACACGACCATCTAAGCATTCGGGGAAACCGGTAATTTCAGAAACACCGGTAACAGCTAAACCTGCTGCCTCTAATGCTTTTTTGGTTCCGCCTGTGGAAACGATTTCAAAACCTAAGTCAATAAGTCCTTTTGCAAATTCTACAATGCCGTTTTTATCAGATACGCTGAGTAATGCTCTTTTTGCCATTTTACTCTTCCCTTCTTTTGTCATTTATTCGTAAATCATAACGCGCCGACCGTCACGCTTAACCTTGCCGGCACATAAAAGCTCTGCCGCTTTAGGAAGCAGAATATGCTCTGCTTCTTTCATAACCTTTTGCTGCAAGTCTTCTGCTGAAATTCCTTCAGGAATCTCCACAGCCTTTTGCAGAATAATGGCACCGCCATCGGTTACCTCATTTACAAAGTGTACTGTTGCACCGGTTACCTTAACGCCATACTCTAAGGCACGTTCATGAACGTGCAGGCCATAAAACCCGTCACCACAGAATGACGGAATCAGCGCCGGATGCACGTTGATAATTCTGTCAGGAAACTGCTTGACAAAATCATCAGATAACACCAGCATAAAGCCGGCTAAAATTAAAATATCTATCTGGCGGTTTGACAGCTCTTCCAAAAGCTTTGCTTCAAAAGAGGCTTTATCTGAAAAGCTCTTTCTTTCTACCACAATGCCTTCTATGCCGGCTTTTGCGGCTCTCTCCAAGGCAAAGACGCCGGGCTTACTTGCCACAACAACGGCAATTTCGCCACTTGTAAGTTCGCCCCTTGCCTGAGCATCAATCAACGCCTGCAGGTTTGTGCCGCCGCCGGAAACCAAAACGCCAATTCGTTTTTTATTACTCATAGTCTTCCCTCTTAGCCTAAAACAACGTCGCCGCCACCTTCTGCCACTTCACCAATCACCCAGGCTTTTTCGCCCATAGCGTTTAAGTGGCTAACGATGGCATCTGCCTTGTCTTTTTCAACAGCCAAGCAAAGACCAATACCCATGTTAAAGGTATTAAAGAGGTCACGTTCAGACAGCTTCGCAGTTTCTTCCATCAAACGGAAGATAGCCGGAATTTCAAAGCTGTTCTTAACAATCTCAGCATGCAAACCATCAGGCAACATACGGGGAATATTTTCATAAAAGCCGCCACCTGTGATGTGAGAAACAGCGTGAATACCGAAATTTTCAATCACTGATAAAAGGGGCTTTACATAAATCTTAGTCGGGGTTAGGAGCGCCTCGCCCAAGGTTTTGCCAAGGCCTGCCGGGGTTTCCATCAGGCGTTCTTTAGCACCCTCTGCATCTAAGTTAAAGATTTTGCGGACTAAAGAATAGCCGTTAGAATGAATACCGGAAGAAGCAATACCAACCAGCACATCGCCTTTTTTAGTTTTCGTGCCGTCAACAATCTTGTCTTTGTCAACAACACCAACGCAGAAGCCTGCCAGGTCATATTCATCCACTTCATAAAAACCGGGCATTTCAGCAGTTTCACCGCCGATGAGCGCAGCACCTGCCTGCAGACATCCGTCTGCTACACCCTTAACAATTTCTGCAATACGGGTGGGCACGTTTTTACCTACTGCAAGGTAGTCTAAGAAAAACAGAGGTTTTGCACCAGAGCAGGCAATGTCGTTAGCACACATAGCCACACAGTCCTGACCAATGGTGTCATGCTTGTCCATCAAAAATGCAAGGCGAAGCTTGGTGCCGACACCGTCAGTACCGGAAACAAGAACAGGATTTTCATAACCTTTGCCCAGTTCAAACAAACCACCAAAACCGCCCAGACCGCTTAAAACGCCGGAAGTAAAGGTTTTGTTAACGTGCTCCTTCATCAATTTAACTGCTTCGTAACCGGCCTCAACATCAACGCCGGCTGCTTTATATGCTGTACTCATTTTTTGCCCTCCTTGGTGTGTTCATAATTAGATTTATCTACGTTTAAGGGAACATCCATAGGATATTTCCCGGTGAAGCATGCCTGACAATAATCGCAGTTTAAGGATTTTGTTGCTTCTTTTAATCCGTCAATACTCAAATAGCCTAAAGAATCAGCACCGATTTTTTGTCTGATTTCTTCTATACTGTATTTGACAGCCATCAAGCAATCCCGTGAAGGAATGTCTGTACCGAAGTAACAAGGCCATAAAAACGGCGGTGAGGAAACGCGCATATGCACTTCTTTTGCACCGGCATCCTTTAAAGCCCGAATAATATTGGCACAGGTTGTACCACGGACGATAGAGTCATCAATCATAACAACTCTCTTACCCTCTACACTGCTCCTTAACACATTCAATTTAATGTTAACTGCAGCTTCACGTTGCGCCTGAGTGGGGAGAATGAAAGTTCTTCCCACATATTTATTTTTAATAAAACCTTTACCGTAAGGCAGGCCTGATTCTTCAGCATAACCAATAGCGGCACAAAGACCGGAATCAGGTACACCGAAAACTAAATCCGCATCCACAGGATGCTCTTTTGCCAGCTGATGACCCATAGCTTTTCTCACTTCATACACGCTGGCACCCTGAATTACGCTGTCAGGTCTTGCATTGTATACATATTCAAAAACACAAATTCTGGCTCTCTGTAGTGCCTTTTCGTGCTTAATGGAATGGAGACCGTCTTTATCAATCCAGACAACCTCACCCGGCTCCACATCGCGGATGAACTCTGCGCCGATGTTATCAAAAACACATGTCTCCGAAGAAAGCACATAGGAATTCTCCAATTTACCAATAGATAAGGGATGGAGACCGTAAGGGTCTCTTGCGCCAATCAGTTTGCGGGGACTCATTAAGACTAAAGAATATGCCCCGTGAACATAATCCATCATATTTAAAACAGCACGCTCAATGGCATGAGTTTTAATTCTCTCCTGTGCAATTTTATACATCATAACCTCAGGGTCAATGGTGGTGTGGAAAATAGCACCGTTTTTCTGAAATTCCTCACGCAGTTCACCTGCGTTAATTAAGTTACCGTTATACGCTAAAGCTAAGGTGCCTTTTACATACTGATAAACTAAAGGCTGTGCATTTTCACGCTTGTTGCCGCCTTTAGTTGAATAACGAACATGGCCGACAGAAATTGTACCGTTTAAATTGCTTAAAATTCTGTCATTAAAAATGTCCGGCACCAGACCCAGGTCTTTGTGGCAACGGAAAACATTATCGTCATTAACCGCAATGCCGGCACTCTGTTGACCGCGATGCTGCAGACCATAAAGACCGTAATAGGTCAGCCTTGCCACGTCAAAACCGTCATTATCGTAAAAGCCGAATACACCGCATTCTTCTTTTAATTTATCAGAAATCATAACAGATTCTTGTTTGTTCATCTTCTAAAACGCCCCCTAGCTAAGTTCACATCAGGCTACTCTGCCCGTATCAAAAAAGTCATACAGTGCAACCGACAAGCGGTTGCACTGCACGCAAAAATTATCTCTGTACTCTACCTGAGCCGTCGCCGCCGGCCAGTGCCTGAACTTCTTTAACGCTTACTAAGTTAAAGTCACCTTCAATAGAGTGCTTCAGGCAGGAAGCTGCCACAGCAAACTCAATGGTATCCTGCATACTGTATTTTTCCAGCATACCGTAAATCAGGCCGCCACCAAAAGAGTCGCCACCGCCTACACGGTCAACGATATTAATGGTGTATTTTTTGGATTTGTAATAATCCTTGCCATCATAGAACAGCGCAGACCAGTTGTTAACAGATGCAGAAATGCTTTCACGCAGGGTGATTGCAACGTGTGAAAAACCGAATTTGTCAGCCAGCTGCTTTGCAACATCACGGTAACCTGCGTCAGACAGTTCACCGGTTGTGATATCGGTTGCAGAAGCCTTGATGCCGAATACTTTTTCAGCGTCTTCTTCGTTTGCGATGCACACGTCAACATATTCCATCAGGCCGCCCATAACCTTGCCGGCTTTTTCGCTGGTCCAAAGCTTCTTTCTGAAGTTTAAGTCACAGCTTACGGTAACGCCCTTTGCTTTCGCAGCCTTGCAGGCCAAGAGGCAAAGTTCTGCCGCATCATCAGACAGCGCCGGGGTGATGCCGGTAAAGTGGAACCAATCAGCACCATCAAAAATAGCATCCCAATCAAAATCAGCAGGTTTTGCTGTTGAAATGGAAGAATGAGCACGGTCATAGGTAACGGTGGAAGCACGCTGAGAAGCGCCTTTTTCTACAAAGTAGATACCAACACGTTCGCCACCTTTTGCAATATAATCAGTTTTAACATTATACTTTCTCAGTTCAGATTCGCACCATGCGCCAATTAAGTTATCGGGCAGTTTGGTAACAAAGTGAGCATCGTGGCCATAGTTTGCCAAGGATACAGCAACGTTTGCTTCGCCGCCGCCGAATTTTGCTTCCAGACCGGTTGCCTGAATCAGTCTCTGATAGTCATAGGTCTGAAGTCTTAACATAATTTCACCAAAAGTAACTACTTTAGCCATTATACAGCCTCCAATTTAAATTAATTATTGTCCTCTAGCTTCTTTAATTCTCTTAACGAATTCGCGACCCATAGCGGTGATTGCCGCATAGTCACCGGTTTTAGCACCGGCAGTCAGAGAGCTGCCTGCACCAACTGCAACAGCACCTGCTTTTATCCAGTCAGCAACGTTATTAACATCAACGCCGCCGGTAGGCATAATTTTAGCATAAGGGATAGGACCACGGATAGCTTTAATCATACCGGGACCGCCTGCTTCACCCGGGAAGAGCTTAACGATGTCTGCACCTGCTTCCATTGCTTCAACCACTTCTTTAATGGTCATAGCACCGGGCATGCAAGCTGTTCTGTAGCGGTTACACAGCTTAACGGTTTCTAAATTAAAATAGGGGCTTACGATGTACTGTGCGCCGGACAGGATTGCAATTCTTGCAGTTTCTGAATCCATAACAGTACCTGCACCTAAAATAATCTGGTCAGGGGTATAACGTTTTGACAGTTCTTCAATAACGTGATGTGCACCGGGAACTGTAAAGGTCAGTTCGATAGCCGGAACGCCGCCTTCGATACAAGCGTCAGCAATTCTGATGGCCTGATCTGCATCTTTTGCGCGAACAACAGCCACAATGCCGGAGTCACAAATTTTGGTAATAATTTTTTCCTTATCCATGATTTTCTCCTCTCTTGTTGTCTATAATATAACACTATTAGTATAACAAAATTACCTCAAGATATATTGTATCACAAACAATTCCTTTGGTCAAGTTTTCAAATCGATTTTTCTTGATACATTTTGCATTATTTTATATCTTTTTTCACTTTTTATCAATTTTTTCAATAGAAACAAAAAAATAGGGATACACTAATGGACAAAAGGAGTGTTTGAACGTGAGAAAATTTAGTTTAAAAGATAAAATCGGATATATGCTGGGTGACCTTGGTAATGACTTTTTCTTTATTCTGGCAAGCTCATTTTTAATGGTTTTTTACACAAAGGTTTTAGGCATCGCCGGCGAGGTGGTGGGAACCCTTTTCTTGGTTGCACGCGCTGTGGATGCTGTGACTGACATCACCATGGGGCGCATCGTTGACAAATCAAAACCCACCAAAAACGGGCGGTTCCGGCCCTGGATTTTGCGTATGGCTGTGCCTGTTGTGCTTGCAGGCATTGTGATGTTCATCCCTGCCGCAAAAAACCTGACCTACGCCGGAAAGCTTGTGTACATTTATATCACCTACCTGTTCTGGGGCAGCATCTGTTACACAGCAATCAACATTCCCTATGGCTCTATGGCATCTGCCATCACCGAAGACCCCGTTGAGCGCACCTCTCTTTCTACCTTCCGTTCTATCGGTGCAGCCATTGCCGGTGTCATTGTATCGGTGGGTGTTCCCCTTTTCATCTACACTTACGATTCTTCGGGAAATCAACTGATTTTAGGCGACCGTTTTCTGCCGGTTGTACTGGCCTTTGGTGCACTTGCTCTCATCTGTTACGGACTATGCTATATTCTTGTTCGCGAGCGGGTTACACCACCGCCGAAGGAGCAAGATATCAGCTTTGGTACCGCACTAAAGGGAATGCTGAAAAACCGCGCTCTCTGGGCAATCATCGCTGCCGCTATTGTATTGCTTTTATCTTCTATACTATCAAACACCATGAACCTGTACCTCTTTATGGACTATTTTAAAAGCAAAGAGGCTATGAGCGTAGCTGGCTTTTTGCAAACCGTCTGCACTCTTCTCCTTGCACCATTCAGCGCAATCATAGCAGAAAAATTCGGCAAGAAGGAAGCCTCAGGCGTAGCTGTTTTATTTACCTCTGTTATCTTCTTTTTGCTGTTTATGCTGCGCATACGAAATCCGTGGATTTTCTGTATCTTTCTCATTTTCGGAAACCTCGGCGTTGGTCTTTTTAACCTGATGATCTGGGCATTTATCACCGATGTGATTGACAGTCAGGAGGTCCTCACAGGCACCCGCGAAGACGGCACCGTTTATGCTGTTTACTCTTTTGCACGAAAAATCGGTCAGGCATTAGCCGGTGGTCTTGGCGGTTATGCCCTGACCTTAATCGGCTATGTTTCCTCAACCGAAAACGTTGTGCAAGCCCCCGAAGTTGTAGAACGCATTTATACCGTTTCTACCCTGATACCCGCCATTTGCTACTTTATCGTTGCTGTGATTCTGATTTTCTGGTATCCCCTGTCAAAAAAGAGAATTGCTGAAAACCAGCGCATTATAAAAAAACAACACGCAAATTCATAAAACAGAAAGGATGTTACTATGCTCTACCCCAAACTTTCACCCTCACGCGCTTTAATTGATTTGTCCGGCATCTGGAAATTTCAATTAGACAAAAGCGACACTTTTACTGAAAGCATCGCCAATTCCCCATTGCAAACTCCTGATACCATCGCTGTCCCTGCTTCTTACAACGACCAGAAGGAGGGGGAGGATTTTCGTGACCATTACGGCTTTGTGTGGTACGAAACCTGCTTTTTTCTGCCTGAATATATGCTCAAAGAACGAATCGTTCTGCGGTTTGGCGCCGTCACCCACTTTGCCAAGGTCTATCTAAACGGCAAACTGCTCACCGAGCACAAGGGTGGCTTTTTACCCTTTGAGGTTGAACTTAACGGGAACCTCTCTGCCGGCGAAAACCGACTGACCGTTGCGGTGGATAACCGGGTCAATTATTCTACCCTTCCCGTGGGCAGCGAAGCCGGCGGCAATATGCTCTCAGGGCTCATCCCCGATATGCCGGGGGTGACACCCAAAAAGCAAAACTACCCAAACTTTGACTTTTTTAATTACGCAGGCATCACCCGACCGGTAAAAATTTATACCACACCCAAAAACTATATTCAGGATATTACGCTCATCCCTACTGTTAATGAAAGCACCGCCACAGTTCAATACAAGGTTGACACCGTAGGCACAGGAGATGTCCGTCTGATTATCCGCAATGAAGAAGGCAAAGTCGTATCAGAAGCCGCAGGCAGTGAGGGCTCTTTTATCATTCCTGATGTCATCCTCTGGCAACCGGGAAACGCCTATCTCTATACGGCAGAGGTGCGCTTTGGCGAGGACTGTTACTGCGAAACCTTCGGCGTGAGAACAGTTGAAGTACGCGGCAAAGAATTTTTAATCAACGGCAAACCTTTTTATTTTAAAGGCTTTGGCAAGCATGAAGATTCTGCCATCCGCGGTCGTGGCATAGACGAGGTTTTAAACGTCAAAGACCTGAGCCTGATGAAGTGGATGGGCGCAAACTCCTTCCGCACCAGCCACTACCCCTATTCTGAAGAAATGATGCTCCTTTGTGACCGCGAAGGCATCTGCGTCATTGATGAAACCCCAGCGGTAGGCGTGAACATGAATTTCGGCGCCACAGCCGGCGGCGAGCCAAAGGACACCTATAAAATTTTAAAAACTAAAGAGCATCACGAAGATGTCATCCGTGATATGATTTGCCGTGACAAAAACCGTGCCTGTGTTGTTATGTGGTCTGTTGCCAACGAGTCAGACACCACCACCTTTCCTGACAGTGCCGTCAGTTATTACAAGCCTCTTTATGACTTAGCCCACGCCTGCGACCCGCAAAACCGACCCGTGACCATTGTAGGGGTGCAAAACGATTTTTCAAAAGATAAAACCCTGCCCCTTTTTGACGTTATCTGCTTAAACCGATATTACGGCTGGTATGTCTATGGCGGTGACTTAAAGGCAGCACAGCAGGCACTCACTTTAGAGCTTGACTATTGGGAAAAACTCGGAAAACCCTTGATGTTTACCGAGTACGGTGCCGATACCATAGCCGGCTTCCACGCTACAACACCTGTCATGTTCACCGAAGAATATCAGGTGGATTTCTACGAGGCGGTTCATCAGATTACAGACCGCTATGACTATTTCATTGGCGAACAAGTTTGGAACTTTGCCGACTTTGCAACCATTCAGGGCATTATGCGCGTTGTGGGCAACAAAAAAGGTCTCTTTACCCGCGACCGTCAGCCCAAGCTTGCCGCCCATTACTTTAAAAAACGCTGGCACAGAATTCCGGATTTTGGGTATAAATCATAAGAAAAAGCGGATGCACCTGCATCCGCTTTTCAACTAAACCTCCGTATTACATAAACGGCTCCTTCGTTTCTCTGTGTAGCTGAATTTCATCCGCTACCGATGCTGTACCACGCATTTTCAAAAGATATAAAACCGTCTCAGCAACATCCTCAGGCAGCAGCATTCCCTCTCCCGTTAAATCGGGGCGGGAGATTTTGACCATATCGGTAAACACAGCACCCGGGCTGATCACATGAACCCTTACGCCCCTTTGATAGTATTCCTTGGCAAGTGCCTTGCTGAACCCAAGCAGGGCGTGCTTTGATGCAGCATATACACTTTGCAGGGCATACCCCTTATGGGCTAAAACCGAGGCAATGTTAATAATGGTGCCGCAAGAGGATTTTTCAAGGTACGGCAGCGCCTTTTGACACATAAGAAAGGGCGCCCGGGCATTGGTATTCATAATCCCGTCAAACTCTTCCATTGAGATTTCTGCAAAGGGTTTTGACTGCGCCACACCGGCATTATTGATTAAAACATCAATCCCACCATAGGTCTGAACTGTTTTTTCTATAGTATCTTTTATGTACTCATCATTACAAATATCCCCGGGGAGAATTAAACAATCCCTGCCACCAGCCGTTTTTTTGAGTTTTTCTTCATTACGCCCCATTAAAACAAGCCTGCATCCGCAGGCAAACAACACCTCAGAAATAGCAGAGCCAATCCCACCACCGGCACCGGTTACAATACAAACTTTATCCTTCATACAATCACCTCATTATGACGGCCAACGCCTGAAACTTTATTTTTTCTTCTCAACTTTTCGTTTGTTGCCTTGTGCATCCATAATATAAACATTACTCAGGGTATTCTCCATCCCCTGACGAAATTTCTTTAAATACTCTTGTCTGAGTGCAGCCTGCTCCGCTTTTTCGTTATCCGAAAGGCCTTGCTCTCTTGATTTTTTCGCAAGTTCGTTAATTCTTTTCAAAAGCTTTTCCATTACGTTCACCCTTTTTGTTGTTTTCAATCATGATTCCTGCCCTGCAGTATATTACCACAAAACCAATTATACAATAAGACCACATTTTTATCAAGCACTATGCCCTTGAATTCCTTTCATTTTTTTGAAAACCTGCTATAAAATCCTTGCAAAATTTCTCCTGCCATATTATAATAATAAGAGTGACTCAAAAAGAGCACACATCGCATAAGATAGAATTGTAATGACCCTTCGGGGATTAAAGGCAGGAACTTTTATGAATCAGGAATTAAAACAACGCTTTGATGCCATCCGACCCCTATCCGGCAATACCCCTTTGTTAGAAATTTCTTATTCCTACAAGGGCAAAAACCGCCGGCTGTTTGCCAAAGCAGAATATTTTAACTTAACGGGCAGCATTAAAGACCGTGTAGCACTTTATATTTTAGAAAAAGCCTATGAAACCGGCACCATTTCCCCCGGAGATACTATTGCAGAAGCCACCAGCGGCAACACCGGTATTTCTTTTTCTGCTCTGGGTCGCTATCTGGGGCATCCGGTTAAAATTTATATGCCGGATTGGATGAGCCGTGAACGCATCACCTTAATGGAGAGCTTTGGTGCCACCGTGCGCCTTGTTTCTCACGAAGAGGGCGGCTTTTTAGGCTCCATCAGTATGACAGAAAAGCTGGCAGAAGAAGGCGGCGTTTTCCTGCCCTGCCAGTTCTCAAATGAAGATAATGTGGAAGCCCACGTTAAAACCACAGGTGAAGAAATTGTAAATCAGCTTGCTACCCGCGGCCTTGTGGCTGACGGTGTGGTTGCTGGCGTTGGTACCGGCGGCACCATTATGGGCATTGCCAAGCGCCTTAAAATGGCAAATCCGGCTTGCCGTGCCTTCCCTTTAGAGCCGTCTAATTCTCCCACACTTTCCACCGGCTATAAAGTGGGCAAACATAGAATTTACGGCATTTCAGATGAGTTTATTCCCGATATTTTAAAGCTTGATGAAATGAACGAGATCGTTTCTGTTGATGACGGCGACGCCATTTCTATGGCAAGACTGCTGTCTGAAACCTTAGGCATCGGCGTAGGTGTATCCTCCGGCGCTAACTTTTTAGGCTGTGTGCTGGCGCAGGACATTTTGGGTGATGACTCTGTGGTGGTCACCGTGTTTGCCGATGACAATAAAAAATATCTTTCAACTGATTATGCAAAGCCGCAATCCTGCGGTGAAAATGCCCTGACTGCTGATATTAAGCTTTTGGGCGTTTCCGTAATTCGCTAATGTGCAGGGCAGAAGTTTCTGCCCTGTTTTTGCTTTTACAACAGGAGGTATTATGAACGCAAGAGAACTCGTCGAAAAAGAATTTTTATCCCGTTTTTTTCAGGAAGACCGCAAGTACACCGGCGTTGAGCTTGAATTTCCTCTCCTCTCGTTAGACGGTGGCTCTGTTTCTGAAGAAGTGATTCGTGGCCTGATTGGCTATTTGTTTGAAAACGGTTTTAAAACCGACGGAACAGACATTCATGGCAACAGCGTTTTTTTGATAAACGAAGATGGCGACAGCCTTTCTTTTGATAACTCATATAACAATTTTGAATTTGCCATGGCAAAGGACGAAAATCTGTTCTCCGTCGCCATCAGGTTTTATAAGCTTTATCAGCTTGTGCAAAACTTTTTAACCGAGAGGGGTCACACTCTGTGCGGTCTGGGCACCAATCCCCACCACCACAAGGCAGAAACCTACCCCGTTGACTATCCCATTTACTGCACCCTTCGTGAGTATTTATCTGAGTTTTCCGGTGGTTATTTTCATCGGTACACTGACTTTCCCGCCTGGCTTTCTTCTGTGCAGACCCATTTGGATGTGGATGCCGCAACCCTGCCCCGTGCGCTGACCTTATTCGCCGCTATGGACTTTGTCAGAGGGCTTTTGTTCTCCAACTCCCTGCCCTTTAAGGACAGCCCGACCCACGAGGATGCTCTTTGCTACCGTGATTATTTGTGGGAACACAGCGGCTTTGGTTATCTTGCAGATAACACCGGTCCCGTTTGTGGGCAATTTAACAGCTTGGATGACATTATTGATATGATTTGCAAAAAATCTATGTTCCTCTCCTATCGCAACGACCAGTATAAAATTATAACCCCCACACGACTGGACACCTACTTTGAGGTTGAGGGCGTTCCTTCTGACATCGGCGGCTATTTATCCTTTAAAAATGTGGAAATCACCCGCCGTGGCACTTTGGAAATCCGTAGTGACTGTGCTCAGCCCGTTGGTGCTGCTTTTGCACCACCTGCTTTTAATTTGGGCATCTTCCACGGTCTTTCAGAAGCCGAAGCGCTGATGCAGGACTTTTTCTCACATCTGCCGGCAGAAATTGCTGACTCACCAAGCAGAAATAAAATACTCCGCCGTATGGTCATAAACGGTGAGCCACTGCCTGTCCGGGAAGAAACTGTCAAGGCACTTCTTATGAAGCTGGTAACACTTGCAACCCACAAGTTAGAAGAACGCGGCTTGGGTGAAGAGCGCCTGCTGGCACCTTTATTTGACCGAGCGCAACACCTTTCCTGCCCTGCAAAGTTCATGAAAGAGCGTTTGGCAAAGGGCGAAAGCCTGAAACAGGTTATGGCAGATTTCGCAAATCCTGAATATGTAATTTAACGGCTTAATTCTTGACACTGCCACCAAAACGTGGTACAATGTGGTTGTGTCAATTTGCGGGAATGGCTCAACGGTAGAGCGTCACCTTCCCAAGGTGAACGTTGCGAGTTCGAATCTCGTTTCCCGCTCCAAAATAAAAAGGAGATGTAAAAACTTTTTACATCTCCTTTTTTTGTGGGGATAGGAAAAAAAGATTCAGAACGGACAAACTGAAGCCCGACGGCGTACACAGGTACGCCAAGAGGTGAAGTTTGTTCGTAGCAAAAAGGCTTTAAAAACAGAAAAAATTGAATAATATGAAATTTTTCAACGTTTTTCTCTCATATCTGACTCAATACCTACCTAAACCTATCGCTTTTCTTGCCTTTTTGCGTTCTGGACTTTTTTTACATCCCCTTTTTGTTTATTTTCCTTCTAGAAAATAGGTTGCCTCCATATCAGCAGTGTTTAAGGCAAAGCCAAGGGGATACAGTTCAAAGCTTTTGCCCACATTGCGGATATTGCCTTCTTCTGAAAAACCCATATGATAGCGAATGGCAAAGGCCTCTTCACGGGTCAGGCGCATAAAGCCACTGATGATATATACTGACTTTTCACCGTGGCCGTAGGGCAGGTCGTCGTCAAATTCATAGGTAGGAACAGTTGTCCACTTACCGTCAGGCCCCTTTACGTTACGGGTGCCCTCGCGGTATACATTCACTTTACACAAATCATGGAGAAGCGCCACAATGGCAATCGTCTCGTCACTTGGCATAAGGCCATAGGTTTCGCGCACTCTGGGGCGTGATAAATAGTCCTTTAAGCACTCATACACATTGACGGTGTGCTCTACCAGCCCACCGGGATAGGAACCGTGAAAGCGGGTGCTGGCAGGCGCCGTAAAGAAATCGCTGGCAGAAGACAGCAAATATTCCAACAGCTTATCCGCGCCCTCTCTGTGAATATTCTTTTGATAAATTTCAATAAATTCTTCTCTTTTACTCATGTTTTTTCCCCTCCACAGCCCGTCGTCTGGGCGCTTGAATGATGTAAGCTGCTGAAAGCAACCAGGAATCCGGCAAAAGTTTAGCAAGCACACGGCCTACTTTAAAAATAACCCCCGGCACAATCACCATTTTGCCGCGAAACAGTTTTTTTATGGCATACCGTGCCACTTTTTCACTTTTAAGACCAACCGACGCAAAGTCAACACCGGCAACCGCTTCAAATTCCGTCTGTACAGGTCCCGGGCAAAGAGCCGATACCACCACATGACTTTTGTGTTTTTTCAGTTCACGGCTCACCCCACGGCTCAGGTTCAGAATATAAGCCTTGGTTGCATAGTAAGTGTTCAGTAGCGGTCCGCCCGGCATAAAACCTGCCGCAGATGCCACGTTTAAAATATAGCCCCTGTCACAGGCAGTAAAGTCACGCAGATACAGCTTCATCAAAATATGCATTGCCTGACTGTTGACCCTGAGCATCTTCAGTTCTTCTTCCAAATCAGCTTCTATAAAATCACCAAACAAGCCAAAACCGGCGTTGTTGATTAAAACATCAATCTTCCCTGCCTGTGCGTGCAGCGCATAGCAATTTTCAGCTTCTGATAAGTCAAGCGAGATGATATCAACCTTGGTCTTTAAAGTCTTTTTCAGTTCCTCAAGCCTCTCTGCCCGACGGGCAACCAAAACAAGGTCATAACCCATATCAGAGAGCACCCGTGCCATATCCCTACCAATGCCGGAGCTGGCGCCCGTAATTAAAGCTCGCATATTTTCCTTCCTTTCTGCAAAAATTAATATCACACAAAATTGTTTTTAAAGTTCCGATTAATTGCGACACATAAGGTTTAGATGCAGATCTTTTTGGTAGCAAGTTCGTGTTAAATATTAGAGTGAATGTAATACAATGTTTTTGTTTGAACATCAAAGAAATAAACATTGTACGCCGCATACTTATCTGGATAATTTTTATATTTTTCGCAAGTATCTTTATTTTCTATATAAAAGTAATCTGATGTGTCAACACACTCATATGTAAAATCGTATTTATCCTTATATTCTTCGTATTCAACCCAACCCTTAAAATTTTCAAAATAACCTTTTACTTCTTCTACATCATTTGCTGTTACTGATTTAAAATATTTATTTTCTTTTAAATGTTCGATAATAGTATCATTTTCCGAAAAATAATATTTACCGTAATCTGTATAATCCTGAAAGCCCTCGCCATAATAACAATCCGAATTTTCATATTTCGGCAAACTTGCAATAACAGGATTTTCAAAAAGCTTTGTAAATAAATAATTTATTGAAATTCCGATTAAGAAAAACAAAAGTAAAACAATTGCCAAAACAATTAGAATTTTCTTTTTCATCGAGTTTCTTGTTTCTCCTTTCGTCATTATTCGACATATCCATATTGCGAGGCATAAGGTTTAGATGCAACTAAGCCTCCCTTGCCTAAAGGGAGGTGTCAGCCGTAGGCTGACGGAGGGATTCTTTTACTGCATTATCTATGTATATACATACTCCCTCAAAATTTCTATTAACTTCGTTATTGGGTATTCTAATAACCGTCAAATTCCTTTTCTCAATTCTCTCTGTTCTGACTTTGTCTTTTAATAAATCTTTTTTCTCATAGTGCTGTGAGCCATCAAGCTCAACTATCAACCTTGCACTATGACAATAAAAATCTACTATGTAATTATCAATTACTTTTTGTCTTAAAAACCTGACAGGATAACTTTTCAA
>SVJQ01000007.1 GCA_015068905.1 Oscillospiraceae bacterium | reverse complement strand
TCTTCATTATTTGAATGTGTATCTACAGAAACTATTCGAATTAAAGATTTAAAATATGATTATGAATAAATTTGAGATGGTTGAGTGTGATATGTTCGGCAACATTTTGGCAACAAAATATTGAAAAGCCAATAGAATTATGGTAATATATAGAATATAACCACTACGAAACACGGTTTATTAACTGATTCAGTTGAGGTTACAAAACTACGAGCGAGTGGGAATAATCCAAAAAGGAGAACCATATGCGTTATACCTATAACACTCAATACACCTGTGCAAGGCAAATCAGTTTTGATTTAGAGGGTAACACCGTGAAAAACATTGAATTTTACGGTGGTTGCAACGGCAACTTAAAAGCCATTGCAAAGCTTTTAGAGGGTGCCACAGTTGAAGAAATCAACGAAAAGCTTTCCGGCAACACCTGCGGCGGCAAGCCCACCTCATGTGCTGACCAGCTTGCAAAAGCGGTAAAGGAAGCTTATGAAGCAAGTAATGAATAATAAAAAAGGTAGCCAAATGGCTACCTTTTTTTATTATCTTGTCATTCTGGCAAGGTCTTTTTGCAAAACCTCGTTTTCCATTGCCTCCCCTGCCATATAGCGACGAACATCTTTGCAAAGCTCCTTTGCAATTACCTTTCGAAAGTCCACCGCACCGGCAAGATGGGGCATGGGAATCACATTTTTAAGGTCTTTATAGGGGTTTTCCTTCTCCCCTCTTTCGTATGCCATCTCATGGGTGTAAACATCTAAAACTGCGCTGATGTCACCTTTTTTCAGGCGGTCAAGCAAGGCTATTTCATCCACCACTTCCCCACGGGCGGTGTTCATAAACAAAGCACCGGGCTTTAAGCTGTCTATCAAAGCTTTGTTAATCATACCAAGGGTTTTAGGGGTTCTGGCTGAATGGACAGACACAATGTCGCAAGTCGCAAAAATTTCTTCAAGGCTTGCTAAGATAACACCGTTTTTCTCCGCCTCTTCCGCTGTCATGTGACTAGAATATACTAAAGGCGTAATGTCAAAGGCTTTAAGCATTTTGGTAAAATGCTTGGCAATGGTGCCAAAGCTTATAAGCCCCACTTTTTTGCCAAACAGACTTTTTGTATCCCAACGGCTCTGCCGCCAGCCGGTCTCCCTGACCTCACCTAGGTACTGCTCCATTTTCCGCAAAGAAGAAAGGACATAACACAAACAGCCCTCGGCAATATTTTTACCAAACAATTCATTGCCCGAGAGCACGCGAATGCCCCGGTCATACAAGGCGCTGTCTGTAATTAAAGGTGCCACGGTGCCACCGGTGTGAGCAATGAGTTTTAAATTGGGGAGGCTGTCTACCACTTCCTTGCTAAAAGGAATCTGACCCCATCCGGTGATTAAAACCTCTGCTTCTTTAGCCTCACGACAAAGTTCTTCCAGCGTCAGATTATGACCCAGATTGTTTTCGCGATAGTCACCCAACGCCTTCCATTTTTCTACAATAGCATCGTCAAAATATGTACCGTAGGTGGTGTATTGCTCCGGCTCCGTCGGGCAAGGCAACGCATTATAAATAACCATCATTTGCTCCTTATAAAATCTCAGCGCAAACCTTTTTAACGCCTTTGATGATATCTTCAACATCCTTATCTGTCATTGACGGCTCAATGAAGGTAAAGGCATTTCGGGGCATCATATCCAGCGCCACGGGACACATATCCTCAGTATACACAATTTTCTCATCAAACTGATTAAAGGGAAAGCCGCTTGCATCCACAGTTTTCTGGTGGAAGATCTGCGGAATCATATACACCGGTCTGCCGCCGTACTGACAGTCAAAAACAATGTTTTCTGCCATCATTGCCTTAATGAAGAACTGTGTCTGCTCTTTTGTAGGCAGGAACATAACCAGAGCAGAACCGATGTCACCCTCATCATCAATCACACGTTTAAAGGTTAAACCGTCAATACCGGATAACTCATCTTTTAAAATCTTTTTAATTCTTCGCATTTCGCTGATAATTCCGTCAATTCTCTCCAGCTGAACGCAGGCAACTGCACCTGTCAGCTCGCTCATGCGGTAATTCTGACCGATGAAAACATCTGTTGCATCATTGGTCAAAAAGCCTTCTTTTTCTCTGAACATACCCTGATCGTGATAACGAACCGCACGTTCATACATTTTTTCGTGATTGGTCACAACCGCACCACCGTCACCGGTGGTAATGATTTTATTCATCTGCATAGAAAATGCAGCAATATCACCCCAGGCACCCATCTTTTTGCCGTGGAGTGATGCGCCCATAGACTGCGCCACATCTTCAATAACAATCAGGTTGTGCTTTTTCGCCTCTGCCATAATTTCATCCATCTGGCAGGGGTTACCCAAAAGGGGAACCGTAATAATTGCCTTTGTATATTTATCACAAACATCACCAATTTTTTTCGGGTCAAGATTGAGTGTGTCATCAACATCACAAAAAACAGGCACAGCACCGGCACAAACCACAGCACCGGCTGATGCTAAAAAGGTACACGCAGGAACAATAACCTTATCCCCGGGGCCGATACCTGCAGCCTTTAATGCCACCAGTATTGCCGCCGTACCGCTGGTAACACCAAGGGCATGGTTGACACCCACAAACTCAGCAAGGCCTTTTTCAAAGGTCTTGACCCTGCCCGGTTTTTGCTGAGTCGAATAACGGTTAGGCGATTTTGCCATACAAACGTCATATACCGCCTGTGCTTCTCTTTCATCATACAGTCTACCGCCCGGCCAGCAAGGGCTGAGCAGGGTTTCTCTGACAGGAGTTCCGCCGTTAATTGCCAGTTTACTCATGTTTGTCACCTCATAAAACAGTAAAATTTTAAGTTCTGATTTTAGTATAACACCATCAAAAATGATGTCAATACTTTTTGCTCAATTTCTCACCTGAGTTGATTATATCAAAAGTACACATTATAATCAAATACTTATTATAATATAATTTTTATAGTTTTATAGTTATAAGCCTATTGTGGTACCCTTTCAGTCTTATGCATAAGAAGAATGCAAAAAAGATATTGTCTTTTCAAGCAAAATATGATAAAATATAAAAGTTAAAATAGACTTTTTTGAACAAACATCTCCAAGGAGGAAATTACAATGAATAAAACCCCGAAAGCTGCCGTTATTATGGGCAGCGATTCAGACTTTCCCGTTGTTAAAAAATGTATCGCTATGCTGAAAAAGTTCGGCATTGAAGCAGATGTAAACGTTATTTCTGCCCACAGAACACCGGACGCTGCTGCAGAATATGCTAAAAATGCTGAAGCAAACGGCATTGACGTAATTATTGCCGCAGCCGGCAAAGCCGCACACTTAGCCGGTGTTTTAGCCGCATTTACTACCCTGCCCGTTATCGGCATTCCTATGAAGTCTTCTACTTTAGACGGACTTGATTCACTTTTGTCTATGGTGCAGATGCCCAAGGGCATTCCCGTGGCAAACGTTGCCATTGACGGTGCTGACAATGCAGGTATACTCGCTGCTCAGATTCTGGCACTTAAATATGAGGAAATCAAGCCCCTGCTTGTTCAGTTCAAAAAGGACATGGCTGAAGAGGTTGAAAAGAAGAATCTGGCTATTAAAAAAGAAGCTGCAGAACTCTAAGATTAGGACTGGTTTTACTATGATTACAGCAAAAGAATCACTGGCCGGTGTGGCACCTTACGCCCCCGGTAGACCTATTAGCGAAATTAAGAGAAAATATGGGCTAGAGCACGTTGTCAAGCTTGCATCTAATGAAAACCCTTTAGGCGCAAGCCCCAAAGCCGTTGCCGCTGTGAAAGAAACCGCTGCCGATATTTTTCTCTACCCTGACCCGGACTCTTTTAACCTGCGTAAGGCACTTTCTGACCATCACGGTCTTGCCCCTGAGCAGTTTGTTTTCGGCACCGGCAGCGATGGGCTGATTGAACTGATTTGCAAAACCTTTTTAGGTGAAGGGGACGAAAGCGTTATGCCCACCCCCTCCTTTTCCTTATATGCTTTAAATGTTTTGTCATCGGGCGCAACACCTGTTGAGGTGCCACTTGACGAAAACTGGCAATACACCCCTATGGCGCTGCTGCCTTACATCACCGACCGCACAAAGGTGGTTTGGCTGTGTAACCCCAACAACCCTACCGGTGGCATCTATACAGAAAAAGAGCAGGTTGAATTTTTAAACCGCGTGCCGAAAGATGTTTTGGTGGTGATTGACGAGGCATATTATGAATATGCTGCCGCGTGCAGTCAATACCCCGACAGCATAAAAGAGCTTGCAAGCAGAAAAAATATTTTAATCCTGCGAACCTTCTCAAAGATTTACGGTCTGGCAGGTCTTCGTGTCGGCTATGGCATGGGTGACCCTGCCATCATAGCAGAAATGGAAAAAACAAGACCGCCCTTTAACGTTTGCTGCGCCGCACAGGCGGCGGCAGAGGCCTCCCTTACAGACAGCGACTTTGTTGCCCGTTCGCTGCAAGAAAACCGGGAGAACATGGCGTATTTAGAAGAGGCTTTTACCGCTATGGGCCTATCTTTTGTTAAAAGCTATACAAACTTTATTGCGGTTAACACAAAAAAGGACGCAAAGGCAGTCTATACCCGCCTCTTAGAGCTTGGCTATATCGTCAAAGGCGGCCATGTGCTGGGTATGCCCGGTTACCTCAGAGTTACCATCGGCACCCGCAAAGAGTGCGAAGGCTTTATCGCAGCACTAAAGCAGGTTTTAGAAGAAATGAATTAGGAGATTCCTACCTTATGAAAAATGTTACCGCCAGCGAAATGAATCAGCAAATGGCATATTCTGAGCAAGTAAAGCACTTGGTGACTGCAGGGGATAAAACCCCGAAGGCACTGGTGATTACCTATGGCTGTCAGCAGAACGAAAACGATTCTGAACGAATCCGCGGGATGCTGAAGCAGATGGGTTATGACTTTACGGAAGAAAAGGAAGAAGCCGACCTGATTTTATATAACACCTGCGCTGTCCGTGAGGGCGCCGAGCAACGTGTTCTGGGCAATGTGGGCGCATTGGTTCACGAAAAGCGCCGCCGCCCGAACCTTTTAATCGGCATCTGCGGTTGTATGATGCAGCAGGAGCATATGGCAAAGACCATCAAACAAAAATATAAACACGTTTCTTTTGTTTTCGGCACTCATACCCTCCACAAATTCCCTCAGATTTTGTGGACAGCCTTAAATGAAGAAAAAACCGTTATTTCAGTTGAAGATTCTGAAGGCGTGATTGCAGAAGACGTGCCGGTATACCGTGAGGGCAGTCCCAAAGCGTGGGTGTCTGTTATGTATGGCTGCAACAACTTCTGCACATACTGTATTGTGCCCTATGTCCGTGGTCGCGAGCGCAGCCGCCAGCCGGAAAACGTTTTGGCTGAAGTCCGCGAGCTTGTGCAAAAAGGCGTGACGGAGATTACCCTGTTAGGGCAGAACGTAAACGCCTACGGCAAGGATTTGCCCGAGGACATTGACTTTGCTGACCTTCTTTCTCAAATCAATCAGGTAGAGGGTCTAAAGCGCATCCGCTTTATGACCTCTCACCCTAAGGATATGAGTCAGAAGCTCATCGACACTATGGCGGCTTGCCACAAGGTAATGCCCCAGTTGCACCTGCCCTTTCAGGCAGGCAGTGACAGAATTTTAAAAGAAATGAACCGCCGCTATACTCAAACGCAATATCTTGACCTTGTTGCACGGGTCAAAAAAGCAATGCCGGGCATTTCTATGACCACAGACATCATCGTGGGCTTTCCCAATGAAACCAAAGAGGATTTTGAAGAAACTATCAAGGTGTTAGAGGCTGTCCGGTTTGACAGCGTGTTCTCCTTTATTTATTCCAAGCGTCAGGGCACCCCTGCCGCCATCATGGAAGATAGTATTTCAAACGAAGAAAAACACGCAAACTTCGACCGGCTGTTAGAGGTGCAGAACCGCATCTCCCGAGAGATCAATGACAGCTGTTTCGGCAAGACCTTTGAACTTTTGGTTGAAGGTGAGAGTAAGACAGATGAAAATATGTTGACCGGCAGAACACCGGAAGGCAAAATTGTGAACTTCCCCAAAGAAGACGGAATTTCTGTCGGGGATTATATTCACGTTACCGTTACAAAAACAAACACCTGGTCGTTACTCGGCGAAATCTGCCGCGACTAGCTAAGAAAGGAATATGTACAAATGGAAGAAATCTTAAAAAAAGCACATGAACTTGGCGATCTGATTGCTAAATCTAAAGAACTCATCCGTTGTCAGGAACAGGAGATTACCTTTGCAAATGACCCGGGTGCTCAGGCTGCTGTTGCAGAATACGACAAAAAGAGCAAAGAATTAGCTGAAGAAATGCGTTCCGGCGGCATGACCCCTGAAAAGCTTGAATCCTTCCGCACTCGTATGAACGAAAATATGAAAGAATTAAACCAGAACACTATTGCAAGAGACTATTTAGAAGCAAAATCTGCTTTTAACAAGCTGATTAATCAGGTAAACGAAATCATCGGCTACCACATTCGCGGCGAAGAAGAAGGCGGCGGATGCGGCGGTAACTGCTCAAGCTGCAGCGGCTGCCACTAAACCAAAACTAACAGACAAGGAGGAATTTCAGATGACGCCGGCAATGATCCGTTATTATGAATTAAAAGAAGAATACCCGGATGCGATTCTGTTTTTCCGCATGGGCGACTTTTATGAAATGTTTGGAGAGGATTCAAGAATCGCTTCCAGACTTTTAGATTTGGCGCTCACAAGCCGTACAAAAAACGAAGAGGGCAAGCCTGACGTTGAAAATAACCCCATGTGTGGTGTTCCCTTTCACGCGGCAGATACTTACATTGGCCGCTTAACCGACAAGGGCTATAAAGTCGCTATTTGTGAACAAATGGCAGACCCCGGTGAGGTAAAGGGTATTCTCCCCCGTGACGTTGTCAGGGTTGTGACCCCCGGCACAGTAACAGATGCTGCCCATTTAGACGAAAAAAGCAATAACTTTCTCTGCGCGGCTTACAGCGACTCAAGCGGTTTTGGCGCTGCTTTTGCCGATGTAACCACCGGTGAGCTTTTCTTAGTCACCCTGCCCACCTGGCAAAAGCTTGTGGATGAGCTGGCGCGGTATAACCCGGCTGAAATGATTTTTTCATCCGCTCTCTATACCAATGATGCCTTTATGACAGATGTCCGCCTGCGTTTTACCGTGCGTATGGATCAGGTGGATTTAGACCCCAGCTTTGAACATTCACGAAGCTTAATTTTAAAGCAGTTTGAGGCAAGCTCTTTAGACAGCTTAGGTTTAACCGAAGACAGCTGTGTGGTGAACACCTTAGGCATGCTTCTTAATTATCTGACCCTGACACAAAAGACCTTTTTGTCTCACATCCGTCAGGTCAATTATTATGCTACCAATGACTATATGGAGCTTGACGCAGGCAGCCGGCGGAATTTAGAGCTGACCAAAACCATGCGCCGTGACGAAAAGCGGGGATCTCTCCTTTGGGTTTTGGATAAAACCAAAACCTCTATGGGCGCCCGTATGCTCCGCAGTTTTATAGAAAAGCCCCTGACAAACTGCACCAAAATTCAAAAACGTCTGCAGGCTGTTGAGGTGCTTGTGAAAAACACTGAGCTCCGGCAGGACATGATGGATGCCCTGAGTCACATTCAAGACTTAGAGCGACTCATCGGCCGTGCTGTGTGTAAGTCTGCCTCACCTCAGGACCTGCTTGCTATCAAGCGGTCACTTGCCGCTCTGCCTGAAATTGAGCTGATGCTGGCAAGGCTCCGCGCACCCCTCTTCTGTGAGCTTTCTATGCAGCTTGACACCATGGGTGACTTTTTAGATTTGTTAGAGGCTGCTATTTCTGATGACGCACCGGCAACCGCCCGTGACGGTGGCATTATCAAAACCGGTTATTGCGAAGAAATTGACGAAGACCGCAACCTGCAGGAAAACGGTCAGGACGCCGTGAGAGAAATGGAAGCGTTAGAGCGTGAAGCAACCGGCATCAAAACCCTTAAAATCAGCTATAACCGCGTGTTCGGTTATTATATTGACGTGCCCAAGTCTTTTAAAGGCTCGGTGCCCGAAACCTACATCAGAAAGCAAACCTTGGTGAATAATGAGCGGTATATCACCGCCGATTTAAAAGTGCTTGAGGACCGTCTGCTTGGCGCCGAAGAACGTTTGCGCCAACGTGAACACAAGCTGTTCTGCGAAATCCGGGATACCTTAGCCCGGGATGTGGCACGTTTCCAGACAACCGCCAGCGTTTTAGCTGTGACCGATGTGCTCTGCTCCTTTGCAGAGGTGGCGGCAAAAAATAATTATGTTATGCCCACCGTGGATATGTCAGACACCATCTCCATCCGTCAAGGTCGTCACCCCGTGGTGGAAAAAATGCTGAAAAATGAGCTGTTTGTCCCCAATGATGCTATGCTCAACTGCAAGGATGACCGTTTCTTAATCATTACCGGTCCTAATATGGCGGGTAAGTCTACCTATATGCGTCAGGTTGCCCTGATTGTGATTATGGCGCAGATTGGCTCTTTTGTACCGGCTGAGGCCTGCACCGTTGGTATCTGTGATAAAATTTTCACCAGAATCGGTGCATCCGATGACCTCGCCGCCGGACAGAGTACCTTTATGGTAGAAATGACAGAACTGTCTGAAATTCTAAAAAATGCCACTCAAAAAAGCCTTTTGCTGTTAGACGAAATTGGCCGCGGCACCAGCACCTATGACGGGTTATCCATTGCCTGGAGTGTGGCAGAATACATAGCAAATCCCAAACGCTTGGGTGCCAAGACCCTCTTTGCAACCCATTACCACGAAATGACAGCACTAGAGGGTGCGCTTTCCGGCATTAAAAACTATTCCATTGCCTGCAAAAAGCGGGGCGACAGCGTCACCTTCCTCCGCAGAATTGTCAAAGGCGGTGCCGATGACAGCTATGGTATTGAGGTGGCAGCTCTTGCCAATCTCCCCGGTCAGGTCATCAGCCGTGCGAAGGAAATTCTGGCGGATATTGAGTCAAAAGACGGCCGAAAAGCGCTCGTTCCCGAAGCTGCTCCCGTGCAGGAGGCAAGCGGTCAGCTTGGCTTTGGTGACCTGCGCGGTGCCGAAATTGCCGACCGTATTGAAAACTTAGACCTTGCAACCCTGACCCCCATTGAAGCACTAAACCTGCTCTATGAACTGCAAAACATTGCAAAAAGCTAACAAGGAGGTATGCGCCTGTGAAAACCCTTTCAGAAAACCGAAAAGCCCGGCATGACTATTTTATTGAAGAAACCTTTGAAGCCGGCATTGCCCTAAGCGGCACAGAGGTTAAGTCCATCCGCAAGGGTGCCTTAAACTTAAAGGACAGCTTTGTGAGTTTTCACGAGGGCGAAGCCTTTATTAAAAACATGCACATCAGCCCCTATGAACAGGGGAATATTTTTAACAAAGACCCCCTCAGGGATCGCCGACTGCTACTCCACAAGCGCGAGATTAACTATCTCTTCGGCGCCGTTAAGCAAAAAGGCTATTCCGTCATTCCTCTGTCTGTTTATTTAAAAGACAGTCTGGTAAAACTTCAGATCGGGCTTTGTCGTGGTAAAAAGCTGTATGACAAGCGAAGCGATATTGCAAGCCGCGATGCAAAACGGCAGATGGATAGGGCTTTAAAAGAGAAAAATCAGGGATAAAAAGAGGCTGTAGTAAAATCATCTTACTACAGCCTCTTTTTAGGGACAAACACAAAAGCTAACAAACCCCTGTCCGTTCTGAAGCGTTTTTCCCTATTCCCTCCTACGCTAAAAAGCGCAAAATAAAAACCACCCTTCGGGGTGGTTTTTATTATATAATCTCCACGATAACTTTTTTGTTTTCGCGGCTGGCAGCTGCCTGCATAACCTTACGGATAGACTGTGCAATTCTGCCTCTTTTACCGATTACCTTGCCCATATCACCCTCAGCAACGCGAAGTTCTAAGGTGATGGCTTCATCACCTTCAATTTCCTTCACGTCAACTGACTCGGGATAATCAACCAAGGATTTTGCAATAACTTCCAACAATTCTTTCATGTTGTTAGCCTCCTACTTGATTGAAATAGCCGGATTACTGGATGATGCCGCTCTTCTTTAAAAGACCCTTAACGGTATCTGTGGGCTGAGCACCGTTGCCTAACCATTTCTGTGCTTTTTCAGCGTCAATCTTAATTTCAGAAGGGCTTGTCAGCGGATTGTAAGTGCCGATTTCTTCGATAAAACGACCATCTCTGGGATATCTGGAATCTGCTACAACAACTCTGTAGAAAGGAGCCTTCTTCGCACCCATTCTTCTCAGTCTGATTTTAACTGCCATGTATTTCACCTCCTAATATTTTGCAAATCTATATAAACCACTTGGTGATTTAACGTTTTTTCTTTCGTTTCATCATGCGACCCATAGCGCCGCCGCCCAGCTTTTTCATCATTTGCTGCATTTGCTCAAACTGACGAAGAAGCAGGTTCACATCGTGCACCGTGGTGCCGCTACCTGCCGCAATACGTTTTCTGCGGCTGGCATTGATGATGGAAGGATTATGACGTTCTTTTTTTGTCATAGACCGGATGATGGCTTCAACGCGCTCCATTCGCCCGTCATCTAAATCAACGCCCTCTAAGGCTTTTGTATCTACACCGGGAATCATTTTAACAAGCTGTGACAGAGGACCCATTTTTTTCATCTGCTGCATCTGGTCTAAAAAGTCTTCTAAATCAAACTGGTTATTGCGAAGCTTTTCTTCTAAAGCGGCTGCAGATTTTTCATCAATGGCCTGCTCTGCTCTTTCAATTAAGGAGAGCACGTCACCGCTGCCCAAAATACGGGATGCCATTCTGTCGGGATGGAACTCTTCAATATCAGAAAGCTTTTCACCCACGCCCACAAATTTAATGGGCTTGCCGGTTACAGCCTTAACAGAAAGTGCCGCACCGCCACGGGTATCACCATCAAGCTTGGTCATAATCACGCCGGTAACACTGAGTCGCTCATTAAAGGTCTCAGCAATGTTAACCGCGTCCTGACCGGTCATAGCGTCAATCACCAAAAGAATTTCTTCCGGCTCTACCGCTGCTTTAATATCTTCAAGCTCTTGCATCAAAACATCATCAATGTGCAATCGACCGGCGGTATCAATAATCACAAAATCATTACCGTGGTCTTTTGCGTGTGCAATAGCACTTTTTGCAATGGTCACTGCATCTTTGCAGTCTTCCATCTTAAACACGGGCACGTCAATCTGTTTACCCACAACCTCCAGCTGGCGGATAGCCGCAGGACGGTAAATATCACAAGCCACCATTAAGGGGCGCTTGTTATGCTTTTTTCGCATATAGCCGGCAAGCTTTGCACAAAATGTGGTTTTACCGGCACCCTGAAGACCTGCCATCATCACAACAGCAGGGGTTCTTTTACCAAATTCAATACGAGCATGTTCTGAACCCATCAGGGCAGTCAGCTCATCATTGACAATTTTAATAATCTGCTGACCGGGGGTCAGGCTTTCCATCACGGCGCTGCCTGCAGCACGTTCTGAAACCTTGCCGATAAACTCTTTAACAACCTTAAAGTTAACATCAGCCTCAAGCAGGGCAAGCTTGATTTCACGCATGGACTCTTTTAAGTCCTTCTCTGTTACAACGCCTTTACCCTTTAGTTTTTTAAAAGCCATGCTTAGCTTTTCTGATAAACTCTCAAATGCCACAGTCATGGCCTCCTTCTTTGCAAATTACAGTTCTTTCGTCAGCTCAGCCAGCTTTTTTTCAAGGGCCGAAAATGCATCGGAAAGTTTTTTGGAATGAACATAAGCACGCTCATATTCGTGCATCTTAGCAACGTCATCAATAACTTCTTGCAGCTTTTCTTCCTGATTCATAAAGCGGTTTACAAGACCCAGACGCTCTTCCATAGATAAAAGAAGCTTTTCGCCACGCTTAATGGTATCACGCACGCCCTGACGGGAAATACCAAGGGGCTCAGCAATTTCAGCTAAAGATAAATCTTCATTATAATATAAGTCAATGGCCTGCGCCTGCTTAGGCGTTAACAGCTCACCGTAAAAATCATAAAGCATAGCAATGCTTAAATCTTTACCCACTTTGCTCACTCCTGTTTCAACCTGTGTAAAGGTTATCACCTACACACTCATACTATTTTACTCTACTGTCTTTCATTTGTCAAGTGTTTTTTCATCTTTTTCATAAAAAAATTCAATTTCTGTGCCCCAAAAAATTTTTTTATATTTTTTTAAAAAAAGTGTTGCATTTTTGCTTTCGTTGTGTTAAAATAGTAAAAGTCAGTTTAGAGGCGATGGAGGTGAACGATTTGCCGAATATTAAATCCGCTAAGAAGAGAGTTAAAGTCATCCAGACAAAAACACTCCGCAACCAGATGATTAAATCTGCTGTAAAAACATATATTAAGAAGTTCGAAGCTGCAGCTGCTGCAGGCGACAGAGCTGTTGCAGAGCCCGCTTTTAACCTGGCTGTTAAAAAGATTGACCAGGCTGTCAGCAAGGGTATTATGAAGAAGAACACTGCTTCTCGTAGAAAGTCCCGTCTGGCATTAATGCTCAACAAAGTTGGTGCATAAATTAGTAATTGAAAACACCGCAGACTGAGTCTGCGGTGTTTTTTTGCAGTTAGGGATGCTAAAAAGCTTTAAATTTATTACAAAAGCAAAAAGGCATAGATTATTAAAACAATCTATGCCTTTTTGTTATATGCATTTTACTATATACTAAGGAAGTTCTTTTTGAATTCTCGCTCCGCTCGTCTTAACAAAAAGAACGGCTAACGTAGGGGCTTCTGCCTTCGCTACGCTTGCCACAAGCCTCCTACCTTATGCCTCATCCCAGTTATGATATACGTTCTGCACGTCGTCGTTATCTTCTAACATATCAATGAGCTTACCCATCATCTGAATGTCTTTTTCATCCGTGAGGGTAACGGTTGTCTGAGGGATTTTCTCAACTTCAGCAGAAGCAAACATGTAACCCTTTTCTTCTAAGGCATCACGAACAGCAGCAAAAGACGCAGGATCACACAGAATTTCAAAGCAATCTTCCTGAGGGTTAAAGTCTTCTGCACCGGCATCCAGCGCATCCATCATAACAGTGTCTTCATCCAGTTCGCCTTCTTCATTAGCAATGATGATAACACCTTTTTCGTCGAACATAAAGCTAACGCAACCGGTCTGACCTAAGTTGCCGCCGAATTTATCAAAATAATGGCGAACATCACCGGCGGTACGGTTTCTGTTATCGGTCAGGGTTTCTACGATAACCGCAACACCGCTGGGGCCGTAACCTTCGTATGTGATTTCTTCATAGTTATCAGCACCCAACTCGCCGGATGCTTTTTTAATACAACGCTCAATGTTATCATTGGGCATATTGTTGGAACGCGCCTTTGCAATAACATCCTTAAGCTTACCGTTAACCTCAGGGTCCGGACCGCCTGCTTTTACAACAACCGTAATTTCACGGCCGAGTTTTGTAAAGATTTTCGCTTTTTTAGCGTCACTTTTTTCCTTTTTGTGTTTAATGTTTGACCATTTGGAATGACCTGACATTGTTTTACCACTCCCGATTACATAAAATTAATAAGTATGTTTATACTAAGACATAAAATCAACACAAAAGGATGATTCTATGCAATATCTCTGGACTTTTTTAGTAGGCGGCGCACTTTGCGCCATCGCCCAGATTTTAATCGATAAATGCAAGCTAACGCCTGCACGCATTTTAGTGATGTATGTCTGCGCCGGAACCTTTTTAACTCTCTTTGGCTGGTATGAGCCACTAGTCGAGTTTGCCGGTGCCGGTGCAACAATCCCCTTAACCGGCTTTGGTTATACCTTAGCTAAAGGCGTGAAAGCCGCTGTTTCTGAAAAAGGGCTTTTAGGGGTTTTAACCGGTGGTCTCACCGGTGCCGCCGCAGGGATAACTGCAGCTATTGCGTTTGGCTATCTTATTGCCCTGATCTGCAAGCCGAAGCCTAAGCAATGACTTAAATGTTTCCCCGTTCTGCCATGCTGTAATATTGGTTGCCGGATACAATAATGTGGTCAATAACGCGCACATCTATGGTGTCCAGCGCCGCAATCAGTTGCTGTGTGGCTTCAATGTCACAATCAGAGGGAAACACCGAACCGCTCGGGTGGTTATGAGCCAGTATCACACTTTGTGCATTGTGTTTTAAAACCTCAGCCACAACCAGCCTGGGATACGCCTGTACCTCATTGATTGTCCCGTGGGCTACCACACCCTGATAAAACATCTGACGGTTAGAGTCCAGACAAATAACTCTGAACTCTTCATGAGTTTTACCGATAAACAAATTGATGGCATATTGCCCCGCAACATCAGCCGAACCCAGCAAAATTTTTCTGTTCCATTTGGTCTGGTTATACACCCTTGACAGGTGGGGAATCATAGAAAGCAAATAGGCGCTGCTTTCACCAATGCCGCGAACCTTTTTAAGTTCCTCAGGGTCAGCGTCAAAAACATTGGCAATGTTGCCAAACTTCTGAATCAGCTCGTGGGCAACGGGGTTAGTATCGCCCCGGGCGATTGTGCTGTAGAGCAGCATTTCTAAAATTTCATGTTGTGCAAAATTTTCAAAACCGCCGTCGTTTTGATAGCGTTCTTTCATACGCTTGCGATGACCGTCATGCATATAAAATGGCTCCTTAATCAGACTTTCAGGGCACGGCTGCCGGGTTTTACTAATGGCAGACCCTCTTTGCATAAGGGGCATTCTTCTGCGGTGTAAGATGTTACATCTAAAGAAATAACAGACGAAATGGGCACACCGAAATCAATCTTGCCGCCGGTACGGTCTACAACCACACCAACACCCACAACTTCGCCGCCATTTGCTTTAACAAGGTCAATAACCTCACGAACGCTACCACCGGTGGTAACAACATCTTCCACAACCAAAACCTTCTGACCGGGTTCGATTGTAAAGCTTCTTCTTAAGGTCATTTCACCGTTTTCACGTTCAGCAAAAATATTTTTAACACCTAAGTGTCTTGAAACCTCATAGCTCATCTGAATAGCGCCGATTGCAGGCCCAATAACCAGCTCAACGCCTTTATCCTTAAACTGCTCTGCTAAATCTTTACAAAGCTCTTCGCTATATTTGGTGTCCTGAAAAATTTTAGCGCACTGCAGATATCTGTCAGAATGTCTGCCGGAGGTCAAAAGAAAATGGCCCTCGAGTAATACGCCTGCTTCTTTCAAGATTTCCAAAACTCTTTCTTTTGTCATAGTATTTCTCTCCCAACTTTAATTGATTATAATACCCTAATTATATATTGTACCTTTTTTCTGTAAAAATTTCAAGATGATTTTTAAAATAATCGCAGATTTATACCCTTTTACATATAATGGTATAAGAGGGCAATATGTTTCTTTGTTCTCAATACGATGACATCTGTCTTTAAAGCTCGAAAGGAGACGCCATGATACTTGCACTGGTTGTGTTTTCTTCCTCCACAACAGCAAGCAGGCTGAAGAGACTGGCAAACCTCAATCAGCTCCGGGGTGTCACCCTGACCCAATCTCCGAGGGCTGTCAGCCAGAATGGCTGTGCTTATGCACTACGTTGCCCCATCGACAGTTTGCCGGCGCTGCTTGAGCTGGCAGACCGTTACCATGTAAAACACGGCCATGTCTACAAAGAATTGACTGACGAAGCAGGAAGAAAAATGTATCAACAAATTTAAGGCTTTATGCCCGGGGGATGTAAAAAAGTATTTTTACATCCCTCTTTTTCTGCAGTGTCACTTTTTGAATATATCCCTTGCACCCAAAGTGAAAGAGTGATATAATAAATATAATAAACACCAAAGAGGAGGGGTTTTGTTGAATCGTTCTGTGCATCCGGTACGTTATGTTACCTTTTCAGCAATGTTTGCCGCACTCATTGCTGTTGCAACAGCCTATCTGCCTCATCTTCACATTCCCTTTGCCGGCGGGCATACTTGTGTTCATTTAGGCGACTCAGTTATTTATCTGTGTGCTTCCCTTCTTCCCACAGGCTATGCCTGCATTGCTGCCGCAATTGGTGGCTGTCTTGCTGACATGCTTTGCGGCAGTACATTTTGGGCGCCCTTTAGCTTTGTGATAAAAGCTTTAGTTGCCCTATGCTTTACTGCAAAATCGGACAAGATTCTGGCAAAACGGAATTTCTGCGCTATGGCCGGTGCCTGCTTAATTACAGTTTTAGGCTATTATGCCGCAGAAGGCATCCTTTTTGGTAATTTCATTACGCCGGTGCACTCAATCCCTGCGAATGTCATTCAAAGTGTTGCAGGTGGTATTTTATATGTAGTCATCGGTCTGATTTTAGACAAAACACATTTGAAGAAACAAATTCATTTATAATACTCAAAGGAGAATCACCATGTACGAGGAATTGACAAAACAAGCCAAAACAGCTGTTTGTGAGCTTTTAGATGCTGCAAAGCTTGCCCCCGGCGATATATTTGTTGTTGGCTGCTCCACCAGCGAGGTCTGCGGCGAGCATATCGGCAAAGGCTCAAGCATCGAGGCTGCCGAGGCACTCTGGCAGGGCATTGCCCCCGTTTTAAAAGAAAGAGGCATTTTTCTTGCGGCACAGTGCTGTGAGCATTTAAACCGTGCTGTGATTATAGAAGCTGAGGCTGCTAAAAAGTTTGGTTACGAACCTGTGAATGTGGTACCCCAGCCCAAAGCCGGCGGTTCTTTTGCCACAACCACCTATAAATATATGGAAAACCCCGTAGCGGTGGAAGCCATTCGTGCAGATGCCGGCATTGACATTGGCGGCACCTTAATCGGTATGCATTTAAAGCCCGTTGCTGTTCCGGTTCGTTTATCTATTGACACCATTGGCAAAGCGCGGATTTTATGCGCTCGTACCCGTCCCAAATTCATTGGCGGTGTGCGTGCCCATTATGATGAAAATTTGTTGTAAAAGAAAAATTTACAGCATAGAATAAAACAAAAAAGGAGGCTCCCTATGAAAGAAAATATTGTAATCACGATCGGAAGACAGTTTGGCAGTGGCGGCCACGAAATCGCCAAAGGCGTGGCGGACCGTCTGGCAATTCCCTTTTACGATAAGGAAATTATCGTTGAAGCTGCCAAAAAAACAGGTCTTGACGAAAACCTGTTTAAAGAAGTGGAAGAAAGAAATGTATCCAGCTTTTTATATTCCATTGCATTGGGGGCCTATTCTCCGGCAAACAGCTTATCGGGGATGCCTTTTATGAACCTTAACGAAACGGTTTTTCAGGCACAGGCAAATGTTATCACCGAGTTTGCTGAAAAAGGCTCAGGTGTATTTGTGGGGCGTTGTGCTGACCACATTTTAAAAGATCACCCTGCCCTTTGCCGCATTTTTGTGTACGCCGATATGGACGACCGTATAGAGCGGATTAAAAAGCTCTATAACGTAAAGGACGGCGCCGCGGAAGATTTAATCACAAAGACGGATAAAAAGCGAGCCAATTTCTATAACTATTACACCGGCTTAAAATGGAATCACCTGCAGAACTATGACCTGTGCTTAAACAGCGCAAAGCTTGGGGTCAGCGGTTCTGTTGAAGCCATTTTAGCCTTTATCGGCGCAGCGCAGAAGAACTGACCGGAAGGAGCGACATCGTGGACTTTATAAAGACCTTAATTTTAGGTATTGTAGAGGGCATCACAGAATGGCTGCCCATCAGCAGTACCGGGCATATGATTTTAGTGAATGAATTTATGAAAACCGGCGGTTTTCTGACGGAGGACATCTTTTTATATGTCATCCAGCTTGGCGCTATTCTCGCCATTGTGACCCTGTATTTTCATAAGCTGAACCCCTTTGCCCCGTCAAAGTCAAAAGAAGAGAAAACGGACACATGGCAAATGTGGTTTAAGGTCGCTGTGGCCTGCTTGCCGGCAGCTGTCATTGGGCTTTTGCTCAACGACTTTATGGAGCATTTTGAAAACCCTTGGGTCATTTCTGCTATGCTGATTGTTTACGGTATCGGCTTTTTGATTATCGAGCGTCTTAACAAGAAAGCCGCTATACAGAGTATGGGTTCAATGACCTATAAAACAGCGGTTTTCATCGGTCTGTTTCAGGTTCTCTCCATCATCCCCGGCACATCGCGGTCCGGTGCCACCATTCTGGGTGCTATGCTCCTTGGCTGTTCCCGTGGGGTTGCGGCTGAATTTTCCTTCTTTTTGGCGATCCCTGTCATGTTCGGCGTCAGCCTGTTAAAGCTTGTCACCAACGACTCTATTATGACCGGCACCAAGTGGGGCCTATTGCTCCTCGGCATGGTGGTTGCCTACCTTGTATCGATTGCCGCCGTGAAATTCTTGATGGAATATGTCAAACGTCACGACTTTAAAGTGTTCGGCTGGTACAGAATTGTGCTGGGCATGATTGTTATTTTATATTTCCTGATTTTTTAGAGAATAAAACATTTCCCAAAAGCCCGTTACTCACTTTCTTATGAGTAACGGGCTTTTGCAATGTACAGCCGGAATGGTTCATAACATCAGACACCCTTATTTTAAATAAATTCCATGCCGTTTTTATTGATCCCATTCTCTGTAATCCCATTACGGTAAAACAAATGTCCGTTTTTTGGTACAGTTTGTATGCTAAAATAAGAGCAACGTATTGAAAAAGCAATAAAATATGATACAATTATGATGAGGTGGTTATATGTCTGCAATAATCAAAAAACAAGATCTCAGATTTACAACGATATCTGGGAGAACGGTCTTGAAAGAACAAGTGAAAATTCCAAAGAAAAACAACAAACCGCCTCTGGAGGGTGATGATGAAAATAGCTTTTATATAACCTTCAACACAACTGCCGACTTTATTGCAGATTGTGCGGCTGCTGTCGCAGACAAGTGTGAAGTCAGCGAACCGCAGACGGTTCGAGATATGGTAATCGATAAAATTAAGAATAATAAATACAATGTGTAAAGGAGACAAAACATGTCGAAAGAAAACCTTTTTACGACGTTAGAGAAAAGTCCGGTTTTTGCAATGTCACTTGGCTCAAAAGAGTTATTCCATTCAAATGTCTGGGCGTGGATGATTAAAAAATATCCACAATACGCAACAGTCTTTTTTAAGGATATTAATGTAGATATGATTGATACCAGAAAAATTAAGCGGGAGCAAGGTAACAGAGATTTAACAATACATATCAAAAATGCCGATGATGTGTATGTAATTGAAAATAAATTTAAATCGTATCCCGATAAAGACCAATTGGAAAAATATACAGAAAAACTAAAAGGCAAACTCGTTAAGGGTTGCCTGACCTATATGATACCACCCGTTTTTGACGAAATAGAAAAATGGAATCATCTTTCATACGAGAAATTATGCGAAGATATACAATCGTTATCGGTAACCGATATAGATCCTTTTGACAAAGCAGTTATCGATGAATACTGCAAAGTTCTTGACAATCTGATTCAGGTACTCAGCTTTGGAGAAGTGGGTAATGATAACGACACGTTTACTTTTGTTGCCCCGTCTAACTATAAAAATTTGCGAATTCACGATGTATACTCTAAAATTATGTGTAACCGTTTTATGCAATACTACACAAAAAATTGTCAAAAAGATAGTGTAGGTGAATATAGCTTTATATGCGAGCCGGATTATTCCAACCAAAATGCAAACCTGACAATTAAGTATCAACGGGGCGACGAAGGTGGAGATATGACCGCCATAGGCATCCAGATACAAGGCAACGATATCAGGCATTTTGTAGAGATAACAAAGAACGGTTGCAATGTTACACAGAAAAAGGATGACCTTTTTAAAGGCTTCACCAAAGACTGGTTTGATGAAGATTTTGATCAAGCTCAAAAAGAAATCAGTTTATTAGGAGAAACATATAAGACCAATATGAATCCCAAACCGGAAAACCAAGGGAAATATAATGCATTTAAAGATAAAAACAACAACGGCATTTTCATCTATCAACACTATAATGTTCCCACTAACTACACATATAAGGATGCCGCAGAATGTTTTGATAAAACACTACAATATGTGTTAGATGAGGATTTATTAACGCGATTAGATCAGGTATACAAAGAATTGAACTAGTCTTATGCTACCATTTATTTCAGGAGGGTTATAATGTTTGGTGCAGTTTACGGTGATATTTTAGGTTCCGGACATGAATTTACAACTCGTAATCAAATATGTACAAAATAATGTACATCCCGTATGTTACAATTATCTCAGGAGGTGAGATATATGAACACATACGAGATGAAATGGAAGCCTGCGGGAATTTCGTGGAACTATGGCGTGAAAACCGATATCATCAAAGCTAATTCTTTAGAAGAAGCCAAAAAGATGATTGAAGCACAGGCAAAAATGCTTGGTGCATCTTCCGTTGAGTGGTACGGGCAGCACCAGATAGGTTGACGCTTCTACAAAACACCCGACAATCGGCACAAGCTGAAGCTTGTAAAAAACAAGCGACTGCGGTTTATATATACCACAGTCGCTTGTTTTTTTCTTCTATTATTCTGCTTCGAGCAAGCCCAACAGTTTTTCAGCATCCTCAGACGACACCATAAGTGTAATTGACTGTCCGGTTTTATCAAATACCGATATAGTTGTAAATACACCGGCATTCAGATGCTCGACCCTTACAATGGATACCTTGTCTACAACAGTCGTATAACTAACGTCACCTGCATATATCATTTCTACAATATTACCGTCTCCCACAAGCCAGCATTTGGCAGACAGACAACAGTCCACGAAACAAAGCTCTTTTGTATATTCATCATACTTGGCAAATTGCCCGTGTTCCACAGTGTCCTCTATCGCAATTATGTTTTCTTTTTCCGCAGCATCCCTGCCGACTACTCCGGATGAAGCCTCATTTTGTGCAACAATTTCTTGCTCTGCTTGCTTTTCACCGCTGTGTAAGACTGTTGTCTGACCTCTACACCCTGACAACAACAACGCAACCATAATTATACTGCACGTAAGATACTTCATATTGATTCACTCCTTTATCTTTTTTACCAGCCTTTGAGGATTTTTGATTTCAGACAATATGAATTATCGTCCTTAATAATCACAAAACTGCCCGAGCTGTTATGGCTGTAAATCTTACTTACTTTAAATATGATATCGCCTCCACTTTTATTTTTCCTTCACGGTTGCACATTTTTGTACAATAAAACACCCACCGCCTATAAATAAAATATCATAAGCAATGGGTGTTTTTTGGTACATATTAAGTTTTGTTTCAAAAATTTATGCCCTTTTACAGATTCAGAAAATCTTTTCTGTAATTAACGCCGAAATACTCGGCAAGCTCCATCATCTCTTCATCTTTAATGGTGTTCACTCTGGGAAGGTGAGCTGTCAACATATAAATCTGTGCTGCCTTTTCAACAGTTTCAACCAAGCCAAAGGTTTCATCCATATCCTTGCCTGCGGCATACAGACCGTGCATGCCCCAAATCACAACTCTGAAATCCTTCATTTTCTCTGCCGTTGCCTCGCCGATGGAGTTGGTGCCGCAAAGCATCCAGGGTAAAACGCCAATCCCCTCAGGAAATACAGCAATGCATTCGGTGCACATTTCCCAAAGAGAATGGGTAAATTTTTTATCATCCAGCTCGTGAACAAAATTCATCGCCAAGGTGTATGTAGGATGGGTGTGCATCACCACTCTGTTTTCCGGGTCCACAGAAAGCCGCGCCATGTGGCTCATTAAGTGTGCGGGAAATTCAGATGTAAATACACCGCCACCGGCATAACCCCAAAGCAGGTCTGCTGCGGTGCCATCTCCTGTGATGCGGATGATGCCCAGATTTTCTTCCGGATTTCCTGCTACATTTTTAAAGTATTTGCCTCTGCCCGTTACCACAAAAATTTTACCTGCCATACTTTTCGCATCAAATCCGAGGGGAATGGTGCGAAGAACATTGTTGGCATCAAGGTACTCATAAACCTCATCAGAATCCAGCAGATAGCTGATGTTACCGCCGTTACGCTCATCCCATCCAAGGCGATACATATTTGCGGTTGTTTCCTTCATCTCGCGGATAAAGGGTGCGTCTAAAATATTTTTCATATTCTTTTCACCAATACCTTTTCTTCATATTCTAAAATTTCTTTTATGTAATCCTCCGGTACCTGCTCACGGGCTAAATATTCAGCCCAGACATCACCAAAGGGTGCCGTTTTCAACTCTTCCTGCATAACCATAAGTTCGGTCATACGGTTCTCGTTTTGCAGTTTCTGCATTTTTTCATAAGGCTCTAAAAGTGCATAGAGCAACGCCTTTTGCACGCTTCTTAGGCCGGTTATCCAAGCTGAAATCCGGTTTATGGAAGCATCAAAATAATCCGTTGCGATAAATACCCTATCAAGGGCACTTGCCCGTACAATTTCTTTTGCAATTTCTTTGGTCTCATCATCAAACAAAACAACGTGGTCGCTGTCCCAGCGAACACCTCTTGTAACGTGCAGAGCCAGATTTTTATGAAATGCAAGCATTGCTGAAACCTTGTCAGAAACAACCTCGGTAGGATGGTAATGACCGTTATCCATAAGTGGCGTAATGCCATTTTGTGCCACATAGTTCATGCAAAACTCGCCGGAGCCTACGGTGTAAGATTCCATACCGATGCCGAAAACCTTTGATTCTAAGCACACAAACACTTTGGTTTTATCATAGGGTATGCTTAAAATCTCGTCTAAAGCCTCTTTAAACCGCAGTCTGGGGCCAAGTCTGTCTGCCGGCATGTCTTTATAACCATCGGGAATCCAGATATTCATCACGCAGGGCATCCCTGTTTCCTCAGCAAAGTACTGCGAAATTTCAATGCAACGCTTGCCGTGCTCAATCCAGAACCGCCGCACCTCTTCATCAGGGGAAGACAGTGTCAGGTTATCCTTTACCATTTCGTGAGAAAAGAAGGTAGGGTTAAAATCAATACCCATGTTTCTTTCCTTGGCAAATGCGACCCAAGGCGCAAAATGTCTGGGGCTATAGGCATCCCTGTCCACCTGTTCACCATTTAAAATGGCATAACAGGCGTGTAGATTGAGCTTATATGTGCCGGGACACAAAGAAATGGCCTTATCTATATCTGACATCAGTTCCTCCGGTGTTCTCGCTCTTCCGGGATAGTTCCCGGTGGTCTGAATACCGCCGGACAAGCTACCTGCTCCGTCAAAGCCAACCACATCGTCTCCCTGCCAGCAATGCAGCGAGATAGGAACAGTTTTTAAAACTGCTATCGCTTTTTCTGTGTCTACGCCATAGCTTTTATACTTCTCTCTTGCTTTTTCGTAACAACTCATACTCGCCCTCCTATCTTATTGACTCTATTGTATCACACAATTTCGTAAAAAATAAGGACATTTTTTGCAAAGAAAAATGTCCTTATTTTCATTCACGATGAGCATTACGTCTGAATCTTCCCGGGGAAGTACCATATACTTTTTTAAAAAGATTATGAAAAAAGCTTAGGTTTTCATATCCCACCATAATAGCAATATCTTCTATGGTGAGCTTGGTATTTTTCAGTAAAAAGCTGGCCTTGGAAAGTCTTTTTTCCTGAACTAATTCCGTATAATTCCGCCCTGTTACATCTTTTATCCGGCGAGAAAGAACGCTGGCGTCATAACACAATAGTGAGGCAAGCTCACTTAAAGTGCCATGCCTGTAATTCTCTTCAATATATCTTAGTGCGCTGACAATCAGTTTATCTTCCTCCGGCTGAGATGACAACCTGTCCGTGTAATGGGTAATCTGCATAATCAAAAGCCCCATTGTATATTGATTGATGCTTCTGCTTTCATTTGAGTTACCAATTAAGGTCCACAACAGATTTTCAATCAGGTTCTGAGCCGGAAGAACATCTGCCACCCGAAAGTGAAGATAGCTTGTGCCACTGACCTTGTTCTTCAGGCAATCAATCAAAAACCGGCACAGCGGTGCATCATAATTATCCATCATCTGCAGAGAGCTATCAAAAAACTCCGGCAAGATGACAAAATTAACTGCCACATCCTCTGCCCCTGCAGGTAAAATTTCTTGAACGGCACTTTGACACAAAAACAGGAGTTCTCCCTCTTTTAAAATAACTTTCTCCCCGTCAATAATATGAATCGTTTGCCCTGAACACATATAAATGACTTCTATATAGTCATGAGAGTGAGGCGGAAAATGAACAAATCGCGTGTGAGAACGAACCGTTATCAACTCCCCTTCAGAGAGCAATTTCCTACCGTTAATCACACTTTTTTCAGTTTCCATATAAAGGGTTCTGTCAATACTGTCTTGACCGTTTAACAATCTCTGCTCTTCCTCAGTAATGACTTTCAGCTTGTCTAAAATTTGCTTATGAATCACGCGCTTCCCTCCCTCAGACCATTCTCAGGACAAAAAACTGCAGCAAAACAAACCCGTTTCACTGCAGTTTTTTACCTTATTCCGGCTTATACTCCGGTTTCTTATAAAGGTTTTCTTCGTTACCCATTATTTCAGGATAAAACACCTTTTCGCCCCACTCTTTAGGGTCATAGTCATAGATAGAGACACTCACGTGTTCGTCAGAACAGCCTAAGGTAGACTTCAGCGCTTCAGAAAGTGCCTTTGTCACAGCCTGTTTTTGTTCTTCTGTTCTTCCCTGATACATTTTTAACGTAATATGCGGCATAACCGTTCCTCCTATACACTCACCGCCGGCGCCATGTCATTGGCGAAAGCAGTGTTAAAATCGGCAAAAGTTCCAATCTTCCTGCGAGCATATCTACTGACAGAATGATTTTTGAAAAGTTTGAAAAATGTGAAAAATTTTCTACCGGTCCTACAGCATCCAGACCCGGTCCCACATTGTTGAGACAGGTTGCCACAGCACTAAACCCTGTCAGATAAGTAACCTGATCTAAAGACACCAAAAGATGTGAAACCACAAAAACTACAATATAAATAGAAAGATATGATAAAACGCCGTAAACAGTTTTATCTTCAATGGCTCTACCCTCTAAGGTCAGGGTTGTTACCGCACGGGGTCGAATCTGCTGTCTGAGTTCACGGAAGGAGCTTTTAATCAAAATAATCACACGAGATATTTTAAAGCCACCGCCGGTAGACCCTGCACAAGCGCCCATAAATAAAAGTAGCATTAAAACGGTTTGTGATAAATCAGGCCACTTGGCAAAATCCGCTGTAATAAAGCCTGTGGTGGTAATAATAGACCCCACCTGGAAAAAGGCATACCGAAACGCATCCCAAAAACCGTTATACTGAGGCATAATATTTAAAGTGATGATTAGGGTCGCCCCACCGACAATGCACCCGTACCAACGAAGTTCCTCACTTTTGATTGCCTGCAGGGCGTGCCCTGTTAAAATCAGATAAAACAGGGTAAAGTTAATGCCGAACAGGAGCATAAAGATTGTAATGATATAATCCACCGCCGCACTGTTATAGGCGGCAATGCTGGCATTTTTAATAGAAAAGCCGCCGGTGCCGGCAGTTGAAAAAGCATTTAAAATGCTGTCAAACCAAGGCAGACCTGCCGCCTTTAAGCAAACAACCTCAAGCAGGGTCATCATAATATAAATGCCGTATAAAATCCGGGCGGTGCCGCGCATTCTTGACACAAGCTTTCCCACCTGCGGGCCGGGGACCTCCGCACGCATTAAGTGAATGGACTGGGATGCGTGTGATTTGGGCAACACAGCCAATACAAAAACCAAAACCCCCATACCGCCAATCCAATGGGTAAAGCTTCGCCAGAATAATGTGCTGTAGGATAGGGATTCAATATCATTTAAAATGCTGGCACCGGTAGTGGTAAAACCGGAAACAGTTTCAAAAAAAGCATCTATATACGAGGGAATTTCGCCGCTTAAATAAAAGGGCAGAGCACCGAAGAGAGAGGTTAAAACCCACACCAAAGCTACAATAACAAAGCCCTCTTTGGCGTAAAAATCCGTATTCTTCGGTTTTCGGGCGCTGCAGGCAAGCCCCAGGGCAAGCTGAGCCACAATGGCAATTAAAAAACCAAGCCATGTCTCCTCCTGCATGAAGCTTGCAATCAGAAAGGGCAGGCACATAAGCACTGCCATAATCAGCAAAATTCTGCCCAATAAATAGGCAACCATTTTATAATTCATAAACAGCCTCCGCTATCTATTCAAAAACATCTTCTAAGTTCTTGATATATCCACTTGAATTTGTAACAACAATCACGCTGTCGCCCACCTCTAAGTGGTCATTACCACCGGGAATAATGACCCGACCGTGACGAATGATAGCCGCAAACAGCATGCCCGGCTTTGTCTGCAAATCTTTAAAAGGAACATTTGTGTAAAAGCTGTCTACACGCACGCCAAATTCCACTGCTTCAACCTGACTGTTAACAAGCTTATACAAAGTTTTCATATCTGAATCGCCGGAGTCCTGCATAGCACGGACATAGCGCACAATGCGGTTTGCCGTAATCAGTTTGGGTGAAAACAGACTGTCAAGACCAAGACCTTCCACCATATCCACCAAAGACAAACGGTCAATTTTTGCAACAATTTTCTCAACGCCTAAGGATTGGGCAAAGAGAGAAACAATAATATTCTCTTCATCAATGCCGGTCAGCGCAATGCAGGCATCACAATCGGCAAGGCCTTCTTCCTGCAGGGTGGCAGGGTCAGTACCATCGCCCAGAATAACCGTAGCACGGGGCAACATTTCAGATAGATGCAGGCAACGCTCTTCGTCCTGCTCAATAATTTTAACATCCACGTGGGATTCAGCAAGGTGCTGCGCCAGATAGTAAGCAATTTTACCACCGCCGACAACAAGTACATTCTTTGACTTTTCCTTAAACATACCAATGGATTTGAAAAAGGCCGCCAAAGCACTGTGTGAACCGGTAACGTGAATTTTATCCCCGGCTCTCAGCACAAAATTACCGTCAGGGATGAACACCTCTTCCCCTCGCTGAACGGCACAAACCAAAACTTTTTCTTTACAAATCTTATAAAGCTCTGACAGACGGTGGCCGGCTAAATAGCCGTTTTCAGGCAACTTAATTTCTGCCAGCTCCACACGGCCTTTGGAAAAGCATTCAAGGGCAATGGCTGAAGGAAAGCGCAGCACACGGGAAATATCTCGCGCCGCCTCAAACTCAGGATTAACCACCATGGAAAGACCCAACTCTTCACGGATAAAGTGAAGCTGCTGGGCATATTCAGGATTGCGGACTCTGGCAATGGTATGTTTCGTTCCGATTTTCTTTGCCATAAGACAGCTCAAAATGTTAAGCTCGTCTGAGCTGGTTGCCGCAACTAAAATATCAGCTTTCTCAGCACCGGCTTCCACCAGAACATCATAGTTAGCGCCATTGCCGTTAATGCCCATAATATCAAAATTGTTCACAACGTTTTCAATGACCTTTGGGTCGCGGTCAATGACCATAATATCGTGACCCTCCTGAGATAAAAACTCAGTCAGGGTTAACCCCACTTTTCCGTCACCTACAATGATAATCTTCATATAATATTGCCTCCTGCATCATTGCTATAGCCGATTATTGTTTTGCCGATTCATAAAGTGCCCGCAAATCGTCAGCACTCAGGCGATAAACCTTCGGACAGAACTGACAGGTAATTTCAGCACCGCCGTCTTTTTCAATCATATCAAGTAGCTCATTTGCACCCATACTGATTAAGGCACGGTTGATTTTATCTTCACTGCAATCACAGCGGTATTCATACTCTGCCGGGTCTAAATACTGCAGCACCAAGCCTTTTGTAACCGCTTCCATAATCTCTTCACCGGTCATGCCGTCTTCCAGCATGGTTGTCACCGGCGGCAAAGTCTGCAGGTTCTTTTCAAGAATCGAGATGGCCTCATCCTCAGCGCCGGGCAACATCTGCACCATAAAGCCACCTGCCTGACGGACAGACAGGTCAGTATCAACCAAAACGCCCAACCCAATCGCCGTGGGGATTTGTTCAGACTTAGCAAAATAATAGGTAAAGTCCTCACCAATTTCGCCGGTCACCAAAGGCACCTGGCCAAGGTAAGGTTCTTTTAAGCCTAGGTCCTTTGAGATTGCCAAAGAACCGCGACCGATAGCACCGCCTACATCCAGCTTTCCGTTCTTTAAAGGAAGGTCAACCAATGGCTCATAGGCATAGCCCTTGACCATACCGGCGCCGTCTGCTGCGGTGACCATACCACCTAAAGGGCCGTCACCTTTTATATAAACCGTCATATTATCTGTGGCAGATTTTAGCGATGCGCCCATGAGCGCCGTCACAGTCAAGGTTCTGCCCAGCGCTGCCGTAACAACCGGCGAGGTATGATGAATCTGCTGAGCTGTGTTGACAATATCACGGCTGTCAATAAAGCTGATTTTAAAATTGCCCCATTCTTCTATTGCTCTTATTATTTTTGCCATTTTTATCTTCCTTATCTGTTCATTTACGATACTATCCCATTTTAATTACTTATATTATAGACCTTTTTATTGGTAAAAGCAATCATTATATGAAATTTCTTTTAAAAAACAGCATATTTTTACCCCACTTTGGCTACACTCTACCATAGACTTCCACTTGACAAAGAAAGCGGCAGCAGGTATAATAAAATTACATTCTCATGGGGACGCAACGGTTTCGACGGGGATGCTAATGGTTTGAGAGCGAGCAGCGGTGCGGGGCCGCTATAAAATCCGCAATTTTTTAAATTTAAACGCTAACACTGAATTAGCTGCTGCCTAATTAAGGCAGCTGTCCGCCCCGGGGGACTGCGACCGGGAACCGGGCATCATGAGCAGTGAACGTGAGCCGGCTAAGCTTTGCGTCGGCCATGCATAATGAAGCTACCGAGGCGTCAGGGTTGCTTGTGAGCCTGACGAAGGGGGAAGCTAGATCATAAGCTGCGCTCGGAGAGCTCAGGTCGGCGGCATTTTCGGACAGGAGTTCGATTCTCCTCGTCTCCACCACTCATTATCACGTCCGTGATAAAATTAATAAATGCACTGTCTTAGCAAGCTTTGCCTTGCCAGACAGTGCATTTATTTGTTTAAGGCAGGTTTGCCTTACATAGGATATTTTAACGGGTTTTGATAAAATACTATCTCGTCATAAAACTAAGGAGTTTCCCGCACGGGATGAGGCTCATGAGGAGCTAAATCTAGCAACACCTTTTATGCTTAACCCTTTACCGCACCAACCATAACGCCTTTGACAAAGAAGCGTTGTATGAAAGGATAAAGAATAAGCATCGGCAACGAAGAAACAATAATGCTTGCATATACAACCGTTTCCTCTGTCACCTCTTGTGTACTTGCATCCACCAAGTCTGCTTGTTCCATGGGAACTTTAAGCTCAACAATCATCTTTTTAATCAAAACCTGGAGAGGGATTAATTTATCATTATTTAGAAGAATCATGCTCCAAAAATACCCATTCCATTTTGCCACAGCATAAAACAGCGTAATGGTAGCAATTGCCGGCATCGAAAGCGGAAGATAAATCTTCGTTAAGATTCTCCACTGTCCGGCACCATCAATTTCAGCTGCTTCTTCCAAGCTCTTAGGAACTGACATAAAAAAGTTTCTCATTAAAATGACATTAAAAGTTTCACAAGCAAAGCCTAAAATAATTGCCGACCTTGTATTCAAAAGACCTAAATCGCGGAAATTTAAATACATTGGAATAGTTCCTGCGGAGAACCACATTGTTACCATCAGAAAAAAGCCAAATATCCGTTTCCCCGGTAACTTGTCTTTCGAAAGCGGGTATGCGCAGCTAATTGTTACAACCATACATACTGCTGTACCTACAACTGTATAATAAATGCTATTGAGGTAAGAAATCCAGATTTCATTCATACCAAAAATATATTTATAAGCCGCCAGACTAAAATCCTTTGGGAATAACACCACTTCCCCCATTTTTAACGCCTCTGAAGAACTCAGTGAGGCCGAAATAACATAAATCAGGGGATACATAATAATAAAGGTCAACAAAATAAGGAATGCTGTATTGACGGCATAAAATGCTTTTTCACCCTTAGATATTTTCAAAATTCATCACCACTATCTTTCTTAATCAATGCCTGCATTACCACAAGCTGTATTCCGTTACTTTTTTGCTGACATAGTTTGTTCCCACAACCAACAAAAGACCTATAAAGGAGTTGAAAATGCTGACCGCTGTAGAATAAGAATAGTCTGCATCAAGCAAACCACGGCGATACACATAGGTCCCCAGAACATCGCTGACTTCATAGGTTGACGGATTATACAGAAGCAGAATCGTATCTGTTGAATCACGCATCATACCACCTACACGCAAAATCAGCATAGTAACAACGGTAGGCAAAATACTCGGCAATGTAATGTGCCAGATTTGTTTGAACTTGTTGGCACCATCAATAACCGCTGCTTCGTATAACTCAGAGTCAATACCCGAAATAGCAGCAATATATACAATTGCACCGTATCCGACCGTTTGCCAGATATTCATCACGGTATAAATCGTACGAAAATAGTGAGGATTTACAAGAAAATAAATTCTTTCTCCGCAGATCATTTCTACAAACTTTGTAATAATACCATAACTAGGTGACAGCAGATTGATAACAATACCTGCAATAACAACTGTAGAAATAAAGTGAGGCATATAAGACAAGGTCTGAACTACTTTTTTAACCCTTAAGTTGCGTACCTCATTTAAAAGTAATGCAAAAATAATTGGTGCAGGAAAGGAAAACACCAGCAACCACACATTCAAAACAATGGTATTTTTCATAGTTCTAAAAAAGTATGGTGTTGTTAAAAACTCTTTAAAGTGTATAAATCCTACCCACTCACTGCCGATAATACCTTTAAACAGGCTATAATCCTGAAAGGCAATAGCGAGTCCACCCATTGGCTTATAAACAAATAAGACATAGTACAGAATAGAAGGAATCATCATCACATAGAGTGGTAAATATTTCTTTATAATTAGCGCCTTATTGCTTTGTGATTCGAGTGATGTACTCTTTGTTTCAATTTTCATAAATATCACTCCGTTTTAGTATATAGTGCAGAATATTTGCAGGTTATCCCGTCGGAATCATTCCATGAAAAACACGGTATGAGGCCGACGGGATATAAGTTTTTTTGCAGAAATCGTCTATGACAAAACGTGACTATAGCGATAAAATTCCTGCAGTACCACTCATTTTATTCTTCACCAAGGTAAGAAATGGGCTGTAATCCATCTTTCCAGGTAAAGGCTCTGACGGTTTCACCTATAGCTAAGTCAATTACCTTTTCTTTTCTGACTACGCTACCTGCTTTTAAGGTGTAAGTGTCTTTGGTGACAGATTTTAATGACTTATCAGCATTATAAATTGCATAATAAACGGTCATGTCTTTATCTTCTGCAGTTGTATTACCGGTAACAGTAGTAACTGTGTATTTGTCTTTAACCTCCTGAACGGGGGCCTGATACTGACGGTCTCCGGTAATAGAAGCTTCAGCAGTTGTGTCATAGGCCGCAACACGGATGTTGTCTAAATAACAAGACCAGCTTGCTGAACTCATAGTTCTGCTAAGCTCAACCATTAATTTTGCCGGGTTAATTGTCCCTCTCCAAGCCAACTTAGTTGTATCACGGTAGCATTCCTGACCATTGATGTATAAAACATAGTTAAGATTACGATCAGCATCCCAGGTGAAGTCAACGCCCACGCGGTTCATAATACCGGTTGCAGGATTTTTAGACAATAAGCTTGTCGGCAATGCAATAACAGCATAGTCTGTGCTTGGCGCATCGATGGATTCTTTAAAGCCTTCATTCAGCTTCAGATTAAACCCTCCACCTAACCATGGGTCTACGCTATAATCAAATTCAAGGAATATGCGGTTTGTGTTGGTTGTCCAATCAACACCATTTGTCCACACTGAACCAGACCAAGTTGCCGGCATTAAGCCAGTAGCAAAGCCGACCGTTGAACCGGCACCGGGCACTAATTTCAGGCCCTTGGTCTTATTAACCGGATGTGTCATAACTGTTTGCTCTGCACTTGTTAAACCGGTTGTGTTTTTGGTGATTGAGGTGGGAATCGGAATGGCATCATAAGCGGTTTCACCAATTTTGCTGAAGGTTCCCTCAAAATCCTCACTCCAGATTTTTGATGCTTTGCCGTAAACACCGTTAAAGCTAACGGTTTTAACGGTCACAGTGCCTAAGGTATCATAAATCTTAGCAACAAGCGTCTGGTTATTGCCAATTTTTTCAATGGGAAGTTCCTGCACGTAAGGCGCAGTATCATCTGTTGCAACCAATGTGCCGTTGATATAATATTCAACGTAGTCTACATTAGTTGCCGCTGCATCAGGTCTGGTAATCGGTGTATTGGCAATAGCAGAAGGAGAACCATTCGTCGTGGTAGTCTTGCGATAAATAGTCAACACATCAGCTGAGGTTGTATTAACAACATTAACTGTTTTGCCATATGCTTCGTTCAGCATAATGGTGTCACCGTTTTCTATACCAACCAGTTTAAACTGCGGTTTTTCACTAGCTGTAAAGGTAACAGGTTCTGAAACAAAGTTGACTGCACCAGTTGTTACCTGTGCATAAATAGTATGGTTACCAGCCGTTAAGTCAACAGTCGGATCAAGCACATATTCTGTACCTAAATCGGTCGCAAAGCCCTCACTGACTGCACCTGCAATCAAGGTGTCTGTTGCACCGGCCTCTTCATAAAACGCCACATTTGTCACACTGCCAGAGAAAATAACAGATGCGCTTAGATTACTATCGGTTGTAAGCGTACTATTTGACTTAGGATAAGTAAGCCGTGCAAAAGGTTTTGCTTCTGTGCAGGTGTCACAAACAGTATCAAAAGTAAACGTACCCGCAGCATTCAGGTTACCATAACAATCGGCAAATTTATCAGCTGCCAGCGTTACCGTGTATGTTTTATCTGTTCCCAAGGTGCTTGCAGCAATGTTTAAGTCGATAAAATCAACGCCTTTTTTAGCCGTAATACCGGTTGTAATGTTGCTTGTACCATCAGAAACGGAAATAGCACCGGCAACAACATCATCTGTTACATAACCTGCCAAAGGTCGGTTAAACTGCAAACGGTATTTTTTCATGCCACTACAAACATCTGTAGAGCCTGAAGGAAGCACCGGTGTTGCAGCAAAAGCAGTCGTGTCACTGCTGTTGGACAAATATACACCGCCAACATAGAGTGCAACTGAATTTCTGAAATCAGTTGTCCAGTTTTGACCATTATATGTATTCAGGTTTACACATGTATAATGGTAGCCCTTCTGAGCAGAATTGAGTGTCAAGCTCACAACATTCCAGCCGTTTTCCAAGGTTTTAGTGGTGTAAACAGACTGACCTTCCTGATTTTCAAGTTCCATTCTCAAAAACGCATCTATATATTCTGTTGGGGTAACATTGGGCTTGGTTGCACCATTCGGAATAACACCGGTAGCATAAACAACATAATTTACAGTGTCATAATCACCCATGGTAAAGTCCTGTTTAGAGCGAACGGGGATGTTGGCTGAAAGCAAAGTATCTGTTGACCAACCATCTTTTCTTGCCTCAAGGCGCAGGCTCTTTGTGCCTAATGAAGCATAGTCACTAACCAAAGCAGCCTCGGGCATCACAGAGCTTTGATTCCACTGACCATTCGGATAATAGCCACTTTCAAGATAAGAGCGGTTCCAGTTTTCTAAATCAGCCGCAGAATATAAACTGCTGACAGCACCCTCGGGCTTTACAAAAATGGATACGGGAGCCACTTGCTCTGTTACGCCGCCATCGGCTGTGTGAGTAATTTTGGCTTCTACCTGATAAGCACCGCCTGCCGGTGACTGCCAGATGTAATATTCGCCGGGCTCTGTGATATAACCCGGCAATTTAACACCGTTGGCATAAAAGTCAATCCGGGCAATGTTAGCCGCATTAGTCTGGGCAGAAAGAATAATATTTTTTCCGGGTTCAAAAATATCTCCCTCTGCAATTTCCGATACGGTAACCACGCTCGTTTCAGCTGATGCTAAAATCGGGAATAACCCTAACAGCAGGATACAAGCCAAAACCAGGGAAATTACTTTTTTACTTTTCATTTCGTTTTGCCTCCTATATTTTATTTTATATTAAAAGCTACTCCAATACAAAAGTTGAATCGCTGATTGAGACCATTGTTCCTTCTGAATCAATGACAAATGCCTCAATTTTTGTATTTTCAGTAACTGTAAAGCCATAAACCGAAACCGACGGCAAGATGCCATCTGCCGGTATAGTGCCTGCTGGAGAAATACTCAGTTTTTTCAACCGGCTACCATCATAAACACCTAAAACCACCTGCGCACTTTTCCCAACAAAGTCATCGCCGGTAATCTTTGCAGAAAATGCAATAGGTGCCGATGATGTAACCTCTGTACCCACTGCAGGAAGTTCTCCCAGGCTGAACCCGGTTGCGGTACTATCTATACAGATATCACCGGAAGAAACGGTTATAGAAACAGTCTGCGTGCCCATGCAACGCTTTCCCGCTGCCGTTTTAACGCCATCGGTTACATGTAGCATATAGGTCGCACCGCGATGCAGCTGCTCTCCTAAGATGATTTTTCCATCATCAAAGGTTAAAGCAACCTCTTTTTCCTGACCATTAATAACATGGGTCATCCAAACATTTTCTTCATTCACAGTATCCGGTGCCGGTGATGCCCCATCAGGCATAGAGAGGGTGAAATATTCTGCTAAATTTGATAACGCTCCCACATCGCCTGCTGAAGTATCATCAGCAAAAAATGCATTCACTGTTGGGGCGTCGTTATACAGTTGCCCTTGGTGCACAGATTCGTGTGCTGTGATGCGGATATTATCTAAGTAACAAGACCAGGCAGCCGCTGACCCTGCACGACAAAGCTCAACCATCAGTTTAGAAGGGTCAAAGGAATTTTTCCAGGCGCGTTTAGTTGTATCACGGTAACATTCCTGGCCATTTAAATACACAATATAGCTGACTGTACCTGCTGAGTTGTCCCAAGAAATATCCAAACCGATGCGTGTCATAATGGCTGTTGCCGGGTTTTTAGATACCAGTGCTGATGGCAACACGATATTGGCATAGTCCGTATTATATGTATCATTACTTTCCAAAAAGCCTTCTCTGAGCTTAATGGTAAAGCCAAGCCACGGGTCAATGCTGTAATCAAACTCCATAAAAATACGGTTACTGTTTGAGGACCAGTCCTTATCGTTAATCCACTTTCCTTCTGCCAATGTTGCAGGCATCAGACCCACATGGAAACCGGTAGGATATTGTGTACCCAAAAGAATTTTTAATCCTTTTGTTCCGTTAACAGGATGGGTAATAATTGCCTGTTCTGCTGTTGAACCCTCTGCACCTGCCACATCCAGGTGTGTTGAAATGGAAGTTGGGAGAGGTATTTCATCAAACCGAGTTGTTCCGATTTTAGAAAAAACACCTTCAAAGTCTTCACTCCAGGAAACTTTCTCAACACTGTATACGCCGGTAAAGCTTCTCTCTATGGTCTGAACAAGATTCGTTTCAGAATCATAAATTTCAGCCACCAAGGTACCGGCACCCACACGGGTAATCGGCAACGTCTGGACAAAAGGTGCTACCCCATCTGTTGCTACAAGAATATTATCAATATAATAATCCACGTGGTGAACCCCTGCCGCTTCTGCATTGGGTCGTGTAATGGGAACATTGCTTGCTGCGGGCGATGCACCAAATGCCGTATTTCTGTGGATACTCAACGTATCGGCGGAGACTGCATCGACAACATTAACGGTTTTACCCATATTTTCGTTCAGAAAAATCTTATCCCCATTTTCGATACCAATCAGCTTATAGGGTTCCCCTTCTGCAAAGGTTACCATTCCTACGCAGGAAAGCAGCACGCTCATTACCAAAATCAAAGTTATGGATTTTAAAAATATATGTTTCATCTGCTCATCCCTCCTAATTTGTTAAGGCGCAGAACTCGGTGACACTGACCCAGGCACCATTGTTACTGTTTCCGTAGAATGTAAGGCGAATATAACGGCCTTCCACATCATTCATTGCAAACTTTTCACGTTCAGTTGATTTACCACTGCTACCGCCATTATAGGCCTCTGTCCAATTTACACCATCTGTTGAATACTCAATTTTGAAGTATTCCTGACGAACTGCACCTTGCTGGAATGCCATCTGTATTTCGTGGAAGGTTACTGTTTCACCAAAATCAATGGTAACAGTTCCGCCATTTTCATTCGTTGCAAATTTGGTAGAAAGGTCGCCATCAAACAGATTTTTAACTGGGTTTGCCGCTTCAGGCTCAGAGCTTGCCCAGAATTTAGTAACCGGCAACTGCTTATCACTGACAAATGTTGAAGTGTTATTAAGCGGTGTTACTGTGAAATAATACATAGCCGCAATTTCATCCTCTTCATTCGTCATCACAACAGTCGTAACGCCGGGAATGCTTTCTGCATTCATAATGCTTACATCGTATCCTTCAGGTGCAGATGCTGCAAGAACCGGAATTGACTCAAGCTCTGTTTTTACATCAATGTTGTAAGAATAAATACCTTCAGAGAGCTCCATAGGCGCGCCATTGATGGTTACACCCTCAAGCTGAGCAAACTCAGCATCGTCATCCAGCTTCCACTGTGCCATACTCTTATATTCCGGTATGTTAGCAGGCACATCCTCTGTACCCATTGGCTTAAATACAACAGATAATGTAAACTTATCCGTGTCACGGCTTCGAACTGCCAGCTTTGTCATTCCTGTTTCCTCAGGATTGATATTGCCGGAACCGTCTTTCATATACCCCATGGGTGTTTCAAGAGGCGGGGTTGTAACCGCAGAATATTCCTGAAACTGCTTTGAAAGCGGCTCAGGTTTAATTTCACAGAAGGTTTCATTACCGGGAGAGATTATTTCTGCCCAAATACGTTTATTGTTCTTGGTTAAAATAGCACTCTTACCATCTTCACTGATGTCAATATCTGCCGTTGTATGAATCCACCACCAAAAATCTGTGGAATTTTTGGCTGAATATTCATCCTGTATAATTAAATCGCCTGTAATACGATTTAACATAACACCACGAACGGCACAAGAAACATTTGGATTAGTGCCCGTAAGCTTCATAATGGTATAGGCACCGGTATCGGTAAATGAATACCGTTCAATATCACCACGCGCTGTTGAAAGAACGCCGCTTTTTACCTCGCCGTAATTTGCCAGAACAACATTGTGACCCTCGGCATTACCACGGTAGAATCCCATCGTGGAGGTATCAGGACGCCAGATGTTGTCGCTCTGATATTTACCATAAGAGCCAAGGTTGTAGTTTTCACCTTCAATATCTTCTGCCCACTGCTCACCAAGCATATGGAACTGGAAGCTGCCGGCATCAATATGACCGTGGCTGTCGTTATTGGCACTGCCGTGGAAAATAACCGTCGTATCAGCACTGCCCATACCCGTTCTCATGGTAACGGTTTCAAAGCCACGGAAAATGTTATCTTTAGTAAGCTGCACACTCTCTGCCCCGGCAGCCTCAATTTCTTCGTCCCAAACCCAGTTCACCAAAGGAACGAGGCCTGGTGCAGGCTGATTTTCTTTATAGTATTTTGCCAGTGCATAATCCTCAAAGAACTTAGCAAAAAACATTTGTGATGCGTGGAAAACGCTACCTGCCAAGTCATCACCTAATTCATAAGTTCCACCAGAAGATTTCATAGAAATTGGGAAATAGGCTGTTTTATTCAAGCCAGGTGCTGAAAGGAAGCCCAAGTCACTACCAAATCCCTGTTGGAAGTGATTGATTAAAATTGGCAACGTTTCGCAGGTATATTTCCAATAGCTGACACCTTCTGCCCAAGCACCATCCGGTGCAAAGTCCATAAAACTTAATTCATTACAGCAGTAAATTGCCTCTGCGAGGTCTGCACAATAATCAGGATATTTTTCAAACAAAGCAATTGCACAAGCTAAGAACCCTGCTTGAATAATAATATGCTGATTTGAGCCCCCTGCGGTCATAGTTGAACGAATTTGATTACCGCTTGCTGTCTGACCGCCCAACGGGGTGGTAGAACTGTAAATGACATCACACACGGGAAATACGTGCTTAACAATAATCTCCTCAATGGTCTGACGCTCAGTTTCAGTCCAGTCGTCAATCCAGTCATACATAAACGCAAGACCGTGAGCGCTGTTACCAATATCCAAAGGATGGTTCGGATTAAGATCTGGGAATTCCTTAATTGCCTCAACCTCTTGCCACAGGCGTTCCTTATACTTAACATCTTTCGTGATGTTATAAGCAAACGCAAAGGTACGGGCTCTGTCATAAATTTTCTGCGGGAAAGTGCCACGCAAGCCATCGTTATCCTGTACATCATAATAAACAGGAGCATCATCGAGTAAATTATCTGCAGAGCGCAAAATTGCCTGAACGCCGGCTGCAAATTGTGCTTCTTTTTCCATACCCTCTGTAAAATAACTCCAATCACTAATCATCAGACGAGGGTGACTTAAGTCGGGATTATTTTCATAGAATGCGTCTTTTAAATCTGCAGCCTTAGGACGACCAAATGATAAAACACGGGTAATATGCTCCTCCATCAGCTTCTGCATACCGGGCAGAGGACCATGGGCATTACTGCCTGTATTTTTGGGGCTGTAAAGATACGGACAAACAACCTCTCCCGTAAAAGAAATTAACGTATCCTGTAATTCATACTCTACGCCAAAAAAGGCTGTCAAAACATCCAACTGAATATAGGAAATTCCGTTTTTCACTGTTATCGGCAGATAAAGACGTGCCGGTTTCCCATTTACATAATAGCTTTGATCACCATCAACAAAACGAAGATTTTTTCCATTCCAGCTGACAGTGGTTTCTCCTGCTTCCCAGGTTACCGTAGCGCCAAAGCTTTCTGCAAAAGCACGAAGCGGCACAATAATACGTCCGTTTTCATCCTGTGTTACAGGTGACGGAAGCTGATAAAACTGATTATCTTTATAGAAGCGCTGTCCGCCTATCATCATAACAAATTCATCATAGAGCATATAGTACAAAAGTCTGTTATACTCATATTCTCTACCTCGCTCCCAACGAGCAGGCGGATTTAACTCACTGGACTCGTATTTGTTCCAATGCTGTGCAAAAACTGCATCAGCCAGCACCTCATCGGAAATATACGCCCGATAATCATCAATAAACCAGTCAGCACCTTCTTCTGTGCTGTGGGCAAAGCGCATACCGTTAAAATAATTAACATCCTGCCCCATTGTAATGTTTCTGCCAACCTTTTTCCCATTCACATATACATCTAAGGTATTTGTGGATACATGAAAATGACAAGCAACATCATACCATTGATTTTTCTCAATACCGGTATACACCACAGGGCTGCCCTGTGCCGTAACCGTGATTGAGTCTGTAATGTTTAAAAAATGATAAAGGGTACCATTCATGCAATACTCTGCACTGTTCTGGTTTACCTCACCATGAACGACAACCACACCCAGCTTTCCGGTGGTATCAGTTGTGCGAAAACGGAACGATGTTACAAAATCCTCCGTCGCCGGCAAATGAAACGCCGAATAACCCATAAAACTTCCTGAATTGGCATGACCTGTCAATTTTACAGCCTTATTAGCACTGCCGTCATTATTGGCGCATTCGACAACATGGGTATTAGATTTAGCATTGCCGGAAAGTCCCCAACCCCAGGGAGCCTCATTTAACTCATTTTCTTCATGGTCAAAATTTGTATAAATAAATACCGGGCGCCCAATGTCTGATGTTTCTGCAAAGGCAGACACCGGCATAAGCGTTGCAAGCAAGCATAAGACCAAACTTATGCATGTCAGCCTGCACTTGATCTTTGAAAAAATCATTATTTCACCACCCTGCTATAGACCTCTTGCTGTAATTCAATCAGTCTATCTGCACCAAACTTTTTCAGACTATTCATATACGTATCCCAAGTTTTTTCAATATCTTCACTACCCATCATCCATTTAAAGAACATTTCATCAGCATAAGTAGTAACATCAGTATGTAACTTAGAATATTCCTTAGCTTCGTCATCTGTCATCCAGGCAGTAATAGTAACAGGGAACTGTTCTACGATATAACCGCCATCCTCATACATTTTCATACCATTATAACCAGTTTCGTTAATCCATTGTCTTTCATATTCAAAATCCTGCAAGAAGCCCATCTCAAGCTGAGCACCTTCTTTATGAAGATTTGCTGATATTTTGCCGTCAGCAAGCATTTCAGGTTTAAACACCGGTTTGCCATCGATCATATCATAGTTTTTACCTTCAATACCAAAGTTCATCAGCAGGCTACCGCGTTCACTATACCAAAAATCAAGATAACGCACAGCTTCTTCAATATGCTTTGAAAAAGCGCTAACACCCCAACCATAAGGATAGTTAATGGCACGTCTGTTAAGTTCAATACCGCTGGGTGGTGCAATTGGCTGCAGATTTAAGCCGGGCACTTTATCTGCCAGCGAATCATTCAGTAAGCAAGTGCTACCAAACCATTCATTACACATGCCGCCTACATTATCGCCAACCAGTTTAGTTTTAAAATCACCGGTACGAGTCAAAATTTCCTGATCAATTAAACCTTCCTGATACCATTTAACCAGATTTTCCATCGCTGTGCGGTACTGTTTCTCATAAGGACCATAACCAATTTTGCCGTCCTTGACATAGAAACCGGGGCGAGCACCCCACAGAGTCATCGCTTCATCTAAGCCTCTTGTACCAAACAAAGGAACCTCGTCCTTTAGGCCGTTACCATTAGGATCCTGATTACGGAAGGCTGTTAAAACCTGATACATTTCCTCTGCATTTGTAGGCGCTTTAAGATTCAACTTATCCAGCCAATCCTGGCGAATAATCCAGCCGGTGCTTGCAACACCTGCGGGAATCATAGGAAGATAGTAAATATGACCATCAAAAGCTGTAATATTGGCTTTTACATCCGGTCTTTCTTCAAGCAGTTTTTTAACATTAGGCATGTATTCGTCAATATATTCGTCCAATGGCACAAAAGCACCTTCGTTGCCAAGTCGTGCAAAGCCGGTCGGATCATAGGTTTGTACCAAATCTGGGATATCTCCGGAAGCAATCATCAGATTAAAGGCCTGATTGAAGTCTGTATTAGATTTCGGAACGGTACAGGTAACGTTAATGTTGGTAAGTTTTGCTGCTTCTTTAAATGTTTCATACTGACCATCTTCACTATCAGGGTTTTGATTGTAAAACGCCTTCAGTTCAATCAGTTCATCACTCAACATACCATCGTTGTTTACCGTTTTTGAACCTGCCTTATCCCCTGAACACGCCCCCAGGGATAACACCATAACCATAACAAAAAATAATGATACTAACTTTTTAAACATAATTTGCCTCCTTAAATTTTTTATTGATAAATGAATACTTCCATCATATAGTCATAACTGAATCTGGCAATAACCCTAGCCGCATCAGTGCCGCTATGCTTGTAATCAAGAAGTGCTGCAGGCCAACCTTGGGTTATTGTTTTTGTTTCTTTATCAAAGGTAAATACACCGCTTTTACCTGTTAACGCCATCGTACTGAGCAATCTCTTGCCGTCAGGTGCCAGATTCACAGTTCCATTTATTCCGGTATTTGGATAGGCTTCATAGAACAAGGAGCCTGCCGGTGCATTATAGACCGTCAGATTATGAATTTCTCTGCCTCTTGCATCGCCCTCTATGGCATAGCCGGGTAAAACGCTGTCGGTCTCTCTGTCATAAATCTGTTTAATTTCACGAACAACCTGCGCGTTGTCCTGTCTGAAGATAACAATGTCACCCGCCGTAAGACTAGGCATAGAGGAAACATCAGTCTTAAATTCCTTATATCCATCTTGATACCAACCACAAAGCATGCTGACAATACCGCCATCTGGCTCTGCTACCTTCTTCACACCTTCAACCATAAACATCCTAGCATCTCTCGGTATAGTCGCAGCCTCAGTCTGATACATAACGAAAACGTCGCTTAAAATGGTTTCTGCATCATTCACATAGCCTTCCATTTCAACGCTGTCAGCACGTTCAGGACCACCATCCTTCTTAAAGTAGACAACGCCATAAAATTCCTCACCCATAGTTTCCTGGTTGCTCTTGGGCACACGGAAAATTGGAACTGCATTGGTAAGGGCATGCTTATGTGCTAACGAACCCGCACCGCCAGAATATTCCCAAAGGGCCACACCGCCGGCTGTTGCATTAAACTTTTGTGTCAAGGTACCGGTATCGGGATCAGCCGTCCCCAACTCAACAAGATTACCATTACCATCTAATTTATACTGCACAACCTGAGAGGTTGCGCCATCTGACAGAAGGGAAAGCTGAGTCTTAGTGGCTGAAAGGTTTGATGCAATATTTTCTGTCTCAACTTTATAACCATCAATCCGTAAACTGTCTTCACAAATATATTCCTTAACATCACCAGATGTGTGTAATAATGTAATCTTCACCTTAGGTTCAGATAGGCTGGAGTCTCTCCCTGTTTCAGTTTTAATTAAATAAGCAAGATTAGCACTGGCTTTTTTGGTTACCCAAACAATTTCGTTTTGTTCATTTAAAGTAATTGTAACGCTTTGCCCCGGCTCTAACAGAGATTTTTGCGTTGCTGCTAAACCGGAAGAAATTAAATATTCATTGCCATCTGTATCATATACGCCGGTATTATCTTTTCTTGAAATTGAGATTGCAAGCTGACGGTCCATAACCATAGCTGTAACCAATTTACCGTCCTTACTTTCTGCAATTCCCAATATCATACCACTGATAATTTCTGCCGCAGGGATGCTTGTTCCATCTGTGCGTATAAGTTTTGTAGTATCTGTATCTGTTAAACTGAAGTTCTTCGTCCGACAATAGATTTTATTAGTTCTTTCGTCATTTGTAACAACTTCATCATACACGTAGTCCAAAATAACAACCGCATCATATGTACCATTTTGGTCAGAATCAATCAAGGTAAGAGAACCATTAACGCCATCAAGTTCAGTTTGCAAATTAGATGTTATCTGACGACCGTTATAGTAGAATTTTGCTCCACTACCAATTTGATAGGTTCTTTCTCTCTGCATGTCGTTTTCTACCGTAACACTGCTCGTTGTCGCCTTTAAAACTTCGGTAGACAAAAACTTAACTGCATATTCTTCATCTTCATCAATAGCACGAAGCATAACCAGAGTGCGCCGCTCCGAAATTTCATCATAACGATAGAAATACTCAACCTGACGACCTAAATAACTAAATGCCTCTTTGTTATCACCAACAAAGACCTGATGCTGACCAATCAAAACGGAACGTTCGTTTGCTGAAAAACTTGATTTTAATGAAATAATATCATCAGAATATACAAAGTCTTTCTCTCTGCGCAAATCATGAAAATGTGATAGCACTGTTACCTCCTTATTGATCTCAAAGCCTATTGAATCCTGGCTCACGCTGTTTGCAACGCTGACAGGTGAATCAAGGGCAGTATATAAGATAGAAACTAACTGACTTCTTGTTAAACTCCCATTAAGGTCAAGCCCAATACCTTTGAGTAAACCCAATTCTTCAGCAATTTTGCGATAACCATCAGGGTAACCACCTAAGGCATTTGCTTTCCATTCATTTCCAAGTGCTGAGATCAAAGCTTTTAGAAAATGGCCGGCAACTATATCATCCTCAGGGGCAAACAGGCCATTCCCGCACCCATTCATTAAGCCGCTTCCAACAGCAGCCGCAACGGAAGCCTTGTGTGCATAATAGTCAGGTACATCATAAAACACACCTGTGATATCCGCATAGACACCATCGCTATAACCAAAATAATCAACCAATGCTTTGGCGGCCTCGTGTCTTTTTACTGCCGTTTCTTCTTCAAAAAACAAACGGTCTGTATACAAATCAAAGATACCAAGTTGCTGTAACTGATGAACCTTTTCCTGAATAGCATCATCAACATACAAAACCTCTTCTGACTCAGCAAAAACTGTAGGCAATAGCCCTGCAAAAATAATGCAAACAGTTAAAAGCAAACTGATTAGTCTCTTTTGCTTCATCTTATACCCTCCCTAATAATGAATAAACAATTTTAGCGCCCTCTGCTCGTGTCATATTAGCCAACGGAGCAAAAGCTCCGTCACCTCGGCCATTAATGATACCGGCGCTGCTGAGCTTTTCTACGGCCTCTTGTGCAAAGCCTGCAATCTCAGCTTGATCTTTAAATTGTATCGGTTTCTTGCTGTCTAAAGTTACCTGTTTATATGCTAGGGCTCGCATACACATCGCCGCCATCTCTTGTCTTGTTATAGTCTTATCCGGACAGAACTCTGACGGGCTGATACCATTAACAATTCCTGCCTCCACTGCCGCATACACATAGGGTGCTGCCCAGTGAGATGCCGGCACATCACTGTATTGCTCACCTGATGATTCAGGAATGGCAAGAGCTCCAACTAAAATCTTCACGAATTCCGCACGGGTAATAGAATCGCCGGGGGCAAATGCATTTGCTGATTTCCCCGCAATAACACCCTTTGAAGCCAAAGCTAAAATCGCCTCTTCTGCCCACTGATAATTTTGTAAGTCTGTAAAGGTAACCGCCGGCTTTACAGGCATATCTTCCTTCGGCTCATCTTTACTGCTTGAGCCTGATCCACCGCCGCCACCAAAATTAACTGTAATATTTGTAGAGTGGCCACCTCTGTCGTCGTCATCATCATCGTCTTCATCATCACGAAGACCATTTGCATAGCTTGTATATACACTATCACATGTTGATTTTAAGGTATCAATGTCACTGTAAGCTACCGAAAAAACTTCTTCCTTAAAATCTTCATATTTGGTTAAGTCATCATATGTATCTAAGGGTAAATTTAAAAAGTCATTATAATTGGCTACTACATTGTAACGCTCACTGTAATTGTAATACTTGTTATATTCCCGGATAACCACACTGCTGTATATAGCATCGTAAAATGCTCCAAAGCTGGTAAAACACTTGCCAAAAACAGAAGCAAGTACAGTCGTTTTCTCTACATCAGTATAGGCACGGAAGGTGTCACCGGCCTTGAGCTTGGTGTAGTCAACATAGGGCTGGTGCTTTGCTTCATACCAGGTATGCTTGGCTCTTTCTGCCTCTTTCATGATTTCTAAAAGTTCATCTGATGAAGTTGCCGCTTCGCAATTTGCCAGAAGCATAGCTACCATATAGTCTGCCATAAAATCGTTAATGGTTGTATACTGATGACCATCTAAAAAAGCTGAAAGCAAACCAGATTTCTGATTTTTCTCCTTAAACTCTACCGGATTAATCTGCAAAGTTTTCATTGCTGATAAAGCGTCAGCATCTGCCGGGTCTGCAGTAGCATCCGCAATAATTTCTGTAATACTTGTTGCGCCATTTAATAAATTTAAGGCAGCTGTGACTTCTGCTTCTGTCGATTTGTATATTGTAACAGGTGTCTTCAAAACATTGTTTTCAGAAACAGTCACTACACCATCTCCAAAACCATTGTCCCAACTAAAATTAAACTGATAGCTACCGCTTGCATCAGTTTGAATTTGTCTCATAAACAACACATTCGGAACCGTGGCCGTATCTGTGACCTTAATCGTAACAATCTGCCCGCCTCTTTCTGTGCCTGTGCTTCCTGATAAGAGAAAATCTGTGTCTCCACCTTGATAATGCAAGGTTGGTTGTGCCATTACCTGCAAGCTCATAAACAATGCAAGAATACAAACAAGCAAGCTTGTAACTGCCTTTTTCATAATTACCTCTCCTTTTCTGTTTGCTTTATATTTACTGAATATTTTTTATTTCCGCACGATAATGATTCTGTCAACATAAATGGCTTCTGCATCTTCTTTTTTCCCGCCATACATCTCACCGGTAAATTTCATAGAAAGGTATACATCACAAGCATCCATAGGAAAAGCCACAGAAATACCGGTAAGGCTAATCCAGTCAAAATTATTTCCAAAAATGTTCACTCGCGTATCCCCGGATGAACGATTTCAATAATGCAAAATACGGAATAGTTGTTTTCTGTCGCTGCACGAACCAGTTCGTTATAATATTCTCTGATAAAAGGTGCCGCCAAACCATAGTAGCGAGTTATAAAATCTTCTATTAAAACATCACATAACATTGACAGAAAATACATCTTGTGTTTCATTATCCCGAATATATACATAGCGACCCGATCTATTGGTTATTAAATTTCTTTGTTCACGCCTTAAAATCATGTTAGCATGATGGCTTTTATAAAAACTAAAGCCACCACCCGTTTATGAAACTATTGCGCAGTAATTTCCATTGGACAAAAAATTCGTCCAGGGAAGTGGTGTATCATACCGTGTAACAATAAATTCATTTCCGTCTTCAGAAAAATGTCCATACGGATTCATAAATTTCTCCCACTCATCTATTTATGACTGTACCGCAGAATTAAATTATCAAATGTCTTTATTGATAACTCTAAACCTCTGTCTTTGTTCTTGTCTCTCCAAAGCTTTAAGAATCTTTCTTTTATATCTGATAAATCCTGCAGCAGTGCTTTTCGTTCATTCGTCTCATAGGCTCTGTGTGCATCTACAACGCATTTTGAAAAAACAACCACCATATCCACATTGCAAATTGCTTCCTGCACATATCTGTTGCTGCTGTCAAGCCTTGCAAGTTGTTTGCGAACCGCTTCCATGTATGCAAAAACCATTTCGGCTGTATCAACATCCATAAATGGTTCTTCACCCCGTGACAATCGACCGACATTTCCGTTTAAATTCGTTCCACACCAAATGTTTTTATTTTCTACAAGATAATAGTTCGATGCTCTGTGCAATATTTTTCCCAGGCCTTTTGCTCCAAACACAAAATTATCAGCATAATCTTCACAATATTGAACAATCTTTGTATGCTTGCTGAATGCTAACTGTTTTCTGACCTTGCAATCATTATTGGCATTATAGTGCCACGCACAGGAGGCTGCAAAAGCAAGAGGAACAACTGACATTGTGAAAAACTGTTGGTGTCCGCCATCTCCCCACTCAGTAATCAAAAATCCTTCACCGCCAAAAGTAATACAGCTTCTTGCCGCTGCCTCTACATTATCAAGCATAACATCAAACCGCCCGGTAATGCTGGCAAAGGTTCCGGTGGATGGACAGGTATAAAACCGTCTGTTTGCCTTTTTTAAAATGGCACAGTGCTCATAAAAGGGCCACTCCGCTTCATATCCCCACTCGATAGCGATGCTGTCAGGTGAAATTTTTGAGAGCGCCTCTTCACTTCTGAGGGCAATGTCATCCCAGAACATCGGCACCTTATGATGCTTCGACTGAATATACTCAATCACTCGATTTAAATATTGCACATATGCATTTTCCAGCCCAATTTGCTCGCATAGCTCTGCTGTTTCACCCTTGCCCAACCCAAAAGGTTCATCCATATTGATATGGATATATGGTGAGGTAAAACCAAGCAATATATCGTCATAAAGATTTTTTACAAACTCAAAACTTTCCTCTTTAAAAGGATTCAGTGTGTTAACCGGCCCGTTTTCCGGTACAATGCCCAGATGCTTAAATTCAGGAAGCTTTAACCAATTTTCCATGTGTCCCAAGCCATTCTGGTTCGGAACAAGATCAATAAAACGTTCCTTACAATAGGTATCCAGCTGGCGCAATTCTTCAATTGTCAAAACATCTTCACAGTACTCAGGATAGTGTTTGTATTCTATAACAATATTGTCAATATAAAGTTGAAATTGATTATACTTTAAATCGCTCAGCAGTTCCACATATTCAAACAACGTTTGCAAGGTCGGCACTTTGCCCCTGCTGATATCAAGCATAAAACCTCTGTTAGGAATATCCGGAAAATCGTGAATGGTTTGCTTTTGTACCTTTTTCAAAAAAACAAGCTGTTTTAATGTTGACGTCGCACGAAACGCTCCAACAGCACCACTGGAGGTGATTACGATATTTTTATCAACTTTCAGTAAATATTCCTCTTCTGCAAAATCTTCATTTATCTCAAAACTAATTACATTGGAGGATTCAGAAGATTCCTTAACAAAGTTTGTCAAATACTTGATAACCGGCTGATATTCAGCAGTTGGCAACCCAAAACGGTATTCATTTTCAAAAATGATTTCCTCATCAAAATATTCCACTCTCTGCGGTTGCGGTACAATACACATACAAATTTCTCCTTACACCTGACTATATACTTGAGATTAAACCCTAATTAGTTAATTAAGTTGACTAATTGCATAAAAAATAAGCGTGTGACGAACCCTATTTTTTAAATTTTTTATGCTACAACAAATATTGTTTATCTTTCTATATCAATTTCTCTATAAAAGAAATCAGATACACACAAAGAGCCGGCTACTAGAATATCACTTCTTTCTTCGCCTACTAAAACATCAATTTTTTCTTTTGTCAAAATGCGCTCTGCAATTTTTTCTGATAATTTATTGGCAATGATTTCGCCCTTATAACAAATTTCTCCATGCAGAACTACTTTTTCAAGACCCAATAGGTTCAGCGCCGAAGCCAAAGCTGTTGCAAGATACTCCGCTTCTTTATCAATCAGTTCTTCATCACCGGCATCTATTACTTCTGCCCAGCCCTGATACGGTGTTCCCGCCAATATACTTTCGCGCCCTGCATAAGCAACAAGGCAGCCACGATTGCCACACAGACATTGCTTGCCATTATAATCAATGGAAATATGGCCAAGTTCATTACAATAACCATTCAACCCGTGGTAAAGTTTTCCGTCAACAACAACACCGGCTCCAATACCATGCACCCATAAGACGCTGATAAAGTTATCAATATTTCTGCAAGAGCCAAAGCATTGGTCATAAATTGCATATGCATTAGAGTCATTTTCGACATAAACCGGCAGGTTAAACTCCTGCAGATAGATGTTAAAATCATACTCACACTTAGAAAAAGACCAATCTGTAGCGATCATTCGGTTATTTTGACTATCAACCGGTCCCGATACAATTACACCAATCCCAAGCAGTTGAGAGTAATCTGACAAAGAAATCGCCTTCATTTGTTGCTTTAAAAGCGAAATAGCTCGGTCCATAAGTTCGTCCATTGATTGAATGCCTTTAAGACTAAAGGTTTCTTCAATTAAAACTGCTCCTGATAAATTGATGATGCCAACGCTGCAACGCTGTCTGTCTATACTGATTGCTAAAACCTTTTTAACATCACCTTTAATTTTCAATAGAATCGGCTTTCTGCCAACGCCAACATAGTCTGACTCGGTTTCATAAATCAGGTCTTTTTCAATCAGTCGGCTGACCAGCTTACTGACGGAAGCTTTTGTAAGACCTGTCTGCTCTGCTAAACTGGCACGAGAACATTCACCACTGCGTATGAGCCGCAGAAGATAATTCTGATTTCTTTTTCTCATTACCACAGCATTTGTCGCTCGTTCCACAATGTCCCTACCTTTCTGTCATTCTTTATATTTTGCTCATTTTTACAAACTTACCATAATTAGTTAACTGTTTTTACTAAATTGTACCACATTATGATTTATATGTCAACCTTTTTAAGAGATAAAAGTATAAATAGTACCCTTTTTTTCACGTCCGTAATTCTATGACAAAAAAATCAGCATACTGTTTTTCTAAAATTTTACGGGGCACAAGAGGATGATTCTCCCGCATCATTATAAGGGCTGGATTCTCACCCCCTTTTCTTTTACCTTACAAAAAGCTACGACATATGATCAATCTATCACAATGAAACAAAGCTAGCAGAATATAGCAGGTCCATTCTCCCGCGTTAAAAATATTTTTCTAAAAAACTTACCAGCCACAAATAAACAATAAAATAAGCGAAAGGAAACAAGCGTCCGCAGAGGGACGCTTGTTTCCTTTACTTTATATATTTCAACATAATAATCCATATAGATAAATATACATCCTAAAAATTTTGCGTGTTTTGCGTAAAACCCGCATAACTACAGGGAAAACACGCGTTTTCTTTGCGTATTTGCTGCGTAATTACTGCGTCTTTTTTGCGCAAAAGTTCCCAAGCGGGCTAAAAAATACTAACAAATAATTAGTAGGGTACGTAGATATAATTTTGCTACCCTAAAATAAACAAATAAATAGGAGTGATAATACATGTCACAAAAAAGGCGTAAATGTAAACTTGCTAACTCCGACTACGCCGATGTAGATTTAAGACAGTTTGAGCAAACTATCCTTGACGTAGTGAATAAAACGGTTCCCAATAAAAACCCTAAGGTCTTTAAGAAATATTTTTCTACCGATGTTCTTACCCAAAGTGAATCAGTATCATTAGGAAGAGCATTATCCAAGATAGAAAATCTTAAAGCAATGGGAAAAACGGTAATAACATTCAGACTGTTTGACGGTAAGGTGTATGATTGTGAGGAAAGCAAGGAACAAACAAAAAAGAGTAAGCATAAAGGAGGTAGAATGGCATAGAAACATTTAACAGAAAATACTTAAATATTGATGAAATTCAAAAGGAATATCTTCCTATAAGTAAAAAGAAGATACGTTGCTTCGTCAAGAAATATCTTAACATTAAGCTAATCGGAGGCAGAATCTATGTGGAAAGAAATGCCTTAGAACGTATATTGGCTGACCCTGAACGTGAAAAATTTTCTTTAACGTAAATACTCAAAAAATAAATATATATTATTATCCTGAATCGATAGTAGCCATAGCGCTACTATCGATATTTTTATTTTTGGAGGTTTTCAAATGAAAGAAAAAACAATCAGGGTTTTAATGGTAGAGCCCAAAAAACTACCCGAGGCATGCGAGCTTGAAAATAACTTAGATGCTTTGCAGAAAGCTATCTCTATCGGTGCTGACTATCAAGGTCTCATTGAGATAATAAATCTAAATGAAGATACCTGCATTCTCTGCAACGAAGAAGGCAAGCTTATCGGTCTTGAACCCAACAGAAGGCTTGGTAAAGATATTCTTTGCGGGGTCTTCTATGTAATCGGTCAGGATAAAGAAGGAAACCTGACCTCGCTTAATAAGGATGCTATGAGGTTCTACTCAGAATACTTTAAAAACATAGAACACATAAATTCTGAAGAAATCGGCAACTGTGTAGATGTGTTCTTCGAAATACTGTAAGGAGGTTATGAAGATGATATATAAAATTGGAAATACCAAGGAAATCGATAACATTCCCGGCCTTAAAGAAGGAGAACGAGAAGCCATCACTAAATTTGCAAAGATACTTACGGAAATGTATGGAGGCGACCGGGATATTGACCATGACATGGGTGGATACATACTGTTTGCAACCAAAGGTACAACCGATGATGAAATCAAGGAAAAATTTGATTACAGCGAGTACTTAGTAGAATACATTGAGGAGTTTGAGGATAACACCTATGCTGCTGTATACCTTGTAAGTACAGAGTTTGCAGTCGTATTGATAATGTCAGGAGATGACTTCCCCGCAGAAATCTATGACGATGCTGAAAGACAAACATACACCATTATAATCCAAGAAACATTGTCTAAGAAAGTTAGAGTTAATGCAGTTACACCGCAGGAAGCGATGAGGAAAGTAAAAACAGAATATAAACACGGAGAAATCGTTCTCACTGCAGATGATTTTACAGAAGTTACTTTTAAGGAGGAAGAAAAATGCTAACAGAAAAAGATACTATTAAATGCGAATCAATATTTAACGAGGACAGAACACATAGATTCTTGTGGAAACGAGTGTGGAACAAGGATAAGCCCCTGATGACTGTGATTATGCTTAACCCCTGCCATGCAGATAATATCATTACTGATACCACAACGGCACTTGTTGTCAATAACGTGGCAAGACTTGAGGAATACGGTGGTGTTTCTATCGTGAACCTATATTCCCTATTGACATCAAAGCTGAATTTCCGCTGGAATGCCGACGAAGAGCTTAACCACGAGGAAAACGATAACTACATAAAGAAAGCTGCCGAAGAAAGCGAGACTGTTGTTCTCGCCTGGGGTAAATCCACAGACACCAATCAAAGGATTGCAGAAAGGGCAGAACATGTTGTTGCTATGCTATTTGGCATGAAGGAAAAATTAAAATGGATAACCGATGGATTCAGAACCGGTGTGCATCCACTCACCCCTACTTTAAGAAATAAATGGAATTTAGTACCTATCACTGACATAAATAACGAAAGCTCCGATGATAAAGAAAGTGTTCTTGCCGGTTAAGGCAGGAACACACAAAATGTATAAGGAGGCTGAGAAAAGCCTATGATCCGCACAAACCACAAGGTTGCCCTCTACGCCAGGTTCAGCTCAGACAACCAGCGCACAGAGAGCATCGACGCTCAGCTCAGGGCCATGAAGAACTACTGCAAGGCTCACAACTACATCATCACAAAAATCTACACAGACGAGGCAAAAAGCGCCACAACAGACAAACGTCCAGCCTTCCAAGAGATGATCGCCGACAGCAGCAGTCATCTCTTTAATATGGTCTTAGTCCATAAGCTTGATAGATTTGCAAGAAATAGGTATGACTCTGCCGTATACAAAAGAGAACTTAAAAAGAATGGTGTGATTGTTTGCAGTGTCCTCGAGAATCTGGATAGCAGTCCTGAAAGCATTATGATGGAATCTGTATTGGAAGGCATGAGTGAATATTATAGTCAGAACCTTGCACGTGAAGTTATGAAGGGCATGAAAGAGACAGCATTACAGTGCAAGCACACAGGTGGCAAGCCTCCTCTCGGCTATGATGTTGACGAGCAAACTAAACAGCTAATCATAAACCCTTATGAAGCCGAAACTGTTCAGTTAATCTTTGATATGTACAGTAGAGGCTATGGCTATTCAGCCATACTTGAAGCACTACATAGTCAGGATAGACGAACAAAACGGGGCAAGGAATTTATGAAGAACAGTCTTTACAGTATACTGACTAATCCTAAATACAAAGGGATATATGTCTATAACCGTAGCTCAGCTAAGGATATTAACGGCAGGCGAAACACCCATTTATACAAAAATAATGAGGACATCATAGCCATTGATGGCGGGTGTCCTCAAATTGTTGACAGGGAGACTTATGAAAAAGTTCAGGATATCCTGATAACCCACAAGCAGAAAGGTGGCAGAATGAATGCAAAAGAAAACTAACTGCTTTCCGGTAAGGTCATATGCAAAGAGTGCGGTCGTGCCATGACCGGGAGTAAGCGGAAGTCCGGCAGAAGTAAACTAGTGCATATAACCTATCGATGCCCCAGTAACAAGTATAGCTGTAACAACAAAGAGATTAACAAGGTTTACCTTGAAAATTACGTTGTGAGTATGCTTGAGCGATACATACTTAATCCTTCTGCACTAAAAAAACTAGCTAAGCTGATAGAAGGCCAATCTAAAGTATCAAACGAGGAAGATATTAAAGAGCAAATACACCAAGAGCTGGAAGAGACTAAGAAAGCCTTAAAGAATGTAGCTGATGCCATAGCCTCAGGCCTGATATCTGATGTTCTCGTCGCAAAGCTTAATGACCTGGAAGCAAGGAAGGCAAGCCTCGAAGAAAAGCTCATGAATAGCCAACACGAATGCAAAGATATCTCCATTGATACAGGCTTTATCCTTGCCGAGTATGCTGCCGTAAAGGATTCCCCATCGCTTCCGGAATACAAAACATTTATTAGTAACTTCATAGATAAAATAGAGGTTGGCAAGTATACTGTTAACGTCACCCTAAAAACAGGTCTTGATATTTTCCCTGAACTTAATACAACGTATAATGTGCGAAGACAAGAGATATATGAATATCGAAAAGAGTGACGTGCCGGTCGGTAAATAGCCAAGATGTTAAGGCCACCCTTCCCTACCCATATTCAATAGAAAGGAGAAAACAACCTATGTTTAATTTTGAAAAAATTAAAAAAGCAAGAGAACTTAGAAAGCTATATGAACTGGCAGACGCTGAAGCAGAAGAATTCTCAAACGTTCTGTCACTACTTAAAGAACTCAGGGTAGATTCCATTGAAAAGCTCATCAAGAAGCACCCACGAGAGGCTTATATTAACGGTATAATCCACGGCTACGAATGCGGCAAAACATTCACAGATGTAGAGTGCAACATCTTAGCTTCTTCCTATTATATAAATGAGATTGAAAGTGTCGAAGAGCTGCTAGAAGATATTAAAGCACGTGATGGAGCTTATGAAAAGACCAAACTTCAGCTCACCGGGATAACGGAATATTGCAAAAAGCATATGCAGAGATAAGTGGATAAATTCAAAGGTAAAGAACAAGGATATCGTTCTCAGATGAGGATGATATCCTTTTCACTAATAGAAGCAAGCTTCATTTGTCGTATTTTGTCAAAAACGTCTGTCAAAATCGACAGACGCTTTTAATATCTTCTTATCATGAAATCGTACTACTTAAAAGTTCACAAAAAGGTAAGATTGAAAAGTATATTTTATAAAATTCAATTAACAAAAATTGGCGGTGTAATGATCGGCTGTTGCCCATATGAAGAAGTCAAATTAGATACAATGGTTGACGCTCTTGCAGCAACATTTCTAATATATGGGTTTTCATTACTTTTCAGCTTTTCTGCCCAATCAATAGTACCCGCTTCCAATTTAGTTTCATCCCTAAAAAATATTTTTAATCCAAAATTAACCTTAATTTCAAAAATTCCCTTTGGCTCAAAATATATGTTTCTCCAATAATCAACAAATATACCATCGTCAACAACATCAACTGAAATATCATCCGATACATTAATTTCAAATTTCCCTGCCTCATCATGTTCGTTAATAGTTTGAAACAACACCTGTTTTAAGCTAAATTGATACTCATCTTTAAAATACTTATTGAACATATCCATACCCTCCTAAACAATACGAATCTAACCCTACAATACTTGAAGAATTTACCGATGTATAAGACGTCTTATTTGAATAATCCATAGCCGAAACAAGAGTCCATATTTCATCGACTTTTCTCTGTGTAGAATCTTCTACATAACTCGTCAATGCTTTTTCTACTAAACTGTTCAACGATTCTCCATTTTTTATCGCCTGCAAAGAAACTTTTCGGTGAAGAGAGGGATGAATACGCACATTAAAGCTCCCTTTGTATGTTTTATCTGGCTCCTGACCTAATTCCTCACATAATGCCAAATAATCATCCACAGCATTATGAAATTCTTGCTCAATTTCAGAAATATTATTGCTTTCAAACGTAACTAAATCATTAATACCCTCGATTTTACCATGTAGCACATTATCAATAGCACTAAATTCTATTTTTGTTAAATATCCTTTGTATTCATACACATTATTCATCATATTTCTCCTATATCTTCAAGATGTTCTTTAAGATTTTTAACAGTACATGATTTCATTTCATCGCCAGGATGAGGTTTGTGAAGACAAATCTTATCCACTCCGTATTCCCTATCTTTAACGAACATAATCCTTGATCCTGAAGTCTTCCCTTTATTATATTCTTTATAGCCTAATTTTATTAATAATGACCTTGCCTCTGAAAAAGTATAATCTTTTGGTTCAAGTTTTAGCCTTTCTATTGCTTTATCACGCTTGCCTCCCAATTCCTCGCCACCTTTGCAACTGAATTTTAGTTACAAGATAATAATATACCAAAAAAGTGCAAATGTCAACAAGAAAAATAAATAAAAAAAGAATATTTAATTAATACTATATCACAAAAACTTTTCCCAAAGTGCAAAGAGTATAAAAAAATTATATTTTTCATGTTTCATATAAGCTCGACATAAGACCAACTATTAGCACCATAACCTTCCATAATCACCATAAAAATTACAAAACACCTGCTATACTGCACTGTTATGAGTATTCGCAAAGTTCTTAACAGTACCCACAAAAAGCAAGCTTCAACTCTCTGGAATAACAGAATATTGTAAAAAGCATATGCAGAGATAAGGGGAAGAAGCCACAAAGACATAGAAAAAGGATATCAAAACACCTATAGGTGAAATGATATCCTTTTTCTTTATTGTTTTATAACCTTATAATATGCGCCTGCACCACGACCATCTACTTTTAGCTTTCCACTAGCAACCATGCGCCTAAGAGTGTGACTTGCCTGATATGTAGTTATATTTAGTTTTTCAACTAGAGTTTTTCGAGACATCTTGTCAGGTTTGGATGCAAGCTCTAATATGGCGTTCTCTAAAGCAGCATATCTATCTCCTTCTATTCGCTTAGTACCTTCTTTTTTTAGACGCATCTTTGGGTGATTACTTTCATATATTCGCTCAATCAAGTCATTCAATGATGTTATAATATCCTTTTTCGTATATTTTTCCTTTTGTTCTGACATATTGGTATCTTTTTTAACAGCTTCTATGTTCAATAATACGACTACGCGTTCATCTTCTATCAATACATCATAACAATACTCATGACCAATATAAGTCTTTAAATACGAAGATAACCTTCTACGTGCAGTTACTTGTTCTATTCTTCTCTTTTCGGATTGAAGTATAAATTCCGTAACTTTTTTTAAATCAGCCTCAATCTTCTCTATGTCCTTATCATATTTTTTTGAAAAACTAAGTCCTTCAGAATTTGGTATAGCTTCCCTTTCAAGCGACAGCACATAGGCACCTTGCGAAATCATCTGCACCATCTTTTGACTTGGGTGAAGATATTTAAACAAATATTCTTCAGCTTCCAGTATATCACTATCAACAATAGCAATATATGACTTTCCCGCACGCCCTATCTTCCCATCACGATGTAAATGGTACAACGCTTTTCTAATCCCGGAAGACATGCTATCTATTTCTATCTTTATATGTTCTTTTCTATCCTCTTCTGATAAATCAGCCCAGCCTGCTACTTTTTCTGCGCAATTGATAGGCGCGAGTTTTTTTGCAAAATCTTTAGGGCGTAACCTATCTTTATCCTTGAATAAAACATCTATAAGTTCCGAACATCTTGTATAATATTTGAGTTTTTCAGTCATTTTTTGCTCCTTTTGCTAATGATAAAAAATGTGTGAAAGTTCTGCCGAGTAGAACCTTGGCATAATAGAAGTATAACACAGACAGGAAAGAAAAGCAAGATATACATCTATTTTCTTATTAATAATAGGAAAGTAATAGAACTGTATTGACGAATTGAGAAAAAGATGATAATCTATCTAACACGACGAGCGAAAAGAAAAACTTGCAAGTCGCGAAACGTTTCACAAGAGAACCCGGAGTCGCGAATCTGGGGGATATGACGAAAAGAACAAGAGCAGCAACGATAAAAAGAAAAATTTGAAATACTAGACCAATAAATTGAAGAGGGTTTTCCTCATAACAGTCCGCGAAAGCGGCTCGTTTCATTACGCATCGCTTTCGCGGTTTCAGAACATTGATATGTGAATAATACAAAGGAGGTAGGCACCATGCTTATGACGATGAAAAAGAAGTCCTTTACGAAGGGCTCTAGTTCTAACAATCGGTTAAAACCGGGTTCTTACAACTCTGTTGTGAAAAAAGTTGAATTTCGTGATGACTACGACGCTCAAACAGGGTTGCAACTCTTCTACGAACTAACCGATGAAGATGGCAGAACGTATGAGTTCAAAGAGTTGTTTTTTAACGTCCCTGGTAATCCCCGCACCGAAGCTCTTGGAGAATATCTCGAGGCCGCTGGTATCGATACAGATGATGTGCGTAACTGGGTTGGGCTCAGAGAGACTTTGACCATCAAGTGGAATATCAAAGGAACAAACCAGTTTCTAACAATTGTTGAACGTAAAGTTCTTGATGGCGCAGGTGACGATGAATGCAATACCAAGTAACTAACCGCCGCTTGGAGGTTGATATCGAGGATAGCGCCGACTTCGTTGATTTTTCAGAAAATCTGTACATCAGCCAGGTGCAGAAGGACCTGCTGACAGGCGAAGAACACGTCACTGTGGTAATTCAATTCCCAAACTATGACTTCTCCATAAGTATTGCTAGAGAAGTCATTTGTGGACGAATTATCGCTACGCTCGCAAAGTATGGTTTCTCTTGCGTGGATAACGCTCAGAATAACGAGGTCGTGCAGGTTGTTCTCTTCGAATCTGAAGCGACTGCTAAAAAAGCATTTTTTCACAAAGTACTTGGCTTCGCAAAGGATGCAAATGGTGTAGAATTTTTTCTGCACCATCATCCGGTCGGCATCTCTAACGCCCAAAAATCGCTGTCAGTTTATGTAAACGAAAGCGACATTGAGCCTAGAGGTAGTTTCGCGGAGTGGAAGGCTGGTGTGAAACATTTGGTGTATCAAAGGGGGCAAATGGAGCTCGCCCTAGCTATCGGCGCAGTCGCACCGATAGCCCACATCCTGCTGGAAGATAAGGTGATTACCGAGTTGCCCTTAATTGCGCTAATAGGCGAAACCACATCAGGCAAAACCACATCACTGATTGTCGGCGCCAGCCTTTGGTTCTCACAAGCGTTGATTGCAGATTTCAACTGCACGCAAAATGCTTTTATCGCTCAGTTAAGCCAGTCGCGAGGGTTGCCGATGTTTGTTGATGAAGCTTCGGCGGTGCCAGACTGGAAGTTCGATAATTTGCTATATAACCTGCCAAAAGGCAAAAGCAAACTTCGATGTAAAAGCGATGGCACACTGCAGGAAAGAAAAGTTTTTAGCGGTTGCGTTATTTTTACTGGTGAAACCAGCTTATTTAAGCAGGCTTCAAATAACCGAGGAATGGAAGCACGTTTGCTTGAACTAAACCTAGTTTGGACCGAAGATGAGGAGCACGCCGAAAATATTGCTGAATACTTCAGCCAGCATTATGGTGTTGCCACTCAGCCCTTGGTCCAATGGCTGTTGGCTAATAAAAGCGAAGTAAAAGATCTGTACATCGGTTGCTATAACAGTTTCAGGCAAAGTTGCAGTAGCTTTACTCAAGACAGAGTCATGAAGAGGTTGCTAAAAATTCCCGCCATGATTATCACCGCTGCTAATGTGTTAAATAAAGCATTGGGGCTTCAACTTAATGAGCAGACCCTTGTTGATACTTTAACAAATATCATGCAGGAGAAAGTTAACGCTTCAAAGAACGATCCAGCCGTTTGGTACGAAGCGATCAAAAATTACATTTTGAGCCATCGGGGAAAATTTCCTCAGAACGAGGATGTCGCAAAAAAAGACTCGCTTTGGGGTTTTTGCGGCCATTATAAGATGGTTAATAAAATCGCTTGGATTCGCCAAGATGTTTTTGAGGCACTCATTTCTGATATAACAAATATCCCTTTGTCTGATGCCAAAAAGTTATTGGCAGAAAAAAAGTATATTTTGCACACTAGCAGCCGTCACTATATTGTCAGTCAGAAAATAGGCGACTGTCATGTGCAATGTTATGGGGTATTTTTAACATACCCCCCTAAAAGTCTCAACAGGAAAGAGGTCAAGCGTACCTCTAGTCCGTTGAGCGAAGATTAAAATAAATTAAAAGGAGGGCTTAAAATGCCTATATCAAAGAATTATATCGAAAAAATTAAAACTATGAATCCCGTGACCATTCCAGCCATGTCTTATGGCAAGCTTGGCACACCATCCATTAGCATCGTGTTTAACACGAATGGCAAACGCCTCACCATTAGTAAAGCTCTTTGCGCCAGACTAATGATCGAAAGTGAAGCGACCATTTTCCCCATTGCAGAAGATGGTGTGCTCATACTGGCTAAATCCTTGCCTGATGACAAAGGTATCAAACTGAGTCTAAATGGCACTGACAAAAAAATTAGCTACAAAGCTAGCGTTGTTGAATTTCTTGTTAATACGTTCTGCCTGGATTATTCTAACGTTACATCCAAGGCCTTTACAGATATCGCTTTTGAAAAAGATGGTGATACCGAGTATGCTATCATCAAGTTGTCAGAGCCTATTGTCAAGGATAGTAACGATGAAGATTGAAGTCAAAATTACTCGTGACGATTTAAAAGAAGGCGCTTTTTCCAAACGGGTAAAGACAGCCAGAGATAGCGAGAAAGGCAAAGACCGTGATTTCGATCTCTTGGTTCAATTAATGCGTCGAAGCGTCATATAAGGCTCAGAGCACCACAGGAATATTTCTCCTGTGGTGCTTTTTAACAATCAATAGGAGGCATAAATATGAAAGAAAAGAGACTAGCAGTTAGCTATATGAGATATTCCTCTAACAAAAAAAGTGATAATTCCATTGAATTTCAACGAGGGATTATTAAGACTTATTGTCTAGAAAATAATATAGAAATCCTAGAGGAATATATAGATGAACAAGTTACCGGACAAATCGAAACCAGGGATTCGTTTATGCGCTTGGTTAGGGATGTACATAATCAGCCCAAGTGGAATACCATAATCATTTATGATTACAGCAGGCTTTCCCGAAATTTAGAACATAGCATAAATTACTCAAATGATTTTGAAGATTTAGGCGTCAAAATAATAAGCGTTACCCAGCCCTACGGTGACACAAACGAAGGTAGATTCATGAGGAATATGACTTTCGCGCAAAATGAATATTATGCGAAAGATTGCGCCAAGCGCATTAGTGACAGTTTGACAATCAGGGCAAAAAAAGGTCAACATTGCGGAGGTAAACCGCCGTTAGGATATGATGTCAGCCCCGAAGGTCGTCTTGTTATTAATGAAAAAGAAGCAGTAATAGTCCAAGAGATTTTCAATATGTATGAACACGGATACTCATATTCACAAATAATAGAAGAGCTTACAAAAAAAGGATATACAAACAGGAATGGAAAGCCCTTTGTTAAAAACTCTTTTACAAGTATCCTAAATCAGGAAAAATACACCGGCACTTACGTCTGGAACAAGGTAGTTTCTAAGGATCATCATGGCAGACACAATTCCCATCGTTACAAAGATATTGATAAACAAGTCAGGATAGAGGGAGGATGCCCTGCTATAATAAGTCCGGAGCAGTTCAAACGAGTAAGTGATATTATGCACAAGAAATATGAGCATAATGCATACCAAAGAACAAGGCATCACTATATGCTTAGTAATCTAAAAATCTTAAAATGTGCCGAATGCGGTGCTTATATGATTGGTGCACGAAACAATTCACGTGGAAAGGAATATGATGTATATTTCTGCCCTAATCGCAAAGCCAAAAAGTGCTCAATGCCTCAAATCAAGGCTGAAAATCTTAACAAACTAGTTGCCGGTTTAATGATAAGTGCAATAAATAAGAGAGACGATCTTAATGAGATTCTTAAAGAAGCAAGATACAACGACGAAGAAAGGCGTCTACAAGACAGAATACGAGGAAAAGAAATATCCATAGCGAATATCGTTAAAGCCTTGGAAGTTGGATTTTCTATTGAACTTATGCAACGGCTAGAAACTCTCAAAAAAGAAAAAGCCTCATTGGAAGAAAGATACATATCATGCAAAAACAAATCCAAGGATATTGCCCTTAATAATAAGGCTAAACTTCTAAAAAAGTTAGGAAAATATTTCATCACATCATCAGATCCAGATATAAAGCTTTTCCTGAAAAACAATATCGAGTGCATAACTATAGACCACAACGATATTACAATAGAATATATAGCATAATAACTCAAAAGCTCTAGTGTGTATTAACACTAGAGCTTTTTTGCATCTATGAAAATCAAAGCCATCCCGATTCTGCCGCCCCATATAGCCTCAATTTACTATATGTTTTTGGCGTGATAATAGAGGGTTATGACTCGTCTCCACCACTCATTAGCACGTCCGTGCTAAAATTAATAAATGCACTGTCTTAGCAAGCTTTGCCTTGCCAGACAGTGCATTTATTTGTTTAAGCCTCCATTGACTGGGAAGAGTTATTTTATCTGCTTTTTATAAAATAGCCCGATATGAGTCTTATAGTGTTCTTTTTGTAATGTTTATTTCTCTTAGAATATTAAAATACCCAAACAAGGTTGCTTGTTTGGGTATTCGTTCAGCATTAATTATGGGTAGGAGAAAAGTATGACTATATAGGTTTTTATGAATTACTACCCACCGAGTGAGCGTGTGTGCCAAGGGGACGGTTCTACTGACACACTTTCAAGGGGCAGTTTTTGCTGCCCCTTTTTTCTTTGCCTCGCCAAAGCCACTCTCCCGCTATCCACATAATTAAAAACCCTATATGCTCTACATTGCAGAACTTATAGGGTTTTATTTTTATAAAAATATTACTTTTTGGTAAGCATTCTGTCAAGCACGGTTGCAACCTGTGCTCTTGTTGCTGTTGCCTTGGGGGCAAATCCACCGTCATCCATACCGTTCATAAGGCCGGTGTGGCTTGCAAATGCGATGAAGGGTTTTGCCCAATCGCTGATTGCGTCGGCATCCTGATAGCTAATAGTAACACCATCGGGAACTACCAGATCTTTACCGCTCATCAGTGCACTGGTAATCGCAAGAATCTTGCTCATTTCTTCACGGGTGATTGCATCATCGGGTCTGAAGTTATCAGCCTTTGAAATGATGCCCATATCAAGCGCCGCTTTGACATATGCCGCATACCAGCTGTCTTCTGCTACATCGGCAAAGTCGGTAGCCACTGACAGAGTATCCAGTTTCAGTGCTCTTACAACCATGGTAACGAGCTCTGCACGGCTGATGGAAGCATCGGGACGGAAGTTTTCACCATCGCCCTTGATGATGCCCTGTGCCGCCATTCTGTTGATGCTGTCTTCTGCCCAGTGGTTAACCACATCGCCAAAGGCTGCTGCAGGTGCATTGGTACCGGGCCCAACTACGGGATCATCAGGCTGATCGGGAACAATCGGCTTATCAGAGCCGCCTGCACCACCGCCGCCACCGGCACCGCCGCCGGCACCGCCGCCGCTACCCATAACGCCACCTTTATCGTTGCTTGCGTCATTTTCAACATTCAGTTCAGAATCTGCACCGGTCATGGCGAGCACACCGTCAACAATATCAAACTCAGCCGCAACTTTATTGTATAAAACGTTTTTAATGTTGTTATCTAAAGATGCTTCAATGTCAGTTCTGGTAACATCAGAAGAAGCATGTATTTCAACGGTGTTACCCTCGGCAACATAAGAAAGAGATTCAACCGCACTACCCGCCGAAAGAACAAGTGCATCATCAGCAGTCTTCACATAGCTGCCGTTGTAGAAAAGAACTTCTACAATCTTGCCGTTTTCATCTTCTCTGATAACTGCGTGCTCAGCGTCAGTCTTATAGTTACCAAAGGTGTGAGCTGCACCGGCTACATGGTCATAGTCATGCAGATAATAAATAACGTGGCTATCATCGCCGATGGTGTAGTTAATTTTCATTGCAGTTGCATCTGCGGTTTCAATATCACTGCCTAAGTCAAGATGCTCAGCCACAACGCTGCCTGTTGATAAATGCGGCATTAAAACAGTATCAAATGTCTTTTTGCCGATACCCTCTTTCTGATAATAGCCATACCGTGCGATGGAAGCAACACCCCATGCTTCGGTATCCCAACCATCTGCCTCAAACATCTCGGCATCGGCATCGGCAGAGGCAATCTTAATCTGTGCACCGCCTGTGAAGTTAGAGAAGAATGTTCTGTTATCTTCGTTACTTTCCATAGCTGCTGCTTCAGACATATGCCAAAGCTGTTTGTAGCTGTGAGATTTAACCTCATCATCCGGTGTCATCAGGTCAGAAACAATGATGATGTTGGGCTTTAAGAAGGTGATTGTTCTCATGTGGTCAACTGACTGACCTTCTACAGCCGCCTGAGCCTTGTTGGAATGGGTTGTAACGCTGTAATAATCATAATTATCATTAGATACCCAGCTGTGCTTTTCAGCATCGGGAATCAAGATGCCGGTACCTGTACCGTTTATCAAACGCTGGCTGGTATTATCAACTTCAACCGTGTTGTGACCACGTGTACTTCTCATATACGCACGTTCAGGGCTTGAGTCATAAGCGAAGTAACCGCCGTCGATGAGCAACGCTCTGCGATAAGCATTGACGATAAGCTGGTTAGCATCCGGATGACCATGGGGTTCAAAGTTACCACTGGGCATAAAGATGAATGTACCGTTATCTGTCCAGTCTGAACGCATAATTGCAAGCATATTGCCCGCATAGTGCTGTGATGTCCAATCCGGCATTGTGCCTTCTCTGCCATAGGTGTTGATGAAGTTTGTTACCTCATCTTTTGTTAACTGATAATAATCCTGCCCACGCATGGTAATACGGGTTCTTGACTTACCGTTATCACCCCAGGCAATGCTGACACCGCCATTAGAAGCAAGGTTTGCCACATAGCGGTTTGCATTTTGAAGCAGGTCTCTTGCCGCAGGGGAGTAATTATAACCAATGGTCATAATCTTCTTCCAGAAATCGTTGAACTGATTGAGGGAGACAGATGTATAACCGTCAGAACCTTCAATGTATGAGCCATCAGGATAGAAGCTTGCTGCCATCAGATTTTCCATAACATCAATAGAGCTGTTAATTAAATCATCGGAAACAAAGAACTCAGGCATATAGATAGCAACTGTGTTATAGCAGTTGGCTTCAATAATCTTCTGGTTTGCACCTAAGCCTTCGTTGACAGGGTCGGTTAAGAAAGCTTCCAGCTCAACGCTACCGTGCCACAGATTCTTTAAAATGGCAGAACAAGCATCGGGCGTCATATAGGGGCTCTTTGCCAGAATATCAAACATATCAACATAACTTGTCAACTTAAGACCCATATCAAGGGCACGGGGATACGCACCATAACGAACAACGTCCGGCAGAACCTCCCAGTCCATAGATGACGGTACTCTGCCTGCTCTTAACTCTTCCGAGTAAACAAATCTGCCCTGGGTATCAATAATAAAGTCCATAATATCCCAGATCGTTGTATAGGCAAATCTTTCGTCACCGGTGTATGCATATTCGGCTGCAGCGTTTGTGTGGTTTCTGAAACGAACTGTCTGCAACAGATACTCAGATTCCGCATTGCCCACATTACGCCAGGTGTCTTTACCGGGTAAACCGTTATAGTTAAAGGTATATTCATTGATATTGTTCATTGTGACGGTATCAGCAGACCAGTCTGTACCTTCACGGGTGATGACTAATTCTTTGGTGCTTGCATAGCCTTCATCAATCTTGGCGTTAATGTAAAGGGTCGCTTCTGTCACAGCATCGTTTTGACCAATATCGGTAAAGTCAAACTGTAACAAAAGGTCTGAAAGTCCTTCACTTTGGAAACCGCCAAAATAGGTAACGGGCATCTCGGTTTCATTCGAGAAATTGGTGTATTTATGCTCACCACCACGAATGGTTGTATCGCCGCAAGCATAGTAGATACGCTTTGCACCATTGACAACCACCTCAGCTCTGGGTCGTTTGGCAGGGTCAAAATACTCTGATGAAAGAACATAAACCGTTGACTTTTCATTATAACGGGCTGCCACCTTATAGTTCGTAACAGTGCCTTTTACAACACTGCCGGAAAGGGAGAATGAATATTCCTGATACTCATGCGAAGTCACTTCGCCAAGGGCCGCATAATGACTATGGTTTTCACTATCACGAATACCACTCATAACAAAGGCTTCTGCATAGGCAGGGTCACGGGTTAACTTAGCAGCCACATAGCTTGCGGGGCGGTTCTTCATATAATTTAAAAGTTCTAGCTTAGCAAGGCTATAATCTCCTGCTTTTGCTGCCGCTTCAACCTTACCGAGGTTTCTGCCGTAGCTATAATTAATTTTACCCACGGTTGTCCAGGATGAGCCATCCCAAACACCGAAGAAATCTTCATCACTCATATAATTCGGATCAGCCAGCATTTCATCGGGTAAAACGGTGAAGGTAAATTCCTTGGTTTTAATGGCTGTGCCATACATAATAACCGCTGTCATGGTAACAGTGGTCGGCTCGCCATCCCAACGGGGACGAGTGACACGGCCTGACTCGGTAATCACCTTTGAGTTTGTGGTTTTCCACAAATAGGTACTGCCGTAAGGGCCTTTATCGGGCAGGTTCAGGCTTGTGGTAACTGCATCAAAGCTTGTGTCATCAAAGGTCAGGAAATTCCAGTTTTCACTATTTAAGAACTGATAGTCTTTTTCTGCCGTTGTATCATCTAAAGTATAAACCGGCATAACATTAAATTTAAATTCCTTTTTAACGGAGAAGCAGCCATAAGAAACTGTAGCCGTCAGGGTAACCGGTTTCTCGTTGGGCCAGTCTTCCGGTCTGGTTACGGTACCATCGGTTGCAACTAAGTTTTCATCTGAGCTTTCCCAGGTGATGGTGCTGCCATATTTACCTTCTGTAATCAGGTTGAGGTCAGATGCCAGCTTGCCGTTTGCCGGTGCGGGAATGCCGTCACGAATTACTGCTTCTGTTAACAGCTTACCATCCTGTAAGGGACGAAGATGTGCCGTGGGATATGCTTTATATACATCATATTCAGAAACCTTAAGGGTTAAGAAGTTATTGTCAAAAATACGGGTATAGATCGCATACAAGGCAGAATTACAAGTATGGCTATAAGGATAAGCATTATACAAAATACAACTTCCATTGACCCAAACAGAGAAGGTGCCTGCCTGCTGGTCAGTCATAACCGTCAGATTGATTGTGCCGGTATAAGACTGTGCTGAATATGTATCCTGATCTCTGCCATCAGGCGTTGTGTGACGCAGTCTGATTTTGCCATCCGCCTGCCAGTAAAGCAGGGTGATAACGCCGTCGTTAGATACAATCTGCTGGCAAATTTCACCGCTACCCTCTTTGGTTACGGCATACTGTACAACTGCCAAATCACCATAGGGCTGTCCTAAAGGATTTAAACCGTAGGTGAAGTCAGTATATTTATCGCTGCCCGGGTTGCGTTCACGAATCAATTCTACATAGCCGTCAAACTCAGTAATGCGACCGCCCCAACCACGACAAGAGCTGGGAGACCAGTCGTCTACATTGTAGTTAACAAGGGTAGTTGTTTCTGAGTTATAGGGCTCGCCTTCTGTGTGAACGGTGTAAACCGCTTTAAAAATATTTTCAAGTCGTTCGGGCACAGGGATATTGCTAAAGCTGTAATCAAGAGGCATAGCCCCCAAACGGAAGGTTTTTGTCAGGCTGTAATCACCATTGGTGACTGTTGCCGTAAGGGTTGCATAAATGTTGCCTTCCTGATTTTCAGGTCTTGTCACCCTGCCATCTGCCGTGATGATGGAAGCATTATTTGTTTCCCAGGTGATGGTGCTGCCAAATTCACAATCGGTATAAAGATTTAAGTCGTCACTGATTAAATCTTCACCAACAAGATCACCCGTCAGGATGGATTCTAACGTGAGCAGGTCATAGTCTTTTTTCAAGATGACCAAATCACCGTCACCGCCACGAAGAACGGTTACTTTAAATACGACGGGTACAGTCACGTCACCGGAGGTAACAGATGCCGTCATAGTCACTTCGGTATCTGCTTCAGGTCTTGTGATAACACCATCTGTTGATAAAATTTCAGGATGTGAAGAGGTCCAGATGATGCCGGAATCACGCATACCCTTAGTCGGCAGGGTCACATCATAAGCAATCACATTCTCTGCCACTTCACTGGGTTTAAAGATGGTATCATAAGAAAGTTCACCGGCATCAAGACGTGCCGCACTGTTGTCATCTGTTTTTAAATAGTAGAAACGGAAGTTATCAACCGTTGTTGTGAAAACCCGGTTATCACGAATCATTCTCAGGAAGGAAACCGGTCCGGGACGAACCTGGTGGTTTTCAATGGCTACCTTATTATTAAATAAAAGGGTTGAAAGACCGGTTTCGGTATTATGAAGAATGGTGACTTTAAAACGATTGCCGATGTCAAAATCTTCGAAATCAAAATACATGGAACCGTTAAAGCCTGTGCCGTTCCAGCCGGTAACGTACTGAACGGCTTCTTCATCCCAACGCAGGTCACAAAGATAGGGCGTCTGATCGTTACCCAAAATCAGCTGCAATCCGTCAGAGCCGGAGGGGCGTTCCATAATAAATTCAATACCGAATTCACCGGAAATAGCGGTTCTCTGCTCATTTAAATACTGATAAGCACAAACAGCCGAAGCACTTGTGCCGGTGGTAGAAATAGAGAGCTTTTCGTCTTTTATTTCAACAACGCCCACAGCACCGGGGTCAAAGAGCATTGTTTTTTCATTTTTTGCTTCATAGTTTTCACGGTATGCCATGTTCAGCATTTTCGGCAACCCATCAACCGAAACGCCACGGGCAGGCACTTTAAAACTATAGGTTTTGGTACGGTCTGTGCCGCCATCTGCACTAAAGGTTGCTGTTAAAGTTACATTGGTTTCGCTTTCAGAGCGGGTTACAAAACCGGTGGTAACATCAACCACACCTTCCGCTTCAGCATTAACCGACCAGGTAATATCAACATTTCTTTTGCCAACGGTGGGCAGATTCAGGTCATCTGCAAGATAGCCGTTTTCGGTTAAAGGTGCAGGGAAAACATCAGCCTCTGTCAATCCTTCATAGGCTTCTGCAATTTTTTCATCCCCTGTCATCACTTTGGGAACAGGACGATAGCAATGAAAGTCTGCAACCTCCAGGTTGCCTTGATACATTGCAATCTTGGCAGTCTTAAGGGCAGTACCCCTTTCAGCATCTGCCGGGTCATATACATGCTCCCAGGCAAGCATATCGTTAATCCAGAGAGCAACTGTGCGCTCTTCTGTGTTATACTTTGCAGTGACTTTTAAAGTATTTCCCTGTGTGCCGAACTCTTCAGCTGTGTAAGGAAAGCTGATGGTATTACGGCCGGGAATAAAATGATCTGCAGAAATCAGTGCTTTGTTGAGATCTGTGTTCCATTCAATAAAGAAATAATCACCAAGCACAAATCTATGGTAATTTTCCTTACCGGTGGGATTGTGAAGCACGGCTTCGATAACATATTCACCGGTGAGACCGGAGCCATCTTCAGTCAGATTAAAAACTGCCGCATCCATCACGCCGCCGGTTTTTGAAGTTTCAAGTTTAAGAGCACCTTTGGCAACAGAATAAGTCACATCACTACTGTCTAAAATCATCTGTGATGTGGATGCAGGAGACGCATCATCTTCTTCAAAATCTACATGGAACAAGCTTTCCTGTATAACGGGTACATCGGAATTTTTAGCATAATACCACTTAAAATCCTCCAGCATAACGTTCATAGAGCTTGTACCGTTAAACAGCATAAAGCATGCGTCGCCATCAGGCTGATACACAAAATCTGCACTGTCGGAAACAACCTTTACATCATCAATCCAGATAGAGGTTGTTCTTTTAGAGGTATTATACTGAATGGTGACTTTTAATTCACTTTTATCAGCACTAAAATCCACTCTGTGATTCACGCCTCGTCCCGAGATGATAACATCCTGTGTAGAGCCGAGATCACGCCAGCAAATATCAATCAATCGCTTGATTGAGCTGGAGAACAAAAACATCTGAATCTGACCGTCAGCCGATGACATAAGACCGGACTGCTTCACGGTGAACTCGGTAACAATGTTACCAACAGCCGCACCTTGATTCCGGTTTAAATACATCCGATAGCGGTTGTACTCAGCATTGTCCGATGTCAGCATGCCGTTTTCGTATACACCGTTATAAAGTGCAATACGCTCGTCGGGGGTCTCGGCAGTAAAATCATCTTCATACTGCGAGAGATAGACCGCAGGCTTGGCATTGGGGTCTTCAGCCATGACCGGCAGTGCAAAGACTATCGGCAAGAGAATGGCAATGACCAAAAACTCCAGACATAGTTTAAACATCGTTTTCTTCATAGTGTACCTCCTGAAAACTTATAAGCAACATAAATTATTTTTTCTTTTGCTTTTCTTTTTGTCCTCATATAAGGGCAAACAGAAAAACAGAAGATATCAGGTTTCCATAACCTATCTGTAATCAAAGCACCCCGAATAGGCTCCCTTGCCTAAAGGGCGCCGGCAAGCCAAAGGCTTGACTGAGGGATTCAATATCCCTCCACCACGCTCCGCGCGGTCCCCCTGAAGGTGAATTGGCCAACAGCCAAGAGAAGCCACCCCGGGGCGCCCTCTGGGCGAGGGAGGCAGCGGGATAAAAACCCAAACCCCAAAGGGTTGCTCCCTCCCCGATGAGAGGGAGCAGGATATGTGTCATCGGGGAACTTTTGCCCCAATGAAGAGGACTTATTAGTTAAGAGTCCAGGAATCAACGATAGGCTTCATATCAGCATCCCAGAAGAATGCTTTTGCACCTGCCCAGTCAGCCTTGCTTACTGTGTAAACCTTGCCGGGAGCCAGGTTAAGAGCTGCAGAGCCAATTGCATTCAAACTCTTAGCATCTTCGGTACCTGTATACTGTGCAAAATACAGATTACCCGCTTTTGCTGCATTGGTTGCAATTTTAACTACGCCATCAGCTTCATCAATCTTCAAACCATCAAGCACGCTGTATGTACGTACGCTGTTAATGGTAATAGAATGCGAACCGGGTACTCGCACTTCTACATAAGTTGCATTAGCATCTTTACCGGTAAAATTAACAGTTTCTAAATGCTTACCATTAATATAAATCTCTGCCTTATCGCCTGCTTCGTTATATAATGCTGTTATTTTAATGTTAGAAGCATCAGCACCATAGAGCGCAGGTTCATAATTGACACCATTATTTAACCAGCCACCGGAATAAGGTCTTGTGCTAATCACACCGCCCTCAACGAGTGCGTTCCAGTCGATTTTCACAGCAGTACCGGATGCCTGGTCACCAATCAAAATACTGTGATAAGCACTATTGCCTGCTGTAGCAACAACATCAACCTCTACAGCGCAACCTTTTTTAGCATTAAATGTATATGTCTTGTCTGCGCTAAGTGTCTCGTTAATATTTCCGGTAGTAATCAATTCCTCATACACCGGCAGTGCAGTATTACCATCACTATAAACAATAAAATTATCTACGGTAATCTCAGCAATGCTGCCGGCACCGGCATCTGTTTTCAGATAGAGGAATGCAAAATCTTCAGGGTCATTTCTGAAATAATTGTGTTCTGATTCGCTCACAAATTCGTTACCGTTAACCCACATAGCATATGTGTTTTTGGTGTAATCGAATTTTACCTTAAAATGCAAATAATTCGCGCGGAAGTTTTTGCTAAACTTATTGGAGCCGCCATCAGATAAGGTTAAGGATTCGTCTGAAGCCCAAGTTAAATCAACAAAGCCTCGTCCGCTTGTCTCTGCAAACCACAGATTGATAGCATTACCGGAGGTTTGGAAGAGACCATCATGTGTAAGATCAAATTCCACATACACAGGACTTTTAATACCATCTTTATTTGCGTTTGCATATAGGTTTGCCTTGTGGCCGCTTTTTGCGTCTGTAATTTTAAGGACGCCACCTTCAACCTTGGTCGTTGCTGCATCGCCAATCGTAATATTCTCATCGGTTTGAGAAAAATCGATGTCGCAGTATGTTTTCACCGGTTTTTCAGTAACAACCAATGCACTGCTGGCAGCTGAAACAGACAAGCAGCCCATCAGCATGATAACGCCAAGAATCAGAGCTAAAGTCTTTTTCATGTTTTTATCACCTTTTCTTTTAGTTTTTTTGCCCCGCGCCCGAGGCTTGGGAATTAGGATTGGATCATGATATATAAAACTTTGTTAACCTCCCGGGTTAGAGGAGGAAAGTTTTTGAAAGTTACCCCAAAATGGGGAATCGCCACTCCCCTTTCGGGAGTGATTGCTCAGCGGGTTAGGATCAGTCCCGCTTTGCAGAATTAAAGTTTTGCGACAGAAGCAAGCCCCTGCCCTATGCTTCCTTATTATATAGGAAGAAACTCATTCGCAGGGTCAGGGTTCCATCCCCGACCGTTTTGTACGGGAGGGTGCAGAGACCCTCCCCTACATATAATTAGTCTTCAATAATAACAATCGCTGAGATGTCACTGGATTCAGTTAAAACAAAGGCTTTTGAAGCATCGCTGCCTGCATAAGCAGAAGCGGTAATGTCTTCTAAGGAGCCGGGAGTAATCCAGCCGTTCTTGCGGTTATAGAGATATACCGGCGGGGCATCCTCTTTTGCCGCACGGAGGTAAGAGTCTAAACGAAAGTCATCGAGGTTACCGTCTTCAGCAAAGGATAAGTAAACCTTATCAATATAGTCATTCATCTCCGCATCAAAAGAATCGAGGATAACATCATAGATAAAGC
>SVJQ01000032.1 GCA_015068905.1 Oscillospiraceae bacterium | reverse complement strand
TAAGTATATTCCTAAAGTTGGTGAGTATATTGCTCTTTTAAAGTCTTTGATTGAAGGACTAGGAAAACAAATGTCAGATGTTTCTGATGATATGGATAGTATTGAAAATCAAAAGAATTTGGTTATCGATGTCTTAAAGGAACTAAAACAAAAAATAATAGTTATTATCGATGATATTGATAGACTAAACAATGAACAGATACGATTGATTTTTCAGTTGGTAAATTCTGTTGCAGGTTTTCCTAATATGATATATTTACTTTCATTTGACAGGTCTGTTGTTGTCAGAGCTTTAAGCGAGGAGCAAAACTGTGACGGAGAAGAATATCTTGAAAAGATTATACAAGTTCCCTTTGATGTTCCTGAAGCAAAAAAAGAACATGTTCATAAAGTCTTCTTCCATGAATTGAATAAAACTATAATGGATATGTCAGAGGACTTATTTGATAAAGATCATTGGGGTACAATATTTAGAGACTGCATTTCTAAATTTATACACAGCATTAGAGATGTTAATAGGGTCGTAAATGCATATAAATTGAAATATAAATTGATGCATTCTGAAACCAATTGGGTCGATTTATTATGCATAACCACTTTACAAATTGCTGCTCCAGAAATATATAACTGGATTATGGATAACATAGATTCGTTGGCAGGGACATATTATGAAAGTATTTCAAGGGTAGAACAAGACAAAAATAAAGACAACTATCTCGCCATATTCAAAAATGTATACTCCAAAGATCCAGAATTGATGCTAACATCAATACAAGACTTATTCCCTAAATTTTCTTGGAAAACAGGTGGACACGAGCGAACAATGGAAGAAAAAGAAGTAAGACGTTTACAAAGAATATCATCTCCTACGCATAGTAGTTTGTATTTTCATTTGTCGCTTGAAGATGTTAAAGTTTCTAGAAGCAATGTTATAAAAACTATATATGATTTTGACCCGCAAAGATTGCATTTATATCTTAAAGATCTTAAGAACACTGATTCTTTACGAGCATATTTGCAAGAATTAAATTGTTGTATAGAAAAAATATCAGAGGAACGTCTTGAAATGTTTTTTGACGAAATTATCAAACTTCAAGTGAATCCTTTTCTTGAGGAAAATAAAGGTATTTTCGAACCCAGTGTGTCCTATGACTGTCATCAATGCATATGGTCTATATTAGAAAGAATAAATGAAGGCGATCGTTCAAAATTGTTGCTGAAATATATTTCTAGTTCAACAAAAGAAGAATTTTTTGTTCTGTTGCAATATATTATAAACATAGAGCAAGCTTACGGAAGGATAGGCAACAGTATCACCCATGCTTATCAAATAATCCCTGAGCAAGCATTAAAATCCATTGAGGAAAAATGCTTAGAAAAGTTTAAACTACTTGTTGAAGATGCTTCGCTTTTAGATAACAACAATTTTTATCTTATAAAAACAATGTGGGTATATCTAGATAAAGAACAGTTTGACGAATTTATGAAAAACTGTTTACAAGATGCAAAAAATGTACCAAAGTTTTTAAGTTTTGTAGCAGACGGATGGCATGGTGGTAATGATAGTGGTTGGTCTTTTAACGAAGCCAACATTAGCCAATATTTAACCGCTGAGGATATGTATCATAAAGTACAGGGTTTAAAGTCAACCGATTTGTTTAATGAATTAACCCAGGAACAAAAACAAGTTGCTGTTGCTTTTTCTTTCTGGTATGAGTTGGAAGACAGAAGCGATTACAAACAGCTATCACGTAAAAAGATTGATGAATTACTCCCTTATTGGATAAAAGAATAGCATTAAACATAAAGTCACATCAAAAATGGTACCACTTTATGTTTGCAAGAGAGACAGTCTTACAACGAAGAAACTAAAAGGAAATTTCATAACTGTACTCAATAATATTATCACTAATAAAAGTATCAATGGGAATGGACTCAGGATAATGTAATATTTCATAATCAATTTATTAAAAGCAATCTATAACCTCATTTTTCTCTAACTGTGGAATACATGTGGTCGTGACCCGTTTTTTCACTAAAAACCAAAAGCCTGTAATATTGCGGAAAACCGCAGTATTACAGGCTTTTTAGGTGGTCGGAGTGACAGGACTTGAACCTGCGGCATCCTGCTCCCAAAGCAGGCGCGCTACCAACTGCGCTACACCCCGATATAAAACATCTTTAGTTGTTATCGATAAACTTTCTGCAGGCTACCGCGGCATCCTCGGCTTCGCCGCCTCTTGCGGTTCCCAAAATTGTATACTCGCTATTCGCTCGCACAATTTTGACCGCTACGCCAACAAATCCTCCCTCTCTCTGCCGCAGGCAGCGGTCAGATTTGTTGCCCAAAGCAGGCGCGCGGTGAGCTGCGCTACACCCCAATATAATAAAAATTACCTTATTATATTACTCTGTTTATGGGTTTTTTTCAAGGGGGTACACACAGGCCTTTTTTTCGTATTTTTAAATTATCTTTCATTTTCTTTTATTTTCTTTTGTTTTCTATGTTATTCTTTATTTTTATACCAAGACCATATAATACCTCCGATAATCCCAACGCCTAGGACACCAAAAGCCACATAAAATTTCTCAATCAAAACCGAAAACTCTACCAAAGAAAGAGGAATCGATATAAGGCAGATGATGATGGCTGCCGTTTTTGGATGTACACCAAATGAGGTTAAACGCCGCTGCACAGCAAATCCGCTTGAAACAGCTGTTGTCAGCATAGCCATAAATATAACAGCAGAATAAACAATATGTGCAAAAGTACCTGCTCGTTCTGACAACGAAAGCATGGGTAGTGCTTTTTCGTGTACCGAAGGCACGGCAGATAGGGCAAGGCAGCACAGGGCCGCCAAAACACTCAGCAATAAGCCGCCCAGGCGTCCACCCCAAATTGCCGTTTTTTTATCCGTTGCCAAGGAAGCAGCCGGCACCAAAACAGAGATAGCCGTTAACATGTTATACCCAACATAAAAAACGGCATAAGGCAAAAAGATTCCGTGCGGATGCACCTGCACCTGCCAAACGGGCATGCTTTCAGTCACCAGTGTATAGATGCAAACATAGATTGTGCCAAACAGCATAATGGGTGTTAACAGTAGGTTCAAAGCGGATACACCGCGCATATCAAACATAAACACAAATAAGCATACAAGGTCGGTCAGTAAAACACCCATATACGACGGCACGCCCAACCGTTCACTGAAAAACGCTCCTGCCCCCGAAAGCATGATACAAAAACTGATACACAAAAAAATTTCTGTCAGCGTTGCAACGATGCGTGTTACATTCCTGCCAAGCACAAGCTCTAAGTATTTTCTGTGACTTTTTTCTGAAAGCTCATAGCTTTTTTCTAAAATCAGGCCGCCCAAAAAGGAAAATAAAAATCCGGCTAAAAGACATCCTACAAAACCCCGTTTTGAAAAACGCACAAAAAACAGTAAATGCTCCTGTCCTGAGGCAAATCCCGCACCCAGTACCGTCCCCAGATAAATGGATGAAATTTTTAACAAACTTTCTGCTTTTTTTAACAAAATAAACCTCTCTTTCTGTATGCCAAAAATTATGTAAACTAAACTGTTTTTCCCTTATTTCTGCTCTTTTTTCGCTATGTAACAAACATTTGTTTTGTTAATAAAAACTGTTGATAACCTGTTGAAAATGTTAATAAACCCTCGAAAAATAGATAAAAGCGCACAAAAACCTGTTGATAACCATGTTAATTGTGTGAATAACTTATTTGCAACAAAACTGCATAAGTTTACATAATTCTTTTAAAAAATAAGCACAATTCACACATTTTTGACGCAAAACAGGATAAAAAATTTCTGCTTAATTTTTATGCATGATATCTTGCAATTATGTCACGACTATGATACTATATAAAGATAGAAATTTGTATTATAGCATAAGGATATCTCAAACAAAAGAAATAGAGTCCAAAGGAAAGGATACTGTTGATATGAAAATTCGTGTTTGGAAGGATTTATCAAACGAAGAGAAAAGCTTTGTCATGAAGCGTGCAGAGCAAGACATCAGTCGTCAGATGGAAGTGGCTAGGGAAATTTCCGATGAAGTTCGTCGCGACGGTGACCGTGCTATTTTAAAATATACCGAGAAGTTTGACGGTGTAAAGCTCGCTCCGGATGCCATCAAGGTGCGCCCCGAAGAAATCGAAGCGGGCTATAACCGCCTGGATGCCGAAACCCGGGATGCCATTGCTTATGCTGCTAAAAATATCAGAAATTTCCACGAAAAGCAAATGCCTGAGGAAATGTGGTTTACCAATGTTGATACGGGCCTGATGGTGGGCGAAAAAACAACACCGATTGTGGATGTGTGCTTATATGTGCCCCGCGGCAAGGGAAGCTTTCCCTCTGTTTTACTGATGCTGGGTATTCCGGCTTTGGTTGCCGGTGTTCCCGAAATCACCGTGGTAACCCCGCCGAATGAAGAAGGAAACTGCGATGATGCTCTTTTAGCCGCTGCTAAAATCATTGGCATTAAAAACATTTATAAGGTTGGTGGTATTCAAGCCGTTGCTGCTGTAGCCTTTGGTACCGAAACTGTTCCTAAATGCCATAAAATCATCGGCCCCGGCAACTCTTATGCAACAGCTGCCAAGCGTGTGCTTTCCGGCCATATTGATAGCGGACTGCCCGCCGGACCCAGTGAAGTGATTATTTTAGCCGATGAGCATGCAGACCCTGAAAAGGTTGCCTTAGACGTCATGATTGAGGCAGAACACGGCCCCGATTCGGCTGCTCTTTTGGTTACCCATTCCCGTGAACTGGTGGAGAAAGTACTGCCCATCATTGATCGTCAGTTGCCCAAGCTTTCTGAAAAAAGACGCAGCTTTATCACCACAAACTTTGAAACCTACGGCGGCGTTATCTTAACAGAAAGTCTGGATGAATCCATCGACTTCGTCAACGACTATGCCCCCGAACACATGGAGGTTATGACAAAGAATCCCTTTGCAACGCTGGAGAAAATTAAAAATGCAGGCGAAATTCTGCTTGGTGAATATACGCCGGTTACCCTGTGTAACTTTGTTCTTGGTCCTAACGCCATTTTGCCGACCGGCGGTTTTGCCAAAACCTACTCCTCCGTTTCGGTTATGGACTTTTTAAAGCGTTCCTCCGTGGGCTATGCATCCCGCGAGGGATTTGAAAGAATTCGCGGCTATGCCGGAAAATTTGCCAGAGTAGAAGGCTTTGATGCACACGCGCTGGCTGTTGAAGAAAGGAGCACAGAAAATGAAGGATAACATCTGTGTAACCCGTAAAACAACCGAATCATATATGACGGTTAAGCTTGATGCTGCTTCACTTGCAGCAGATTACCGCAAAAAAATAAAAACACACGCGCCGTTTTTTTCACACATGATTGAGCACATCGCCTGGCGTAGCGGCATCACCATTGAAACTGACTTTTCGCTGGACGAATATAAGCTTGACCATGTCATTTACGAAGATCTGGGCATTACGCTGGGCAAGGCTCTCCGCGCTTTTGTGTGGGAGAACCGCGCTGACGGCGCAACAGGCTACGGCGACGGCATTGGCATCATTGATGAAGCCCGTGCTTTATGCGCCATCAGTTTTGAAGAAAGAGCTTATATTTCCTTTACTTCTGATGTTGCCGTTCCCACCACGACAGAAGCCGTGTTGAGCGAAGACCTCGAAACATTTTTAGAGGGTATTTGCCAGGGCGCACAATGTACGCTGCACATCCATATAGAAAGCGGCAAAAACGGTCATCACATCTGGGAGGCTGTGTTCCGTTCTCTCGGTATAGCTTTGGGCCGCGCCCTATACCGTGACCCTGCCCGCAAGAACCGTTCCGCCGGTGTTGCCGGTGCAGTTAACTTTACCATAGAATAGGAGACATGGTTTTGTATCGTTTACATCCCCTATTAGAGGCATATGATACCATTTTATTAGATTTAGACGGCGTTATCACCAGCGAAGAGGTCTATTGGAATACAGCCGCCTTAACCGTTTGGGAGTTTTTAAACAGTTCTCACTATTACGGCACCGATACCATACAACCTGCTGCCGCTATGGAGCAGCTCTCTTTCATCAGAGATGAGGTATTCTGTCAGGATGCTGTCATTAAGACGGTCAAGGAGCGCGGTATTAACAACAACTGGGATTTAGCCTGGTTTGTAATTTCCGGTGCCTTGGTGCTCAAAACACACGATTATATGGCTATTTATCAGTGGATACTGTCACTGCCCGAAACGGCTTCGGATCTTTGTTATGCCGTTTCTACTGATCTGCAGGAAAAAGCCGGTCTACCGGCAGAAGAAGCAGAACATCACGGTCATCTGTGGCAGCGTGTTCAGCTTTCTTTTCAGGAATGGTTTTTAGGCAGCGATTTATTCCCTGCTCACTGGAATTCCCCCGTATTACAGACCGGTAAACCAGGTCTTACCTTCGGTGAAGAACCGCTTGTAAACAAAGACAAACTTATCATCTTGCTCCGTCTTTTAGCCAAAGAAAAAACCTTAGGCATCGGCACCGGAAGACCGCGCATCGAAATGCTGAATCCCTTGAAAAACTGGGGTGTTTACGATTGCTTTAGAGCCGAAGCTGTTGTCACACATCACGAGGTGCAATCGGCTCAGCAGGTTCTGCGTGTCACCATGCCGGAGCTTGTATTAACAAAACCGCATCCCTTTATCTTCCTGAAGGGTATCTTCGGTGATTCTGTGACGGATGAAGACCTAATCGCCGGCAGATATGATGTGTCCCGATGCAAAAAAACACTCGTCGTCGGCGATGCCGGCTGTGACCTGTTTGCCGCAAAGGCTGCAGGTTGCGATTTTTTAGCCGTGCTGACAGGTATTGGCGGCGAAAGTGCCCGTGACTATTTCGCAAAAGAAGGGGCAGACTATATTTTAAATCACGTTTTAGAACTCTTAGAGTCTTAAATAAAATAACTATATTGGAAGGAGAATGTCAAATGGCAAACCAGGTAACAAAAGACACCATCATCATGGATGTTTTAAGAATGCATGAAGGAACCGCAAAATTCTTTTTTGAAATTGGCATGCATTGTATCGGATGTCCCTCCGCCAGTGGTGAATCCATTGAGGAAGCATGCGCAGTTCATGGCGAAGATGCTGATGTTTTAGTAAACAAAATCAATGCTTTTTTAGCGGAGAACGCATAAGTAAGGCAACAAAAAAACAGGCTGTAGCAAATGCCGTGTACTGTTAAGGACAGTTGCCGAAAATAGTATAACGAGCATTGCGAGGTCAAGAAGTAAGAGATAGAACTGTAAAAGGTTTTATCTCTTTTTCTTATGCTTTTTTATCCGCACATTCGTCAAAGCAAATGCCTTCTGATAAAATGAAGATACCAAATTTGAAGGAGGGCGATTATGCTATGAAAGAAAGATTTATTGAAAACGGAATTGAGTATGTAAGGAATGGTGATTACTACATTCCAAACCTAAAGGCGCCCGAAGGAAAATATAACATCGGAAAGTATGGCAGGTTGCATTCGATATTTATTAAAGAAAACCGCCCTTGCCTATACTCAATGAAAATGCTCAACGGAACCTGGCTTGCTTATCTTGAGGAAATTGACACAACTGCAAAGGAAATGATTAATAAGCTCATAAAAGATATGGCGGTCAAGCAAGGAATAACCGAAGAACTAAAAGCAAAAGACCAAATGGCGTGGGAACGATTCGAGAATTGCCAATTTAATAAACAATGATACTGCCTATTTATCAAAATTGGATGCAGCAATTAAATCATCAACAAACGGAAAAATAGACCAAGACTTAGAAGGCGTAAACTTTAAAACTGGTGATTTGTATTATTCGATTCATAAATCTACAATACATGTTGATGGTTATTTACAAAATAATGGTAAATGGATTGTGCATGCTAAAATGTCAGATATCTATGATTTTACGGAAATACAATCATTTATGGATGACAATGGCGGATGGTCAACACAAGCGGCATTTTAGTTGTTGCAAAAACCAACGAGGCACATCTTTCCCTGGCGGAGCAGATTAAGGAGCATTCTGTGACGCGGGAATATTTTTGCCTCGCCTGCGGAAGCTTTCCGGAGGAGCGTTTCACGGCCGATAAGCCCATTGGCCGACACCCCAAGGACAGGAAGAGGATGGCCGTCTTGCAAACAGGTGGCCACCATGCGGTCACGCATTTTCATGTGCTACGGCAGTATGAGGGCTGCGCACTGTTGCGTTGTCGGCCGGAAACGGGCCGCACCCACCAGATTCGTGTTCATTTGGCGAGCATCGGCAGACCTGTGGTGGCAGAACCCTGTGTACGGCGCAAAAAACGACAGATGGGCAAAAAAATATGCCCTGACAGGACAGCTGTTACACGCCGCCCTGCTGGGCTTTATCCATCCGAATACGAAAGAATACATGGAGTTTTCCGCGCCGTTGCCTCCCTTGTTTTCCAAGGTTTTGCAGGGCATTGATCCACTGCTTTAAAATAATTTGATTTTCCTGCATGAAATAGGCCTTCTTTCTAATAACTTCTTTTACTATTATATCCCTGTAACAGAGAAAAGCCAAGCATAAGGCATAAGGCGTATAAAATAACGAAGCGAATTCTGACAGTCATAACCACCGGCTGAGTGAAACAGTAAAAGGCTGTTGCGCATTTTGCGCAACAACCTTTTTTTCAAAATGTCTCTTACTGATAGGGATAAACAATGGCAACCTTCGGTGCACCACCGCTGGAAAATAGCATTACTCTGTTTGACGCAAGGTCATATGCGTACAAATCGGTACCTTCTGCCAAAGTCGGTTTAGCACCCTCCGCATCGCAGTATATAATCTTGGAGACGGCCGATTTTGGGTAGGTCTCATCAAGACTATACGGAGTTGCCAACGTAAAGTTTTTTTGGTCAACGTTAGAGAGTGTACCGAACTGATAGCGATAGGGGGCGAAGGAGAAATCCGGATAGTTACCGCCGATCGTATACCATGTTTTGCACAAGGGGCTTTTGCCCGCTGTCGGCAGGGTCGTCCGGTCATAGTCAAAGACACGCTCCACGGCCGTGGCCGTTGAGGCACCACCTACTATTTCATAACGCACCAGATCACCAAAGCCAATCTCTGTTACACTGCTGATATAGATGGCCTTTTCCTCATCTGTCAGAGCAGAAAGTGTGCTCGCATTAACCTGATGCTTATGCTGCCCATTTTTGAGGCAATTAGGCTTTTCTTGAAACAGAAGACCTGTTTCTATCATATCCTTTGTACTTTCAACATAGAAGGAGGCCTCAGTTTGATTGAGAACGTTATATCCGCTGACCTTTATCACCACAGTATCGTCCACCACAGCTCTAACAACCTTTTCCACCAGCAAATTGGGTGCAGTATTAGAGCTAATAACTGCACTCGTTTGGCCGCCGCCTGACATATTGATGTCGGTCTTAACAAAGCAAGCAGGGTAGCCGTCTTCATCTAGCATGTAGGCCTGCAACCCAAGCGAATGGAAATCGTTCTGACCCGCGGCTTTCGCAACCGTTCTTACATAATACAGCGAGTCATAAGAGGAATCTGCAGTGTAAGCGCCGTTCACCTTGGGAAGCACAAAGGTGGGGGTGTCACTTTTCGCAAAGTAAATCTGATCTTGATAAGACCAGAAGGAAGAAGAGGCCGATGTATACAATGCCGTGCCGATATACCGATCCTTGTTAAAGCTTATGCCGTCAGCCGATTCTGCCGCTGTCTCCACCAGCGTGTCGAGCACCTTAATCTGTCCGGCGCCATTGAGCTTATAGCGCAGCATAGAGAGCTCAAAGCGCTCTGTGCCGCGTGCAGCAACTATCTTGTCCGCCAAATCCTCGCGAGTCACTGAAACTCCGTCCAGCGTCACCTTTTCTGCTACATCATGTTCCTTCCATGTGCCATCTTGCGTAAACATACGGAAGATCACAGCGGGAGAAAGCCCTGTACCGATGGCAGTCTTCTGAGAGAAAGCAATCGTCCATCCCTCCGAACCCCGCTCCATCCATAAAATTTCTCCTGCCTCGTCTACAAAGGCTTTCACGTCTTCACCGGGTCGTGGCTCAAACCCCCAAGTCTTATCCTTATAGAACCATGAAAGCGGATAGGTTGTGCCATCGATTGCAGCTTCCTCGTCCGAAATAGCTGTCAGCTTTCCTTCAACTGGCGTGTTGTAAAGAACAATCCGGCAGTTTTTGCCGTCCGGCGTAGAGAACAACTTAATCACGGTATCCCTTGTAATCGTCTTGACGGATCGTGTCCCGCCCTCAGCATTTGTAACGGAAAGTGACTCGCACTCTAGCAGAAAACGCTCACCCTCTGTATTTACGATGGTCAGTTCTTTTTCATCTGAAAAAGCACCTGCTACATAATGCACGGTATATTCTTCAAGAAACACCACGTCATACATGCCGTTTCGATTGTTATCAAGCAGCCGCATCTGGCCGTTTTTCAGCATTAAATCTGCCGTTGTGTAATAAGGATGTACCACACCATTTTTTATGACATGAAAAGTATCCTCTAAGGTGTATCTTTCATCGTCACCATCAGCGTCCAAGGCGATAATATGACCGCTATTGATATCGGCCTCTGTTGAATTGAGGCGCGAGGCAGGAAGCACAACCTCCTCATCGCGGCCGGTAAGCAAGGCCAACAGAATACGCTCTGGGTCATCCTGATCCGTGGCAACAATCACATTTCTGCCTATATAGGCATCCAGCATGCCATTTGGATCGGTAAAGGCTTTGCCGCTGATGCGAACCGCATGCTTTCCTTGCTTTGTATCGCCGTCTAAGTTAGTGAGTCTGGTTTCCTCTACAACACCCTGCGTCAGCACGAGGTTATGCCGGCGACGCAACAAGTCTGCATCTTCCTCAAAGACAAGGTGTCCTTCCTGCATCGCATACATATTAAACCCCGGTGCCAAAAGAGCATTATAGAACACTCTGTGCGCATCAGCGCGGTTGATGGGCTCATCCAGAGTCTCGTATTCTACTCCCTTCAGCAAATCAAGCTTGTTGGCCAGATTCAGCACATGGCTCACACTGTTATTAAACAGCTTCGGTATCACATCATCATAGCCGATGGCGCGGAGCGTCATGAACAAAAGCTCTGTTTTGGAAACATATTCATTAGGCCGGAAGGTTTCGCCGTCACTGCCTGTCACAATACCCAGATGATAGGCCGTCATAATGTCCTGATAATTCTTGTGGGTGATTGGAACATCAGTAAAGGGCAGATAACCGGAAAAACTGGCGTTGCCGCCAAGAGCCTTCACAACGGCTCTGGCCGCTTGGCCACGGGTCAGCAGGTGATCCACGCCAAAAATGTTGTCGTTCACATTCTCCAAAAGGCCTAAGTAGGCAAGAAGGGTGAGAGGCCCCTCATGCTTATGGCCCGACACATCCTCACCAATTTCTAATGCATTTGGATCAAGAATGTAGCCGAAAATTTCAATCTCCGCAATTACAGAGTGGCCTAAACTTTTCTGGCCCACGCGTACATAACGATACGGCGTTTTAGAGGTTATGCTAACCTCTATAGGCACGCCAAATCCCAGATCAGTATTATCCACGGCTATCATGCGCTCTTGCTCAGCAAAATCCGGAGTCTTGGAAAGCTCAAGGATTAAATTCGTTCTGGTTTGCACTTGATCCATATCAGTACGGGGATAGAGCACGACGGAAGTAATCCTATATGTCTCTCCCAAATCCACCGTAACCCAGCCATTTCCTGCCCAAATGGTCCCCGGATTGCCATCAGTAACGTTACTAGGGGAGTAACCGCCCATGGAAGATGTGGCTGTGACAGGCTTGCCCAAGGCAAGATTCTCACCGGTACTCTCTGCCGCGTAGCCGGGTAGAGCCGGAAGAGTTCCTATAATCAATAATACACTAAGCAGTAACGTAATCAATTTTTTCATTTAGCCTGCGCCTCCTTTGCTCCTCTTGCCGCATCTATCACATCTATAAACCGGCTGTAAATCGCAGCCGCCTGCGCACGGGTGGCCGGTTCCTTCGGGCCGAAGCTACCGTCTGAGAAGCCGGTGATAATGCCCATGCCGCCCAACACGCCGGCTGCATCCTTAGCATAGTCTGAAATGGAAGCCTCGTCTGAGAAGCTGACAATATTTTCGTCATTTGCCGCACCATACTTTAAGAGTGCACGATAAATGGTCACAGCCAAATCTTCTCGCGTCATTTGTCTGCCCAGACCGAATTCCGTTCTGGAAATGCCATTCACAAGACCGTTTGCCAAGGCAGTCGTGATATACGGATAATACCAAGCACCCATGGTACAATCAAGATAACCGTTATAGTTCTGATCGGTGGCAAGTCCTAAGCACAGCACCAGCATCTTCACAGACTGCTCACGAGTCAGGAGTCCCTCCGGGTTAAAGGTGCCGTCACCCTGGCCGGCGATCACGCCGCAGGCAACCAGTTTTGCTATGTCAGCTTTAGCCCAGTCATAGCCTGCAAGGTCAACAAAATCCGTTGCCTGTGTATCTGTCGTTTCCGATGCAGAGGCCTGTGTGTCCACAGGTGCCTCAAGAAGCGTCACGGTCGGATCGCGCGGAATAGATGCCACGCTGCCTCTGTTGTTGCCGCGTCCGCTTTCGGGTTTGCTGGGAGTTCCCAGCTCGTCGGTGGTATCATCAGGTGTATCCAGATCTGTGATAATGCCTGCCACAATAGCATCCATGTCATCTGCATACAGGGTTTTCACAGCGCTGATATCATTTGAAAGCTTGCTCGCAATGGTAACTGTCGCATGTGTGGTGTTTAAGGTATCGGCAGAAATGCCCAGTGCGTCGCTGTAATCGCTGATGGCTTTCTCCTTCTCTGCAGCCGTACCGCCGGCAATCAAAGAAAGTGCAATTGTGCGGTTATATGCCGCAAGCAGCGAGTCAGCATCTGTCACGGTGACGTTGTCTAAAACGCTCGGGAGCAACTCTACAAATTCTGCTGCGTTGTAATCCGGACTCTCAAAAACCACCGGTATAGTAGCACCGTGTGCTGCGATGGTTGCCGCAATATTCTCTGCCTCGGCAAGGCTTGCATCCACCACAAGGGCAGCCTCTGCAGCAGCCGCAATTGTGTTCGCTTGGCTCCAATCTGTCAAGGTAGAGTCAAAGAGACCTTCCGTAAAGCCCTCTTTGGCCAGCATAAAGCTTTCGCCGATGGTGCCTGTTTCTGCTTCTGCTGCTTGCAGCTCGGCCAGAAAGGCACTGCTGAAGAATCCCTCATGGGCCTCTGCTAGTGTCAGGAAATTGTCGGCTGTCACGCCTGCAAAATCTGCCACCAGAGTGCTCATATCAACTATCTTTAGAACAAAGCTTTCGCCGGTTAAAGCGCCGGTATCGCTGATAAGGCCAATGGGATAATCTCCGGCCGGAGCTGAATCCGGCATAGTGTAGCGGAGGCTGTAGCTCCAGGGCTCTGTCGTTTCTGCCGGTGCTTTTATGATTTGATAATCGTAAATATCCGCAGCGTCAAAATCTGCAAAGGAAGCGCCGGGGTTTAAAATCACCATACCCAGCACGCCTGCGCCCACAGTACCGGTGACGGTGGCTGTCAAGCCCACCTGGTTGTAGCTGACCGTGCCGGAGACTGCGCCTGTGTAGGCCGGTAACTTTGTGCCTTCCTCCATATCGCTGATATAGGCAGAAACACGCTGCCCATCAAGCAGGGCGGCTTCCCATCTGCCTGCCGTTCCGTCTGTCACGGTAGCAAGCAGGTTGATGTTATTATAGGCGCCGGCAACAAGGGGTGTGCTATCTGTTG
>SVJQ01000001.1 GCA_015068905.1 Oscillospiraceae bacterium | reverse complement strand
ACATAGAAAAGCTTAGTATCACCTAGTCGCAGTTCATTTGTCTGTACATCCGGCTGCAGCCAGGCTGTTGAGATGCCGTTACCGTCAGAGAGTTTCAGCGCGCCGTTTTCAATAGCTTCACCACGGGACACAACGCCGTTAAAGGTGGGTCTGTTACTTTCATCTAAAACGCCGGAATTGTAGTTAACCGAGCGAGAATCGTGAGCCTCGCCGATAATACCCTCAAAGTTAACAGTTTTGACCACTGTGCCACCTGCTGCACGGGTAATCGTTGCAGTCAGGGTGTGTTCACCTTTGTACTCACCACCCAATACAAATTCATAGGGGTATGTATTGTCAGTTGCAACCACGTTACCATCAATAGCAAAATCAACTGAGGCGATGCCGGTTGCTTGCGGTGATAGTGTGAAATTAACAGTATCTGTTAAGGTGCCGTTTGATGACAGTTTGGTTGATATCTGATCATCATTGACAACCGTTACCTTGTGCTGAAATTCTGTATAACCATCTACCTGAGGATTCAGAATAACACGGTCGCCATCCTGCACGCCTAAAAGTGCATAATTCTTCAGCACCATCGTGTCATAAGTACGAACAGTATAGTTATCAATATAAAGGTCCCCACCGTTAAACTGCGGCGTAATACTATCTGTAACTAAGCCTGATGTAGACGCAAGCATGGTTGTTGCCTGAGAATAGCTCTTGAACTGAATGCCATTCAGATAAGCACTAAACCAACCGCGTTCATAGTCTGCAACAACGGTAACGTGTACCCACTCGTCTGTCGGGAATCCACCTTGGAGATAGTTGGAACCGGAAAGGTTTGATGCTCTGAAGCTGCGCGAGGTTTGAAGCGCAAAATGTACCGCTGCAGCACTTTTCTTTAAATCATAGTCAATATAGAAAAGTTTAGTATCGCCCAATTCCATTTCGTCTGTCTTAACATCCGGTTGAAACCAAGCTGTTGTGATACCATTGCCGTCTGAGAGCTTCAGAGCGCCATTTTCAATGGTTTCACCACGGGAGACTGCACCGTTAAAGGTCGGGGTGTTGGTTGCATCCAACGTGCCGGAATTATAGTTAACCACACGTGAATCGTGAGTTTCGCCTAAAATACCCTCAAAGTCAATGGTTTTAACCTCGGTACCGCCCTCTGTTTTATTAACGGTAGCGGTCAGGGTATGCTCACCTTTTTGTTCCGCCCCAAAAACAAATTCATAGGGCGCCTCGCTATCCGTTAAAACCGTTGTGCCGTCAATAGCGAATGCAACAGAATCAATGCCGGTTGCTGTCGGTTCTAAAGTAAAGTTCACCGAATCTGTCAGGTGTGCATTCCCTGCAGATGAGAACATGTTTGTTGATACCTGATCACTGTCAACAATCGTCACTTTATGCTGCATTGTGTTGTAACCATCCACTTCGGGGTTTAGGATAATTCTGTCACCATTCTGCACGCCCAAAACAGCATAAGCTTCACCATCTGCTGACACCGGCAAAGCCGGTGTCAGAGATAAGAGCAAGGTAATGGTTATTACCCAAGATAATAGTTTTTTCATTCAACATCACCAATCTTTCACTTTGTAAATGCACAGAGTTCCGAAGGACTAACCCATTTAGTGCCTCCACTGTTTCCCTGGAACTGTACACGAATATAACGTGCATTTACATCAATTACATAGCTTTCGTGTTCTGATGTTGTTCCCGAACAACTACCTCTGTAACATTCAGTAAAGTTCACACCGTCTGTTGAGTAGTAAATAATAAAGTACTCTTTACGGAAATTTCCATCAAGGAAAGCCATTTTGACATCATAAACCTCTTTCACACTACCAAAATCTAAAGTAACAGCACCTTCATTATCATCGGTAGCAAGTTTCGTTGTCAATAAGCCGTCAAACAGATTCTTTGCCGGATTAGCAGGTTCAGGTTCATTTGGTGCCGTGTATCCAACAATGGGAATTTGTTTGTCATTTAAGAAGGTTGTTGTGTCATTTAAGGGAGTGATAACAAAGGTATATTTACCAATAATCTCGCCATCCTTCTTAAGGAGAGCTGTTGATGTGCCGGGAGAAACTGTTGCTTCACGCATTTCTACCTCATACTCATCACTTGTAACATGAATTTTAGGAATAGGCGTTTTCTCTGTCATCACATTGATATCATAGGTATACACATCAGGGTCAAAGTTTGCAAGGGGTTCCCCATCAACCGTAATACCAGTTGCCTGTGCACGCTCCGACGTTTCAAACTTCCATTTTTCCATGGGGATGTATGTCGGCATAACAGAGGGAACAGTTTCCCCCTCAGCAAGGGGCGCAAAGCCAACAGAAACTTTAAATCTGGTTGTGTCCTTATCCTGAATAATCAGCTTATGCCACTGAATCGGGCAATCATTAAGCTCGTTACCCGGACTAAGCGGAGTCTGCCAAGTGGGGATATCATAGTAACCCTCTAAAGGCTCTGCCTTCATTTTTCCAAGCTTATGATCATCCTCTGAAATAATGCCCATCCAAATTCGTTTACCTGTTTTAATTACTTCGCCACCCTGCATCTTCTGCTCTGTTAAAATGGCAGAACGGCCGTCTTCAGCAATCTGAATATCAGCTGTGGTATGCATTGACCACAAAAATTCAGAAGGCTCTTTGGCTGTAAAATCATCCTGAACAATGAGGTTACCTGTAACCTTGTCAAGGCGCATGCCGCGGACAGCAATATCGTAAACCTTGTTTGTCTGTGTCATATCGGCAATGGCATAAGAACCAATGTCTGTAAATTCCTTTTTGACTATTGGAACAAAAGACTGGGATTCCATATCAATACTATTTGTCATGTTGGCAACAACCGTATTGTGCCCTTCTGCTTTGCCGCGATAAAACATATCAACATAAGCATAAGGGTCAACCCCTGCGGGTGCACGGTTAGCAACATAATAATCATCTTTAGGAACATCTCCTGCCCAACGAACGCCTAACATATCAAACTGGAAGGAGCCACTATCTACATGGGTATGGGGTCCTACTGTGTAGCCGCCATGCAAAACCGCCTGGGTATCACCATTGGCACGTCCGCTACGCATAACGGCATTTTCCCAGCCAACCCAATAGTTATCATCAGGTAACGAATTAACGTCAAAAGCGCCGGTGCCACCTATTTCCTCGTCCCAAACCCAGTTTTCAATTGAGTTAAAGCCCGTTGCACTAGGTTTATAGTAGGCTGCCATTTTGGGATCATTAAACTGACGGGCATGGAACATTAAATAAGAAGAGTTCCATCCAGCAATATAATCATCGCCAAAGGGGAATGAACCAATTGCACCAGACATACCACTGACAAAATACGCAGTTTGAGCCATACCATGGGCAGAAATTAATCCATAATCATCTTCCAGACATGTCAAGGCTGCATTAATTGCCATAGGAATATCTTCTACAGAATAACTCCAGTAACCACTGCCCTCTTCCCATGAGCCATCATTTTTAAACGCATCAAAGGGATGCTGGAGAGTATCAAGTATACTGGAAACTAACTGTGCGCAAAGCTCTGGATATTTATCAAGGAGCGCCATAGCACAGCCCATAATACCGCCGCCATCAATAAAAGCCGTGTTAGTATAGCCATAAGACCACATAACCCAGTTGGTATGATTCTGGAACTGATAGGACATTATACCCGGAACAAGTACGAGACGGTAAATTTCTTCCTCAAGGATTGCCCGCTCCTCTTCTGTCCAGTCATCGTAGAGCCAGTCATATGCTGCATAAAGACCATAAGCCGGACGGCCCAGGTTTAAGTTATTGGTAACCGGAAGTAAATCAGGGAAGGACTCAGGGTCACTCATGGCTTCAATCTGCAGCCATAAATAATCCTTATATTTCTTATCCCCTGTCATTTTATAGGCAAAGGAGCAATACATACCAATGTTTCGAACTTCCTCAATGCCGTAGAATGTAGCGCCGTTTGCCTTTAATTTATGCTGAACAATCCAGGGAGGCTTGCCGGTATCGGGGTCCGGTGTCTCCAGTAATTTATCTGCAAATTTGATAATATCATTTACAACACGCTCATAAGCTGCTTCACGCTTCATGTTTTCCTTAATCTGTTCAAAATCAGTAAAGCGGATGTAAGGATGCTTACCACCGTGACTTGCGTTTGCAAAATCTTCTAAAACCTCTGATGCAGATGGTGTGTCAAAGATTAGCTTCATACGGATTCTGTCCATAACGCGCTCAGTTACCGTAAACTGTTCCATCAGGTATGGAATGGGGTCAAGCTCAGTATATGGAATTTCCAGAGGACCGCTAAAGGAAACAATATCATCATAGCGCTCAAAGGTTACGCCAAAAAAGTTCGATATAACCTCAAGCCGAATCATAGCGTTGCCGTTCTCAAGATAAACAGGCTCATAAAGCTTAGAGGGGCTGTCATTTATATAGTAAATATCGCTCCCCGGTACTACCTTCATGGTTTTGCCGTCTTTTTCAATTGTAATCGTTCCATTTTCATATCCAACCGCAGCACCAAAAGATTCAGCAAATGCTCTTACCGGAACAAATATCTTGCCATCCTTTTCTCTTAATGCCTGAGGCATAACATAGAACTTGTTATCTTTATAAAAACGAATACCGTTAACACACATAATAAACTTATTATAAGTTGTGTGATAAGCATGCATATCGTAAATGGTACGAATACCTGTATCTACCATTTCCGGCACTGCCCACTCATTAGCGCGATATTCATCCCAATCTGCTTTGAGTTTTTCATCCGGTAAAATGCTGTCAGCAATATAGACTTTTACATCGTCAAAATACCAGTCAGAACCATCAGCATCCGGACGATGCAGCGCAAACGCTGAAACATTATATTTTATATTCGGCAACTGTACCCCGGATTTTGCCAATTTACCATCAATATAAACATCAGCAGAACTACGGGAACGATGAATCAGAATATCAATATCATACCAGGTATCTTTCTGAACTTTATCTAAAACGGTTGTTCCATTAATCGTAATCTTATCATTGATAACAATAAAATCATTAAACTCACAATATTCGCCGAAATATGTACCATGATAATCCACAACATCATAATGCATTTTCATCAAACGATTCTGAGTTGTATCGTTCACCTGTGTCTTAAAACTTAACACAAAATTTTCTTTAATGGGGCGATGCATCAGAGAAAGCTTAGCTTCTGCTACGCTTTGACCCTTGGCACCCTTAAAAACCGCAGCCTTATTGGGTGTACCATCATTTTCCGGCTTTTGAGTGACATAACACGAATCGCTCCGTACCATGCCGGAGAGAAAAGGAACGCCGTACTCAGAATTTCTTCTTTGACCCAAGCCATACGGAAACTCGCCCTCATTTTGTGCTTCATAATCTTTATATATATAGATAAAGGTCGGATTGTCTGCGACCGCAGTTGCTGCGGTCACAGGCGCAACCGGAATGACAGAGATAAACGTAAACAATACCAGCAATGTGCAAACAATTGCTCTAACTTGCTTCATAAAGCATTACCCCCTGCTTTTAATTCTGTCATATCCCATCTGATTGAGTTCAGTTAATCTGTCTATTCCTAAAGATTCAAGATTTTTTATGTAGGCATCCCATGTTTTATCAACATCCTCAGAGCCCAGTATCCACTTCTGCTCCATTTCCTGTGCATAGGTATCAATTGCAGTTTTAAGTGCTGTATATTCCTTCAGCTCTTCCTTGCTGAGTGCAAGCTCAACCTTCGGATAAATATCATCAAAATAATCGTTTTCGATGTACAGCTCCATACCCTTAACAGCACGGGCGTTGAGCCACTGTTTTTCAGCTTCAAAGTCGCCGGGATGAGCCCATTCTTCACCAACACCATACTCTCTCCATTTGGTCTGGAAATCAGGGTCAGCTACAAATTCTTTCTTCAAAGTCGGTTTGCCGTCAACCATGTCATAATGAACGCCCTCTTTACCATAGTTCACCATACGGCTTGCCTCTTCTGTAAACCAGAAATCCATATAAGCAAGGGCAATCGCAATCTTATCAGAGTTTGCATTGATACCCCAGCCATAGTTTCCGCAAGGATGACGTCTGTCTACTTCTACACCACCGGGAGGTGCAATGACTTCAAAATTAAAGCCGGGAATTGAATCCTTTAAAGTATCATTATAGCCACAGGTGGAGCCAATCCAAGCATGTGTCATACCGCCGGTATTGTCACCCAATGCTTTAGCAATAAGGCTGCCGGAACGTGTCATGATTTCAGGGTCAAAGAGACCTTCAGAATACCACTTGGCAAGTTCTTTAACTGCGTTTTTATAATTTTCTTCATAAGGACCGAAAACAACCTTGTCGTCTTTTGCATACCAAGTGTTTCTGGCGTTCCACATGGGGTAAAATGCCTTTAACTTAGGTCCATCAAAGAACGGAATCTCATCTTTTTTACCATTTCCGTTGGGGTCCTCATTTCTGAATGCATAAAGAACGTCATGAAGCTCTTCTGCATTGGTAGGAGCCTTAAGATTTAATTTATCAAGCCAGTCCTGACGAACAAACCAACCATAGCTGGTCTCGCCCTCAAACATAATCGGCAGGTAGTAGATATGACCATCGTTTGCTGTAATGCTCTGAACAACCTCAGGATGGGCATCTAAAAACTTTGCAATATTGGGGCAATATTCATCAATATACTCATCTAAAGGAAGAAAAGCGCCCTGTGTTCCCAAATCATTAAACAGCATTTCTGTATAGTTCATAACCAAATCCGGCATTTCGCCTGATGCAACCATCATGTTAAATGCCTCTTTCCAGTTTGAGTTGCTGTTTGCAAGAGTCGGAGTTAAAAGAACATTGGTCATTTCTGCAGCATCATGCATAATAGGTTTTCTGCCGTCGTCAGTCTTTGCCGCACGCATAAAGACAGTTAACTCTGTCATTTCCTCAACAATCAGGTGGCCCGGCAGATCTTTCAGCTTAGTTAACTCCTTTTTACCGCCACCACTGTTATTGCCGCAAGAGCAAAGGGCAAATACCATAACCAGTGCACATAACATTGCCATTAACTTTTTAAACATATAAATACCCTCCTGTTTATTTCAATTTTTTATGGAATATAATTCTTTACCTTAATTAAATATGATAATATCTGTCGTATATCCTGAAATATATCTTACAAGCATCATTGAGTAGTTTTCCGGGTCTAATTGATAGTCAACAATACGAGACGGCGGCGTTCCCTGAGCCGTTTCTGTTTCTTTATCAAAGAACATAGGACCTACGTTTGTTGATCTATGGGGTTTGGTTGCAATCACCATCTTATAATCATCACCGGGGATACCGTCAGTAAAACCGATTCGATATGCCTCTATAAAGCTTGTGTCACTCGGCGCACGATATACATGATACAATTGAACGCCACCTGATGTGGAATATATATCATCACTCAGAAAATCATGAGATACTGTATTGGTTCCAACATCATAAATCTTTTGATATTCTTGTACGATGCCAGCACCATCAGTATAAAAAGTAACAACATCACCGGCTTCTAAATCGGTCGGAAGAGTCAATGAAGGAGAAACCTCGTATTGCTTTCGTTTACCGCGCTCAAAGCCATCCAGCTTCGTACAAACCGCTCCTTCTGCATTAACGGTTCTCATAACACTTTGAATCAGATAGAACGATTCCTTGCCGGTCATGCCGCTGGCAGACAGTGTTTGAGGATATATAACTGCAGCAATGGGTTCGATGGAATCTTGGTCCTGAAGATATGTCTCCAGTTTACTACGCGAAGGTACATTATCTTTTGAATAGGATGTAACGCCGAAATAAGCATCTGACTCACTTTCCTGATTGACTTCCGGCACTTTAAAGATAACAGCCATTGTGCTGATTGCGTGGGTTCTCGCAATGGAACTGGCACCAAAAGCAGCCACACCATAGCCATCATCAAAAAGATCAATCGCGCCTTGGGTATGATGATTATACCCCATCAAAAGGCCGTTTCTGCCGGCAGCTGTACAAATCTCAGTAATTTCGCCGTTTGTATTGAGACTGTATAAAATAACCTGAGAAATAGCACCGTCGGAAGATAAATCCAAGCTGTTTTTAATATTGGTCAAAGAGCGAACCAAGTCGCCTTTTTTTACTTCCCCACCATCAAGCTTAATCTTTTCGGGGACGTTAAATTCAACAATTGTTCCTGCACTGGTTAATACCTTCAGGGCTACCGTTTCAGCATCGCCAAAGGAGTTTATTGTTGAACCAGCTTTCACCAGATAACCAATTTGCCCTGATATAGAATCAAACGCAAAAACAATTTCATTGTTTATGTTAAGCGCTAACTCTACCGTTGCACCGGGCTTGATTTTTTCTGTATCGGCAAAATTTTTACCGTATAAATATTCTTGACCCTCATTTGTTACAATGCCTTCACCATTCATAGAAGAAACCGTAACGACCAGACGGCTGGGCAATGCAACAACAGTAACATGGTTACCGCTCCTACTTTTCGCAATCGCAACTACAGTATCCTTTAACATATTCTCCGGAGTAACAGTAAAACCATCTTTAGACTGAATATGTAGTCCCTTCATGCTCAAATCAATGACTGTATTTTCGCAGTAAATTTTCTCTTTAGACACATCAACCGCGCTGACAATATCATAGGTATACTCATTGATTTGCACAAGATCAACAGCACCGTCTGCATCACGATCCAGCAGAAGAATATGTCCAGACAAATTATCTATTAACGATGTGATACCGCTGGTTATAACCTCTCCGTTATAAAGGAAGATTGCATTTCTGTCAATATCATGTTTCTTAATTTTACCATTGGGTTCGTATGCTGAAATACAAGATGTGCTCGACGGCTGCTTAATATCCCGCCAACCTACCGTCGTTAAGGTGTTATCTCCCGTCGGCGTAACAATCAGCAACTGTTTTTTTTCTGCGTTGCCACCGTCACGATAAAAATATTCTACCTCAAAGCCAAGATACTTATATACATCTTCACAATCGGCAGCGTGGAGATATTCATCATCAATTAACACCTGATTTGCAATTGGTTTAAAATTTGAACGTAGTGAAGTCGTTTGGTTGGAGTAAACAACACCCTTTTCCTTCCATACGCCATAATAGTGATTTAAAACTGTAGTGTTTTTGACACCGGTTAAAGAAATCGCTTCACCAACAGGAACATCCAGAAAATGATATAAAATTTTAACCATTTCTCCGCGGGTCAAAACATCATTTAAATCTCCTTGGAAATGCTCTAATAGTTCCACTCTTTCAGCCACAGCGATATATCCCTGCGGATAGCCGCCTCGTGCTTCTGCTTCCCACTGATGCCCTGCAGCAAAAAGCAAGGCTTTCAAAAAATGAAGTTTAACAATATCCTTTTCAGGTTCAAACAACCCATTACCAACGCCGTTCATAAAGCCCAGACTGACTGCCATACTAATGTCACCGGCATATTCATAATAGTTCGGAACATCAAAAAATACATTGCCGACGTTTCCTGTCATCTGATGGTCAGCGTAACCGACGATATCAACGATTGCCTTGGCGGCTTCGTGGCGTGCAACAGGCTTATCGTCTTCAAAAAACGTATCTCCGTCAAACAAGGTAAATGCATTAAGCTTTCTTAATGAATCCACATACGGCTTTATTTCGTCATTCATATATACCGACTGGGAAGTCTGTGCAGAAACAGGGAAAACAAATTGCACCAACATTGTGACAACTAAAAGAAGGTAAATTATTCTTTTTTTCATTACTTATCCCCTCCCTCGCAGCAAATACACTACTTTTGCAGCCTCTGCTCTTGTAGCATGTGACTGTGGATCAAATTGATTATTGCCTTTACCATTAATAATGCCTAAACCTGCTAAAACACCGACTGCATTCTTAGCATAAGCTGAAACACTTGACTCATCTGCAAATTGCACGCTCTCTACACTTGATAAATCTGTCCGAATGTACTCAAGTGCTCTGTGGCACATAACTGCCATATCCTGACGGGTGATCTGAGCATTAACATCAAACAGAGAATCGCCAATACCATCTGTGATACCCGCTTTAACAGCGCTTGACACATACTGATATGCCCAATGTGTGCTCGGAACATCTGTAAAGTCAGAGGATGTACTGCTATCAACCAAACCGAGCGTGCCAACCAGCATTTTAATAAATTCACCACGAGTAACCGTATCATCAGGACAGAACAAATTGTTACCCTTTCCTGATACAACGCCTGCAGCTGCAAGATACTGAATGCTTTCATGTGCCCATGTATGTGCACCTAAATCTGTAAAATATACCTTGTCTGTCGTTGGGTCATCATCAGGCGTTTCTGTATCTTCCGGAATCTTGATAGCAAAACCGCCACCACCTCCACCGCCGGACCCGCCACGGTCATCATCCGTCGTCATATTGGAGAGTATGGTGTTATACACGCTTTCGCAAACCCCAAGCAAGGTTGCCTTATCGGTAAACAGACCGTCAAATACCTGTTCCTGAAAGCTTGTAAAATAAGAACCCAAAGATTCATATTTCGCCAGGTCAAAAGCCAGAAAATCGTTATTATCTGAAATGACACCATATTTTTCATTGTCACTGTAGGCAGCTGCCAGCTCTTTCATAACAACCGCTTCAAAAACAGCATCTACAAACATAGCCTCGCTTGTATATTCTTTTCCCTTCACAACATCTAAAACGGCTGTCTTATCTGCATCAGAATAATCTGCAAAAGTTGTGCCTGCATGTTTGCCCGACAGAGTAATCACATCAGCATACGCTGCTAATGCATCTAAAACATCCTGTGCACTGCCGGCATTTTTAACTGCTACCATAAATAAAGCAGTTCGATAGGCATCTGTAAATGCAGATAAGCCACCTGCCTGATAATACCCGTCAGCAGCAGAATCAATTACACGAGTCAAAAGACCATCCGCTGAAAACGCAGCTGGATTCACCATCAGCACCTTTGCGTGGGTAGCATTCTGAACAGCACTGTAAATGCCGCTGTCAGCTGCTGCAAGCGCCTGACTCATCTCTGCATCCGTTGATTTATATAAATCAATCGGATCTTCTCTGACGTCTTCAACAGAAATAGTAGCCTGAGCATCCCCACTAGTTTCCAATTCAAAAGCAAATGTATAGCTACCATCTGCCTCTGTATAGGTTTGGCGGATGTAAATGATTTCGTCATCCGTCATCTCCGGTGTTCCGTTGGGAACCGTCACCTTCAGGGTAACATTTTGTCCTGCTCGCGCTATCTCACTGCTGCCCGTCAGTCTAAAGACGGTATTGCCTCCTGCGTATGTCAAAGTAGCACCACTTGCTGCTACACTGACCGTAAGAGAACTAAAAATAGCAATGACTAAAAATAGTGCCAGCATCTGCATTCTTTTTCTCATTGTGTAATGCCCTCCTTTTTTTCGACTTGACCGAAATTGAATATAAAAAAAGAAAAACTTTCCTTTGTTTGCAAATTTTGAATTAACACATAACCCACTTGCTAACGTTTTCTTGTAAAGCCAGAAAGGTTAATTTTTCTTCAAAATGACTCTTTTAGTGTCATATTTTCAGCCTTTCGGGGCGATATTATGCTGTTTTCACATAACATTGCCTTAACCATCAAATAAAATTGTTTATAATGCCTATGCCTATTATATCAAAATTTTTAGTAAGTGTAAACAAAATATATTACTTTTCGAACATAAATATTGCAAAGTGATTTTCCTTGTGATATAATGGCTTAGAGGTGGTTTTATGCAACTTTTGGATACTGAGTTAAACATTGTAAAAATTCAGGATGTTAAAAAAATAGAAACATTTTCTTCCTTCGTTTCAAACCCTAACAGGCCGACAGATTGTTTTTTGTATGTACTTTCAGGCTCTGCCTATTATACAATACAAGGCAAAACAACAAAGGTCGAGAAAGGGAATGTAATTTTCTTTTCTCGTACAGATGCTTACAGCGCAGAAATTCCATCTGACGGTCTCGCCGCAATTTACGTCAATTTTTTTCTTGAAGACACAAAAAAGCTTTTGCGTAACGAGATTTTCACGCCCCAAAACTTCACCACGTTAGAAAGCAGTTTTGAAAAGCTCAATGCACTTTGGGCAGCAGGAAACTTCTCTGACAGAATATACTGCAAATCACTGATGTATCGTATCTACTCAGAGCTTGCAAGGCAGATGCAATATAAATACATTCCTTCAAACAGAAAAGACAGAATCGAAAGTACCATTCAATTTATGATTGAAAACTTTTCTGATGCAAACTTCTCCGTTGAGCAGCTTGGGCCTATGTGCAATATGAGTCAGGTCCATTTTCGCAGAATTTTTTCACAGATTTACCACACTACCCCCATTGTCTTTCTGAATTCTCTCCGCCTTAACAAAGCAAAAGAGTTACTGCTTGCCAACAGGCTATCCATTTCCGAAATTGCAGCGCAATGCGGTTTTAATTCCACATACTATTTTTCAAAAAAATTCAAAGAGGACACCGGTTTAACACCAAGCACTTACAGAAAATCGTAGAATGAAAAAGACCCGATATCTTCCGGCAATACGGAACATATCGGGTCTAACTTTACTTATATAAACTGCATAATCTCTCCACTAAAAAAGGGGCTGTAGCAAAATGCACAGACCGCGCAAAGCAGCCGAAATGCTGTTATAATGCAGGTTACTTGAACCAGAACTTCAAAAACAAAGAAAAAATTATGGTGAAAAATCGTTATATACGATTTTTCTAGAAGAAAATAACTTTGCGCTTTGAATAAACTTCACCTCTCGGCGTACCATCGTACGCCGTCGGGATTCAGTTTATCCAATCTGCACGATTTTTCGTCCAGCCCAAAAGGAGCTGTAGCAAAATGATTTCATTTTGCTACAGCTCCTTTTTATGTATTTAGTTTTTACTTATTTTAAAGCATCATTCAGCTCTTTTTCAAGGGCTGCTGCATCGTCCTTAAATGCTGCAAGCTGTTTTTCCCATTCAGCTTCCGGATTTTCAGCCATAACAACATCTAACAGAATTTCATGTGTTTTAACATTGGCGTTGAATTTAGAAAGTGTGTCAGAGCTATAGAACTGTACGTCCAGATCAACATCGCTCAGGGCTCTGTCGCCGCCCAACTTTGCAAGACCCAGCTCGTTTAACGTCTTCATACTTTCCATATCAAGACCATCTCTGGGAATAAACTTTTTATCAGAGAAACTGCTGCTGATCAAAGAATTGAAGATGCCGATAGAAGGATACTTATCAACCATCTTATAGCCACCCTCTTCATTAGTGGGCGGAATCAAACGGGTAACAGTGTCGCCTTCAACCTTATAATCAACGCCTTCAAGACCGTAGTTTTTCAGCATGGCGCCGTCATGACCTGCTATATAATCCATAACGCTGAGCAGCTTATCAAACTTCTCGTCGCTCATATCGGGGTTGTAATAAGAGCATTCCCAGAAGTCTGTATTTTCACGACCATGAATCTTGCCGTCAGGTGATGTGAACCAACACATACCTAAAACTTTATCTGCGTCAAGTCCGGGATTGGATTCTTCAAACAGCTTCTTAAAGTTTTTAAAAGCGTTGGTGCCAGTCCAGTTTTCATAGTAGATACCGGCTTTACCGGTTACAAACAGGCTCTTGACATTATCCAGCTTGTGGGCAAAGAAGTTAGGATGCAGAATACCTTCTTTATAAGCTTTTGCATATTCCATAACGCCCTGCTTGGTTACCGGCTGTGTCATACCGTAAACATACTCACCGTCTGCATTCTTACGGAACATATTATAGCAGCTGTTATAAGCGGTTACAAAAACATTGGGGGCTTCTGTGTAGTGTACAGCCATGCCAACAACATTATCTTTACCTACGCCGCCTAAATCTGCCTCTTTAAACTTTTTGGCAGCTGCCATTAAATCTTCATAAGGCATAACGGTAGAAAATTCAATACCCAGCTGTTCTGCCCAGTCTTTTCTGTAAACAAAGCCATACATATCAACGTTTACATCAAAGCCTTCTTCATACACGTTGGTACCAAAACCATAGCTGGGGATAAAGGTATAAATCTTACCATCGTTAGATTCTTTTAATTTATCCCAAGTCTTGTTGTTTTTCATAACAGCCGCAACGTTAGGATATTTGGTTTCCAGATCATCCGGCAGTGCTCTTACAATGCCCTGGTCTGCAAAATTCATATAATCTTTGTAGTTAAACGACCATTTCATAATATCAGGCATATCACCGGATGACAGCCAAATGTTGTTCTTTTCTGACCAGTTTTCATAGGAAACGCCGACAGGCTCAAACACAACCCCAAACTTGTCAGAAATAAACTGATACACAGGGTCACTTGTCAGGTCTTCCTTGGGATTAACCATGGAAATACGATAAATAAACTTACCATCTTCAGTCTTTTCATCCTTTTGACTGCCACCGCAGCCGGCAAGTAAACCGATAACCATGACAGCAGCCAGCAAAAACGCCAGAACTTTTTTTGCTTTCATAATAAATTCCTCCTTATTGACTCTTTTTTTATATTATATCAGCCCTTTACGGCGCCAATCATAATACCTTTGATAAAATACCGTTGCATAAAGGGATATACGCACATAATGGGAACCATAGTGACAACAACCGTCGCCATTTTAACGCTTTGAGAGAAGGTTTCAATACCAAGCTGATCATCCGATAAGGAACCGGCATTGATTTTGTTGGCTACTTCATTAATTGTCTCACGCAGAACCAACTGCAGGGGCCACTGCTTGGTGTCTGTGATAAACAACAGAGGGAAATACCATTCGTTCCACTTACCTACCACGCAAAACAGCAAAATGGTTGCAAGAATCGGCTTTGCCAACGGCAGATAAATCTGGAAACAGATTCTGATGTCGTTAGCACCGTCAATGCGGGCAGATTCTTCCAAAGAATCCGATATGCCGTAAAAATAATTCTTCACCAAAATCATATTATATGTACTCATAGCACCAATTAAAATAATAGGCCACAAGCTGTTTAACATGCCCAGATTTTTAACCAGAATGTAAAGAGGAATGATACCGCCGCCGAAATACATAGGCAGAACAAAAAAGTTGTTAATCAGGTTTCTTAAAGGAAACCGTTTACGGCTCATGGCATATCCCGCCGTCGCAGTCAGAAACAGGCTGAGGGGCGTATAAGCACCGACAATAATCAGAGAGTTTGTAAAACCTCTGGGAATTTTACTGTTCGTAAAGATTGTTTTGTAAGCATCAAAGGTAATGTCTCTGACATAAAAAGAGAAAGGATGCTTCATATACTCTGCCTCTGTCATAAAAGAGGTGAGAACCGTATTGTAGAAGGGGTAGAAAATAGTAAAGCCCCAGGCAATCATAACAGCCGCGATAATGACATCGGCAATTGTGATTCGTTTTTTCATCTTTATTTACCCCCTTCCAGAACGCCAACGCCCTGCACTTTTTTAGAAAAGACATTGGCAACAGTGAGTAAGATAAAGTTAATCACTGAGGTAAACAAGCCAATCGCCGTTGTGAATGAAAAGCTTCCGCCTTGCAGGAAGGTATAGTTGTAAATATACACTTCAAGGGTTTCAGCAACCTCAGAAACAGCCGGATTCTGCATATTAAATACCTGATCAAAATGACCGCTGATCAGGCTGCCGATTCTCAATACCAAAAGCATGCTGATGGTTGTGCTGATGCTGGGTACGGTAATGTAAAACATTTTCTGCCAGCGGCTTGCGCCGTCAAGTTCTGCCGCCTCATAAAGCTCAGCATCAATACCGGCAATGGCGGCAAGATATACGATACTGCTCCATCCGGCACTTTTCCATATATCCGTGATAAGCAGAATCGGGATAAACATCGATTTTTCGCCTAAAAACGTAACCCGTTCCAGTCCCAGAAAATTAATCACTGCGTTAACCGGACCGTTAAAATCTAAAAAGTTGATAAAAATACCGGACAGAATAACCCAGGACAGAAAGTGAGGAAAAGTATAAACCGTTTGCAGTGTCTTTTGTAATTTGCTGCTACGCAGTTCATTAAAGAACAAGGCAATCAAAATCGGCACCGGGAAGGTGAAAACAATAAACAAGAAGCTGATTTTAATCGTATTAAAGAACACGTGCCAGAAATGTGGGTCAGTGACTACACTTTCAAAAACATCAAAGCCAACCCATGGGCTTCCCAAAATGCCCAGCCTCGGTTTATACTCCTTAAACGCAAGGAGCAAGCCATATAGCGGACCATAACAAAACAGGCCAATCAAAAAAACACTGGGAAGCAACAACAGGTATAAATACCTTGACTGCCACATTTCTTTGCCCAGCCTGCGTCTCGGGGTGATTGCCCCTGCTTTTTCTACATTTGCTTTCAATGTAACATCCACCTCTAGTCATTTACCATAATAATTTTTATTATATTATATATAATTTTCACAAAAGAAAATAGGGAAAATCCTAGGATTATTTTGTCTAATCCTAGGATTTTTCAAAATGTCGTTTTAGAAAGCTGAAAAAATTGCGTTACCAAAAAGGTCCGCAGCGCTGCTACGGACCCTTGTTTATAACTGATATAAATTTTCTAAAAACCGTTCTGCCACCGGGTTTTCGGCGCGCAGGTCAGCAAGGCAAATCACATATTTTTTGCCCTCATATTCCTTCACGCCACAGACCATTGAGCCTTCTCCTTTATTAAAGTAAAGAATCGGCTGAAAGCCCTCTGCCAAAAACTTTTTCTCGGTGATGTGAGAGATTCTGTCTTTCTTTTTATCATACCACAGGGAAAAGTCTTTTTCCTTAAATTCCGCCACAGCCGGATGCCCCGTATCCCTAGACACAAAAATACGATAATCGCAGGAAGAAAAGCCTGATTTAACCGAAACGGTTTCACCGGCAATCTCGTGCTCGCCAATGTCTAAATCAGTAATCAACACCACATCATCGTTCTTTTTCACCTGCCGTTTTGCAAACACCTCAAAGGTAAAGGTGTTATAAGTCCACACTTCTCCATCTTTTATCAGAATCGCCTTCAACGTGCGACTTTCTCTGTCAGAAACAGAATCTACCACAAAATCAGCACTGGCAGCATAACTACTGTTTAATGCATCAAACACAGCCAGACACTCTTCTGCCGCCTCAAGATTCTCACCGTCATACAGCTCAAATACAATTTTGCTTGTGCCGCCGTCAGTTTCTTCGGTGTCGTTACAAATGTGGGCTTCAATACTGATGGGTTCCCCTGCAAAGTAAGTAAAGCGGTCGCTCCGCAGGCTGAGCATAATCGGCTCTAAGGCATTTTTATACTCATAAAACGCCGGCTTTGGTGTACGCTCGCAATCCATAATGGTTTTCATCCAGCCGCTGGGCCACGCATCAATAAAAAGATGAATGGCAAAGCTGACCATTCTTGGGTCACGACGAAATGCCTCGGTCATATAACGTGTGGCAAAGGCCTGATGACTTTGAGACGCCTCTACCCACTCTTCCAAGGTTGTTTTGGTGTCAAAAAAGCTCACATGGCAAGACTTTGCCTGCGCGCAGCAAATGTTTTTCGGGTCAAAGGGTTCCTGCAGCCATTCTTTGGGGTAGCGCCGCTTCATCAAATCCACGTGGTCAAGCCCCTCTGTGCCATATTCGCCGCAGGCATAAAACCAGCCCGGTTTCACCTTATCCCAATAACCGCGGTGCAGTTCTCCGAAGGAAATACAATGCCCGTTATACCACATGGTATAGGCGTGTACATCCGGCAGACAGTTCTCTTCTGTATGGTCGGGGGATTTGCAGTCACCCTCAATATGTTTAATGACACAATCAGGGTGATTCAGCTTCACCACAAGGTCGCAGGCACGGAAAAAGTCCTCAAGCTCTGCACGAATCAGATGACGATGCACCCTGTAGGGCGGAAATTCAATATCAATCGGTTCGTTCATATAGGTCAGCATAATGTTACAGGGGTGCTTTCTGACCATTTTAGTCATTTCCTCTGTCTGGCGGATGCCCTCACAAACCTTATTGCGTCGCATCACGCGGAACAGAGGCAAATCCGTTTGGGTCATAAGGCCCAGCATATCACAATACTGATACACCTCATCCTGCACTGGCCGCTGAGTCAGCCGCCAGTAGTTCATGTTGCAGACCTTGGCAAGCAGAATATCTGTTATCAGCTGTTCAAAATCCCCACGCAAAACGTCCTGCTGTTCAAAGCCCATAGTGTTGGCACCACGCAGGCGGATTTTTCTGCCGTTTAAGTAAAACATACCCTTAGGCGTACTTTCGGTATCCTGATAAAAAGAACGCATACCAAAGGTCACCTTGCCTACATCCTGCTCTTTGCCCTCATAAAACACCCTAACCTGAAGCTGATATAAAAAGGGCGTTTCTAAATCCCACAGCTTATAGTTCTCCATAGAAATCGGCAATTTATACAGGTTTTTGCCGTGCTCAGCAGGAATTTCGTGACCGTCAAACACCGGCGTCAGCTGCCTGTGCTCAAACACGGTTTCAGAAAAATTCTGTCCATAAAGCGACAAGTCAAACACAAGGCTTTTTGCCTTATATTCTGTGCTGTCAACCTCAATCCACAGTTCTGCCATCCCGTTATCTAAGTCAGGGCGCACGAACATATCGGTAATGTTAACCTTTTCTCTGACTTCTACAAACACATCGTTATAGATACCCATTCCCGGTGGGCAATGGTGCCAGCCGGAAAAGGAATCGTCAAACCCAAGACCGGTAGCTGCATAAAGCTTATCACCCTGAATCCGGTCCTCACCGGCAAGCTCACCTGCCATACCGTGGGTGCCGTTGCCCTGATAGATGTAGTCGTTTTCAAGCACAACCTTTAAGGTGTTTTCGCCCTGTTTTGCCACCCTAGTGGCGTTAAACTCAAAGGGAGAGAAAAAGCCTTCGTGAATGCCAACGCACTCGCCGTTTATGTACACGGTTGCAATATAGTCAGCGCCTTTAAAGCAGATGTATACCTCTTTATCAGTAATATCACCTAGTACAAAAGTGGTTTCATAGGTCTGAAGACCATACCCCACCGGACCACCGTAATGAGGAATGGTAACGGTCTCTTTGCCGTCAAGCAAAAACTTACGAAGGTCAATACGGACGTTGTGGGGCACAAGCGCCGGCGCATGATTTTCAAGATAACAATCATAACGCCTGCGTAATGCTTTAACCTCTTCAAAAATTTCTTCTTTCGTTTGTGCCTTACTTTTAGTCACAACAGGCACCGCCTTTGTCTTTTGCAGAACGCAGGCTTTTTTCTCAAAAGGAATCGGCTCAGGACGCACAAGCTCGGCATCGCTGGCATAAATCTTTTGCTGTGCTATTTCCATAAATTTATCCATATTAAACCTCCCCGTTTCATCAAAATCTAGCGTTTGGCTTGTTTTACCTAAATCGGTAAACTAATGTTTATATTTTGTAGACTTGGATATCCATTTATAATTAAATGCACCATCGCTAAAGCACAAGCTAAGACAATAGAAAGTATTCAAAATGTTTTCTTCATATTTCACACCTTTTAACATAGTTATTCATCATTCAACTATGATTTTGTCAAGTTAGGATCAAAAATCATTCAAAATTGTATATTCACGTGCATATTTAACATGCGGGAATCCTTACACGAAATCATTGTATCACAAACAAGATCATTTTTCAACAACACAAAAAAACACCGTTTGAAGAAAATTCTTCAAACGGTGTTTACATTTTTAATTACTGTGCGTTACCTAAAACCATCATAGATGTTGCCTTAAACTTGCCCATGCTTTCTGAACCGGCAACGGTCACATACTGACCAACCTTCAGGTTCTTCAGAGTCTTAATCTTGCCGTCATTACTGTCTAAGATTTTAACTGAATCGCCAACAAGCACAATGCTTTCTGTGATATTGCCATTTGCATCTGCGTGTTCAATGGTCATCAGCTTGTGTTCAGGCTCAACACTCTTAATCTGACCGGTCAGCTGCATTGCTGCCGCAACAGATTTAACTTCAATTTCTGTAATGGTTGCGCTGGATGTCTGCAATACAACCTGATAGCCTAAGCGCAAATCATAAATGGTAGCACTAACGCCGTCAAGCTTAATCACCACATCGCGACCGATTGCATAAGTGTTGATAACGCCCTGAACATTAACCTTCATAGAAGAAGATGTCTTGGAGATTGTAATTTCTTCAATAGAGCCGCTAACCTGTTTGCTTACGCCGATGGCAACAACAGCACTGATCTGACCGTATTCAAGTGTCACATCAACCTTGTCGCCTACCATTAAGTCAGCATAAGTGGTCACAGCACCATTACGGCGAATGGTTGCACCGGACTTAACTTTATAACCTGACATAGAGCCGTCAGAAAAGCTTAAGTTAATAACCGCATCGGGCTCAAAGGTAATCGATTCAACTGTTGCATTCTGAAGAGATTTGGTCTTGGGCTCTGCTTCAAGCAGGGTAACCTTGCCGGAAGTAACAGATACTCTTGCATAGTCACCGGATTTAATAATATCAAGGCTTGCGCTCTGTTCACCGTAAACAACGACTGCATCATCAGCCAGCTTGTAGGATGAAACCTTACCGGTCTCAAAGGATTCAAACTTAACGGTTGTACCGGTAGTGTCTGTCATCTTGCCCTTATAAATCGCTTCAAAGGTGTCATCAACTTTCAGCTGAACAACGTCTAAGGAATATAAGCCGTTGTTAGCAAAAGTGATTACAATCTTCTGACCAATCGGCAGTTCTGAAAGCTGTGCTTTAGAACCATCCAGCATAACGGCAACGTTGCTGTCTACCTTATAGTTTTCAAGCGCACCATCTTCGGATTTGATAGTGATAATATTGGTTGCTTCGTTAACCTGAGAGATTGTTCCCTGTGTATAGGTATACTGCAGGCGCTCATACATTCTGTGCAGCATTACAGCAACCTGTGCACGGGTTACGTTACCCATAGGAGCAAACTTGTTATTACCTACGCCCTGAATAATTTTTGTTTCAGATGCAAAGTAAACATAGCCTCTTGCTGAAGCGGGAACATCTGCCGCATCGCTGTATGAAAGGGTAACATCCGGGTTGCTTTTAAGCCACACATCGCCACCTAAACACTTCGCGATTAAGGTTGCCGCTTCGTAACGTTTCATCGGCTCGCCCTTGTGAGCTGATGAAAGATAAATAGAAAGCTCATCAGCAGACAAAACATGTTTATACATCAGGTAAGCTGCAGCTTCCGATGCGTATGTATCATATTTTTTCAGCTCTTCTTCAAAAAGAACATTGGATAAAGATACCACCGGCTGATTCAATGTTTCGCTTGCGCCTAAAATTCTTGCAAATAAAGCAATTGCTTCTTCCTTTGTAATATCTTTGCCCGGCTTAAAGGTGCCGTCAGGATAGCCGGTGATAACTTGTTCATCAGCCAGAGCAATGATAGCATCTTCTGCCCATGAATAATCAGACGTTACATCTGAAAAACTTGCAGCAAAAGCACTGCCGACTGATAACACCATCAGTACACTAAGAATGAGGGATACCGCTTTTTTAAGCATAAGAAATCCTCCTTTGTATAAATGCATTCTCTATTACTACACCGCCGGAAATAATCAAGCGGTATAATAAACATATTGTTATGTTTATTATACCGCTTTTCTGGCAAAATTTCAACAGCTTTTTTTCTTGTCACAAAAAAGTAATATAAGCTATTATTCCTCCGTTTGTTTTTGATTCTCATACTTTTGTTTTGTGGCAAGGCCCCCACGGATATGCCGTGTAGCCTTGTTTTCATCAAGGACCTGCTTTACTTCTTTTGCAAGGCTCTGATTGACCAGCATCAGCCGCTCGGTAATATCTTTGTGTACGGTTGACTTCGATATATTAAATTCCTTCGCTGCTTTTCTGACTGTGGCTCTTTGTTCGATTATATATTCGGCAAGTAAAATTGCCCGTCCTGCTATATAATCCTTCAACCTGCTCCCTCCCGGAATTTGACTTATAGTTTATCTATATGTGCAAAAATTCCGGTTTAGAATAGGCAACATTTTTATGCACTTCTGTATTGTGCAATAAAAGCTTCACATTCCTCCGACGGAAGTGCTTTGGTGTAATACCAGCCCTGAATAAAGTCGCAGTTGGATGCTGACACCAGTGCATTTTGTTCCTCGGTTTCAACGCCCTCGCAAACCACTTTAATGTTCAGACTGTGAGCCAGCGCAACAATACCGGCAAAAAGTTCCTTACCCTTCGGGACTTCCGTCTTAAGCAAAATGCTGCGGTCAAGCTTAACTACATCAATCGGATAGTCACACAAATTAGCCAGGGTTGTATATCCGCTGCCCAGATCATCAAGATAAACAGAAAAACCAAGTTCCTTACACCGCATTACATTCTGCCTTGCCACATCCATATCGCGCTCTATCGAATCCTCAGTAATTTCTATCCCAAGCATAGACTTATCAAACTGATAGTTGTCCGAAATGGCAACAATGCGGTCGATAAAGTCCTCCTCCGAAAGTGTAATTCTCGTAAAATTGCAGGACAGCATAATGCTTCCATACTCTGTCCCTCTCCAGCTTTCAAGCTGACGGCAGGCTAGCTCAAACATACGAAAATCATGGTCGCTGATAAGCCCTACTGCTTCCATATCGGCAATATAGTCCCCCGGACCCAAAAGCCCTTTTTCGCTGTTTTCCCAACGTGATAGCAGTTCTGCCGAAACAATTTGTTTGGTACGATTATCTACAATAAATTGCAGATACATTTTAAATTCATCGTTTTGGAGACCTTTTAACAGCCTGTCTGCAATTTCCTTTTCCTCACGAACCAGGTTCATTGAGTGGGTGTCACAATACACAATCTGTTTGTCTGTGCCCAAAATTTTATTACAATTTTTTCGCAAATTAAAAAGCAGAATTTCGCCGTTTTTGTCTGCCTTATCCAGATGATAAACTGCAGCATGGTACACAAGTTTTCCTGTTTTTTTCTTTATATTTCCAAGACCGTTAAGGGTGTCCATAACCTCACATATTTTTTGGCTTGCCGCCTCGTCGCTTTTTGCAAAAAAGGTAAGAGCAAAACCATTTTCGCTGATTCGCGCAGAAAATTCTCCTGCGTCGGTTTTCTCTGACAACACCGAGGCTGTATATTGGAGCATATCTTCAAAGGGGCTTTCTTTATAATAGGACCTGAGATAGCTGATATCTAAAACAATGTATGCAATATAATAGAAATTTCTCGAAACCTCGCCCATGGTGTTCTTAAAACGATCGTTAAAAAATTGCAGGTTCCCCATGCCTGTTTCTGCATCTATTGTTTTATCTGCAATTTGTTCCACCTTCATGCGCTTGATGCGTAACTCCAGCACCCATATTGCAGCAAAAAGCAGCGCACAAACACATAAGACAGCAATAACCCAGACAGAAACAACCGTTACGCCGTCCGTAAAAGGAGCAAACTGTCCCTTCTCTTCGGCATAAGCGGACAACGTCAGAGACGCTGTCAGCCCCCACGCAAGAAAGAATATAAGTCCTTTTTTCATATTCATATCGGTTCACCTCTTAGATGATTCATTCTCCGAGATTCTTTCACAATACTTTTGATGTCTTTAAAATGCACATCGGCATCGGCATAAAGTTCCGCTGCTACAGACCTTCTATACCATCATATTACAATTATACAATTCTGTTCAAAATCCTACAAAAAAAGCCGCAACAACAAAAGGTCACGGATGACCCTTTATTATTGCAGCTGGACTGGCATAGTATAAAACCTTAGCCTCTTGGCTTTGCGTCGCCGGCTTTCGCCGGGTTTGCCAAAATATTCATTTGTCAAAAGCTTTTCTTATTGCAGGGTTTAATCTTTTGCAAAAACCCAAAGTGTGTTATTGCCTACGCCATCGTCATCAAGCTTATACACACTTAAAATAACCGTTTCACCACTAATTTTTTTGTATGTAATTGTAGGCGTTCTGCCTTCTATAAACTGCGTCTTCAGCGCATCATAGTTAAAAAAACTTATCAAGGCTCTATGAAAGTCTGGGTCTACCATATCGTATACATATTTTTTTAAGAGAACCGAAAAATGCTCTTCCTCTTCGTTATAGTCAAGATATGCCGGCATTAGAATGCGACGTGCCTTATCGCTATCTAACGAAACACGGTAGATTCCGTTGTAATGCTCTTTTAAAACAGAAAGCATCGTATCAATTTCAAGAATGCCGGTTTTGATCTGAAGGTAACCCTTCTCCTCAGTTTTAGCAATGCTCTTCTGCTCTTTATTTTGATAATATTGAGCCTTTGCCTCATACATTCTGATTTCAGCTTCTCTGACCATTTCTTCAGTATTTGTGTTCTGCGTTCTGTAAGAAATGCCAATTGCAACGTGGTAATCTTTAATTTCAAGCTGCCCGTTCAGCACCTTGATTGCTTCATCCACCGCCTCCGGCTCAGTATCCTGAATAAACACTAAAAACTCATCGCCGCCCATTCTGTAAACCTTGTAACCAAAGAACACATCTTTTAGGGTATTGGCAATGTACAAAAGCATTTCGTCACCTGCTGCGTGACCATACTTGTTGTTTCTGAAATGCAACTCGTTCACGTCAATATAAATGCAGGTAAACTTCTCACTTCTTTCTTTATCAAACACCAGCAAATCCTGCTTATAGGCAACACGGTTCAATACACCTGTAAGAGAATCGGTTGTGGCTGCCAGTTCAGTTTTATTAAGATGATTTTTATTATATAATGCAATGGAAAAACAAACGGCTACATCTTCTAATAGAATTCTTACTGCTTTGCTCTTCCGTGGATTGATACAACCAAGAATGCTAAAACGATTGTTTTTATCAGCGACCACTGCAAAAGAGACTTCCCGAATGCCATGTTTTTTCAGAAAAGCAAAAAAATCAGGATTCGTCTTAATAAGGTGCGCGTTGGGTGTAATACACATAACATTGACCGGCATTTGATTAATTTTGTGAAGTTTAGCAGCATACCTGAGCAAACCCAACTGAAAATATTCTCTGTCCCCATCTAAAAGCAGTTGGTTTTCTGATGAAGGTTTGATATATACGTGATCATTATTATCTGTATCAAAAAACATACTTGACCGCGAATCAGCAAAGTCACTGATAAATTTTAAAGATTTTGTAATATTGTTCTGCTGCTGATTGATTTCTAGCAACAGTTTTCTGACATTTGATGCACAGCCCATGGCAGAATGCTGACGCTTTTCGCTGCGCATAATCATCATCATATACAGCACCATGATTACAACAAAAGCACAAAATGACATCAGCAAAATCCGGGATATAACGTGAGTTTTGGCAAACACCTGTGACTCATACCGTGCCAGGGTTATCACCCAACCAAGATCCTCAATGGTTGAATAATGCACATACAAATTCTCATCGGTATAGGCTGAAACGAAAGAGGTAAAGCCCTTGTCAGACGATATCATTTTCTCGTAGGAATAGCCTTTGTTATATTGACGTTCCTTCATGAATGAAATATTGCCAAGAGTATCGTGTATGGTGTCAATCACTAGGTTGCCGGTTTCTTTGTCATGGACAAAGAGCTGAGCCTCCAGTTCTTTTGCCATATTGTTGTATTTTTCACCGATGGTATCAAGCCCGATAACACCGTACAAAATACCAACCGTTTCGCCATCAACCTTAATGGGCACAGCACTTCTGATAATTTCATGATTTTCTTTTGTTAAGTCTTTCACCCTACCGCTTATGTAAGTACCTTGTATTTTCTCTGTCTCAAAAGAAATAAGACCATCAAGATTAACAGTACCCATCTTAGTTACAAACGTATTGTCAGAATTTAAAATTCCAATATTATCAATTAAACCGATAGGCTTAAAAGAGTCAAACATCAAGTCATAACTCTCGCCATCAGCATACAGTTTAGCCGCAAAGTTTGCCATAGATACAAGATTTTCACGGTCAGACATCAGCTGCAGATGCATATCATCTTTAATCTGCTTGGTCTGAATATGGAGAGCTTCATAGGCTTCTTCCTCTGCGTTATTATAAAAATAGTTGACCATAGACAGAAAAACAATGCAAAGCAACACTGTACTGATAATAGTATAGACAATATTATTTTTTCTATGTTTTCTTTTGCCGTATTTGATTGCCATTTTGATTCCTTCTTACACTATGATATACATACAATTATACTATATCACAGTTTGACAGAATTTTCAAGACCTAAAAATCAAAGCCCGAAAGCAAACGCTTTCGGGCTTGAATAGTTAACTATCTCACTATTTCAGCTGATTGTAAAAAGGCATTGCGCAAATTGCACCGCGTCTTTCAACACAAAAGCCGGAAACTTTGTTGGAAAAATCAGCAAAGTTCTGCACATCAGAAAGGGTCAGTTCTTCAGGTCTCTTTCCGCTTTTTGCAAGCTGATATAAAAATCCGCCCATAAAAGCATCCCCTGCTCCGGTTGTGTCAATGGCTTTAGCAGAGCATGCCGCAGACTGCACCACCCCATCCTTTGTGCGGACAATGGCACCATCCTTACCCATGGTGACAATAACCACTTTAATGCCTTGGTTAAGCAGCGCCTCAGATGCTTCAAAAACATCTTCCTTATCCGTGAGCAGAGCTGTTTCTTCATCAGAAATTTTAATCACATCCACATAGGATAAAATCGAGCGCATACCGGCAACAGCCTCTTGCTCACTTCTCCATAGAGATGCACGATAATTGGGGTCATAAGAGATGATACAACCTGCTTCCTTAGCTGACTCCAGCGCATAAAAGCTGGCACCTTTTGCCGGCTCATCCGTGAGTGACAAAGACCCGATATGAAAAATTTTCGTGCCGTCAATCAGGTCAGTTTTCACCTCTTCCTTCGTCAAACAAGTATCAGCACCGGGCTTTCTTGCAAAGGAAAAGCTTCTGTCACCGTTTTCATCTAAGTTAACAAAGGCAAGGGTCGTAAATACGCTGTCGTCGGTGATAAGTCCATCGGTAACAACCTGTTCTCTTTCTAAGGTCGCACGCAGAAAATCACCGTGCATATCATTGCCCACCTTGCCGATTAGGGCTGCCTTACCGCCCAGTCGTTGCACCGCTGTCAACACATTGGCAGGGGCACCGCCGGGGTTCTGCTCAAACAAGGTCTGCCCCGCCTCACTTTTGCCGGCATAGGTCATATCAATTAAAATTTCGCCTAAGGCTACTACATCAAACTGTTTCACAAAGCTCGCTCCTTTGCTTTAGTCTACGTTTCGTTTACCTGCCGCATCAATACGGGGATCAGTATAAATATCATACTCGTCACGGCTCTTGGTAGAAAACTCAGATACAACAGCACCCTCAGGGCCCGCCTGGAACCAATGGAAGGTGTTGGGCATAATGGTGTACTGCTCACCGGGGTTTAAAATAATTTCTTTTCTGCAGGTGAAGTATTCCTCCATACCCTCCGGCGGCTGACCCTGAATGGGTCCGTCTCCTTCGCCCTCTACATACAGATATACTTTGCCGTAGCGGCAACGGAAGGTTTCTTCCTTCCCCTCTTCGCCATTGATTTCAGGATGGCGGTGCTCAGGGCAGGTCTGCCCGGGCAGCAGCACCAGTTCTTTGGCACAGCATCTTTCGGTGTTGACATAAACCACCAGTTCAAGGCCAACCTTTTCGATGCAGCCCAGCTCATATTCAGCCACTTCAATGCGGCCTCTTTCCTCTTCTGTAATGGCGATGCCGGCTTTTGCAAGATATTTTGCCGCCTCACCGCTGAAATATTCATAATCCTGTTTTGTTAACATAATTGTGCTCCTTTCAACATCTGATATAATTTCATTATACCATCCGGCTCCTTGACAGTCTTTTCATAACGTGATATATTTATTATACTATATTGATATCAAGGTGAGCGAATGAAAGCAAAATTATATGGTAACGAAACCTATGTTAATCAGAAAATGGGCTATACGCTCAGAATGAATTACAGCTATTCAGAAAACTTTGAATTGCATTATCATGATTATTATGAGGTTTTCTTAACCGTCAGCGGTCAGACCATTCAGGTGATAAACGGCAAAAAGCAGGTGCTCCCTCAACACAGCATGGTACTCATCCGTTCCGGCGATGTACACACCTACATAAAGGAGGGGGACTTTTCTTTTGTCAACTTAACCTTCAGCGCTGACACCATGAAAAAGCTGAGCGCATATTTTGGTGATATTTTAGAGTTATTACTGGTGCAAAAAATGCCCCCTACCATTGTGCTTAACAAGGATGACTTTCGTAAAATGATGGATAAGCTCAACGCCTTAAACACAGTTGATGTGAATGACTCCCAAAAGTTGAAATTACAAATGAAGCTGATACTGACAGACATTGTCGCCCTGTTTTTAGAAGTTGAAACAAACAGACCGGAGCCTTTTGTTCCTGATTGGCTTGCAAAGCTTGCCGACCAAATGAAAAAACCTGAAAGTATGCAACTGACGCTATCTGAAATATCAGAACAGACTCACAAAACACGGGAACACATCAGCCGCAGCTTTAAAAAGCATTATCACATGACCGTATCGGATTTTATGAACGAACAACGGCTCAATTACAGTGCAAACCTGCTGCTTAACACAAACCTTTCTATTATTGACATTTGTTATGAATGCGGTTTTCAGAACCTGAGTTGGTTTTACAGAAACTTTAAAAAAAGGTATGCCGCAACTCCGGCACAGTTCCGAAAAAATTCAGGCACAACCGTGCCGCTATAAAAATTAAAGCCCCAAAAGCAATGCTTTTGGGGCTTTAATTTACTTATTATAATATTTTAAAACAATCTCATTCATTTTATCCATTTTCGCTTCCATATCAGACACCAACTTAATATGTGTTCTGGCGCGGTCTAAGTTATGATTTTTCCTGTGAATTCTGAAATACACATCTCCGTTTAAGTGGTCGGTTAAAAACCGCATACCACACTCTAAGGTCATCAACTTGGCAGAAAAAGCAAGCAGTTCAATTTCCTTCGGCGTAAAGCTGTCTTTTAATTCTTCAATATATCCTTTTGTATACTGTTCAAACAGCTCTAAATCCATCCAAACGTTAGATAAATCCTGCTCATCCTCTGCTGCCGTGCTGGCACCGAAGCGAATCGAATCACCAAAGTCATAAAGCATAGAGCCGGGCATAACCGTATCTAAGTCAATGACGCAAACACCCTCGCCGGTTGCATCATCAATTAAAACATTGTTAAGCTTTGTGTCGTTATGGGTAACACGCAAGGGGATTTCACCTGTGCGGATGGCGTCAACCACCAAAGATGCTTCCTCTTCACGGTCTAAAAAGAAATTGATTTCTTTTTCAACCTCAGACCGGCGACCAACCCTATCATCGGCAATCGCCTCCTTAAACAGTCTGTAACGGTCAACCGTGTCGTGGAAATTAGGAATTGTTTCGTGAAGCTTATCCGCCGGGAATGCCTTTAAAAGATTCTGAAAACGGCCAAAGGATTTTGCCACGCGGTAAAACATTTCCGGATTTTCAATAGACTGATAGCTGCGGGCATTGCCAATAAAAAGATACATACGAAAAACGTCGCCCTGCTCTGTCCGATGATAAAAGGTACCGTCTTTTGCAGGAATTAACGTTAAGGTTTCACGATAGGGATCACCAAAATTTGAAATAATTCTGTTATGTAAATATTCCGTTACTGCCACAACGTTGTCAATAACCTGAACCGGTTCTTTAAACACATCACTATTAACCCGCTGCAGAATATAACGTCTGCCGGTGGTTTCAATTAAAAAGGTCTCGTTAATGTGACCTTCACCGTAAATGCGGGCGCCGATATAATCGCCTTTATAAGCAAACTTTGAACAAAGCTCCTTATAATCATAACCCTTCATGAGTAAGCCTCCTAAAATTTTGTTTATCCTTGAACAAAACCTGCGGACTTAACTATTATATAACATTCACACTAAAAAATCAATCAACAAAACCTGATAATTAAAAAATATTGATAAAATTTTACAGGTTCAAATCTGTGCCAAAATCAACTGCAAATAAGTTGCCATCAAAGTCGCTGTAATAGCACATATTGCCGTGAAAATCAACCATCTCCGGTTCAATGGCAAAGCCCATAGCAATCAAATCTACAAACAGCACTTCCTGCCTGCTTTCAGGGTTTATGACGCGCATCGCCGGGAGATTGTCTGCATTATCTGTAAAACCCTCGGCAGAAAAAACATACCCGCCATAAAAGCATGCACCCTGAATGTAGTGCTGATAGGGGCAATCGAAGCTGCCTAAAAGGTCACTTTTATTCAAAACCACACGGCGAATGCCGTATTCTTTGTCATAAACGCCGTCAGAAAGCTTCGGCATCTTAAAAGAAAAATACCGGGTTGTCTGGCTCTTGTCACGCATGGTAAAGGCATAATAAATGTCGTTTTGCGTGTCAATGGCAAAGTTGCCATAGGGTCTTACATCGCCGATTTGGGGGTAGGACCGCCAGGAATCAACATCTTCTGCAAAGCCAATTTCAATCATCTGCAAAAGGCTGGTGGTAAATGCTGTGCCTTGTCGCACAACACGATACACCAAAGTTACACCCTTTAAAGGATTTTTCATACCTGCATGATTGTTATAGATGTTGGCATAAAGCAAGGGAAATTCATCACCCTCTTCTGCATATTCACTACCAAAAGCAACGCTGTTGCTATGGGGCTTTAGCTTCTCTACACCGTCAAGCACAAAAGACGAAAACTGCGGCAGTTCTTTTTCCGGATCTTCCCCTACAGTTTTTAAATCATAAACAAAGCATTCACCCTGATGATTAAAACGAAACAGGAAGTCGCCAAAAATGGCGCCATCCTGTCCTCCGTGAATTTTGGCTATTTGTTTAATTTTCATATCCGGCCACCTCGCTATGCCCACATACCCAGATTCGGCAGCGGCTTACCGAAGGGCGCCGGTGTTTTGCCGGCAAAAAGCTGCTTAGCGTTCTCTACATAATCTGCAAAGGTTAAGTCTCTGTCACGAACTATTGACTTGGGGCTCTTTAAGTTAACCTCATACATAAACACGCCTTTATAATCAATCTCAGAAAGGGTTTTCATAATGGCTTCCCAGTCTGCCTTGCCCTCACCCGGCAGCCAATGCCGTTCATTAACAAAATCATAATCAGAAACGTGAATCGTCACAATTTTATCGGCAAAGGTTTTCATAAAATTAACGCTGTCGTTATTAAGCAGATGATTTGTGTCAAAGCATACCTTCAACTTGTCATTGACAGATATAATTTCGGCCGTTTCCTCCGTGGTATTACACAGACAGGTTCTTGGCAGGTTTTCAACACAAAGCACACCACCGGCAGAATCTGCAACCTCAGCCAGCTTATTTAAAGAATCCATTGCCTTTTTTTTGTGTTCTTCTCTTTCTTCCGGTTCAATGGGCTCTACGCTTGGATGCATCACAAATTTGTCAATACCAATATCAGCACCTTTTTTGATAAACTCTGCCACATAAGACACAGTTTCATGCAGCTTTACTGCATCACCGGCAGAAATGTCGATGGTACAATAGGGCAGATGCATGGACCACAAATCTACGTCATATTTTTTTGAAAGGGCGAGCAGATTTTTATAATCTGTCTGATCATTCCTTTCATTTCTGAGGGTCACCTCAACGGCACCAATGCCGTGCTTTTGCAAGCTGCAAAAATTTTCTTCTGTATGGTCAAAACAACAGGATAAACCCAGTGTGTACATATACTCTCCTCCTGATTTCTGCTTAGATTGCTGTATTATTCTGCTAAGTTCTTTAAAACATCCACCAGCTGCTGCACCAGAATTGTGTCAGTATTATCCACCAGCTGATAGGGGTTAAAGTCACGGAACATTGCCACCTCATAGCCACCACGGCAAATCTGATCCTGCGAAGGCAGATAGCTGTAATAGCCGTTGCCGATAGAAAGGGACAAGGTGTGCTGATAGGGGCTGAACTTTCTGAGACGCAAGGTCATTTCTGTAAACATTTCAAAGGGGAACGGCACAAAGGCAACCGGTCCTACCGAAATCACAGTTTCATTGATGGTCAGCTCTGTCTCAACAGGGTGACCTGCCTCATATTCTGCCATAACCTTACGCAGGTGATAGCATCTGCCATAATAGTCATTCTTCTCTTCTTCTGTATGGGTTGCATATTCTGCCACCGCATCCTCATAAGACATCTGGGGCTTGTAAGGCAGCTTTACTTCCTGCATGGTCACCTTCATATCAATGGGACGATAATCTTTAATGGAACGGTAAGCGCGCACCGCATCGGATGCCGCTTCACCACCAAGCTCTAAAGCAAGCTCTAAATTTGCCGCCGTGCTGCCGTCAGAAAGGTTCGGGCCGGTGTCGCCAATGGGGCCGTTGATAAACGCTGTCATTGCGCCGGTCTGAGCTTCTAAACGGTCAATCATAACACTTGACCAGTCACGGGTTACCTCATAGTTGTTCCCTGCCGCAGTACAATGGGTGCCGTAATGCACAAGGTTACCAATGGGCTTTTTATCCGGTGTCACAAAGCTGATCACCGTCATGGTGGGGTCAAAGGTGCCCCAGGGGTTTTGGCCTAAGCCAATGCCACCACGCAAGGTGACCTCGCGGCGGTTAATGCCAACGTGGCTTTCAACCGTGGCAACGCCCATATATGCCTCCTGCAGGTTGCCCAGCGCCTCTTTTGCAGCCTTCACCGCACCGGGGCGAAGCACTGTCTGGATATACTCATTATCTTTAATATCAGAATCTGTCGCAGGGCTTGAATGGGTATGGGTACAGTCAATGATAATGTTTTCATAGGGCACGCCGGTTTCGCGGCTTACAAGCTCTCTTAAAATCTCAAATTCATCATTGAGCAGAAAAATAATGGTCAGGTTAACAAGCAGCGACTGCTTGCCATCATATTCAAAAGCAAAGGCGGTCGCCTGCAGGTCATCGTGAATCACCTCAGTGTCACGAATCACAGGATAACCCCAAAGCTGAGCCATTTTTACCGGAGAGATAATACCTCGTCCCACACCAACTTTTGCAGTTTTTACTTCTTGCATGTTCTTCATCCTTTCTGCAACAAAAACTATATTATCTTACAAATTCTAAAACCTCAACGCCTATGGCGTCATAGTCCACCGTAATGTTACCTTCAGCATCGGGGGTATAGGTTTTGCCTGAGCAAAGCCCACGGACTGTCGTCTGCGTGCCAAGTGAAATTTTGGCACTCTGTGCGCTTCTTGTTTTGTTCACCGTGAACAAATATCCACGACCGTTATAGGATTTTGCAATAGCTTCAAACCAATCCCCTGCGACAGCCTCATAGTCGGGCGCTTCATCAGTTGAAAGAAGCATGGGGTAAAAGCCTTCAATCTCATTACAAACAGTCAAAAGGTCTTTCCAGCCGGCATCGTCCATCTGGAAGCCGTTGTACCAGATAATGCCCTGCATACCGGCACAGATTGCCTGATATGCCATGTTACGCATTTCTGCCTCATCAGGTCCACGAAGGGCACCGCCCATTTTATAAGACTGCAGCACCGCAAAGTGCGGTCTGTTGCCCTCTGGCAGGTACTGCGTAATGGCAGAAATATGCTCTGTCACCTTGGATAAATCGTCCGTACCGTCACCTAAGTCAACAGGATAGGACGAGGTGTTCACGCTGTCAGCAAACCGCAGCTGCTCACGCTGATTGTGAGCACGGCTTGTGGCATTCAATGTAATGCCGTCAAAATCTAAATCTGAAAGAATTCTGCTTGCCCACTCTACCTCGGCACCATAACGTTGGCTGGACAGTTCATCAGCCATATAATAGCCTAAAATCGCCGGATGATTCAGAGTTTTTGCAAAACTTTCATAAACAGCTCTTGAATCGGCAGTGTTTTTAATAACACCTGAAAACCGACCGGTAGCATTAACCTTTGAATATAAGAAATGGGTCAGGGGCGCAGTCATCTTAATACCCCGTGCGTGAGCATAATCTAGCAGGGCGGTATCAACACCGGTTGTGATCTCCCCTGCGCTGTTTCTGCCAACAGGAATCCATATATAACCGTAAGGAACAATCAAATCAATGGCAGAACCATCAATTTTGTCAATCAGCTCATACAGCTTGTTTTCACCGTAAACACCCATCAAAAACGTGGGCTTACCGTCAATCACATATCGACCATATTCGTCAAAATAGTTATTGGGGCGATAGTCTGCCGGGCGTTTTCTAATCTTCCACTCACGCTTGCCATAGCATTTTTCGGCAGATGGGTTGTCTAAGGAAAGCTGCAGATAATAATCCTCATTCATATTCAAAATACCTGAGGAGAAGGTAAAGGAAATCTCATCACTAAAATCAGAACGTGTGGCTGAGACAATGACCCGATCAGTTTTATCAACAATTTTCGCTGTTGCAACTGAGCTTGCCAAATCATAGGTGTTATAGCTCTTAACATTGGTCGAAAGAACGATGTCATTTTCGCCGCCCTCACCATAGATAAAGCCCTTGTAGGTGGGTTTTTCCAAAACAGCATCAATAAAGGGGTCAAAGCCGACGGTATAGAGGCAAACATCATCATACCAACCACGGCCCCGGTTAACGCTCTCTACCAGATAACAGGTCACCGCAACACGGTCAACTGCAAAATCACAAACATCATATTGCATAGACTGTATCCAGTCTGTTGTGCCGTTCACCGTTTCATCTATCATATAAACAGATTTCGAGTCACCTGTTTGTGTGTTTTTATAGGTTATTGTGGTGCGCAGACCCTCGGCATAAGCATCCTTGCCGGATTCTGCAACTGTACCTGAGATATCCTCTGCTTTCAGCATAGCTGTCATTAAAATGCCGGTGCCGGCAGGAATATTAAGACCACTGACCACATAAGACAGCGTACCCTGACCGGAAATTTCAGATGTGCCATCAACGCCGTAGGCACCGCTGCCGTCAATACCGCCTGTGGGGTCAATCTGACTTGCGCTGTAATGATATTGGGTTGTTACATTGCCCGGCAGGGGGTCACCCTCAAAATCCTGCTTAAACAAAAGTACCTTTTCGTAGCGGCTGACATCATACACAGGCACATCCTCTACCATCGGCACATTAATGGGCTCTGAAAGGGGACGGACAGTATCTGTGCTGTCAAAAGCCATCACTTTAACATAAGAAACATCATGATAATTGCCGGAGACCGTAAAACTTACGCTCTCTGCCTCTGCCGGAATGGTCACCGCTTTGTTTTCAACACCGGCTAAGGTGTCACCTGTGGCAGTCTTTTGATAAAGTGCAACAAACAACCGCGCCGAAAGAGGCATACCCGTGTGGTTTTTAACCGGCAGCTCTAAAGGCAGGCCAAAGGTTGTGCTACCCTCTTTCTTTAAAGAAACAGAAACAGGATAGAAGGACAGGGGCATATACACCGTGGTAAAGTCAAGGCTTGTTATGCCTGAAACGGTGTTACCTGCCATATCACAAACCCTTGAAAAATCAAGTGTATATTCTGTTGAATAGTCTAAAGTTCTGCTAACTGAAACCCGTAGCTTGTTTGGTGCTATACTTAAAACCGAAACACCCTCTGCGCTGCCGCCAACTGTCACATTGCCTGTCTGTTCGGTTTTTAACGGTCTTGAAAAGGTCAGGTCAAAGCTCGGCATGCAAGAGACATCTGTTTCACCGTCGGTGATGCTTGATGCAGTCAAAGTCACCGTATCAGAGGCTTTTTTTACAGCCGTAATGTTTGCATCATCCACCATAATGGTAAAGCCGTTTGGCAGAAAATAGGTGTTACACCAGCTTCTCAGGTCGGCTCTTGCCACAACCATCTCTTTCATTTCGCTATAGATGCTGTTCTGCGCCACCAACTTTGTGCCGTCATATATATACGCCGCCCGGGTGTTTTTATCAACATAAATAACGGCTGTATACCACGTATCACGCTGATAGCTTACCGTCTCTGAAATATATGCCGAAAGATGGGGATTTTGCGCCTGATTAACCACGCCAATTTTATTATCATCGCGAATTGTCAAAAGGGTGGTATCATGATTGCCGCCGGCTGTCGCTGTATAATGGCTGCCAACACCAAGCTGCCATTGACCGGTGCCAGTTCCGGTGGGCACCTTAAAGCGGAAAGAGATATAAACCGCATCAGTCCCATCATCCAGCGCAATATCTTTGGTTGTCAGCGCTGTGCTGCCCTTTTGGGTTGCCACTAAAACATGGTTATCTGAGCCGGTGCTTTCAGGTTTAACCGCAAGCTCAACTCTGTCAAAACCAAGCTCACCGCTATAGGCGGTCGGCCGGCGGGCGGATGAGGTTGAAAGGCTCCATACCGCATCAGAATATGTATAACTGCTCTGCCCCTCAGTAACGGCAGCACCGCCCTCAAAATCAGAGGTATATACCGTCGGTGCATAGTCTGCAAACACCGGCAATAATGCCGATAGCATCACCACAGCCAAAACGGCAGAAAACAATTTTTTAATCATACAAACACACCCTTTAATGTACTTTGACGAAGCTCTGTAGGGAACGGGCTTGCTCGTTCCGCTTGTCCGGCAGGAGCAAGCCCCTGCCCTACATTGTTATATTTCAAAGCCATATAGTTTTTTATAAAAGCAAAAAACTTTTATCAAGGCTCTAAAAGCCCTCATAAAAACCTTTTACGCAGGGTATTTCTACAATCCGGCGGTGGAAAACCACCGCCGGATTATAAAAATCATAAGTCGGGATTAGTCCCAAAGATTGCCGTAGGTTGCACCGCTAAAGACGGGCTTTAATTCGCTGTCTGCAGTAAAGGCAAACACGCGGATACCGTTAACGCCACGGTATACATAGCCATCATTAGCAAGCTGCAACTGAGCTTTAGCCTGAGCACCGAAGTCAACATCAGTTACCCACTGTGCACCAATCAGTTTGTCTGCTGCACTGTAGAACGCAACGATAAAGTCAACATCTGTTTTTGCTGCGCCAACGTTTGTAACCGCAATCGACTGACCGGGTGCCACATCACCACTGTTATTTCTCAGCTTATCAAGACCGGTAACAATCAGGTCGTCCTCTACTGCCTTTGTAGTAAAGCTTAAGGTCTTTGCGCCATACAAGCTGTTGCCGGACATACCGGTTACATTTGCAAAGCTTAAGGTGTAAGGCGTGTTCGGTGCTAATACTGCCGGCAGGGTTACACGAACAGAATCATATGCTGTTTTAACTGCTGTAACAGCCTCGCCATTTAAGGTAATACCGTTTACTGCAGAATCTGCAATCGGCATATCAAACTTAAGGTCAACTGTCTGATCCAGCAGCTCTACATTGGTTGCATTAGCTGCAATGCTGCTTTCTTCCAGTTCCATTGTGTTGTCATTCGTTACGACCATATAACGGCTGTCATCAACTAACATTATAGCATTATTGTCGCCGGTTGTCGCCATATCAAAAATTGTCGGAACGGCTATAACAGATGTAACGCTCTTTGAATGATCCTGTTTTAAAATGCCATTAGCATCATAGATATACGCACTTACACTGGTCGTGTTAATTTTAATCACTGCTGTATACCACTGACCCAGCGAAAGTTCTACTAAATCTCCTACCTGACCGCCATGCCAAGCATCAACACCATAGGCATTTATTTTATTATAGGTCTTACTCACAACCAACCGCATAACCGCAGACTCGGAAGCACCAAGATGGAACTGACCATCACCGGTTGTTGCAGGAACCTTAAAACTGAAGATACCATAAACTGTTTCGTTGGCAGCTAACGAGTTCTGTTTCGCACGGTTCATCGGCAACATATGGTCCTTGCTTGAAGCAGAGGGCAACTGAGAAATCTGCAGCATACTGTTTCCTTCATCCGATACAATGGCTTTAGTTACATTAGCTTTTCTGGAGCATAGTGCAGTTGCTTCACTATCGGTCAGTTTCCAAACATCACTTGTATATGTGTTGTCCGTAACAGTTGCACCGGTAAAGTTGTCAATGTAATCAATTGTGACAGGATTGATAGCTGTTGTCGCATAGGTAACAGATGTGGTTTCGCTGTCAGCCAGGCTGTTGCCTGCCATACCGGTTACATTTGCCCAGCTTAAGGTATAGGTTTCACCCTTAGCAAGACCGGTTGCAGATACCTGCAATGTTTCAGGCGTAAGAGCGTTAACGGCAACATCAACAGGTTCGCCGCCTGCCGGTGTCAGGGTAATACCGGTCGTATTCACCGGCTGGTCAAATTTCAGCGTAAAGGTCGGATTCACATCTGTTGCTTCAGTTACAGCCTGAGGAGAAGAAACAACCTCTACTCCGTGGGTTGCGGAATTTACAGTATACATTTTAGCATTATCAAGCTGAATTTTAGCACCTGCAGGTTCTGTATACTGATCAGTAAAGCCAACGCTGGCACATCCAACAGTATATGTACTTACTGTTTTGCTATAGTCTGCTATGCAGCCTGTTTCATCATAAATGTAGCCACTGACGCCGGCTGCATTAACTGCAATCTGAACAGTGTACCATTTATCCTTCTGGTAAGAAACGCCCGTTGTTGAGTCATAGTTTCCCAAGGTATCTTTTGGGTCATAGATCTTGCCATTATAAAGAACAAATAAGGTTTGGTCTCTATATTGCCAGCTTCCTGTGCTTTGCACACCACCGGCACCAATCATCCAGCGTTCTGTATTTCCGGCAGGGACTTTAAAATCAAAAGATATATATACCGTATCGTTTTCTGCCAAAGCTACTGCATTGGTACTAAGCGAAGAGTCGTTTTTAGCGAAATCTGTGCCAGGTGTACCTACGAGCTGTGTTGCCTGAAGAACCTTATTGCTTGATTCAGCAGATTCATTCACTATTTCTAGTGCTACACTCTCAGATGTCAGAAGTCCTGTCGTACCAAGTGCTCTGTAAGCACCGGAATTTGTGATGTTCCAAACATCATCAGTGTAGCTGTAAGTAACAACTTCTGTTTCCTCATTTGTTGTGGTTGACAATGTACCATCAAAACCGGATGTTGCTACTGTACCTGTCGAGGCAGACACTGACAATACTGACATCATCAGCATTGTTGCCAGGAAAAAGGATAAAACTTTTTTTACCATTTTAATTCCTCCTATATAATAAATTTATAATAAAACTGCAAAGCAGTAAAATTTTTAGGAGCCAAAGGTTACCGGTGCGCAAACCGGTGCATAGATGTTTTCGTTATCGAAGAGATATACCTTAAGCTGTGCGTTTGCAGGTATCTCCGGCAGGGTAAAGATTGCATTTAAGTCTGCAAAATCAGCACCGGAAAGGTCTGCATAGTCAAGCCATGCCAAATGACCGCTTTCTGTATAGAGCACCGCCATCATTCTGCCTGAAAAGCTGGGATATGATAGGGGGTCTGTTACAGAAAGGTGAACCTTTACCTTACCTGCTGCAAGGGTCGCAATGTCATCATCTGCCACAGTATCATCAGCTGCCAGCGCATCAATGGTGAGGTCGGCATCTGTCACCATGTGCATCTCTTCTGTTGTAAAGGTGATGGGGGTAAAGCTACCCACCTGCAAGGTGTATTCGGTATCACGGTCCAAAAGAACCACATCGCCGCCTGCATTTTTGCCCTCTACCCTTACGGTAAACGGGTCAGGGCAGGTAACCTTGTAATTCCCTGCATCTACCCCACCCTTTGTCAGGGACGCTGTCACAGATGCTGCATCTAAAAGCACATTAGAGTTAAAGGTAACATCCAGCTTACGGGAAACACCATCATCGCCCTCTGCCACATCCGTGGTGGTGAGTGCGGGCGTTGCCGCAGAACCGGTTGCAATCATTTTAGCATCTTTAAGCTGAAGGGGAATGTTGGTTCCCACATGAGAACGGAACATTAAATCAGTACGGGCAACAGCAAACTGCTTATCTGCAGCGTTGATGATCTCTTTTGTTGCAAGCACGGTGCCGTCTGCCTTATAGATTGTGGCAGAATAAGCACCTGGTGTCACTTTAACCACCGTGGTATACCAAGTGTTAAAGCTGTAAGATGCCACTTCTGTGCGGGCGCTACCTAAATGGGGATTCGGAGCTATAATTTCATAAATCTTTCCGTCTCCGCCAATACCCAACAAACCATAGTCTGTATTACTGGTAGAAACAGCGCCGGCGCCAATCATCCACTGACCGGTATAGCCGGAGGATGCCACACAAAACTTAAATACGGTATAAACTGTATCAATTTCATCCGTAAAAGTAATGTTCTTGGTGGTCAGGGCACTGTCCTTCGGGGAGATAGCCGTTGCTGTCAAAACATTGTCTGCAATTGACAGAGTAAGTCTTTCATCTGTTACCTGACAAGAATAATAACTCATTGCCTGGGCACTGCCGGTATCAATCTTCCACACATCATCAGTATAGCTGTAGGACGTTATGCCGTTAGCTTCATTAACTGATGTACTAATTGTGCCCGAAAAATCTGACGTATAGGTTACTGCCCCATCGGCTGAGGCAAATGACATAGGACAAAGCATCAGCACGCAGGCTAAAAATATTGTTAAAAACTTTTTCATATTCATTCACCTCAATCCAAGCAATAGGCAAAAGCGCCCATGATTTCTGATGTATAGGTCTGCAGCCAGAGCATTGTGTTGGATGCGCCTGAGTAAGACGGTGTGTTAAACACGTCTTTTTCCAGATATACCTCATCCTCATTTACATTATAAACCGGTACGGTTTTGAAACGGGATGTGGGAATAGCGCAGAACTCTTCAGGCGTTGCACTTGCCACATTTTTGTTCATACAAACAGTTAAGTAGTCTAAGTTAACGTTGTATGCAAAGGCTGAATAGGATACGCCGTAAGCACCGCCTGAACCGTAAGCAACAGGCTTTGTAGGCTCACTTGCGCTGTAGCGGAATACACGCTCAATGTTAGCAACCATACCATTATCATCCGGCAGGTAACGAATCAGGTCACCGCGTTTAAAGTCTGCTGCGGTCAGCTCGTTGCCGGTCTGCTCTGCAGATGCATTGCCATACTGCTTGCCGTGATTTAAGCGGCAGTCAACATCGTCTGCAAAATAAACGATGGTTTCGCCACCCTCAGTACTGTCAAGCAGGGTGAGCTGTGTGGTGGGCAATCCGTCAGGGCCAACGGCGCGGCATACGTCTGAAATCATATATACCACATCTTTATCGCCATAGTTTGCAACGGCTGTTGCTGAATATCTTAAAATACAGCCGGCAACCAAGCGGTCGTCCATATCATAAGCATCAATTTTATAAGATTTATCCTGCACCGTTGTGGCGGTTGATACACGGACAAACTGTGAATCATCCACCTCAGTTGCTGACGGGTCGGGCACGTTAAATGCCGGTGTGGTTGCCAACATAACAACCTTCCAACCGAAGTTACCGAAACGGTAGCTTAAGCTGGTAGCGCCTGAGGTATAGTCACGGCTTAAAGAGTTTTTGGAGCTTTCAACCAAGGGGTTAACCTGCACGGTATCAATCTCTTTCACCATTTCATTTTGCACGCGGTAGCGAATGAGCTGACGAGTGTCAAGATTTTCACCGTAGCTACCTGTTAAGCTGTGCTTTTTCACAGTCACGCCGTTTAACAGATAGGTTTTAGCCGCATCAAAAATTCTGATTTTACCGTCTTCACATAAAAGTTTTAACATCAGGTTTTGGTTAAGACCCTGGGTGTTAACGGCAGCGTCAATCAGATAGCCATATTCCATCAGGTTTTCTTTAGAGTTAACCTCATGGGTGATAACCTTGTCATAAATGTCTAAGTAAAGCACAACAGGCTGACCGGGCTGAACTGCAAAAACCTTGCCATCGTCATATGCCTTTTTAAGGTAGCTACTTGCTTCATATTTAATGTCGTCTACCACAATGTAGTTACTGCCGTCAACTGTCTGGGTAACCACGCCGGTAACAGTTTTGTCAGAAACACGAATGGTCAGCTTTGTCGCATTGTTATAGTCAAATGTCAGCTGTCCTGCGTTAATGGTAAAGGCATCACAGCTAACGCTGATAACCTGACCGATTGCAAGTTCGCTTACATCAATCTCTTTGTTTTCTTTAATAATGCGAAGACCGTCGCCAACAGGCTCCAGCTTAATAGACTGGTTGTAATATTTTGTGATGATGTTCTTGGCACCGGCACCTACTGCACCGATAACCTCTGTCCGGTACAGGTCCATATAAACCACATCAAAGGTGCCGTTGTCATCACTGTCACGCATATTGATAGTACCGCTTGTAAACACGTCAAAGAGTTCAGGAGTCAAGCTGTAATTTTTGCCGTTAACCAGCACAAATGCACGTCTGTCAATCACAGCCTCTTCTTCCTCGTCGTAGGTCAGCTTGACGCTTGAATCTGTAAAGGAAATGCCCTCAATCTCGTCTGCATCTAAGGACAAAACACCTTCGTCACTGGTTGCATAGTAGCTGATAACATGCTCTTTGTTGTCAATTTTTTGTGTGTAATAGGTAACAATCGCACCAACGGTAATGTCTTCTATCACAAGCTTGGTAGGATAGAGCTTGCCGTCAATATTCACATACCCTCTGGGTGCTTTGTCAATTGACAGGCCCACATTTGTATTCGCCAGAATACGGCCGCTTTTTCTAAACAGCTCTTTCTGCTCTAAAAGAGTGGGCTTGATGCAGGTGATAATTTCATCCTTTTGCACCATAGGGGTGATGCGCATTGCGTTATCTACCATTTCGCCCAGTTCAAAAATCGTAATACGTTCAGGGTCTTTGATATCAACCTTACGCAGAAGGCCAATGTCGACCGCAACAGATAAATAAGCCTCTGCTGTGCCACCTAACTCCTCTGCCAGCGGATGATATTCCAAAGCGTTCACCATGCCATAGACTGCCATATCAAGGGTGACATAGTCTTTAGGATGGAACATTAGCTTTGTATCCAGCTTCATCAGGTCCTGGGTAACAACAAAATCAATATAATTAATATATTCGTTGCCTGCCACGTCTCTGATTTCCGGTTCCTGAATAATAACAGGCTCACTGGATAAAAGCATCATAGAAAGGGTTTTTGCCAGCTTTTCTCTTGTGTAATACACTCTGCGCTCATACAAGCCGACTTCAGGGATTTCTTCTAAAATACCCAAATCCTGCAGAAAAGCAATGTTCTGTGGAAGAACTTCAAGCTCTTCAGCCGCATGAGGCACAACGAAGGGGATGGCACATAAGGAAACAGCAAGCAATAAACATACGAAACGCTTTAACATTATTTACCCTCTCCTTCCAATAAATTAATCATTCTGACAATCACGGTGCAAACCTCAGCACGGCTGATTGTCTGCTTCGGCATAAAAGTGTTATCTCCATAGCCGGTTAAAATACCGGTCTGCACCAGCTTGCCGACCGCTGATTTTGCATAATCTGCAATTTGGTCGTTATCGCCAAATGCAGTACCTGCATCCTTTAAGGTAATACCTTCACGAGTCAATGCACGTTCAATCATCACAGCGGCATCTTCACGGCTGAGTGCCTTGCCAATGCCCACGGTTCCGTCGCCTAAGCCATTGATTAAACCGTCACGAACAGCTGTTGCAATATAGGGCTGATACCAGCTGCCTGCCTTAACATCGCTGTATGACACCGTGCTGTCTGTGATGCTGCTATCTAAGGCTAAAACCATCATTTTAGCGTATTCTTCGCGAGTCACGTTATCGCTTGGTGCAAACTGACCGTCACCTTTGCCGGAAACAATTTTCTTGTCATACAGTTTCTGAATATTTTCATACGCCCAGTGTGTCTCTGCTACATCCCTAAAGAAGCTCTTTTCAGGAACAGGCACTAAATCGGTCGAAGGCTTCTTATCATCTTTAATGATGATGCCACCTCCACCGCCACCGCCTCCGCCGGTGCTGCCGTAGTATCTGTCGTCATCGTCGTCATCGACTACAGGAATACCGGCTAAAACGGTGCTGATCGCCTGCGCGTAGACACTCTGCAGGGTGGATACATCAGAAACAAGATGCTTGTTTGCAATCATTTCGTTATGAATCATGGTTGTGTAATACTCGTCAATACGGCTGTCCTGCATCAGGGTTGCATCTAGCTGATAAACGCTGCCATAGGTTGTCATTGCAGACAGCAGATCCATTTCTGTCGCACATTCTAAGAAGACTGAGATAGCAAGCTGGGTATTAAAGTCGCTCTCTAGGCTTGCCGCATCATAATAGGTTCCATTACCGATTGCTGCACAGATTCTGTCCTTTTGGGTCTGGCTCAGGTTGCCATAGGGTGTATCCTCCCCAAGTGCCAGATTCCAATATTTTGTGTTATAACTATTTAATAAGGAAGAAACTTCGGTAATCTCTTCTGCTGTTGCTTCTGAGAGGCTTGCAAAAGCAATGCCTTCGTTAAATGCCTTAACCAGCACGCCTACATCAGTTTCACCTGCTGCAGCTGCCGCAAAGGGGCGTTTGCCGACTAAGAAGGAATAGAAGTTAGTCACTTGTGTATCAAGTGCTTCATAGCTTGTTACATCTGCGTTAAATGCACGCAGATACATTTTGTTATTGTCAGTAAACAAAGTACCATAGCTTTCAACTGCTGTTTCGTTGAAAGCTGTAACCATGCCTGCAATTTCAAGGCGGCTTAAGTTTTCAAACTCACCCAGCTTTGAAAAAGCGGTGGTCATAGTTGCGATGTAAACCTCACAGGTACCTGTGGCAAGATTTTCACGCAGTTCAATGGTTGCATTTAAATTGGGAGTGGTCGCACTCACCGGGAAAACCCCGATATACTCAACCAAAGGCAGAAGCTGAGCGGCTGTTGCCGCCTGCACCTGCGCAAGAGTTGTGCCGGGTTTACCAACGATAACGGTAACATAAGAGCCTTCCGGCGCATCTACCGTTGCCTCAATCTCAATACGTTCACCATCATAGGTGATGGGGCTGAGGCCATCTGCTGATGCAGGAATAACCAGCATCGAGCACAGAATTAATAAGCTTGTTATAAGTGCAATGATTCTTTTATTCATTGGTCTCCCCCCTTACAATTGTATAAGTATAATCAGTTGCGTATCGTGTATCCTCAGCAACCACTTTAACCTTCAGGGTTTTCAAGCCGGAAATGTCAATATCACCGGTAGCAGAAACCTCTTTGTCGTTAATATACAAGGTTGCTTTGTCAGAAATTTTTGCTGCATAGTGCAGAGTGTTTACGCCGGCAGGAACTGTAACATCCCACACTTTTGAGAACTGCTCGCCGGGGTTTGAAGCAATGTAGCTTGTGCTGCCGTTTGTAAAGCCGATGGATTTTAAGGTGCATTCCGGAGAAGCATAATCCTTCTGAACAACTTCGAACACTTCTACACCAATGGGACCGTATTCATATTCAAACCAGCCGTTTTGGTCTACATCATAGGTCTTGCCGCTATACAGACCGCGGATGGTTTTCACGCCCTCAAGCTGAATTTTAGCAGTCTGTGTGTTTCTGGTTCTGTTACAGGTAAAGAGATAGGATTTGCCATCATAACGTTTTTCAATGTGGCAGAACCAGTCGCCTGCTTCATAGTTAACCTTCGGTGGTGCATCAGTTGATAACAGCATGGGATAGAAGGTTTCAATCTCTTCAACCGCATTCACTAAAATGGGCCACTCTACTTCGAACGGTCTGGGTGCGTTGCCTTCTTCACCCTTCATGTTAAAGTAGTTGTAATACAGAAGACCCTGAGCACCTAAGCAGATTGCCTGCATTGCCATGTTTCTGTATTCCATATCGTCAGGACCGCGGAGACCGGAATAGAACTGACCAGCCTGCAGGGTTGCATACAACGGTCTGTTACCCTTGGGAACAGCGTTAAAGATGCCGCCCAAACGGTCAGTAACACCGGAAATATCATCTGTGCCGTCACCCTTAAAAATGAGGTACGAGCTACAGTTTGATGTATCTGCCATTCTGATTTCAGCACGGGCGTTGTTTACATAGGTAAAGGTGTTAAAGGTCCAGGCTGATAAGTCATTATCTGAAAAGACCTTGGTTTCCCATTCCTTAATGGCACCGTAACGCGCCGGGCTCTGCTCGTCGGCAATGTACCAGCCCAAGTGTGCAGGATGGTCCATTGCTTTAGAAATTGCATCGTAGAACTTTCTTTCATCTTCAGGTTCTTTAAAGATGTTTGTATGATAGCCGGAGGTGGTTGCAGATTCATAAGTAAAGGAGCCCATACCGGTCAGCATCTTAATACCGTTTTCGTGAGCATAGTCAAGGAGTGCATGGTCGGCACCGGCGGTGATTACACCGTCAACATTGTTGGCGTTGAACCAGGTCCAACCATAAGGCAGAAGCACCTTAAAGGGTGTGCCCTTTAAGTCATCAATGGTGGTATACAGATAGTTCATACCGTAAATACCCATAAAGAAGGTGGGCTTGCCGTCAATGATAAATCTGCCGTATTCATCAAAGTAGTTATTGGGACGATAATCTTCAGGACGCTTTCTCAAAATCCATTCACGGAAGCTGTACTGATAATCTTTTGTTGTATCGTCTAAGCTCATCTGCAGATAGTAGTCGTTATCCATCTTCAAATCTTTTGATGAGAAGGTAATGCGGAGCTCTTCTTCATTTTCTAAATCTGTAAGCTGAGACTGCATTAAAACATTATCATTTTCATCCACGATTTTTGCGTTAACCACACAGTCAGACAGGTTAATAACACCATAGTCTAAAAGGGAGGTTGTCAGGTTAATGTCACCCTCGCCGCCTTCACCGTAGATAAGACCTTTATAGGTCGGGGTTTCTAAGTAAGCTTCTAAGAAGGGGTCGTGAGCGATTTTATAAATCGCAATATTGTCAAACCAGGCAGTACCCTGATCAACCACACTTAAATACTGCGTAAAGGTTACGCTGTCTGCCTCGTGAGTTAAGTCAATATACTGAATAGAGGTTACCCAGTCACGGTCACGCACAATGCTTTCATAGGTTTGATAGTGACCGGTGCTTTCACCGGTTGTGGAGTTGTGGTAATAAATAGAACCACGAACGCCTTTATTGTGAGCGGTACCGCCACTACGCATAACAGCGTCCGTCAAACCGGTACATTTTACATGAGCAATACCTAAAACTGCATCACCGGGCTTTAAGTCAAGACCGCTGACTCTAAATGTGATACTGTTCGTACCGCCCTCGCCCGGTGCCATTCTGTAAGATGCTTTGCCCTCATAGGCGTTGCCGTTTGTATCCAGTTTAGCACCGCTATAGTTTGTCAGAGAAAAGTCAGGGGATGCCATAACGTTGCCTTTTTCAAAGTCGTGCATACCCAAAAGCTTACGCTCTAAGTTCTCAGGGTTAAAGGCTGCAGGTCTTGTCTGGTCTAATCTGTCGCCTTCAACAATCACGGGATTTACAAGAGCATCTAATCGACTAATCACCGCACAAACCTCAGCACGGGTTAAACCGGCTTCGGGATTAACCTTATTTTTATCATCACCCTGAATGAGGCCTGCTGCAACAACGCGCTGAACGCTGCTTAGTGCAGCTGCTGAAATTTTGCTTTGGTCAGCAAAAGCACCAACACTTGATGCATCCACAGCAATCTGCTCTTCTGCCAAGATGCGGTCTAAGATAACCATCACATCTTCACGGCTGATTACCTGACCAACACCAAACTCAGTTTCGCTGATGCCGGGGGTTAAGCCAATCTCTTCAGCAGTTACAACATAGGGTGCATACCAGGCAGACATATCTACATCTGTGTAAGCACTCTCAGACTGTGACAAGGTTTCTGAAATCGTGCCCACTGCCATTTTTACAAACTCTTCACGGGTTACTGTATCAGACGGGGCAAAAACTTTATTACCTCTGCCGTTTATGATGCCTTTTGTATGTAACTCTTCCACATAGTCGTATGCCCAATGGACAATAGAAACATCAGAAAATGTGGTTTCCTGATTACCGGTACGGTAGCGGCTGACAACAGCATTGTCAACTGCCAGAGCAAAGCCCTTAACCGCACTCTTGGGGTTTGAAAAGCCGACGGTAACCTTCGGGAACTCACCTGCAACTGCACTCTGCGCTAAAACCTCACCGGCATCAGACAGAATGCAGAGCTTAGCACCGCCGTTTTCTACAACATATTTTGCCGTATACCAAACATCAGTTTCATACAAAAATTCGGTCTCACTACCTGCCATCACGATTTTGTCTTTATAAAAAGTTAAACCGGGGTGGTTGGTAAAGTGGTCAACGGTTGCGTATGCTGCCTCCAGGCGAACCGCCTCATCATCGCCCTCACCGCGATTTTTAACACAGAACTGATACGAAAGCTCTGCCGCGTTAAACTTTTCGTCTAAAATGAACACCTGACCGGGTATAAAGTTTCTTTCGGTGATGACTTCGCCGTATTCTTCCGTATACGCCGGAGAGATCAGCATTGCTCTGCCTTCGTAACCTTCTTCGGTGATGGAAACGGTCGTACCGTGAAGCAATCGGTTTGCCGCATCTCGGGTTACGTTCATAATATCACTGGTGTAACGGTTATTGTCGCCGTTAAAAGCAGATGTCTGCACAGTAACTGCTGCGTTGTTAAAATTGTCCGTCACAACAAGCTTTGCCTGCTCATCAGCAAAAGCGCCAATGCAAAGCATAGGAATGCTCAAACAGATAACAAGTAAAAGTGCTGTTAGTTTTTTGAACATATAGTCTCCTCCTTTTCCCCTCTTTTTTAATACAAAATTTTTAAATTATATTACCTTATTTAATATATTATAGCATTTTACACGAGATAAATATATGTAAAATCCTAGGATAATCCTTGTCTAATCTTAGGATTTTATAAAAAACTTACAGCTCGCTGATGTGAATAACCTTGGTGCCAAATTCTTTAAAGGACAGATGCAGATTGCCCTCTTGTACTGCAATTTCTTCACCTGCGATTGCATCATAAGCAGTATAATCACCAATAAAACTATCAGCAAAAGTAACAGTTACATCGTCATGCACTCTGCGGGTGGGATTTGTGATAAAGGCAAGCAGAGTTTTTTTGCCCCGCAGGTCAGTATACACATGGAAGCTGACTTTCACATCATCAGTCGAGGTTTTCACCCACTGGGTATTGTCTTTAAAGGTATACCACTCAGACTTTTCCGTGGGGAAGCTGTCAATCGCCTTCCAATATGGCTCAATAATATCCAGATGTGCGAACATTCTGGGTCTTGGTAAGGCACCGTTAATGATGGTCACCGCAACTGTCATCTCAAAGGTCCAGTCAGGATATTCAACGATAACAAAATCAACCGGTGAACCGGAGGGTTTGCCGGACAGCGTAAAGTTATAATAATCAAGGGGAATGTTCTCTGCCCCTGAATCGCGGATGAACCAAACAATTTCTTCACCGGTGTAGGTGCTGTGAATGAAGGGACGTGACGGGAAATTGCACTGGGCACCCTGATGAGAATCAATCAAGCCGCCTCTGGGCTGGAAGATGGAATAAAGACCCTTAAACAGCTCGCGGATGCCATAAACCGGGAAGGTGGGATGCAGCTTGCCGTCCTTATCACGATAGCCACAGCCATGATTTTCGTTCACACACTCTGTCAGACCAAGGTCCATATAAACGCCGTCAATATCAAGCTCGTCAACCAGCTTGCGGATGCCCTCAATCATGGTGTACTTCCAGTCTGACTGATAGCAAACAATGTAGTCACGCTGGAAGGGTTCACGGTACCAACCGAACCATCCGTCTTCATCTTTGGGTACACGAACAATCTCGCTGACCTTTTCATCAGTCCAGTAAGCACCGATGGTAGAAATTTCATAACCAAAATAGGGAACAAACTCAATGCCTCTTGCGTGGCATTCTCTGATAATGTTCTTGATCACACGTTTTCTCTTAACAGGCACTTCCCAGAAGTTCTGGGTTGTGTTCCACGCCTCGTGCAAAATCAGGGTGGTAACCCCTGCCTCCTTCATACGGTCATAGGCGTTTTTGCCGCCAAACTTTTCTGAAGGTGTGGCAAGGAAGGTGTCATAATGATCAATTTCCCCTTCTTCGTGGTGACCGGCAATGTGCAAAATTCTTCTCTTGCGCGCCATTTTGTCAACCGGTTTTAAGGGCGTTGCCAGAAAACCGAAGTGATACGTCAAGGGGAAGTATGAGTTTGCCAGCGGGCTTTTACCTCTCTGCACCCAGGTTGAGGGATGGCCGTCAAGCAGTCTTAAACGGAGAATAACCTCGTCCTCCCCTACCACAATTTCCATAGCTCTGTTTTCATCTTCAGGCTCCCAGTTCTTGCCGGATTCACAGAAATAGGAAAAACCCTTCGGACCGTTTTCAGTTACTGTAACTAAGGGTGCAAAGGACATAGACATGGACCGCTTCAATGCACCACAGGACTGAACAACTGCATCGGTGGGGGCATCTTCATCCTCAAAGTTAACGGTGCTGCCCGTCGCCATCTGATACATGGTTGCATACTCACGTTTTAAAGGAATTTCTACCCACAGCTTATCCACATCAAAGCCAACCTTTTTGCCCTTTGAGTGGCCAAAAATTTCAGAGGCAGTTGAGCCCTTGGGCACAATTTTCAGGTTAATGCCCACCAAGCCGTCATATTCAACAGTGATAGCTGTGTTAATCACAAAGGCGTCACTTTTCTGAATACCGCAGATAACAGCCTTGTCAGCCTCTGCAGACATCAGATAATGAGATTTGTGCAGCCATGTTGCCTCTTCGCCGTTTTCTTCCAGCACAATGCGAATCGGGCCGGACAAAATTTCTTCACCCTGGGTGACGACAGAGGTCGGCATAGCAGACTCGCCAAAGCTATATTCTCTGCCCCAAACCTTAATGGTGGTTGTATTATCCCCTTCTAAAGCTTCAATGGGCCGAAAGGGCTTCATAACTTTATTTGCTTGTTCACACATACTAGCGTCTCCTTTTATATGGTGTGTTGTAATTTTTAGTTAACTGCATTTTCAGCAATAATTTTTTGATAGTAATACCAGCTCTTTCTGGGAATACGCTGTTTGTCAGGCTTATCAAAACGAACCTGCGTCAAACCGAACAAAATGGAATAGCCGCCGCCGTAAAGCTCGGTGGTATCCATAATGGACCAATGGAGATAACCGGTAACCGGTGCGCCTGCTTCTGCCGCACGGGCAACAGCACGCAAATGCTCACGCAGGTAGTTGATGCGGTAGTCGTCATCAAGCTCTTCTTCATAATTGCCTGTACGCTTTCTGCCGATGCCGTTTTCTGTGATAATCAGTTCAAGACCCGGGTGACGCTTCTGCATTTCCATAATGGTGTCATACATACCCTGAGGATTGATGGTAAAGCCATAGTCATCCTTGGGCAGCTTGTCACCGGTGACAATTTCATAATCCATCTTACCGTCTTCGGCATAGCCAACAATGTATGAGCTGTAGTAGTTAATACCCAAAAAGTCAGATTCAATAAAGTTTTCCTTGAGGTCTTTTTCCCAGCCCTCAGGCATCAGATTTTTAATGTAGGGATAATCCATCAGGTTTTTGGGATAATAGCCTTTCAGCATAGAATCGGTCCACCAGGTAGAATAGAAGGACATATCACGTTCTGCCGCTTCCTGATCCTTCATATCCATAGTGGGTGCATAGGTCAGCTGAATGTGAACCACCACACCGATTTTGCCCTTACAGCCAAGCTCTCTAAAGATTTTAACTGCTCTGTAATGAGCAAGAACTGCCGTGTGATTTGCCTGCATAGCAAGCTTCATATCTTTCATAAAGGGTGCGGTGCTGCCCCATGCATAAGCCGCCATAACGTTAACGTTAGGTTCGTTAATGGTGCTCCAATAAGCAACCTTATCACCAAAGGCGCGGAAGCAGGTTTCAGCATAAGCCCCAAACCAGTCAACAAATTCAGGGTTTAACAATGCGTTTCTTTCAATCACCCAATACGGCAGGTCGCAATGCCACAGGTCAAAGAACGGGGTAATGCCTGCTTCAATAAGCTTATCAATCAGGTCAGCATAATAATCAAGACCTGCCTGACAAACTTCATCAGGGCCGTTGGGATAAATACGGGACCAGGAAATGGAAAAACGGAAACATTTGATGCCCAGTTCTTTCATCATCTTAATGTCCTCAGGGTATTTATGATAAAAGTCAGCGCCCTCATTAGGGTCATCGTTTAAATACTTTTCAGGATACATCGAAAAGTAATGCTCATGCACGTCTTCGCCTTTGCCGCCCTCTTTGCAGGCAGATTCAATCTGACAGGCAGAGCTGGCAGCGCCAAACATAAAGTTTTCAGGAAATTTAAAATACATAAAAACACCTCATATTGCTAAAGTTTTTTATTTAAAAGAACTGCGTCTTTTTAATCATGCATTCTAAAGTCAAGCTTTTTCGGCAGCGGATACCGCTTTGCTGCCTTTTGCTTTTGCTCGCAATCTGTCGGGTCAAAGGGGATGCCCTCACTTTCTGCATAAAGCCTGCCGTATAAATCAAACCACAGGCTTGAAACCGAAAGCTCACCCTCTTTAATGTCACTCATCACAAAATCAGCATTGATAATTTCTGTCGCCTCTTTCAGCCTGCCAAGATTCATCAGGGCAATGGCTTTGTACAAGCGAAGCCGTCCGTTTGCCTGCAGGGCGGGCGATAAAGCTTCATAAACCGCCAGCCACTCTGCATCATCGTCACCGGCTGTTAACTGTGCCGCAAGCTCTGTGCAAAGGGCAAGGCAATCCTTTTTCAAATCAAACGCCTTTTTAATATACTCTTTCGCTGTCACATCATCGCCCAGCTCGTTTTTATACACCATTGAAAGGTTGCGTAGTGCCCAGGGTGACGGCTTAAAGGCAAGGGATGCCTCCCATGCTTGTTTTGCGCCTTCTAAATCGCCGCCGGCATATTTGATAATGCCGATGTGCAACTGACTATACCAGCTTTGTTTTGCAAGAGATTCAAGCTTAGAAAGCCAATAGTCGCCCTTCACATAACTTGTAGGTTCTTCGCTTGCATCCGGCTCAGGGAACACATTGTCCTTTGCAAGACGTATCCACTCTGCTGTTTCGTCATCATTTTGAACAGGGAATTTGCAAATATCACTAACAGCCTCGCCTCTTGTGATTTCTTCCACATAGCCCCAGCCTGAACCCTTGCTGATAATGGTGGATTCAATCGGTGCACCAGCAAAAGGAAAGGAAAGTGCATCCGGATTCCCTACCCGCTCAAACATATATGCCTCAACTGTTTGGGTGGCTGTTTTATAATCACCGTGAGCAACGCTTGGCTCCATATCTAAAGCTGTGTATGCCTCTGTCCATTCCCAAACGGTGCGGCCGTCCATGGGGATATGCTCAAGCTGAGTATGAGCAAGACCTGCCTGAATTTCAATATAAGCCGAGCCTTCTTCAGACAGCCACTCGTTCCAGTTCCGTCCGCCCTGTCCCTGACCCCAGACAAAAAGCTTTCTGCCGAGAAGTTCTCGGGTTGAGCATTGAAGCAAGCCATGGCCTTCTTCATCTGCTGTAGCTATCCACTTGCAATGGTCTTTGGGGATTTTGTAGAAAAAGTCTCTTGATGAAGGAATCTTGCAGGGGTATGTAACATCAAGACCCTCGTGGACCGGAATGGTTGCTTTATCTAAAATATAGTGGTTTTCGTTATAAAAGCTTAAAAACGACTCCTCAGCCGGAACAAGCACACGGGTCTTTTGTGTTTCTGGCACGGCAATGTTTGACCACCAGTACATATGTTTTCGTTCATCAGCTTTATTCTCAATTCGATTTTGTAAATATAAAACAGAGGAATCATCAGGGATCCACGCGCTGATGCTGTAAACCACACCACGGATGCGCTCAAACTCATACATTCTGAGAACTTCACCCTCAGGATACCGGTCCACCGCACACCAAAGGGGCGAACAGGTAAGGGGGTTATGCCCTTTAATGCCCACGTTAAACTCTACCCCGCCTGAAAACCAGGCATTGCGAAGAGCTAAGTTCCCCGGCTGGAATACGGGGTTTACATACAAAAGCTCACGATTAGTTTTTTTGTCAAAAAGTGACCAAAGTCTGCCGCCTAACTCCGGCAGAAAAACGGCTTTGATATACTCATTTTCAAGCACAGCGGCGTTAAAAGCCCGCTCATTTTTTTCACGGTTATAGCCATCCTGCATTTTGTAAGGCAGCATGGTATCAATCATACCCTTACCCAAGTAGGTTTTTTCTTCTTCCAAAATCTTATCGGTCATGGCATAACCGGCGTGAATGTAGCTGACATTTTTAATGTCAGGCATGGGGTTTTCTGCACCCAATTCCGCCGCCGGCATGTAGTACGGTTCAAATTTAATCATAGTTCTCTCTCCATCATATTTTTCTATACTAATATTGTACAAAATATGACCATAACTAGCAATGTAAAATAGAACTCACTTTTTGTATAAAAAGATGATTTCAAGAATAATTTTCCTTGTAAAACATTGATTTTTAAAAAAATTAAATGTATAATACTACACAAGAGGTGATTGTTTTGCGAAAGAAGCTAAAGCTTGATATTACAGACATTCAAACCATTATCTTCAAAACTGAAAGCACCGACTTCAGCTACCACAATCCACAAAGAGTTGCAGATGGTTTTATTCTGCTGACCGAAGGAAACGGTTTTGCCATTTCAAACAGCGGCAAGCGCTATAACATTAAAGCCGGAGATGTTCTGTTCGTGAACCGCGGAGACAACTACACAATTTGTTGCCCTGCTCCCTGCTCTTACATCACCAGCGAGCTGACTGTAGAAACCGATAATACTTTATTGCCTTTTGTCCACCACGCAAGTGAGCAGGAAATTGAAAAACTGAAAACTGTTTGCACCATCTGGCAATCACTCGAATGGGATTCTTATGTAAGCTGCAGAGTGAAGCTTTTAACGGTTTATTATGACATTATCAAAAATAGGATGTCTAACCATTTTCCTGATCAGGACATTGCCAAAGCCATTACCTTCATCCACCAGAACTTTAAAACCAATTTTTCAGGAAAAGAGCTTGCTGACTATTGCTCCGTCTCCCCATCACACCTGCGTGCAAAATTTTTAAAAAGCACAGGGTTGACCATCACAGAATTCAGGGACAATCTCCGCATCTCTACCGCAAAGGAAATGCTGGAAAGCGAACGCTTCACCGTATCTGAAATTGCAGCTAGTCTGGGATACTGCGATGTATACCACTTTTCAAAGGTCTTCTCAGCCCAGGTTGGCACCTCTCCAAAAAAGTGGAACAGACACCAAACAGAGGCTTTGTAGGGATTTGTAAATAACTAGATAAACTTATCCTTAAGTGTATCATATCATTATATAAGGAAAAGGTAAATGAAGTTTTTTACCGGATTACTGTGTTTTTTTACACAATTCCTTGACAGCCAGTTGCCACCTTTGTATAATAAAGTTGAGGTGACTTATATGAATTTTACGGATGAAAACCGCATATGGATTACGTTTTATGAACACAAGGCTAAAGACCACTTAATCCTTGAACTCTGCTACGATAACTTCGAATATGTCACCCCTTACAAGCTTTTCAGAGTGCTGCCATATTCTGCACTTCATATCATTTTAGATGGATGCGGATATTTAAAAGTTAACAACAACACATATAAATTATCTCAGGGGGATATGTTTTTTCTTCCACAAAATGTGGATTGCTGTTACTACCCGGATGAAGAAAAGCCATGGAAATATGCGTGGTTCGATTTTACCGGAGAAAAAGCATCGTTTTACGGAAAATTATTGGGTTTTTCTCTGGAAAATCCGGTCAAAAAGTGTAAAAGCTTTAATAATGTTTTAATGCTGTTAGAACATTTATTTACAAAAGCACTAAAGAAAACGCCGGTCGGATATTATGATGTTTTAGCAGCTTTTTATAAAATTTTGGACTATAACACCCGTGACTATGAAGTGAAAAATGCAGACCTTGCCGATGCCGTTACGGAATATATCAAATACAGTTATCACAAGGTTGACCTTTCCATCGCTGAAATCTGTAAGCATTTTAACATCAGCCATTCTTACCTGTGCCGGATTTTTAAAGAAGCAAATGACTGTTCCGTTAAAAACTACCTGATTAAAGTCCGTATCAATGAAGCCGGCAGGCTGCTGGAAACCACAACACTTGGCGTAAAGGAAATTGCCTATTCCGTCGGCTTTGCAGACAACATTCACTTTATGAAAATGTTTAAAAAATATATGGGTAAAACCCCCACAGAATATCGTGATCGTACCGAAGCCGCCAAGATAAATAACGCCTGATATTTTCCGCTCTTATATAAAGACAGCAAGAGGGTGTGACACTTTTTATGTCACACCCTCTTGTTGTCTGTTGCATCTTATTCTGATATTTCTTTATACACCGCCTGAATGTTCTCAAAAATGAACTCAGGCTTTTGTTCGCTCTTTTCTACATCCGCCATGGTTCCCTCGCCGCTTAGCACAAAAATTGTACTGATACCGGCGTTTACACCGCAGGCAATGTCAGTATATAGTCTGTCACCAATCAACACCGCTTCCTCTTTTTTAAAGCCGCTTGCCGCTATGGCAAGAAGCGCCATATCCGGCTCTGGCTTACCGATAAATTTCGGCTTCCGTTTGGTGGCATTATAAAGCATTTGACTCACAGAGCCGCAGTCAGGCACATAGCCATACCAGGTGGGGCAAACCCAATCGGGGTTTGTGGCAATGTAGTCTACCCCACGCCCCAGTAAAATGCAGGCATCCTCCAGCTTTTGAAAGTTAAGCTCTGTATCAAAGCCCATGCATAGGCAGTCAATGCCATCCTCAAGTGTATCGGTAATGGGGTACCCTGCATCCCGAAGCTGCTCCTTAAACGAGGTGGTTCCTAGGGCATAGATTTTTTTATAAGGTTTATCCTTTAAATACAAAATTGTGGCATCGGTTGATGTCAAAAAGTCCTCCTTGGTGGATTCTATCCCCAGGGATGCCAGCTTTTCAATATATTTATTCACGCTTTTAGATGAATTGTTGGTTAAAAACATATACCTGCCGCCAATATTTTTGATGTGCGCCAAAAAATCAAGCACACCGTCAAATAAATCATTATCCAGATAAATTGTGCCGTCCATATCCAAAAGATACAGTTTTTTCTGTTTCAGTATATTCACATTGCAACCCTCCTGCAAGCTTTCCCTTATTGTACCACCAAGCAGCAGAAAAAGCAAGCATAAAAAAAGGCATACCCTTTGGTATGCCTTTTAAAATTAAATCTCAACAACTGAAATACCGGTATAATCCGCATACATCTTAAGGTCATCGCGATGGTCGCCATAAACCAGGCAAACATGATGGGCAACGCCCTCTTCTACAATCTGCTTGATATAGTTTTTAATGGAAAGACTTTCGTGCTTAAAGTGGAACTGTGGTGCAAAACTGGGGCATTGAGGCATTTCAATGCATTCACCGCCAGAGAGCAGCAGCTTCCAGCCATCTTTTGCATCAATCAGGCACGCAAGAGTTACCTTGCCGGCTTTAGAGCAATATTCTACGGACATACCTTTACCGGTAAAGTCCCACTTCTCCGGCGACGGGGTGATGCGGCAAGCCTTCTGATCCGCCGCATGCACTTTCGGGTCAACAACGCCGTGGTGTGTCAGCAGCATGGTGTCACTCTTAATATCATAAGCAGACCACTCTAAGAACACCGGCAGTTCGCCTGTCAATTTATACAGAATGTATTTCATAACAAGGTTTGCAAGGTCGCCCTCGTGGCTGGTCATACAGCCGTCACCTTCAGCACAGAAGAAGGAAAGGTCAGCAGAAGCCCGGGTTGCCACCTCAACGTGATGCTGGCCGAGGAGAGTTAAACCGTCAATGCCAAAGCGCTTAATCATTTTCTTAACGGCAAGGCCGACAGAGGCAGACTTTCTCACATCCTCAGGGTCAACTGCATCATCATTGTAGGGAAGCTCCTTCTTCAGTTCATTTACAAAGTCGGTAATTTCATCTTCCGTTAAAGCATTCCAGATGTCTAACAGGTGGGTTACGTCTATGTACAAAACGTTAGGGCCAAACACGCCCTTGATTTTGGTTTTATCCACCTCAATGTCATACATACCGCGGAAGGTGTGACCCACAAAGCCGATATCCATATACTTAAGGTCACGAATCAACTGCAGGGCCTTCATATGAGAACCAAGCTCAGAAAAAGCCTCTTCATCTTCTAAAGAGCCCACAACAGCCTTATAGGCTCTGCCCATTTTAGAAAAGGCACCGGCAAGCTGAATGATGCTGACAAGGCCTTCGTAACGAATCACATCGGTATTCACCATCGTATCCCAAAGGTTGTCTGTTGCCTGGGTAACAAACAGCACCAAAGGCACCTCAGGCAGGGCGTCAACCACCTGAATGGGAAAATAGTCGGTCACATAGGTAGCCTCATCAATAATCACCATGTCAACACCGGCTTTTTTGAAAAGCTCACCTGCATCAAAGGCTTTATCCAAGGTGTCAACATAATAATCCGGATACACAAGTTCATAGGTATCGCCGAATTTTTCTTCCATAATCTTAATAAAGCGGTCGCAGTCAGACAAAATGTTTTCTCTCATACCGCTTTCAGGGAACATAGGCCACCACTCAAACCAAGAAAGGGGCAAAAGACCCACCTTAAGCCTCCCTCGGGATGCCTTTCTGTCTTTAGAAACAATATCGCCAAAGCCTTCATCGCCGGCGATTTCAAAAGATTTTACAAAATCATTATTCATTGTTTTTTCCTCCTATCATTTGCCTTTTATCTGCGCGAACAAATAAATTCTAAGGGATTTTTCATTAAAATTGTATCAATATCTTCCTTTGCAATGCCCTCATTCTCCATCATCATTGCAATGTTGGTGAAAATGTGGTCATAGCTCCAGCCGCCAAAGCTGTGCAAAAGAGATTTTAAGCACACATCTGTTGCCAGCATCAGGCGGTCTGCGTGCCCCTCTTTCACTATGCGGATAATCATCCGCACACGGTCTAAATCCGTTTCAAAAGGTCCGCCGGAGAACACCGCCTCTGTTTTGGGGAAGTAATATTCCTTGCCGAAGTTATCAAACATAGCATACGCCCCGGTATCAAACACCAAGGATAGATACTCGTGGTCAAACGCAACATCTAAGTGGCAAATGCAAATCTGTTCCGGTTTCACGCCCTCGCGAACCAAAATGTCAATAGCATCTAAGGATGCTCTCGACCACGGATAAGTATGAATGTAAATGGGCAGACCTGTTTCAAGGTTCGCATAAGCCGCCGCACGAAGGGATGTTGCCTCTAAGGGCTCAACCGTTTCGCTGGTGCCTATTTCGCCAATCACACCGGGCTTAATGCCGGTTTCGGGGTCACCGTTTTTAATTTCATCAATCATCCAGCAGGCAAGCTCATCCTCATTCATCTTGCTGTAGGGCTCGGGAATGGTGAGACCGGTATAAAGTCCACAGCCGGCAATGACATTGACACCCGTCCGGCGGCTGACCTCACGGATTTTTGCTAAATCCCGCTTGATACCGATGTTTGTCAAGTCAACGATGGTGTTACCACCCGCTTTTTTAAAGCGGTTCACCTCATACACAATGGTGTCTAAATCCTCAAGCACCATATTATCCCGCACTAAAAAGGGATTGCGGCGCAGAACGTCAATGTTATGAATATTCACCGGGGAATTGAACAGCTCCAGCTCTTCTTCTGTATCCGGTGTCTGCGCTTCAAAGGTGGTGTCAATAAAAAAATGTTCGTGGGGCGCAATCACGCCCAGTTTGTCAGATTCTATCGGTCCTAAAACCGTTTCAATCATCATAAAAAAGCCCCTCTTTCTTACTCAGAAATCACATCATCGCCGTGTTCGCGCATCCATGCCTGACAGGCGTCAACAGCCTCAAAAGGCTCATCCTTTAAGCCAAAGCAGGGATTGGTGTGGATAAACAAGCCTTCAACGTTACCCTTAATCATCATTTCCTTAGCTTTTTCGAGTTGGTGAATGATGGCCTTGACAGTTGCAGGCTTGCCTTCACCGAAGTTATACACATAGCAGCCCATCATTCTCTTCTGATTCTTTGTCTCTTCCATAAAGATTTTAACATATTTATCATAGTCATTTAAAATTTCGCTTTCATCCCAGAACCAGAGAGAAACACCGTCAAACTCTTTTAAGAAAGAACGAATGGTTTCCATAGGAACAAGGCGCATATCTCTTGTGTAAAGAACCACCCACATTTCAAGACCTGCTGCGTGGAGTTCCTCACGGATAGCCGCCATCAGTTGGGGTGTATAATTGATAAAGTTATTTTCTCTGTTAGTCAGGGAGAAAAAGTCATCAAACATACCCATTTTGATATTGGGGTACTCTTTAGCCTTATTACAGATTGCGGTAATGTTTGGCGGATTGGTTGCGCCCTCATCAATACACCAGCCAACCTTTTTAAGGTCTTTTGCCAGTTCGCTTTCTAAGTTCATATCAAACTTATTGTCGCCTAAGTTGTTATACATCAGGCAGGATGCGTTCATATAACTGACGCCCTCAACGGGAGAAACCGTTGAAACACCTCTGTTAAACCAGCTCTGCATGCTGTTTGTGGGATGACCCCATACCCAAACGTTATCATTAAATTTTTTCATATATATCTCTCCTTATCTTGTAATGATTTCGTCGCCGTTTTCGTCCATCCACTTTTTGCCGGCTTCAACCGCCTCAAAGGGGTCTTGCATAATGACTGCGTTCGTGTGCAGAACAACACCCTCAATCAGGCCCTGTTTAATCATTTCGCGCTCTTTTTCAAGCTGATATACGACCGCCTCACCGGTTGCTTCAACCTCTGTACCAAAGTCATAGAGATAGCAGCCAATCATACGTTTTTTGCCCTCTGTCATTTCAAAGAAGGTCTTAACATATTCATCATAGCCGTCAGTCACTTCCTTTTCGTTCCAGAACCAAAGGGAAACGCCGTCAAACTCATTGACGTATGCCTGAATGGTTTCTTTATCAATCACGCGGAAATTTTCGGTGTATAACACCATCCACATTTCAAGGCCTGCTTCGTGGAGCATTTCGCGATAGCGTGCCAGCATTTCTAAAGGATAGTTTGTATAGTTGGTTTCGGTGTTGGCAGGGCAAAGAAAATCGTCAAAAATGCCTCTTGTCAGGTTGGGAAATTCTTTTTTATATGCAATCAAATCTGTGATGTGTTCAGGGTGCGCCGCAACATCCATAACAGACCAGGCAAGCATAGGGATGTCTTTTGCCTTGCCGATTTCTTCACGTCTGTCAACTGGCGCATCCATAATATCAAGCACAAGGTTTGTTGCGCCTAAATAGGCTACCCCCTCAACGGGAGATACATCGTTAACTCTGGTAAGACCGTATGCGCCATACAGACAGTTAGTGTGATGACCCCACACCCAAAAATAATCACGCAATTTTTTCTCCTGCATTTTTTCACAACCCTTCAAAATTTGTCTTGTCAATTAGTATTTTTCGTGTTACTATAAGAATATCGTATCCTATATAAAAAAAACAATATAAAATACATTAAAAATATGGAGATTTGCGTATGATTCATATTAACTCTACCATCTGTCAAAATTTGAATCCCGTTCATTTGCTCATGTTTTATTATGGCCGCGCTGATGTGGATACCACATGGAAAGGGAAAGTTTATAATCCTATAGCATCGAGACTCTTTTATATAGTCAGCGGAACTGCCGACATCAAGCTTATGGATAATCAGGTACTCACTATGGAGGCAGGAAAGTGGTATTTATTCCCCGCCGGATGCTCATTTGAATACAGCTGTGAGGATCATTTAGACCACATTTATTTCCAGGTCAAGCTTTGCGGTGTTGATGGCATTGACCTGTTTCGCAAGTGTAAAACACCCTGCATAGCAACACTGGACGACAATAAAATTGATTTTTTTACGGAAGGCATTAACTACACGACTCTGATTCAGTCCCTCCGGGTGCGGCAGGAAATTTATAATATTCTTCTGTCTGTGGCTGAGCAAAACGATTTGGACTTGACCAGTAAGAACCTGTCCCCTTGCGTAACCCGTGCCATTCAGTATATTAAGTATAACCCTACCGTTCAGCTAACTTCTGAATTGATTGCAGAGCACGCCTTTGTTTCTGTGAGCACCTTAACAAAGCACTTTCGCAAAGAGCTCTCTATTTCGATTCACGACTATATTCACGATATGATTCTCTTTGAGGCAGAACAGCTTTTGATTAAAAGTGATATGTCAATTCTGGATATCAGCGAAAAATTTGGGTTTTGTGACCAATTCTATTTTTCGCGAAGGTTCAAAGAAAAGTTTGGTATTTCACCACGGGAGTATCGAAAAACCTTTGTTCTATAAAAATACGGCAGACACAATTTGTGTCTGCCGTATTTTTTACCACTTTTCCGTGCCGTGTCGGGCAACATTTTTTAAATTCAGCACCATACCGCCTTCACTACTTTTGGGCGGCCTTGTTGTCATTCGGCTATAATAGGTGCCATCTGAAAACGCCTGATCAAACGCCTCCTTGATTTTACTGCGGGAGCTACTGTGAGCCTCACCTATGCGAATCAATGCCATAACGCTATTGGACACAAACTGAAAATAGGCATTGTTAAAATCTGAAATGGCATAACGGGTGCCGGCACTGCCATCGGCATAGGTCTGTTTTTTATGCTCATCGGGATTTGTGATAATATCAATAAGCGTATCCACACAAGCTGTATCTCTTAATTTACCCAACAAATAAATTGCCATAGCCCCTCGCTGCTGGTTATGTTTCCGGCAATCCTGCAGGGTTATTGCGTCTCGTTCTTCTGCCATAGCACGAAGCAGTTGCACGCCAGACGCATCTTTCTGCAAAGCCAAGGCAAACGCCGCGTGCTTCCTAGTGTTTTCATCCGGTGAGTCAAGCAGGGCTACGAGGGTCTCTTTTGCCTTATCCCCCATCAGCTTGGCTGACCAGATTGCCTGACCGGGTTTATTTGTGCAAAGCCCTGATGCAAGGTCTTTCGGGTCATCACTAAAATACACATCTTCAGGCTGTGCCACCCCGTCAATGCGGTAGTCGGTTACATAGGGGTTTAACAGACAGCCGCTTTTTTCCCAACGCGCTTTTAAGGGGGCGTAAGGAACCTCACGCAGCTTGCAATTATGCTTTTTAGAAAGCATCGCAAGGTCTGCCGCAACCTCAGCAAGCTTTTGCATATTCGGCACCATACGGGCACAGCTTGCCACATCACGGTCAACGCCCAACGCACGACAGGGCACCAAAAGTCCATCCACCTTCTTTGGGATAATTGCTTTAAAGGGAATCGGAATCACCACATTATAAGCACCAAGATTTGCCCCGATAAACCAGTCACAAAGGGTCTCGCTGTCAAATGCAATATCCCAGCCGTGCTTGTCTAAATCAGCATAGGCATAAAAGGCAGGTTCTTCCGTCTTCTTTCCGGCAAAAAAGTCAGATAAGCGTACCATTTCTTCCGCTACTATCCGTCTGCCCTCACGAATGCCAATCAGGGGCATGTGAATGAGCTTTGAAACCCCTTTATTTTCCTCTTTCATCTCATATCCACGTGAGAAAAGCAAAGCATCAGACAGGCTTTTATCATCCCGCTGGTCAACGCGGCCAAAGTCGCAGTTGGTCGCAAAATAATGATCTTCTCTAAAGACAGATGAAACCATGCTGTAAGGCTGCGCCAATCCGTCAACCTCTCTGCCATACTCCGTCTCGCACCCTGCCATGTGGGCAATATAGGCGTCCCCCGTGCAGTCAAAAACCGTATACGCCATCAGGTTTTTGATGCCCTCAGGCGTGATGGCACGAACACCAACCACAGTGCTGTCTTCAAGATATACACCTAAAATGGAGGATTCATATAAAATGGTTGCACCGCTTTTTAAAATCATATCTTCCTCTACAATTTTTCGTGCTTCCATCACGTTGCGGGTATAGGCATTTTTAAAGTCATCCACAGCCTCATCCACAGCCACACAGCGACCCCCGCGGATGGAAAAATAATGACCGTCAACACCGCCGATGGTGGTGGTTCCGCCTACGCAGTTAAAGGCTTCAACGCCTAAAACAGAAAGGCCGTTTTCTGCCGCAAAAATTGCCGCCATCGCCCCGGCAGTCCCCAGACCGCAAATAACCACGTCATAGGCTTCATCAAAGGCAATTTTGCCGACTTCCGTCTGTTTAATTGTACCATCATACAATTCTGAAAGAATCACTCTGCGTCACCTCCTCGTGCAAATAAAACACCGGCATCAAAGGCCGAAAGAGGGCCCAAAAACCGTGCTGACGGCAGATAATAAACGCCGTCTTTTATTTTGGGATAAGACTGTTTAACTGCCCAGTCAAAGCAATCAGCAACCAGTGTCGCCTTGTATCCTGCCGGCATATTCTCTAAAAACTGTTTAACCTTTTTTCTCGCCTCAGCGTAGCCGGCATCTGCACGGACAGGAATTTTAATTAAAACATCACCCGGATAGCCATACTTTGCTTCTGAAGCGTAGGGCAAAATCCGGCTGGGGTGGTTTTTGCTGTTGATTAAAAGATTCAGGGTTTTTGAATGAATCATATCCGGCAGCACCCGGGTATCAATCACCTGTTTGGCATAAAAGGTGCGATAGCCGGAAACGCCGTGAATCTGTACACAAAAGCCTTCCCCATTCTTTGTAACCGAAACAATTTCTGTATTTAATAAAACATTTTTGTTTTCCAGCATCTGATATAAACAAGAGGCACAATCAAAAAGGCAAATCCGCTCTCCGTGAAAAGCACCCTTTTCTTCAAACTGTTTAAATAAGTCCTTCGCCTTGTCTGATACAAGCTTTTCACCATAACCCGGTCCAAACCGCAGGGCGTTGATAAATTCATACCCTGCCTGAGGTCTGCGTTCTACAATCAGACAGCTTTCCTGAAGTTCTTCTGCAATGCCTGCTGCCAGATAGGTTGCGCCGAGGATAATCGTATCGTATGTCATAGTAAGCTCCTCTCCCTATACTTCTCTATAAAATCAGTGTAACACAAACACAGATTAGCGGCAACCATTTTTTTATCCAAAAATTTCGTTTTCTTGCAATTTTCTTGCAAAATTACACTTTCTGTGGTACACTGAATACGCGAGGTGAAATTATGATTAAAATAACGGATTCAAACTGCACCTTTTATACCTTACACAAAACAAAAGATTCTAAAATTTTTAAAGAAGCCGTCTCCTACCCCGACCTGCATATCTGTTTTGTTTCCCACGGCAGCGCTGTTTGGCAGATTAACAGGCAAAAGCATATCGTTACACCGGGTCACATTATTTGTTTAAGTGATAACCAGAAAAGGCGCTTTATAAAGTATGACGAAAAAGGCTTTTCTCTGCAGGTTATCTGCCTGGACCGTCGGGTATTTACAGACAGTTATCATTTTTCGTTTTTTCTCATGTGCATTGACAAATTAAATGGGGTTTTTAACAATCCGGAGCTGTGCCTTCTTTTGTCAGAACTGTATGCAGAGCTCGAAGCAAAGCAGGAAAGCTATTGCGAACTGGCATCAGCCAAGCTGACAGAATTTTTTATAAAAGCTGAGCGCTTTTTGGGTTATTCTGTTGCACCGGCAGGAAAATATGATAAAAAGATGTCCCAGATACTTGACTACATTGATGCAAACATAACTGACAAAATTTCTCTCCAAAAAACGGCAAGCTTTGCCGGCTTTACAGAAAGCTCCTTCTCACGGTGGTTTGCTAAAGCAAACGGCGTTTCCTTTAAAAAATATGTAATGGCAAAAAAGATTGACCGTGCTATGACCTTGCTTGCAAGTACAGACCTAAAGGTCGTAGACATTGCCTACGAATGCGGCTTTGACAGCATCAGCGGTTTTTATGATGCTTTTCGCAAAATCACCGGCACCACACCAAACAAATTCTCATTCAGGCATAATATATAAATCCACAGTAAAAGGGCGATGCAACGTTTTGCTTGCATCGCCCTTTGTTTATACTTTCGGCAAATCACCGGTAGCAGGTCCGTCTAAAAGCTTTCCCTCCTCAGAAAATCTGGAGCCATGGCAAGGGCAATCCCAGCTGTGCTCTGCTTTGTTCCATTTAAGGGCACACCCTAAATGTGGGCAACGTCTGGTGGTAGGGGTCAGTAAATTTATCGCAGATTCAAAGCCGTTAACAAAAAGCTGGGGCTTTAAGATGCTTCTATCAGGGGAATATACCGGTGCAAATTCATTTTGCTTGTCCTGTACCATATCACACAAAATCATTGCCGCCGTCATTGCCGCTGTCATACCCCACTTGTTAAAGCCTGTTGCCACATATAAATCCGGTGTATTTTTTGAATATCTGCCGATATAAGGGATGCCATCAAGGCTCATGCAGTCCTGCGCCGCCCACTCGTTTTGCAAAACCGCATCAGGATAAAATTCTCTTGCTCTTTGGTTTACTTCGCGCCAAGTGCCACCTTGCTTCCCTGTTCTGTGGCTTCCCCCACCGATAAGCAATAAATTACCATAACTGCGAAACGATAAGCCTTTTTTATCCTCGTCTACATACATACCTGAAAGAATCGGTGCTTTGTTAAAGGCTGACACATAGGACCGATGCTGATACAGCTTTAAAAAGTAGCTGCCGTGCTTATTGATAAAGGGGAAATGGGTTGCCACAATGACCTTTTTTGCCTGAATTTTTTTGCCGTTTGCGAAAACCCCGTGAGGTGCAATTTCTCTGACAAAGGTTTTTTCATAAATATTTAAACCTTTTGCAAGCTCTGCGACGAATTTGATAGGATGAAACTGCGCCTGACCCGAAAAGCAAACAGCACCCAAGGTTTTAAAGGGGAGTTCTTTCGGCTCTGCAAAGGTCGCCCCAAAGCCAAGGGCATTGACCGCACGAACTTCATCCTCAATCGCTCGCCTGTCCCGAACCGAATAGGTATAGGCATCCTTTTCTTCAAAATCGCAATCAATCATTTGGCATATATTTTTATATTCCTCCAGCGCCTTTTGATTGCTTTCAAGGTACATCTGTGCTTTTTCTATGCCATAGCTTTTTATAAGCTTATCATACATAAGTCCGTGCTGAGATGTAATTTTTGCTGTTGTGTTCCCCGTCACCCCCGATGCAATTCTGTCTGCCTCAACCAGAATATAATCCATCCCTGCTTTCTGCAAAAAATGGGCGCAAAGCAAGCCGCACATACCACCACCAATAATCAAAACGTCGGTTTTTATGTTATCTTCCAGACTTTTAAAGTGTGGCAACTCTGCCGACACCATCCACAAAGATTTACTCATACTATGCCTCCATCCTGTTTTTTAATAGTATGGAGCAAAGCACGAAAAGTTATAACAGAACAAAAAAATAAGAGGTTGCAGCAAAATGATTTTGCTGCAACCTCTTGGGGTTTGAGAACATATCGGGTTTCGAGATTAAACAACTTCAATCAAGCCATAGTCGCCATTCTTTCTCTGATATACCACGTTAGATTCACCGGTTTCTGCATTGGTGAAAATGTAGAACTGGTGACCTAACAGATTCATCTGCAGGATTGCTTCTTCAGGGCTCATGGGCTTTGATTCAAACCGCTTGGTACGAACAATTTTAAATTCCTTTTCCTCTTCAATTTTTTCAGCAAAGGGGATTTGTTCTAAAGCAGCCGCTTCAAAGGTATCCTTCTTCAGCTTCTTTTCAATTCTTGTTTTGTGCTTTCTGAGCTGACGTTCTAAGATATCAACAGCATTATCAATGCTTACATACATATCATCTGTTGCTTCTTCAACACGAACGATTAAATTTCCTGAGTAGACCGTTGCTTCTACAACCTGCTTTTCGCGCTGTACCGAAATGGTAACGGTAGCTTCCGTTTCTTTGTGGAAGTATCTGTCGAGTCTTGCAAAACGATCAGTAATACGATCCTTCAAAGCAGGTGTTAATTCGATTTGTTTTCCAGTCATTGTGATTTTCATGAGATCCACTCCTTGTCTGTGTATTGTACGCAGGATATCATCCTGTAATACATATATACCCTTTTTTTCTAACTTTAAACACTTTTTTTCATGCCGGATAAAAATTTTTCATATACTTTAAAGAAATCCTCGCGTGAAAAGGAGTTTTCTTTATGAAAAGAATCATATCCTGCATCTGGCTTGTTATCTTTTTGAACGCATTACGCTTTCCGGCAAATGCCCTTTCTGTTTCGGCGCAATATGCCTGTGTTTTAGACGCACAAACAGGCAAAGTTTTATATGAAAAAAACGCATATCAAACCCACTCAATGGCAAGCACAACAAAAATCATGACCGCCCTGTTGGCTTTAGAACACACAAAGCCCGACGAGCTTGTCACCGTCAGCAAAAACGCTGCCGGCACAGAAGGGTCAAGTATGTATCTTGCCGCCTTCGAAACCCTTACCATGCAAGACCTGCTCTATGGCTTAATGCTCCAATCCGGCAACGATGCTGCCATTGCCATTGCCGAGCACGTTGGCGGCAGTGTTGAGAACTTTGCAAAGATGATGACCGAGCGAGCCCACGCCATCGGCGCTAAAAACACAGCCTTTCAAAACCCCAACGGGCTGGATGCCAAGGGGCACTACACCACCGCCTATGACCTTGCCCTCATCACGCGTGAAGCCTTACAAAACCCTGACTTTGCAGAAATAGTTGCTACCAAGAAAAAAAGCCTGCCACAGGATGAAGACAGCAAAGCCCGCAGCTTTGCAAACCACAACAAGCTTCTTTCCCTGTATCCCGGTTGTATCGGCGTTAAAACAGGGTTTACCAAGAAAACCGGCAGATGCTTGGTCTCTGCCGCAACTCAAAACCACGCCACCGTCATTTGTGTAACGCTGAACGCCCCAAACGACTGGAACGACCACACGAATATGTTAAACTACGGGTTTTCGCAACTCTCAGTTAAGCCCTTGGTTTTAAAAGATATGATTTTAAAAAGCATTCCCGTTACATGTGGCGCCAGCAAAACCGTGGAGCTGCTTGCCGCAGAAGACTTTTACCTTTCACACTCAGATGCCGATACCCTTTCTAAAATCAAGCTTGATTATAAGCTGCCTGCTGAGGTCACGGCACCCATCGCTGCCGGCACACAGCTTGGAAAGCTGACGGTTTTATACGATGGCAAAAAGCTATGCGAAATGGATTTACTCGCCGGTGCCTCCATCGACTATGTTGAGCCGCCAAAGCCGACGCTTAGAGAGAATTTTAAAAAATTCTTTCTGGAATTGTTAAACATCAGATAGTAATAAAAAACATGCTTTTATTAAAAGGCAAGGGTTATCTTACACCCTTGCCTTTTTCGCACAAAAAAATTTTTTAAATTTTATATTGACATTTGTAGCTACACATGGTATATTGTTTTTAGTAGCTACAAGTGTAATTACACTAACATCAATCTTATGTGACATAAGGAGGACACAAAATGTCAACTGCCAAACACACAATCACCGACTCTGAATATCAGATTATGCGAATCCTTTGGAAAGCTGAAAAGCCAATGACCGTTGCAGATGTAGTAAGAGAGCTTGACGGAAACGACTGGACCGCTTCTACCGTTTCCACCTTTTTGCAGAGGCTGCTAAAAAAAGAGGTAGTCGGTTGTGATAAGAAAGGAAAAACAAATCTGTATTATCCGCGGCTTTTGCAAAGTGAATATGATTTAAGCGAAACAGAAAATTTCCTGTCCAAAATTTATAAAGGCTCTGTTAAAAACCTTGTTGCGGCACTGTATGAAAACGAAAAGCTTTCCAATGAGGACATGGCAGATTTAAAAAAAATGTTTGAGTTGGAGTGATACCATGGCTGAACTTTTAAAAACTGTTTTTACCCTGAGTCTTTTAGGCTTCGGAATCACCGCCCTGCTCTTGCTCTTAAAGCCCATTACAGCAAAAAAATTCCCGGCAAGGTGGCAATACTACGTTTGGATTGCCGTGATGCTTTCAATGATTCTACCTGTATACAAGCTGATTCCTGCAAGAGAAGTTCAAAAAATTCCGCTTCTCCCTCAAAATGAGGTCGTGCAGCAAGGCGCGCCTCAAGAATTAGGCGAAGCACCGAGAATGGTAGTCATAGAGGATACGCCCATTCAGGAAAGAGAGATAAGCATCACACCAAGCTACCGTATCGGGCTAACTGATTTGCTCAGCTACCTATGGCTTTTTGGTATGTGCATATATCTGATCATTGTTATCAGCAGTTACATTCTCTATATCAGCCGTAAGCGCATGAGTGCTGTTACAATAACAGAAAACGCTGTGCTATGCGAGGTAAAAAGAGAGCTTGGCATTAAAAGACATATTAAAATCAGAATGTCTCAGGATATTCAGTCACCTATGCTGGTTGGGGTTCTGTTTCCGGTCGTCTATCTTCCTTGCAGAGAAATCCCCGATGAAAATATGCGTATGGTGTTTTTGCATGAGTTGACACATTACAAAAGAAAAGATTTACTGATTAAGTGGCTGTCCCTCTTTGTGAACGCCGTGCATTGGTTTAACCCTCTTGCCTATCTCTTATGCAGCAATGTCAGCGAGGCGTGCGAGGTTTCCTGCGATATGGAAGTAACAAAAAAGATGACAGACGAAGAGCAAAAGCTTTATATGAAAACAATTCTCGATTTAGCTCAGTAAGGAGGCGAAGTGAATATGCTTGAAAACCTGTATACAACTAAAATGAGCACGGATAAGAAAAAACTACAGAACAGATTTACCAAAATCCGCTCTAAAACCGGACGGGCTTCTAAAACAATAGCAGCAATTCTCTTTATCGCAATATTGCTTACCATAGCTTGTGCTGCCACCATCATAGCCATTAACACAAGCAATGAAGATTACACAATGACAGAAAGTGAATTTGCAGAGTTTGTGAGCCGCCCCATCGGTGCAGTGATGGCAGATATTGACTATGCTAATGACAGTAAACTCGTTTTCCATTACGGAGAAGGCTTGTTCATCATTCATAGACAAGCAACTCTACCCGACCCAAGGCTAAGCTCAGAATTAGATTTTGTCATCAATTTAAAAAAGCTGAACCTTGCCTATAATCAACAAGGTAGTACGGTTTTAGATGTTAAAATCAGCAAAGACGGGCAATATGCTTATCTTTCAACCATAGGCCCGGCTGATGAGATTAAGTCCTATGACAAATATATAGTCGCTTTAGACAACGGAGCTGTCAAAAAAGGTACCATGCCGGAAAACACGGAGCTTTTTACAGGCATTTCAGATACTTTTGAAACAGTCCAAAACCCCATTGGCTGGTATAGCAACAACTGTGTTGTAAACGAAGATAAAATATATTATCTGACGTCTGAAACCGGAATGGTAAAGGATATACAGCTTATAACCGTTAATAAGGCTGATAACGAGATTAAAAACAGATACCTTTTAAACGCTACAACGGATTTAACGACACACAATAAATTATATATGGATAACTCTGAAATAGCAGTAAGAAACTTTTTTGCTGCTTTTGACAAATCAGATCTTACAACAATGAAAACACTTGTTACAAATGAATTTATCACACAAGGGTATATTGATGATGCTTACGGAATGTGTTACGGCATGACAAAAGCAATCTTAGAGACCTTGTCAAAAGCAAACACAGATGAGTTTCTTAAAATCTATTTTGCTGAGCCTGAGCACGCTCAAATTACATTGTCTGAAAACGATATTGAGTTGCTTCGGTCCAAAGCAGATACGTTAGTAGTTTACTCCGTTACTGTAACTGCCGAGCATAACATTAAAGGTGAAATAAATCCACCCCATAAAAGATTTTTAAATGTAATCTGTAAAAAACAAAATGACGGAAGCTGGTTAGTTCACAAGCTATATTAGTACAAGGAGGTAATGATATGCTTGAAAACATCTACACAACAAAAATGAGCGCCAATAAAAAACTGTTGCAGAACAGATTTACAAAAATCCGCTCTAAAACCGGACGGATTTCTAAAATCATGTCCTGTGTCATGGCTGTGTTGGTAGCTGTAACCATGTTATGCGCAACCGTTGTTATGGCTGCGCTTGATAGCACCGAAGAACACGAGGTAAAAATTTTTTATAATAATGAAAATATAGAATTTAACAACAAGCCTTTCTTTTATGACAGAACTGTATATTTGCCGCTCATAGAACTTTTCGATACTTTAGAACTTACAGATAAAAGTGAAATTAAATGGGATAACGGAAAAATACAAATAAAAATTGATGAGCACCAAAGTAATTATGAAATCCATATCGGGCAAAACAAAATAGTATATATCAATTTTTGGAACAACACCCAAAATGATGTTTTGACACCCACTTCACCTATGTTAAGAAACGGAATTATATATATTCCATTTGACTATGTGGAATGGATTATTAACAGATATAACTACAACTATGATATAAGTTTTACCTTTGGTGGCATAGACAGTAAAACCCCATACCTTGGAAATGCCGAATGGATAACCTATCCCTATATTTGTGATTTACAATTTCAGGTTGATAATGGCCATTTCTCTTGGCGAACAGATGCACAGCAAGTGATACAAGCATTCTTTGAAGGTATGGGTATGGGAAATGGTGAAATAACCGTCTTTGCCGGCGATGGTACAAAATGCAGCGCAACATACACCACTGATGATGCATCGTATATCATTGAACTTTTCAAACCTGTACAGCGTGATGAAAACGGCATCTGGGTGGTAAAAAAATATTATAACGCCAATAACAATTGACGACTACACAATAGCAAATCAGAGGTGAATTTTATGTTAGAAAACATCTACACAACAAAAATGAGTGCTAATAAAAAGCAGTTGCAGAACAGATTTACCAAAATCCGCTCCAAAAGCGGACGAATTTCTAAAATCATGTCCTGTGTCATGGCTGTGTTGGTAGCCGTAACTATGTTATGTGCAACCGTTGTGATGGCTGCGCTTGATAACGAGGAATCAAAAGAGCTGATAACATTGTATGCAAAGGGCGAAATGATTACCCTTAAAAACAAACCCTTTATACAGAACAACATGACCTATTTCCCACTGCGAGAAACCTTCGAGAAATTGGGTGTATTTAAAATTGAGGGTAACGAGCTTACTTGGGATGACGGAACCATTTACATAAGAGTAACAGAGAATGAACAAAGAGAGCCTGTTTCATATATAATCAAAATAAATAGTGATACAATAGATATTTCACATAACAGAAATACAAGATTAGCTGTTGTAAACGATGAAAAACCCGTTATGGGGTTGAAATTGATTATGCCGGAAGAAACTCCTTTGTTAATTGGAAACAAAACTTATGTCCCCTATACTTATTTGAGATATATGCTTCATAACGGATTGGGGTTGACAAACAAAAATGAGGCTTTTGATTTTATGTTTACCATAAACGGTGAAACACCATCAGCCTTTATATTACAAGGCTTTACATGGCCCTGCGATGGTGAAATGCCAATTTCAAGCCGATACGGCACCCGCACTCACCCCATTACCGGAGAGGTCAAAAAGCATAACGGGATTGATATTGTTGCACCGGAGGGAACAGATGTAAACTCGGCAATGTATGGAACCGTATCCGAAGCAGGATACAACGCCGAAAAGGGCTACTTTGTTATCATTGAAAGGGATAACGTTCAAACTGTATATGCAAGCCTGACACAAGATATACAAGTTAAAAAAGGCGATACTGTTTTAAGGGGACAAACCATTGGCAAGGTTGGAAAAACAGGTACCTCAACAGGGGCGCACTTACACTTTGAAGTGCTGATAAACGGCGAATATTATGATCCTGAGCTTATAAATTAGCTAAAAAGGCGATGTAAAAAAATTATTTTTACATCGCCTTTTTGTTAGGGGATAGAAAAAAATGCTTCAGAATGGACAAACTGAGTTCCGACGGCGTACATTGGTACGCCAAGAGGTGAAGTTTGTTCATAGCAAAAAAGAATAATTTTTTAAAAAACTAAAAATTTTGAGTTTTTCTTTTATTATTATAGAATACTATTTGTTTTTCTGTTCTATTTTAATCTGCGTTTCGTTTCTTTTTTGCGTTCTGGACTTTTTTTACATCCCCTATTTTTTAAACAGTTGCCGAAACAAAGAAAGTATGATACAATAAAGCCATACCCTATTGTTACAATAAAGGAGAAACCATGGCAGAACTTTTGCGTTTACAAAAATATATGGCGCTTTGCGGTGTGGCTTCCCGTCGTGCGGCAGAAGATATGATAACCGCCGGTCAGGTTACGGTGAACGGTCAAACTGTCACAGAGCTTGGAACAAAAATTGACCCGGAAAAGGATCGGGTAACTGTTTCCGGCAAGGCTATTTTTCCGCCGCAAAAAAATGTATATATCATGCTGAATAAACCCCGCGGCTATGTGACCACAGCCAAGGATAATTTTGACCGCAAAACGGTTTTAGACCTGATGCCAAAAGATGTTGGCAGAGTCTTCCCCGTGGGTCGGCTTGACTATGACAGCGAGGGGCTTTTGCTCCTGACAAACGACGGGGATTTAACCTATCGTCTCACCCACCCCAGCCACGAAATTACTAAAACCTACTTGGTTTTGGTATCAGGCTCACCGGATGAGGCGGCGCTCAATAATTTGCGAAACGGCGTTTTCATTGACGGGCGCAAAACTATGCCGGCCAAAGCTGTGTTAAAACGAACAGAAGCCGACAAAAGCGTACTGCAAATCACCATTTCAGAAGGCAGAAACCGTCAGGTGAGAAAAATGTGTGATGCTGTGGGGCACGAGGTGCTCAGGCTTCGCCGGGTAGCTGAAGGCCCCCTAAAATTAGGTGATTTAAAAAGCGGCGAGTGGCGCTTTTTGACAGAAAATGAAGTTAAAAGCTTGAAAGGATAAAACAAATGCTGACAATTAAAAAAATTATTACAACTGAAGAAGTTGAAAATTATCTCTCAACGCAAGGGATTCCCCTCTCTATGGACTATCAGCAGTTTATGGGTATTTACGACGGCGACACCTTGATTGGTATGGGCAGCATCAACCTAGTGGATTTAAAGGTGTATATGAACTTTATTTATACCGAGGATGATGATTTTGGTCTTCGCCACGGCCTTGCTAAATCTCTTTTGAATATGGCAGACCTTTCAGGCATCAAGACCGTCTATGGCAGTAACCCCGAACTTTCTGACCTGTATTCGATACTGCGTTTCCAAAAAGACGGCGATGAATATGTGCTGCAATTAGAGGGTTATTTCACCGCTGATTCTTGTCAACAGTAAAAAAAATTAAAATTTTTTCAAAAAAACTATTGACAATTCATTTTTCAGGGAGTATAATCATTTTAAATTTGAATATCACAAAACAACTATGACGAAGACGGTCGGATTGTAGAGCCTGGAGAGAGTTGGCGGTTGCTGCGAGCCAATGGCAAAGCTTTCCAATGACCCATCACTTCTGAGTTGGAGGACCGAAAGCTAATAAGCAAGTAGACTCCTTCCGTAACGGCTGCGTTAATGCCAAGGGCTTGTTAGAGCCTGTAAAGTGGCGAAATGTTTGTTTCGCAATTTGAGTGGTACCGCGGGTTGCATAACTCGTCTCAAAAGAAATTTTGAGACGGGTTTTTTTGTTTTATTCAAATCCGTAAAATCTGAAAAGTAACGGAAAAGAAAGGAGCAAAAAAATGGAATTCAGTTTAAAAGAGGTTGCAGGCAGAATCAAAGACCTGCGCGAGGCAAAGGGATACACCCCCGAAGAGCTTGCAAAGCTGACAGGTGTTACAGTAGAGGATTATAAGCTTTTGGAAGAAGGCGAAACCGACTTTAGCTTTACCTTCATTTACAAGTGTGCTAAAGCTTGCGGCGTTGAGGTTGTCGATTTATTGGAGGGCACAAGCTCTACCCTGACATCCTTTAACATCACCAGAAAAGGTGACGGTATGAAGATCGTTAAAAAGCAGGGTTACGTTTATAACAACCTTGCCCCTAAATTTAAAGGCAAGCTGGCAGAGCCCTTTTTAGTTAAGTTCCCCTACCTCAAAGAGGAGCAGGATGCACCCATTAAGCTAGCTTCCCATAACGGTCAGGAATTTGATGTCATTGTAAAAGGCTCTTTAAAAGTTCAGGTAGGAAGCCACGTTGAGGTTTTAAACGAGGGCGATTCCATTTTCTATAACAGTATTATCCCCCACGGTATGATTGCTGTCTCAGAGGGCGGTTGCGAGTTCCACGCCATTGTTTTAAACCCCAAAGATGGCCACTTCAGCGATGAATATCCCGAAGGACCGGTTGTGAACAAGGCCGCCACTACAGCAAAAGATACTTCAAAAACTGTTGCTGATGAGTTTGTTGAATCAAGCTACGATGAAAACGGCGTATTCAGCGGCATCACCTTTAAAAATGATGACAAGTTTAACTTCGCTTTTGACTGCGTGGACGCCATCGCCGAAAAGAATCCCAACAAGCTTGCTATGATGTGGGTAGCGAACGATAAGACCGAGCGCAGATTCACCTTTAGCGATATGAAAAAATATTCTGCTAAAACCGCTAATTATTTTGAATCCTTAGGTATCAAGCGTGGCGACACGGTTATGTTGGTTTTAAAGCGTCATTACCAGTTCTGGTTCTGTATGCTGGCACTGCATAAAATCGGTGCAATCGCCATCCCTGCCACCAATCAGCTGGTTGAGCACGACTTTACATACAGATATAAAGCAGCCGGCGTAAAAGCCATTGTTTGTACCGCTGACGGCGATGTTTCTGCCGAGGCTGAAAAGGCAGCTGCCGAGTTCCCTGAAATCAAAAAGATTTTAGTAGGCGGCAAAAAGGACGGTTGGAATGACTTTAACGTTGAAATGGAACGCTTCAGCACACACTTTGACCGCAAGGCAGATTCTCCCTGCGGCAACGACCCCATGCTGATGCTGTTTACCTCCGGCACCACCGGCTATCCCCGTATTGCAACCCATTCTTATAAATATGCTTTGGGCCACTACCCCACAGCTAAGCATTGGCACAATGTAAATCCCAACGGCTTACACTTCACCATTTCCGATACCGGTTGGGGCAAGGCTCTCTGGGGCAAACTCTACGGTCAGTGGCTCTGCGAAGCCGGCGTGTTCACCTACGACTTTGACAGATTCCATTCAGAAGACATTCTGCCCCTGTTTAAAAAGTATAACATCACCACCTTCTGTGCACCGCCGACCATGTACCGCTTCTTCATCAAAGAAGATTTGTCAAAATATGACCTGTCTTCTATTGAGTATGCAACCACCGCCGGCGAGGCGCTGAATCCTGAGGTGTTTAACCAGTTTAAAAAGGCAACGGGTCTCACCATTATGGAAGGCTTTGGCCAGACAGAAACCACTCTGTCCATTGCAAACTTCGTTGGTTCAACCCCGAGAATCGGCTCTATGGGTAGACCCAGTCCCCTCTATGATGTTGTCATCTTAGACCCTGACGGCAACGAATGCAAAACCGGTGACACCGGCGAAATCTGCATTCGTACCAAAGACGGCGCGCCCTGTGGTCTCTTTATCGGTTACTATTTAGATGATGAGAAAACCAATGAAGTATGGCACGACGGCTTCTATCACACCGGCGACCAGGCAACCATGGACGAAGATGGTTACCTGTGGTATGTAGGACGTATTGATGACGTTATCAAATCCTCCGGCTACCGCATCGGACCATTCGAAATCGAAAGTGTTATCATGGAGCTGCCCTATGTATTAGAGTGTGCCATCACCCCCGTTCCTGATGAGGTTCGCGGTCAGATTGTAAAAGCCACTATCGTTCTGACAAAGGGCACTCAAGGCACCGACGAGCTTAAGAAAGAAATTCAGGAATACGTTAAAACCCATACAGCACCTTACAAATATCCTAGAATCGTCGATTTCGTTGATGAGCTTCCTAAAACCATCAGCGGTAAGGTTCGCCGTGTGGAAATCAGAAATAAAGACCTTGAAAAAAATCAGTAAAATAAAAAAGGCTATGACGAAAGTCATGGCCTTTTTATTTTACTCACACGCCAGTGCAATTCTGACTGTTTCTTCACTTGTACCTTCTTCTGTATAGCGCACAAAGTCCGGCAAAGCTTGCAGTTTTTCGTATACTGCATCTTTTTCAGCGGCAGGAATCAGGTAGGCAATCCCATCAAACTCGTAAGCATCAAGAATTAAAACCGCTTCCTCATAGCTACCCTCTCCTATATAGTAGCAAGTCACACTCTCTATCGTTCTGCCTGCGCCGCCTGAATATGACTCTGTACCGCCATCCTCTATAGTTCCCTCTGCAGGTATGGGTTCTGCCTCAATTACCGGTGTAACAGGCTCACCTTGGGAGGCGATCGCCGGTGTCTGTGTTTCTTCCGGTGCGTTCTGCGGTGCAGCGACTACCGCAGGGCGGGATACCGGCTCATCAGGTTCTGTTGTCGGTGGTTCTGCCGGTTTCTGTGCCGGTGTCACGGGGGATTGAATCACGGGGTCAGGCTGTGGTGTCAAGTCAGGATGTCCGGGTAAGCTGCCGAAAGAAATAACTGAAATTGCAACAACAGCCGCAGCAGCCGCAAAGCCGGAAGCAATACGCCACAAGCTGCGTCTGGCAGGCTTTTTCACAGGTTGTTTTGTGGCAGCCTGCATAATTTTTGCATGTAAGTCAGCACTCACGCTAAGCGCCGGCATGGTATTTGCCGCACTAACAATGCCATTTAAAAACTCATACTCTTTTTTACATTCGCTACAAGCCTTAAGATGCGCCCTGACTGCCGTTGCTTCATCGTCACACAACATGTTATCTATGTATAACGAAAGCATATCTTTTACAGTTTCACAGTTATATTGCACAGTTACCCCTCCTTTCCTTGGCGGTAGTTTTTACATTTCATTATTATAGACGTTATGACAGCGAAAAAAGTTCCCTATCTTTTTCTAAAAGTTTTTTCAGTGCCAATCGCGCCCGATTGATGCGGGATTTGACAGTACCTTCGGCAATGCCCATAACCTCACCAATTTCTTCGTAGGAAAGTCCTTCTACGTCCCTGAGCACCACGACTTTTCGCTGGTCCTCACTGAGCTGCTCAAGCGCCAGCGCCAAGACACGTTGCGCCTCACTCATCTGAGCACTTTCATAAGGGGTAAGCCCCTTATCCTCTATATTCATCAAAAATTCTTCACCCTCAGCATTCTGCTGATGCAAGCTGACTGTATCTGAGGTGTGTTTTTTATTTTTTCGCAAATAGTCAAGACAAACGTTAGAGGCAATTTTATACAGCCAGGTTGAAAACGCCGACTGCCCCGTAAAGCTGCCAATAAAACGGTATAGCTTTACAAAAACCTCCTGGGTAGCATCCTCCGCATCTGTCCGATTGCCAAGCATGCGATAGCAATAGTTCAGAATTTTATTTTCATATAAAGTGAGCAGCTCACCAAAGGCTTCACTGTCACCTTCTTGACAGCGCTTAATGTATTCTGATTCAGACACGGTGTTCACCCCTTCCGTCAAAATAAACAGACTTTATTTCATCAATAAATGCGGTTTAAACTGCAGAAAATCCGCAGACACCAACTTATATTCCACACCACTATAAAGTCCCTCTGTCGCCATTTTATGGCTCCCTCCGTGGAGATGACCATACAGACAGCGTGAAACGCCATACTCTTCCATAAGCTTTGCAAAATCTGACCCCAGCATTGGCGGATAATGCAGCATTACATAGATAATTTTGGCGTCCGTTTTCTTCGCCATATCCAAAGAAAGCTTAAGCCGGCTGACTTCGCGGCGATAGAGCTTTTGATCCTCTTCCGTTTTGCCGTTATCCGGGTAACCCTTAGCCCCACAGATAGCAACCCCGTCATGCACATAAACAGAGTTATGCAAAAAATGAAGCGTAGAAAATCCTTTTTCGTCTTTATATTTGTTCAGCTTATTGATAGTCTCCCACCAATAGTCATGATTACCCTTTGAAATCAACTTTATTCCGTTTAAAGAGTCTAAAAAACGAAAGTCCTCTTCTGCCTCGCTGATATACATCGCCCAGGAGATATCCCCGGGTATCAGCACAAGGTCATCAGCCTTTACGGTACTTTGCCAGTTCTCTTTTAATATATCTAAATAATTTTCCCATTTCGGGCCGAAAATATCCATGGGTTTATCAGATGATATCCCAAGATGTAAATCTGAAATGGAGTAAATTGACATAGTTTAAACTCCTTATAAAACAAAAAAGCCCATACGAAAACCGTAATGGGCTTTTTAAGCTTACATTATGCAGAGTACACGCTTACCTGCTTCTTGTTTTTGCCTTTTCTTTCAAACTTAACGTTACCGTCAATTAAAGCAAACAGCGTATCGTCTCCGCCTTTGCCCACATTGATGCCGGGATGAATTTTTGTTCCTCTCTGGCGCACCAAAATGTTGCCGGCGAGAACTGCCTGTCCGTCGCCTTTTTTAACACCAAGACGCTTAGCTTCGCTGTCACGTCCGTTCTTTGTGCTACCAACACCCTTTTTATGAGCAAAAAGCTGAATATCGAACTTAATCATGGTGTAACCTCCTTCTTTTGTGAGCCAAGCTCACCTTCTGGTTTAAAACCGAAATTTCCAGTCTATTCCGTGTAGTTTTTCATAACTACATACTCGCCATATTGCTCCGCAAGATTTTCAAACGACAAAATCATGCTTTCAAGCAATAAATCGGCTGACTCTCTTTGTTTTTCAGAGAGTGCTTTTGGAAGCTTGCAGGCCAAATAGCCCTCACGCACTTCCACTTCTGCGTCGATTTTAGCAACGTCAACAAGGCCGTTAACAGCTGTAAAAGCCGCTGTTGTAACAGAAGCACAAACAATGTCTGCGCCGCGCTCTGCATAGCCTGCATGACCGCTGACAGTAAATCGAACCAAATGTTCTTTGTTTCTGAATAAACTGATTGTAATCATCTTACGCGTTAATCTTTTCAATAACAACCTTTGTGTACGGCTGTCTGTGACCCTGCTTTTTAGCATAGCCCTTTTTCGGCTTGTACTTGAATACAATAACCTTTTTAGCTTTACCTTCTTTTACAACCTTAGCGCTAACGCTAGCACCGTCAACAAAAGGAGCACCAACCTTTAAGTCACTGCCTTCGCCAACTGCGATAACTTCGCTGAAGGTTACGGTTTCGTCAGCCTGAGCGCCCAGCTTTTCTACGAAAATAGAATCGCCTTCAGACACCTTATACTGCTTACCGCCGGTTTTGATAATTGCGTACATAACTGCACCTCCTCCATCCTTGCTCGCTGCAACACCAAGGTAGACACTTTGTCATTTATAACCTTGCACACGCGGCTACGAAATATTATATCATCAAAAAGTTTCATTGTCAATCATTTTTTAACATTATTTTTCATTTATTTTCCTATAAAAAAGCGGCGCTTTTTGCGCCGCTTTTTTATATCAATGTTGATTATAGCTTTGTAAAAATGTTGCCAAGCGCTCGTTTTCTGTATTACCGAAAACTTCATCCGGTGTGCCCTGCACAGCAACAACACCGTTATCCATAAACAGAATTTTATCAGAAACCTCTCTGGCAAAATCCATCTCATGGGTTACAATAACCATGGTCATATTTTGCTTGGCAAGCTCTTTAATAACCTTAAGCACCTCACCTGTCAGTTCCGGATCAAGCGCCGATGTCGGTTCATCAAAACACAAAATGTCCGGATTCAGTGCCAAGGCACGGGCTATAGCAACACGCTGCTGCTGACCGCCGGAAAGCTCGCAGGGATAGCTATGTATTTTTTCTGAAAGACCGACTTTTTCAATTAAATCCAGAGCTTTTTTCTCAATCGCCTCTGGTGTATCAAACTTTAAGAGGCTGGGTGCCAACGTAATATTTTTTAAAACGCTGTATTGGGGGAACAGATTAAAGGATTGAAATACAAGGCCAAAATGCAGCCGCACTTCCCGAATAAATTCCTCACTCATTTTCTTTTGAGTAGCGCCGTCATAAATAACTTTGTCGTTAACCGAAATGGTTCCGCCATCTGCAAATTCAAGAAAATTAAGGCATCGCAAAAGTGTAGTTTTACCACTGCCGGATGAGCCGATAATAGAAAGAACATCACCCTTCTCAATAGAAAAGTCAATTCCCCTTAAAACCTCGGTTTTGCCAAAGCTTTTGGCAAGTTTTTTTACTTCTAAGATTGGCATTTTTTCACCTCTTAAACCCTATAATAGGAAAGTTTCTTTTCGAAGAAGCCGAAAACAAGTGTCAAAATTCCTACAAAGGCAAGGTAGAACACCGCCGTGTAGAACAAAGGCCACATAAGACCATATCCCGCAAAATTTTGTGCAGCCTGAATCACTTCTACAATCATAATAACACGTGCAAGGGCTGTATCCTTAACCAAGGTAATAACCTCGTTAGACATAGGCGCAAGAATTCGTTTAACAACCTGCATTAAAATGATTTTAAAGAAAATCTGTGTTTTTGTCATACCAAGAACTTGTCCTGCTTCGTATTGACCCTTGGAAATACTTTCTATACCGCCACGGTATATTTCTGAAAAATAGCAGGCGTAGTTAATAACGAACGCTGCTATAACAGAAGAAAAGCGCGACAACACAGGCGTTCCCATCAAAAATCCAGGAACATAAAAGAAGATGATAACCTGCAACATAAGCGGAACACCGCGTATGATCCACACAAATGTTTTAACCACATAGGAAAGTGGCTTAAATTTTGACATAGAGCCAAATGCTATAACCAAACCTAAAGGAAGCGCTAACACAAGTGTTAGCGCAAATATCAGGCAGGTATATTTAAGTCCGCCAATCAGGCTTAATGTTACGTCCCAAAATCCCATTACTGATTTTCCTTATTCTACAAATTATTCGATAGTTTCTGTTACCTTAAGAACATTTTCAAAACCATACTTTTCAGCCAGTTCCATCAGCTTGCCGTTTGCTTCCAGTTCTTTGATAGCTGCATTAACTTTAGCAGTTAATTCGCTACCCTTCTTAAAGCCAACAGCATAAATTTCAGAATCAAGCTCAATTGCATCAACGATTGCAAGATCAGCATAGTCAGCCTCGCCACAAATGTTCTGAGCAAGGAGAATGTCAACTACGATAAAGTCAACAGCACCGGATTTAACTTCGGTAAAAGCATTGATTTGTGCCGGTGTAGAGAAGATTTTGTCTTTGTCTGTTACAGATTCAGCATAAGAAGCACCTGCACTACCACCTTCAACACACGCAGTTTTGCCTGCAAGGTCAGCTTCAGACTTAAAGTTGTCTAAGTTATCAGCCTTTACAACAACACACTGCTGATTCAGCATATAACCATAAGAAAAGTCAACTAAATCAGAACGTTTAACGCCATCATCAGAAGAGTTAGCGGTAAAACCGTTCCATACACAATCAATCGCACCGGAGTTCAGTTCATTGTACTTCTGACCCCAGTCAATTTCCTGAAATTCAACTTCCATACCGATGATTTCACCAACAGCCTGTGCAAACTCGGTTTCAAAGCCGGTCCAGTTGCCATTAGCATCTTTCTCGTTCATCTTTTCGAAAATTGTGACACCGCAAGTAAGAACATCTTTAGACTCATCCTTAGCTGTGCAGCCGGCAAATGCTACGACTAACAGCATAACGGCAAGAATCATTGCTAATACTTTTTTCATTGTAAAAAACCCCTTTTAAAGAAAAATATTTACTTATACAAGTAACACACATATTTTACTATAAAACTCAGCATAAGTAAAGCCCTTTCCAACTTTTGCAAAGATTTACATCTATTTGATTGTTTCGCTTAGCGAATTGAAACACTCACAACCCCATTCCCCACCGTAGCTTCAAGGGTAACAGTTTGGCTTGTATTATTTGTAAAGCACATATCTTTATTTCCATAATCTACCGCAGCATCATCTCCCGGATGAGCATAGCCTACATCTTTTTGGTGACTGTGGCGCTCTGTAACAGAAAGGCCGGCGGCACGCGCTGCCTGAAACAGAGTTGTGCTGACCTGACAGACGCCACCACCATAGTCCTGTGTTTTTTCACCGTGCAAAAGAACGGTTGCTGTCTTGTAGCCACGGTCTGCCGTTCTCGGTCCAACCACCTGATTAAAAGAAAACCCTTGCCCCGGCGCCAGGGTATAACCGTTGATTTGACCGACAGCAAGGCGAATGTTGTGAATCCGGTTGTCAGCCCAGTCTAAAATCTGAGTTTGGGCCCTTCCAATAGGTGTGGGTTCAGGAGCCGGCGTAGGTTCAGGTTCCGGTGCTGGCTGTGGCTCCTCGCTGGTTTTCGGCTCCGGTACCACCTCAGGAATCTCCTTTTTTTCTCCCCTGCAACCTGCCAACAAAAAAGCTACAATCAAAAAAATAGCAAAACTTTTAAAAATGTTCATTTGTTTTTTCCTTTTTATTTTTAGTATGGCACCACAGACTCATTATCAACCAAACATTTTTTCCCTTTTATTTTTTACATAATTGTGATATAATAAAGCAAAATAATTTTGAATATTAAAAGGAGAAGGTTTATGGAACCAACGAAAAAAATCAGCGACTCTGTCATTGAAATGACAGAACTTGTCCTGCCTAATGACGTTAATCTGCTGTATAACTTAAAAGGCGGGCGCTTGATGCATTGGATTGACATTGCTGCAGCGCTTACAGCCTCCAAGCATTCGGGCCATGTTGTTGCTACCGTTTCAATGAACAGCCTGGATTTTAAACATCCCATTCATTTGGGCGAAATGGTTAAACTTGTTGCAACCTTAGTTTCCGTCGGTAATACCTCTATGAAAATCAAGGTGAATGTCTGGGCAGAAAATTTGCAAACCGGTTCTGTCGTCAAGACCAACGAAGCAACCCTCGTCTTTGTTGCTTTAGATGATAATGGTCGCCCCATCAGAGTACCGCGACTCAGTGAATAAATGTTGCAACATACAAAAAAGCCCTGCGGCTTATGCCGCAGGGCTTTTATTATACTCTATTACTGCTTGTCACGAAATACAACAATCAGTCTTGCAGAATCACCGTAGCAGTAAACAAACATCTTATTAGCTGCTTCCTCTACGTCTTCGTATACCTGAATCTGTTCAGTATCGATATCGCTGATTCTGTCAACCACACCGTTTCTGAATTCAACAGCAACAACCTTTGCACCGGAAACATTGATGTTTCTCAGGTTGCCCGCAGCTGCCAGATCGCCTTCTGTCCAAGCGTCAAGTGCTTCAGGATAATCCAGAACAATCTTCATTGAGCCGTCTGCAATATCCAGAGCAACACCGGCGAACATAACAATCTTACGTGTTACATTGCGGTCACCTTCTGAATGCATCGGATAGGTACCGGCAATCGGTGTACCGTTTTTGTCAATCTGACGTGTCACTTCTGTTAAATGTGTAATCGGCTTGATGTATTCGGTACCTGCGTAAATTTCACTTGCTTCAGCAACAATTTCATATTCCTCAACCTTGTTGTCGCTTGCAGCAGAAACTCTGACAACATCACCGGGAACAACTGCATTGTAGAAAGTACCGCCTTCATCATAGTATACAGTTTCACCTGTATTGCTCAGCAAGGTAATTTCATACGGATATGCACCGGAACCTCTGTTGCGGCCCTTAACCAGCATCGGTACGCAATCTTCCCATTCAGCGGAAGCCACGCTTGCAGAGGAGCTGTACATCAGAACAACCGCCGGTGTAGAAGATGCATTCACATCAACCATAACAATTTTGTAGGTAGCACCCTGAGTCAGGCTTGCATTGTTACCGTTTCTGATAATATATTTGGTATTATCAGTACGTTCAACATCATTGTCGGGAATATATACAACCTTTGTGGCAGATGTTAATTTGTAGAGATACTGGAAGGTATTATTACCTGTATAGGTGATAGCGCTGGTCGCAAAAGATCTATCAACCTTCAGGTCGGACTCTGTTGCTTCTACAGCCTGAGTACCGATGTACATAGAAGTAACAGTACCGTCACCACCGGTTGAGTAACGAATGGGCTGGAATACTTCATCTTCACCGAAAGCATAATCACCGGTGCCTTCATAATACTGCGCGGTCTCTTTCAGCAATGCAATAATCTCGTTAGCATCGTCACCCGGCTTATAATTTCTGTTGTTAATAGTAACAGTATCAGCCATATAAACCTGTGCAGGGCTTGACACTGAAGTTGTGTTCAGTTTCAGAATCTTCAGGGCAACCTTGCCATCCATAGAGCTGCCGTCATTGCTTGCTTTCAGCAGATAACCGTATACATAGTTGGTAGAAGTCATCTGATGGGTATATTTTGCAACCTTACCGAAAGCATCCAGATACAGCTTTAAGGTAACACCTAAGTTAATACCGGAAACATCTAAACCATCAGTAAAGGTGTACTTTTTGGACTGAACAGTAATGCTGTTTAACACATCATCCTTACCGGTTACGGTGCCGGAAACAGTATCGGTGGAAATGATAACGTCAATAACCTTTTCGTCATCGCTCTTAGAGATAGAAAGAATCTGTCCCTTTGCGATAGCAGAGAAGCTTACCTTTCTGCCATCTTTGGTAATGGTAACAGTTTTGTTTTTTGCTTCATCATCAATGACGATATTGCTTCTGGTTTCACCGATTTCACCGTATACGGTCTTGGAGGATGAGGTTGTTGATGTTACATACCAGTTGGTGTAAGAGGTAAAGAAGATAACATCAGCAGCTGAACCTTCGCCTTCAGAACATAAGAAGCGGATGGAACCGGCTCTGCCTGAGTTGTTTGTAATCAGAGTCTCTAAGTCTGTAGATGTCAGACTACCGTTATACATGATAAGAGCATTGTCTAAAGCAGTTATTCTGGCGGTTTCGCCATCATCGTCATACTTAACCAATGTATTGGTATAATCTTCAATAGCATCTAAGGTTACAGTCTCTTCATAGTTACGACTTCTCTGCTCGCTCATGCTGGTTGCAACCTGAACTCTTGAGCTGTCGTCCTCTTCATAGTAAACAACAACCTGCTTACCGAGATAAGAACGAAGATCATCTTTCATAGAAAGATTTTTTGCATCATAAACTACGGTATTACCATCATTCTGTAACAGTTTAAACTGATAGGTATTTAAGCTGTCAACATCGCCATCAATCAGGCTGGTACCTCTGACTGCTAAAATCTGACCTTTAACTTCTTCCATTGTGTCAGTTTCAAGCTGAGGAATACCACCTATGTCATCAGACAGTTCAACCTTCAGCATGTTGTCCATCAGCTGAGCAATAGTACCACGCTTTGCAGGCTGTTTGTTAACGCCGTCAACAATGCCTTTTAAGAACTTGTACTTAGTCGCAAGCTGAATGTAACCATCGGGGTAACCGATTTTTTCAGCTTCAGCCTTTAAGAACAGAGATTTTGCACGAATTGCCATAGCAATCGCCTGTTCGTATGTAACATTGTCATCCGGTCTGAAAGAACCGTCTTCAAAACCGTTGATAATGCCCTGGCCATGAGCTGCTTTAACAAATCCTGCTGCCCAGTGGTCAGCCGGTACATCCGGGAAGCCGCTTGACTCAACTGAGTTGCCGGCATTGGTCATACCAATAGATAAAACAACCATTTTGGCATACTGAGCACGGGTAACGTTAGCGTCCGGTGCAAAAGTACCGTCACCCATACCGTTAACAATACCACGTGCAACCAAGCTTTGAATTGCGCTGTAGTACTGATGTTTGGTGTCAACATCAGTGAATTCTGACGCTGATACCATAGGTACTGCTAATGATATTGTCATTGCCAATACCAAAAGAAGTGATAAAAGCTTTTTCATATGTGTCCCTCCATGTAAAAAATATTTTTGAGTACTTTGAGTCCATTGTACACATTTATTATATCATCGCTAGGCTTAAAGGTCAATTATATATATTTTACTTTTTTGTTACAACATGGATACAAATCACTTGGATATAAACCATTTTTCAATACCGTAAAACATATCAGAACCCGACGGCTCTATTTCACCTTTAATCCGCGTATCAAAGACGATAACATCATTTTCAAAATAAAGCCCTATCAAAGGCATCTCGGCTCTTAAAACGTTACACAGTTCCCGGAACTGTGCCTGCTTGTGGGTTTCCTGACCGGAAACCTCCAGATTCGCCAGCAGTCGGTCAAAGGTTTCACTTGATACACCCAGAGAATTTTCATTGGTTCTAAGCAGAAATGATAAGCCGTAATTCTCCAGCAGTGATACCTCACCTACATAAACATCGTAATTACCGCCGGCAATCCGTGACTGATATTCTTCAAAACTTACCGCCACCACATAAGCCGGCACCCCCGCCGCATTCCAGAAGTTTTTAATCTGTTCTGCAATTTTCACACGGGTCGGGTTTTCGCTGTTTACTAAAATTCCGGGTGCCAGTGTTACCGGCTCGCCATACACTTCCTTTTCCGGTACGCCGTCAGCATTACTGTCTGCCCAACCATCTTCTGACAGCATGGTTTTCACACGCTGGATGTCAGGTTTCTCAGAGGATGTCGTGCCGTCATTCCAAAAGCTTCCGTCCGGTACGGGAATTTCTGCCACCTTGCCGTGAGATAACATATTAGCAGACAAAATTTCACCGCGATTGATTGCGGCACTCAAAGCACCTCTTGTTTTGGCAGATAACAGCGCCTGTTTTTGATTATTGATACCCACAAATGCAAATCGCCCGCTTGTATACTCTGCAGAAGACAGATTGCGCTTGGGTGTATATTCGTATAGATTAATTGCATGCGAAGATAAAACATCAATCTGTACATTTTCGAGCATAGCCACAGCGGCCGCTGCATCTTTCAAAAGATAAACCGTGATGTTTTCAATATAGGGCGCAAAATCCCGAAAGTAGTTCTTGTTGACAGACAGATACAGTTCCTTGCTCTTTTTATAGCTCTGCACCTTATACCGCCCAGTGCCGTTGGGAACATAGGTCAGAGAATTGTAATCCGCTATATCTGCATCTGACAGAACCGGAAAATCTAAAAGTGCTGTGAAATTCGCAACCGGATACTGCAATGTGATGTAAAGCTGATTGCCCTGACTGGTACACTCAGAAATTGCTGACAGTCTGGGTCGGTACAAACTCTCCGAAGACAAAATCATATAAATGGTTTTCTCAACATCATTGGCCGTCAGCCTGTCACCGTTGTGAAAAGCGACCCCGTCTTTGATTGTGAATTCATAGTGAAGCCCATCTGCTGAAACAGTATAACCGGAACACAAAACCGGAACAACCTCTTCGTTTGCCGTGCGGCAAAACATGCTGTCGTATACAAGCTTCAGCACGCCAAGATTTTGTCTGTTTTCTGCCAGAATCGGATTTAAAGACCCGGCACCGGCAAGGGCAAGCCGCAAAGTGCCACCCTTTCGGGGTGCTTCGCTGCTGTTTTCATAGTCAGAAACCTGAGCCGGTGTCTGAGAATCATCTGCCTGTTTGGAAGAACACCCCGAAACAAAACACAGAAGGAACGCGATTAAGCATAGGGCAATTATTTTTTTCATGCGCTTCCTCCTTGTCATCTTACAAAACTTTTTTATTTACTCACTCTCAACATAGCCTTCATATCGGGGCGGATTGCATTCCGGGCATTGCCGCAAACCAATTTCCTTAACCAAAGACCAAGGCACTTCCTGTGGATTTGCCCCTGCCAGTGCTTTGCAGTTTTCCAAATGATAGGCAATATCCATCACCCAATATACCTTGGGTGCCTTTTCTTCTGTTACGACCTCTTTGTTGTTCGAAGGCGCTAGCGGTGCTTGTTCAGTTGTTTCGTGCTTACCTTTCTCCGCAGTTTGTTCTGCCGGTGTCTGCACCTGTGTTTGAGCCTCCGGCGCTTCCGGCTGTTCTGCCTGTTTTGTTTTAGCACAACCGGTAGAAAGTAAACAGAGTAAAACAACCAAAATCAAAAGACTTTTTTTCACAATACTCACTCCTGCTTATGCAAGTTCACCGCGAATAAATGTGCAAGCCTGTACGACTGCTTCATCAGCTGAAATTTCAGAAATGCTATCTTCTTTTCTGAGCTTGTATTCAACCAGGCCCTCAGCCGCCTTCTTGCCGACAGTAATACGAACAGGAATACCAATCAGGTCAGCATCTTTAAACTTAACACCGGGGCGTTCTGCTCTGTCATCAAGCAACACTTCAATACCCTCAGCACGAAGCTTTGCATAAATGCTTTCAGCCAGCGCCGCCTGTTCTTCATTATCACGGTTAACCGGCACAACGATTGCCTGATAGGGTGCCGCGCTTACCGGCCAGATAATACCGTTTTCATCATTATACTGTTCGATAACTGCTGCTAAGGTACGGTTAACACCAATGCCATAGCAACCCATAATCGGGGTCTGTGCCTTGCCGTTTTCATCTAAGTATGTGCAGTCTAAAGCTTCTGTATACTTGGTGCCCAACTTAAAGATATGACCAACCTCAACACCGCGGGTTGTTTTAATTGCCTTACCGCAACGGGGGCAAACATCACCCTCGGTAATAGTACGCAGGTCAGCAACCTTTGTCGGTGTAAAGTCATCAGGATTCACATTTTCATAATGATAATCTGTCTCGTTGGCACCCACAATAAAGTTACACATCTTGGCAACTTCCAAATCGCAATAAACAGGGATGGAAAGACCAACGGGACCTGCAAAGCCAACCTTTGCATTGGTAACCTCAGATACAACGCAGGCTTCTGCCATCTCTAAATCGCCCTCGTTAATACCTAAGAGATTTGCAAGCTTGGTTTCGTTAACCTCACGGTCACCACGAACCATAACAGCAACGGGCTCACCGGCCGCTACATAAATTAAAGTTTTAGCAAAATGCTTGCTGTCAGTACCCATAAAGGACACCAGTTCTTCAATAGTGCCCACATTCGGGGTATGTATCTTCTTCATTTCTTTTTTAGCTTCGGGTTCTGCGATTTCAGGCACACATTCTGCCTTTTCGTCATTAGCTGCATAACCGCAGTCCTCACAGTAAGCCACAACAGCTTCACCGGAATCGGATTTTACCATAAATTCCTGAGAACCGCTGCCGCCCATAGCACCGCTATCTGCATCAACCACAATGTAGTCAAGACCCAGACGGTCAAAAATACGGCAATATGCCTTATACATTGCCTGATAGGATGCATCCAGACCTGCCTCGTCACAGTCAAAGCTGTAAGCATCCTTCATCATAAATTCGCGGGAACGCATAACGCCAAAACGAGGGCGACGTTCATCACGGTATTTGGTCTGAATCTGATACAGAGTCAAAGGCAGCTGACGGTAGGAAGAAACCTCGCTCTTTACAGTTTGGGTAAAGATTTCTTCATGTGTGGGGCCTAAGCAGAAATCACGGTCGTTTCTGTCCTTTAAACGGAACATTTCAGGACCGAACACATCCCATCTGCCGGACTCCTGATAATATTCAGCAGGCAGAAGCGCTGACATTAAAAGCTCCTGTGCGCCGGCAGCATCCATCTCCTCACGGATAATCTGCTCAACCTTATGCAGAGAGCGCAGACCCAGCGGCAAATACGAATAAATGCCGGCAGCCAGCTTTCTCATCATACCTGCACGAAGCATAAGCTGATGGCTGGCGGTTTCTGCCTCTGCCGGTGTTTCACGGAGAGTTTTCAAAAGCAGTTTTGAGACTTTCATGTACGTTACCAATCCTTTCAGAAATCAGATTTTGCATCTGTTTAAGTTACTCAACAAAGGTGCAGGGCATAGTAATAGATAGTTTACACCTTATTATATATAATAACCTCAAAACCCGACGCTGTCAACTCTTTTAGGGAAATAAATTGACAAAACGCCCAAATTCATATACAATAAAAAAGTTAAAGGAGTGAAGAAAATGCTACTTATTAAAAATGCACATATTCTGACCATGGAGGATGCAGAATATGAAAACGGATATATTATAACAAACGGGGACAAGATTCACAGCTTAGGCGCAATGGGGGATTTGACAGATGTCGAAAGTTCCTTCACAGATGTCTATGACGCAAAAGGTGCTTATGCCCTACCCGGTTTTGTGGATGCTCATTGCCACATTGGACTGTGGGCTGAGGGGGCAGGGAGCGAGGGTGCCGACGGCAACGAATCCTCCGACCCTGTAACGCCCCAGTTGCGTGCCATTGATGCTATTGACCCCTTTGATTTGGCATTTTCAGAAGCACTGATGGCAGGTGTTACAACCGCCGTTTCCGGCCCCGGCAGCGCCAATGTAATCGGCGGTCAGTTTGCCGCTTTAAAAACCGGCGGTCGCTGGATTGATGAAATGATTTTTCGCGCACCGGTTGCTATGAAAGCGGCTTTGGGTGAAAACCCCAAAAAAACCCATGGTCCGCAAGGTCGCTCACCCAAAACCAGAATGGCAACTGCCGCTATTTTGCGCGAGACCTTATTCCGTGCCAAAGAATATGTCCGAAAGCAGGATGCCTATCTTGCCGGCGAAGAAAAAAGCCGTCCCGAGCCTGATTTTAAAATGGAGCCTATGGCGGATGTTATCCGCAGAAAACTTCCCTTAGAAGTGCACGCCCATCGGGCAGATGATATTTGTACCGCTATCCGCATTGCAGAAGAGTTTGACCTTCGTCTGATTCTTGTGCATTGCACAGAGGGGCACCTGATTGCGCCTCTCTTGATAGAAAAACAACTCCCCTTGATGCTGGGTCCTGCTATGGATTGCCGCACCAAGCCGGAACTGAAAAACAAAAGCTATGAGGTCTACTGTGCTATGGAAGAGGCAGGCATTCCCTTTGCCATCATTTCAGACCACAACGTTATGCCTATGAGCGAGCTGTATCTGCTGGCTTCACTCATCCACAAAAACGGTGTCAGCCGTGATGCTGCTCTCCGTGGCATTACCATCAATGCCGCTAAAAGCATTGGCATCGATGACAGAGTGGGTAGCTTAGCACCGGGCAAGGATGCCGATATTGTCATCCAGTCCGGAGAACTGCTCACCATTGGTGCAAGCGTAGACGCAGTCTTTTTAAACGGAAAACAGGTGAAATAATGAAAACCGGACTGATTATGGAAGGTGGCGCTATGCGCGGTCTCTTTACCGCCGGCATCACTGATGTTTTAATGGAACATAACATTACCTTTGACGGTGCCGTTGGTGTATCTGCCGGCGCCGCTTTTGGGTGTAATTATAAGTCAATGCAAATCGGCAGAGCCTTGCGCTATAACAAGACCTATTGCCGGGACAAGCGCTACTGCAGTCTGCACTCGCTTCTTACCACCGGTAATTTGTACGGTGCTGATTTTTGCTACCGTGAAATCCCGGAAAAATTAGATATCTTTGACTATGACACCTTTTGCAAAAATCCCATGGAATTTTATGTAGTTTGCACCGACGTGTTAACGGGCAAAGCTGTTTACAAAAAGCTGGAAAATGAGGGTCAGTCCCTTGTTTGCGAGTGGATTCGAGCCTCGGCTTCTCTGCCCCTTGTCTCCAGAATTGTTGAGATAGATGGTTTAAAGCTTTCAGACGGTGGCACGGCAGATTCTGTCCCCATCCGTTTTTTTGAAAGCATTGGTTACACAAAAAATGTTGTCATCCTGACCCGTGAAAAAGGCTATTGTAAAAAAGCCAGCAAGATGACAGATATGATAATGAAGCTTTGTCTGCCGAAATATCCCAAGCTTGCTGAAGCTATCAAAAACCGTACCGAGATGTATAACGAGACTCTTCGTTACATCAGCCAAAAAGAGGAAAAGGGAGAGGTTTTTGTATTCCGCCCGAGCGAGGCACTCCCCATTGAGCGGATTGAAAAAAATCCCGACAAACTGCAGGAAGCTTATGATATTGGCAGAGCTTTGGCTACCGAAAAACTGTCAGAATTAAAAGAATTTTTAGCAAAGTAACATAAAACGAAAGGAAAAACCATGACTCAATCAACAACACCCGTAAAAGAAAACAAAATGGGCGTTATGCCCGTTAACAAATTACTTATTTCTATGTCCCTGCCAATGATGATTTCTATGCTGGTGCAGGCACTCTATAACATTGTAGACAGTATTTTTGTATCCCGCATCAGCGAAAATGCCTTAACGGCGGTCTCCCTTGCCTTTCCCGTTCAAAGCCTGATGATTGCTGTCGCCGCCGGTACAGGCGTTGGTGTTAATGCCCTCCTTTCCCGAAGATTGGGCGAGAAAAATATGGACGACGTAAATCGCGCCGCCACCAACGGTATTTTTCTCTATGGCCTCAGCTATCTGCTTTTTGTGCTATTCGGCATTTTCGGTGCCGGCTTTTTCTTCAGTACACAAACCGATGTGCCCGATATTTTAAATTACGGCAAAAGCTATTTAACCATCGTGTCTACTGTTTCCTTTGGTTTGTTTGGGCAAATCGTGTTCGAAAGACTGCTTCAGTCCACCGGTAAAACAATTTACAGTATGTATACTCAGGTTTTTGGTGCTCTCATCAACATCATTTTAGACCCGATTTTAATTTTCGGCTGGTTCGGTCTGCCCCGCTTAGAGGTTGCCGGTGCCGCTATTGCAACAGTTATCGGTCAGGCTTGTGCTATGGTTATGGGGCTTATCCTGAATCTGAAATTCAACAAAGAGATTTCTTTAAATTTTAAAGGCTTTCGCCCTGATATAAAAATTATCAAGCGGATTTATGCTGTCGGCTTCCCATCCATCATTATGCAGTCTATCGCATCTGTAATGACCTTTGGACTCAATCAGATTTTGATGGGCTTTAAGGAAACTGCTGTTGCTGTTTTTGGGGTTTACTTTAAGCTGCAAAGCTTTATCTTTATGCCGATTTTCGGTTTGAACAACGGTATGATTCCCATCATCGCCTATAATCTGGGTGCAAAAAAGAAAGAGCGAATGGTCAAAACGATCAAGCTCGCCATTCTATACGCAACAGCACTTATGACTGTCGGCTTGATTATTATGCAACTTTTCCCCGAGACATTATTAAATATATTTGATGCTTCCCCCGATATGCTCGCTATAGGCATTCCGGCACTCAGAATCATCAGCCTTCACTTTTTGCTGGCAGGCTTCTGCATTATTGTAACTTCAGTCTTTCAGGCTGTCGGTAAGGGCATGATCAGTATGTTCATCTCCATCACCCGTCAACTTTTGGTCTTACTGCCGGCTGCATATCTTTTATCTCTGCTTGGCAATGTAAACTATGTGTGGTTTGCCTTTTTCATTGCCGAATGCATTTCTCTGCTACTGTGCATCATCTACCTGCGAAAGGTTTATAAAACCGTTTTAACAGATTAAAAATTTACGTATTATACGCTTTTAAAAGGTTTTGTCGAAAAGTTTTTTCGTTTCGACAAAACCTTTTCTTTTTCATCAAAGGAATTAAAATATGCCTGCCGAATATAATAAGTGGTAATTTTTTACATTTAACTTACAAAGGAGGAAAACAGTTTGGAAATGAAATTAAAACTGGAACAAAGAACGCTCATCGTAACCCTTTCCGGTGAGCTTGACCATCACAGTGCCGGGCAGATTCGTACAGTCATTGAACGCGCTATTACAGAGAGGGATGTGAAAAATCTGATTTTCGATTTTTCTGCGCTTTCTTTTATGGATAGCTCCGGCATCGGTATGATTATCGGGCGTTACAAAATCATTAAGTCTATCGGTGGCAGTGTTGTGCTTGTCTGCGTCAGCCCCCATATGAAAAAGCTTGTGACAATGTCGGGGCTCAGCCGGCTGATTCCCGTCTGTTCTTCCGTTGCACAGGCGCTTAGCGAAGTAAAGGGGGCGTGAAAAATGGAAAATAAAATGAAGCTTGAATTTGTTAGCAAATCCCAAAATGAGGCTTTTGCCCGTGCTGCCGTAGCAGCATTTGTCAGCCAGCTTGACCCCACCTTAGAAGAACTTGCCGATATTAAAACTGCTGTGTCTGAGGCTGTTACAAACGCAGTTGTCCACGGGTATGGGCACCCGAATGGCATTGTGACCATCACCTGCGAACTTATACATAATCAGGTGAAAATTGAGATTGCGGACTCTGGTCAGGGAATTGAGGATATTGCCCTCGCCACACAGCCCTTATACACCCGTTCTCCTGACAGTGAGCGTTCCGGCATGGGCTTTACCGTGATGGAAACCTTTATGGATGCAATGCATGTTACCTCCGCCCCCGGTCAGGGTACCGTTGTCACGCTGACAAAAGAAATCGGCACTATCTCCTAGTGGGAGGTTTGTTATGGAAACATTAAACCTTATAACTCGCGCTGTTCAAGGAGATACGACCGCCCGTGAACAATTAGTCAAGAAAAACACCGGACTCATTTATATGGTGGTGGGGCGATTTAAAAACCGCGGTACAGAAGCAGATGATTTGTTTCAGCTTGCCTCCATCGGTCTATTAAAGGCGATTGAAAACTTTGACAGCAGTCTGGGACTGCAGTTTTCAACCTACGCTGTTCCCATGATGATGGGTGAAATCCGCCGCCATCTTCGGGATACCGGCCCGATTAAAGTGAGCCGCAGCTATAAAGTTCTGGCTTCTAAAGCTGCTATGGTTCGCGAACAGCTTGTAAAAGAAAATGGCAAAGAACCTGCGGTTTCTGAAATTGCTGAAAAACTGTCTGTTGATGTTGCCGAGCTTTCCTGCGCTTTGACTGCCACACGGGCACCGGATTCTTTAGACGAAGCCTGCGGAGAAACAAACACCACCTTAAAAGACCTGATTCCGGCAGAGGATGGCGAAGACAGTTTAATCAATCGACTGGCACTTAAAGAGCTGATTCAGGCGCTGCCTGACCGTGAGAAGAAAATTATTCTTCTCAGGTACCTGAAGGAACAGACACAGGCGCAAATTGCAAAAAAGATGGGCATCTCTCAGGTGCAGGTTTCGCGATTAGAAAAAAAGATTTTGGAAAAGCTCAGAGCAAACCTGACTGACTCTTCTGCATAACCGTGAAGGTCAAAAAAGGGACTGTAGCATTTTGCTACAGTCCCTTTTTTGTAAGGCTGAATGCCCAAGCTATTCTTGCAGTTTTTTAAGTTGATAGAAAGCGCCCTGCTTTTCCATCAGTTCATCATAAGAGCCCTCTTCTACCACTTGTCCCTGTGCTAAAACCACAATGCGATCAACATTACGGATGGTAGACAGACGGTGGGCAACCATAAAGGTGGTACATTGCTTCATCATGGCATCAACTGCCGCCTGAACCTTTTTCTCAGAAGCTGAGTCAAGAGCTGAGGTCGCCTCGTCAAAAATAATCATCTTCGGTTTTCTGAGCAGAGCACGGGCAATAGAGATTCTCTGTCGCTGACCGCCGGAAAGCTTGCCGCCGTGTTCGCCTAAATGCGTATAAATGCCATCAGGCAGTGTATCCACCAAATCGTCAAGCCCAACGCTTTTTAAAACTTCATAGACTTCTTCATCTGAAACATTATCTACACCATAGGTAACGTTATCCCGAATGGTGCCGGCAAACAAAACCGTATTCTGAGGCACAACTGCAATCTGATTTCGATATTCCGTCATATTCAGATTGAGCATGTTGACTCTGTCAATTAAAATCTGTCCCTCCTGGGGTCTGTCAAAACCAATCAACAAATCAAGAAGTGTAGTTTTACCGGCACCGGAAGCGCCTACAAAAGCAACACTCTGCCCCGCAGGAACTGTTAAGGAGAAATCATCAAGCACCCGCTTATCACTGTCCGGATACTGATAACACACATTGCAGAACTCAATTTTACCCTTCATATCCGGCAAGGGGATAATGGAGTTATCCACCTCTACTCGTTCTTCACGCAAAACTTCGCTGATAGAGTCAATGGATTCAAAACCCTTTGTGATACGGGGATACATATTCAAAAGACCGCTGATGCTGTTAACAATCTGTGAAAAATAAGTTTGATACAACACAACCTCGCCCACAGAAATTTTACCTTTATACGCCAGATAGCCGGTAAAGAACAAGCAGGACAGGCGGGAAAGTTCAGACAACACCCAGGTGCTGGCACCAAAGAAGCTGTTTGTTTTATCAAGCTGATAGCCGGCTGTCATAACGCTGCCTAACCGGCTGTTCATTTTATGTACTTCCCTTTGCTGCAGGCCGTGTGCACGGGTAACGGGAATCAGCTCAATCATCTCCGATACACCGGACTGTGTAACCTCAATTTCTTTTCTGAATTTTGCGTTTCTACGGCGGACAACGCCACGAAGCAATCTGAGCAACAAAACCTCTAAAGGCACAACAGCCACAAAGAACAAAATAACAATGGGGCTGTTATAGGCAGTCACTGAAATAGCCACACAAATGCTTAGGGTAATACACAAAAGGCTTCTGTAGCCCTCTGCCAAAAGCGCTTCAATATTTTCACAGTCACGCATAATCTTGGACTGGAGCTTACCTGAGTTAACATTCTTGTGAAAAGACATGGAAAGCTGCTGCAGCTTCTCAATCAGGCTGCTGCGAAGCATATACTCAATTTTTCTCACCAGCCGGTCGTAAAACATTGCAATACCATAGGTACTGAACGAGTTTTGCGCCACAACCACCAGAGCAATAATTGCATTGATTAAAAACTCAGAAAGTGTGTGCTTGGCCGGTTCTGTAGCAATGTTAATAACATTGGATATGATAACCGGGATCACCCAGACCGGCAGCTGCATTAAAATAATACACAGGGTGCTTTTAACCATTGTCCAGCCTTCACCCTTGTAAAAACCTAAGATAATTTTAAAGGGGCGACCCTTATTTTCATTAAAATTTTTAATACAATCGTCAATCGTATTACAACCGTTCTTTTTCTTCATAACCATCCCTCCAGAGTGAGCTGATTAAAATAGGCTGTGACGAAATTTCTTCGTCACAGCCCCATTATACCCCATTTAAATTCTTTGTCAAGAGGTAAAAACAAAAAATTTTACTTGTAAACAAAACGTAATAATCAGGATTCCATCGACACGTTTTCTGTATCCATCGCCATCTGATAAAGCTTATAATATAAGCCCTTTTCTGCCATCAGGTTTTCGTGATTGCCCTGCTCAACAATGCCCTCTTCCGTCAAAACCAAAATAAGGTTTGCGTTGCGGATGGTCGAAAGCCTGTGAGCGATGGTAAAGGTGGTTCTGCCCTTTGCCAGGCTCTCTAAAGACTTCTGCACCAAACGCTCACTTTCATTATCCAGCGCCGAGGTAGCTTCATCTAAAATCAGAATGGGCGGATTTTTCAAGAACACCCGGGCAATGCCAATGCGTTGCTTCTGTCCACCGGAAAGCTTGACGCCGCGTTCACCCACATAGGTGTGATACCCGTCTTTAAGCTGCATGATAAACTCGTGAGCACCTGCCATTTTGGCAGCCTCAATCACTTCTTCCATAGTTGCGCCGGGTTTGCCGTATTCAATGTTTTCAAACACCGTGCCTGAGAACATATAAATATCCTGCTGTACCACGCCAATCTGAGAGCGCAGGGATTTTAAGGTCACATCCTGAATGTTGTGTCCGTCAATGGTGATGGCACCCTCTGTCACATCATAAAAACGTGGAATCAAGCTGCACAAGGTTGTTTTGCCACCGCCTGAGGGGCCCACCAAAGCCACACTTTCACCGGGTGCAATAGAAAGGTTAATGTGAGCCAAAACCTCCTCTAAGCCCTCGGCATAACGAAAGCTTACATCTGCAAAGTTCACCTGACCTAAAACCTTTGGCAGTTCTTTTGCGCCTTTTTTATCAGACACGGTAACGGGTTCATCCATCACCTCGCAAAACCGCTCAATACCTGTCATACCACGTTGGAATTGCTCAGTAAATTCAACGATGCGACGGATGGAGGTCAGCAGTGTTGTGACATACAAAAGATAGGCAATCAAATCCGGCGGTGTAATGTGCCCGCCCAACATGAACAGTGAGCCGGAAACCACTACCGCAATATACATAACACCGTCAAAGGAGCGGGTGCTGCTCTGAAACAGACCCATATACAGGTATGACTTCTTTTTAATGCCAACAAATTTGTCGTTGCCTTTATTAAATTTTTCAACCTCAACGGGTTCATTGGCAAAGGATTTTACCACGCGAATACCCAAAAGGCTGTCTTCTATCTGGGAATTGAGCTCACCAATCTGCACTCTTGAATCTTTAAAATTCTTCCGCATTTTGCGGTTCAGCACAAAGGCAACGATGAACAAAAAGGGCAGAATAGAGAAAATAATCAAAGTCAGCCACACGTTCACAGAGGCTAAAATGCAGAACGCCACAACAATTTTGATAAAGGAAATAAACAATTCCTCAGGCCCGTGATGTGCGAATTCTGTTACATCAAACAAATCGCTGGTGATGCGGGACATAAGTGAGCCGACCTTTGCATCGTCATAATAAGAAAATGAAAGGTTGGATAAGTGACTGAACAAATCCCGCCGCATATCACTCTCGATTTTAACACCCATAACGTGCCCCATATTTGCCATATAATAGCTGGCCAGAGTATCAATGATACGCAAGATGAGGTAAAAAGCACCCACAGACAAAATGATTCTCACCGTCAGGGTGTGGGGCGCGGTTGTGGCTCTGTCTGTGATAAAGCGGACAATTAAAGGCAGCACCAGCTCACAAACCGTTGTCAGTGACGCACAGAATAAATCCAACACCAATATCCATTTATATTTTTTAAAGTAAGGGAGAAAACGACGTATCAACCCTTTAGGACGTTTTTGTTTCATTGACTTTCCTCTTTTATTTACCAAATTCCATAGCAAGCTGACACATTGCCATAATGCCGGCCTTCATGCCGGATTCATCAATATTAAAGTGTGAATTGTGCCAGGGTGCTGTAATGCCCTCTTGTTCGTTACCCGTTCCAACGTGAATGAAGGTTGCCGGAACACGCTCTGCAAAATAAGCAAAGTCTTCACCACCCATTGAGGGATCTTTGCCATATACAACTTTGTCACTTCCTAAAATTTCTGCCGCACTTTTGGCAAGTGCCGCCGTCATACCCTCATCGTTTAAAAGGGGCGGATAGCGGAAGATAAATTCAAAATCGCAGGTAGCGCCATAGGCCTCAGCAAGCTGACGGGCAATGGTTTCCATCTCCTTTGCCACAGCTTTGCGAAGACCCGGATGAAAGGTACGCACGGTACCGCGAATCACCGCATCATCAGGGATGACATTAAAAGTGGTACCTGCATGAAAATAATTCGTAGAAATAACAAGCTTTTCAAGCGGGGTGGTATAACGGGCGGCAAGCACGCTCCACCCTGTGATAATCTGCGCCCCGATAGCAATGGGGTCTGTGCATAAATGAGGTAGTGCCCCGTGACCGCCACGACCGTGGATGACTAACTCAAAGTCGTCCGGTGATGCCATAAACTCGCCGGTTTTAACCAAAACACTGCCGGCAGAAACCGCATTTGAAACATGTGCGCCAATAGCTGCATCCACCTTGGGGTTTTCCATCACGCCCTCATTGATCATAGGCAGGGCACCGCCGGCATCTTCTTCTGCCGGCTGGAACAATAGCTTGATGTTACAAGAAAGTTTATCTTTCATCTTCCATAAAACTGTGGCACAGCCAAGTAGCATTGCAACGTGGGCATCGTGACCGCAGGCGTGCATCACACCCTCGTTCACTGATTTAAAGGGCACATCAACCTCTTCTGTAATGGGCAAAGCATCCATATCAGCACGCATGAGCAAGGTCTTTTCTGCCTGCACATCAATCAGGCCTACAACACCGGTTTTAGCAATACCCTTTGTGTAAGGGATGCCCAGCTTGTCAAGATAGTCACATATGTAAGCTGAGGTTTCAAACTCATGATACTCAAGCTCAGGGTGCTGATGAATATGCCGGCGAACGGCAACAATATCTTCAAAAATTTCTTCAGTCAGTTTTTTAATATTTTCCACAGCTTTGCCTCCTAGTAAATTCTCAAAACGCCGGATACCTTACCCACAATTCTGACCTCACGAACCAAAATCGGGGAAAGGGCATCGTTTTCCGGCTGCAGTCTGATATAGCCGTTTTCCTGATAAAAGGTTTTAACGGTGGCAGAATCGTCCAAAAGGGCCACAACAATGTCACCGTTTCGTGCGGTTTCCTGCTGTGTGACAACCACATAGTCACCATGGAAAATGCCGGCGTTAATCATACTGTCACCACGAACCTTCAGCATAAACACATCTCTGTTTTTGGCAAATGCCATGGGCAGGGGGAAGGTATCTGTCACGTTTTGTTCCGCAAGGATGGGCGTGCCTGCGGCAACCTCACCCACCACAGGAACAGATAAATATTCTGCAATGGGTTCTGCCATACGCTCTGCATTGGTTTCCACCAGACGGATGGCACGGGTTTTAGAGCCGTCTTTTTCTAAAAGGCCCTTATCCTGCAGTTTTTTAATATAGGTATGCACCGTTGAGGGCGAGTTAAGGCCCACCGCCGCACAGATTTCTCTGATCGAGGGGGGATAACCCTTTTTTTGTACTTGCGCTGTAATAAAATCTAAAATTTCCTGTTCACGATTTGATCGTTTCGCCATAATTTTTTCCTTTCTGTTGTTTGCATATATAAGGTTTAGATGCAAAGTTTTTTAGTCGCAGGTTTGTGTAAAGTCAGGTCCAAAAATATTGGTAAAATAAAATTTTACTTATTCAACTATAAACTCTGCCCACATATTACACTCTTTATTGTCGCCCATATCCAAAGTGCAAGAAGTACGGAAGCGATATGTTCCCGACTTGCTAATATCATACATATCTGTGAGGCGGTATTCTTTAGTAACCGTTTCGTTTGCTTTTAGCTCGTAACCTATCAGCGTAAAAGCGTTATCTTTAAGAGAACAATCAACCCATTCTCCGTTTTCTAACCGTTCAATCGAATAGATATTTCCATATGTAGCTGTGTATTCTGTCTTATTATTCCACAAAACAACCAAACTTGTTATGTCAGGATAAATATTTATACCCTCAATCTCAACAAAAATGCCTTCAACATCTGAGTGTGAATCACCATTGGAAAGGGATTGTTTCTTTGGCAGGGTATTAATACAAGCAACTAAACACACGACAAGGACTAGTGATAGCACTAATACTATTACTTTTTTCATGCCAACAACCTCCTTTGTTTAACACTTTTTTGAAATTCGACTTCCTTACTATAAAGACTGTATAATCTAGATGCCAATGTTTTTTGCAACAACTAATGTAAATCAAAAAATAAAACTAATATTTATCATAATATTTGTATCCGCAAAATGGACACTTAGGATAATCAATATCATGTTTCTTAGCACATTTCGGACATTGAGTTTGTGCTATTCCATTTTCATCTTGATGTTCCGTGTGAAAAAACTCAATTTTCCCACATTCCTCACACGAATATATATCTACTTCTATTGCTCCTGCAATTAAATTTGGCAAATCACCCAAAAACCAACCAGTTTCTCCTAACTGAATTTTTCTTGTGCCGCTATATTTCATTTTACAATTACATCTTAAGCATATTAACTCTTTCATGCCCTATCTCCTTTCGACAAAATTCGCCAATCTTTATAGAATCATATCAAACTAGGACAAAGGCTCGCTTTGTAATATCGATCTCAGGTGTGTGAGAGGCTTTTATGCTTCATAAGCTTCAAATTTTAAGTTAAATTCCCGTTTCTCACCGGGTTTTAAAAACTCTAAGGTTCCGTTTTTGCGCATAACATCACGACCGTCAGGGTTACAGTTACCTGGTTCAAGACCCATAACGTAGTCATATTCGCCCAGCATCTTCCATTGAGTAAAATATTTCATTTCATCTGCGTTATATGACATTTTTAAGCCTTTTTTGATGGTCGGGTTGTACATTGTAATTTCCGTCGCACCATGTAAGGTGTGATAATAGCACACCTCACCAATGCCGTTTTGTGGGGTTGTGATAGCAGCACTTTCAGCCTTTTCTACTTCTCTGCCCTCAGTTCTGTGGGTTACCTTTGTTGAGGGAATGTTTAAAACCGTATTTTCATCAAGCAGGGGATAGCCCATATTACAGTGATACATAACCTCCAGCGGGCTTACGGTATCGCCAATGTTGGTAACCGTATCGTGCATGGTGATTTCGTTTTTCTCAAGTGAAACAATATATTCTCTTTCAAGCATCAGCTTATGGGAAAAGATTCTGGCATCTCTCACCTGGGCTTTTATGTGAATGCCGTCAGAAGCCACCCAATGACCGATATTTTCGCAAGGGATGTTTGATATGGTGCCGTGGAGAGGCACTTCCTCACCGTCATCTGTGCAGGGGTTCCCTACCCCTGTTAAACCGCAGGTTGTGCAAAAGCCTGCCGTAAAGGATTTTAAAAAGCCAAGCCCCTTTGCATCATAATACTGAGGCGCAACATAGCCGCAGGGTGAAATATAGCTATAATTATCCCCTTTAAAGGAGAGCCTTGAAATGTCAGCGCATCTGTCAACCGACACCCAGAATTCAAGACCTTTGCCGTTTCTGACATAGAGCATTCTCATACCGTCGGCCTTGCCGCCGGATAATCTCATTTCTTCAACGCCCATAATCTGATGGGGATGTCCTATATATGTATTCATAAATTTGCCTCCGTGATTCATATAAAAATTCTTACACACTTTAAGTATATCATAAAAAAAAACAAAAATCAAACATTTGTTCTGTTTTTTGTAAAAAAATATGGCGGATGTTTTGCATCCGCCACATTTTTATTCACCAATAATCTTAATGAGCACTCTTTTTCTGCGCTTGCCGTCCAGTTCATAGTAGAAAATTTCTTCCCAAGGGCCAAAGTCAAGCTTACCGTTTGTAATGGCGCAAACCACCTCACGACCCATAACAGTTCTCTTTAAGTGAGCATCGCCGTTATCCTCATAGCCGTTGTGCCAATATTGGTCATAGGGCTTTTCCGGTGCCAGCTTTTCAAGCCACACCTCATAGTCATGATGAAGGCCTGACTCGTTATCGTTAATAAACACGCTGGCGGTAATGTGCATTGCGTTAACAAGCACAAAACCCTCTTTAATGCCGCTTTCATTAATCGCAGCCTGCACATCATCAGTAATTCTGATAATTTCACGACGGTTGGGTGATTGAAAAAACAGTTCCTTACGGTATGATTTCATTAAAATATCCCCTTTCAAATTCCTTTTTAAATGATATTGATTCAATACGCATAAATGCGTACCCTACAGCTACCTCAGTACTTTGTAGGGAATGGATTTATCCATTCCGAATGATGAATATATTCTATCATAATATACAAGTCCATCAAGTCACTACAATTCAATCCATTTCCCGTGGGAAAACAGATATAAATATGAGTGCTGAACTTTTTGTCCATACATAACTTCTGCCGCCTGCTTGTAGCACGCAAGCTGAATCCGGTAGCGTTCTACAATAGCCTCTATGTCACTGCCCCTGTCTGTTTTATAATCAATAATGCTGATACCGTTTTCTTCAAACAGCACACAGTCAATCATACCCTGCAGCATTACCTGACCCGATACGCCAAAAATTGCTTCCGCATCGGCAGGAATGCCAAAAGATACCTCTCTTCTGACGCTTTTGGCATTGCAGATTCTCTCGCCCGGTTCAGACTGCATAAAGGCAAAAATTTGTTCAGCCGATACCACACCGACCTCTTCCTTTGTCAATATGCCTTTTTGATGCATAGCTGATATCTGATTGCAAACAGCCTGCAGAGTGCCGCAGTCTTTAAAATTCAAATGCTCTAAAACTGTGTGCATCGCCGTGCCTGCCTCAGCTGCCGACAGCCGACCGGTGTGCTGTTTTAAAAATTCCGGACGGGGGTATAAGTATACGCTGTCCGATTCATCTTCTGTCATGGCGCGTTTAACCTCTGTAACCGTGATTTTGGCAGGCAAAAGGGTTTCTGCCTGATGTGCATAAGCATAGCCAAGCTTTTCTAAAAGGCTCTCCGGCAGTTCGGCATCCGGCAATCCGTCCTCTTCCTCAGTTTCCTCCTCCGGCAGCATAAGATCTTCTGCATACAAAAGCTTCAAAGAAAATTTTGCATCGCTGTCTGTTGGTGTCACCGCATCAGTTTGAGAAAGTTCACGAAGAATCTTGCCGTCAGGGTGAGATAAAAGTGCCATAAACAGCCAACTGAGGTATGACTTTGCCTCCAACGCAAAAAAGCCGGAAACCCGTTTCCCCATAGCGCCGGGGGCGCACTTTTTAATCTGGTCTGTCAGTTTTTTCCCTGAGCCAAGCATAATCAGCTTTTCTCTGGCACGGGTCATAGCAACATATAAAATACGCATTTCCTCAGACAGCGTTTCTTTCAGCATCACCTGTTTTGTTGCTGCACGGGCACCGTTGTTATACACAACACCCAAGTCAGTATCTATATATTGAGGGCCGTAGCCCAGCTCACTGTGAATCAAGACCTTTTCCTGCAAATCACGCAGGTTAAACTGGCGTCCCGTTCCGGCAAGAATCACCACAGGGAACTCAAGACCCTTACTTTTGTGAATGCTCATAATACGCACTACATCCTGCTCTTCACCGATGGAACGTGCTGCATCATAATCACCGCCGATTGCCTGATATTCATCAATAAAACGAATAAAGCTGTAAAGACCCTTAAGCCCCGTTTTTTCAAATGCCGCCGCACGGGTATATAAAAGCCGTAAGTTCAGCCGCCTGAGGGTGCCGCCGGCTAGGGTTGCCTGTGCTTCATAAAAGCCGGTTTGCATATATAAATACCATACAAGCTCTGCCGTATCCATCTGCCGGCTTTTGGCTCGGTAGTCTGAAAGTGCCGTCAAAAATTCCTCCAAGCGCTGACCCAAGCCGTCTTTCTGCTCTGCCCGTTTTATAAGTGCATCAAACAAATCACTTTTTCTTTCAGACAGACGGATTTCAACCAGTTCATCCGGCGTCAGACTGTATAGCTGTGACCTTAAAACCGAAAGCAGGGGTATATCCTGATGGGGGTTATCAATAATTTTAAGAAGTGACAGCATCACCGTAATTTCTTCACTCTGCAAAAAGGACGAGCCGGCATCGCTGTAGCAGGGAATGCCAAAGGCCGACAGGGTTTCAGCAAAGCACGCCGCCGTGCTTTTGGTGGAGCGCAGCAGAATGCAGACATCACGATAGCGAATGGTCCGCACACCATCTTTTCCCAACACCTGATACCCACCATCAATGAGTTCTTTAATTTTTTCTGCCGCTAAAACGGCTTCTGCTTCAATGGCTTCAAGCTCATCGTCGTCTTTTGACTGCTCACCTGTTTCTATCAGATAAAGCTCTGTTTCCGGCGGCAAAGGCTTTGCCATCTCGGGATAGGTTGCGCCGGGATACAGCCTTTCCTCTTCATTATAGTCAAGCTCGCCGGCATCAGGAGACATAATCCGTGAAAACACAAAGTTAATGCCATCTAAAACCTCTGCCCGGCTTCTGAAGTTTTTAGACAGAATAATTTTTCTCTCTTTCGCATCGGCAGATTCGATGTACCTGTCCTTTTTCTCGCGGAACAGAAGGGGATTGGTATTACGGAAACGGTAAATACTCTGCTTAACATCACCAACCAAAAACAGTCCGCTTTCCTTTTTAATGGAAGTAAAAATAGCTTCCTGCAGGGCGCTGGTGTCCTGATATTCGTCAATTAAAATTTCGTCAAACTGGTCTTTAACGGATTCTGCAAGCTCACTGGGCGTACCGTCTTCATTGGTAAAAAGGCGATAGCAACCATGCTCCAAGTCATTATAATTCAAAAGATTTTTTTCGTTCTTTTTTTCGTCAAATCGCACCATTAAGCGGTGCACCGTTTCTGACAGACAACGCATCACAGGATACAGTTTTTCCAAAATTTCTCTTTGTTCTTCTGCCGGCAGGAAAAACAAATCCTCTCTCATCTTTTTAATATCTTTTCCCTTCACATCGTCACGCATAGCGCGAATGGACTCTCGATATTTCGGCACAGCACCTTCGGGAACACCGGGGATGTTTTTAAAGACGACCTGTGAAAGTTTTTCATAAAATTCAGAGTAGGTTTCTGCCTCTGTCAGGGAGCAAAGCATTACCTGCTCCTGCTTTAAAAAGGGCACAAGCACCTCGCCGCCGTCGTCACGGTCTGCCATATGTATCATTGTGTCATATTTTTTGATGGCAGATTCTATCTTGCCTTTGCCGGCTGCAAGCACCAGCTTCGCCGTATCGGTTTCATCAAAAGAAACCTCGTCATCGGTATGAAAGCTTTCTGCCGAAGCCGAAAGCCACTTAAGCGGGTCAGGCAGGCTCATAGCAAAATCATAAATGTGGTTAATGAGGTTATAAAAAGTGTCCGGTTTTTTAATGTTCAGATATGCCTCTGTCAGCTTTAAAAAGTCCTCTGCAAAAACAGGGTCCTCGTACATTTCCTCAATCACTTCTTCTAAAGCTGTAAGGCGAATCAACTCGTTTTCAGTAGGGTCTGCCAAAGAAAAGTTCGGGTCCAACCCCAACAGATTAAAGTTTGCACGCAGAATTTTATGACAAAAGGCGTGCATCGTGGTAACAGAAGCTCTGGGCAGTAGGGCAATCTGGCGGGTCAAAAGTTCGTTTGAAGGGTCCTGCTCCAGTTTTTCAGTGAGGGCTGCACCGATACGTTGCCGCATTTCCGCCGCCGCCGCATTGGTAAAGGTCACGACTAAAAGCCGGTCTAAATCGACCGGCTCATGCTCGTCCGTAATTCTTTGAATAATGCGTTCAACTAAAACTGCGGTTTTACCGCTACCGGCAGCTGCTGCAACCAAAAGGTCAGCATTCCGGGCAAAGATTGCATCGTTTTGCGCCGGTGTCCATTTTCTTGCCATCTGCACCACTTCCTATAACGGATGTTATAGGTAAAGTATAGCACAAAAAAATTAAGATTGCAATTTATATTTTATCTGCCGGCACGGGGCTCAAAGGTTTTGCACTGCACACTGCATTGCTGCACGGGGTCGCAGGTTGTCACCTCAATGTTTGATGCCTCGCAGGTCATGTTGCCACCGTTATAGACGCAGTTCGTCACGGTGCAGGATACGCCGGATAAGGGGGTGTCTGTTTTCTTTGCGTTTGCCATATTGATTACCTCTGCTTTCTTTTTGTTTACTGATAGTGTAACCAATTATGGCTGTTTTATCCATAAAAAAACCACCTGAAAAAACAGGTGGTTTTTTTTACTTTGTAACTTCTACTCCGCCAACCGGTCTGATTCTGAGCTCTATGCAAGCGCCCTCACCAAAAATGCGGCTCATTTCTTTTATGTATGTCTCCCGCTTATCAAACGGCACTATCGCCTGAATTGTGCCGGCAAAGCCGCCGCCGTGAACACGGGCAGCGCCACAATCGCCCAATATGCGCTGACTCAACATCAATGCAAGGGGAATTTCCTGCTTGCCGGGGCTGTGGCAGGGGTACAGATTTTGCAAAAGGGTGGCAGAAGATTCGCCGGACTCCCGTACCAGCTCTAGAAAGCCTTTAAAATCGCCTTTTTTAAGTGCTTCTGCTTCCTGTATCGCCCGTTTGTTTTCGGCAAAAAAGTGAGCCGCCCGTACAAGTGCACGGTCAGAGCAAACCTTTCTCAGTTCAGGAATTTTCTCATAAAAGGCAGTCTCATCCACATCCCGCAGAAAAGATGCGCCGAACTCTTTTGCGACGCTTTCCATCTCCGTGCGGATGGCAACATAATCATCTGTCAGGTTGGCATGGCTACCCTTGGTATCTGTCAGGCAGATGCAATAGCCTTCTTTTTCAAAATCATACTGAAAGCTGTCGATTGTCGGGTTTTCCGTATCGTGAAAGTCAATGGCAACCAAGCCACCCACAGACGAAACCATTTGGTCCATCAGGCCGCTTTGCTTGCCAAAATAAACATTTTCAGAAAATTGACCGATTTTAGCAATCTCAACCGCACCTACAGCTTTTTCGCCACCGTAATAGCTGTCAATCATAGTGCCAATCAGAGTTTCAAAAGCTGCTGAAGAGGAAATACCGCTACCGGAAAGCACGTCAGAGGTGCAGTACAGGTCAAAGCCATCTACCTTTATGCCCTTTTTATAAAAGCCTGCCACAACACCGCGGACAATCGCCGCTGAACCCTTTTCATCTCTTTGAACAGACAAATCAGAAAGGGACACAGAAAATGCCTTGTACCCTTCTGATTTAACCCGAATCACACCCTCTTTGTGAAAGCTGACAACGCCAATGGTATCCATGTGTACCGCCGCAGCCAGCACACAACCATGCTGATGGTCGGTGTGATTGCCACCGATTTCCGTTCTGCCGGAGGCTGAAAAAATCCGGATGTCTGTATCGTTTGGGTATAGCTCCTGAAAGCTTTTAATCGCCGCAAGATACCGCTTTTTCTGACGGTCCAGTTCATACTCGCCGTATAGCTTGGAAAGCACAGAAGAAAATGTGTTGTTTGCTATATTACCAATAACTGTTTCTAATTCCATTAAAATACCCCTTTGGTGAAAAAACTTTCTTTCAGACTTACACGCAGTTTGTTAAAAAGGTCACCGCCCGTCTTCCGGCAAGGTTACATACACATAGTCACAAATAGAAGCAAAGGTCTTTTCACCAATGCCGGAAACCTTCTTTAAATCACGGACAACCTTGAAAGGCGACTCTGTGCGGTAATCTATAATGCGCTGTGCCAGTGTGTCACCCACGCCGGGCAGATTCATTAATTCTCCCTTAGTTGCAAGATTTAAATCCAGCCTCTTGCCGCTGTAGGCAGGAGCCACCTCCGGCACATTTGTCGCAACCGGCGGTTGATACACAGACTCCGGTGTTGCCTTTTCTTCATTTGCCACATCGTGGTGTAGTAGAAGCAAGCCCACGATTGTCAGCAAAACAGCACCGGTAATCATAAGAGCCCAGTTGAGCCTGACCGAAAGCTTTGCCTCTTTTATAAGCTCTACCATACGCCCCCCGGTATCACTTAAAATTTCACAAACTTTTTATAGTCTGAAAATGCCTGCTCCCAACCGTCACCATCTGTCGGTTCATAAGTTTTAACCGGGAAGGAGGCTTTCACAACCTTGCGACCCTCGGTCAGGTCAGAAATTTTGCCCATAGCCATCAGCTGCACAATAGCATTACCTGTGCTGGTTGCTTCAACAGGGCCTGCCAGAACCTTTTTGCGGGTTGCACAAGCCACAAATTCACAAAGCATGGTATCTTTAATACCACCGCCAAGCATGTGTACAGCCTCTAAGTTCTTGCCCTGTACATCCTCTAAGGCATCTACAACCATGCGGCATTTAAGGGCTAAGCTTTCCATCGCGCAGCGGATTACTTCACCCTCTGTCTGGGGTACCGACTGACCGGTTTTTTCGCAGAACTCACGAATCCGACGGGGCATGTTGCCCGGCGGTGCAAAACTTAAATCATCAGGGTCAATAAAGCTGCGGTGGGGTGCTGCGCTGCGTGCTGCCTTTTCTAAATCGTCAAAGGAAAATTCTTTGCCCTCACGCTTCCACTGACGGCGGCATTCCTGCACAATCCAAAGACCCATAATATTTTTCAGGAAGCGGATTTTGTCACAAACGCCACCCTCATTGGTAAAGTCATAGCGGAAGGAGATGTCTGAAATCTCAGGCTCATCCAATTCTGCGCCCATGAGCGCCCAGGTACCGCTGCTGATGTATGCATAAGGATAATTCTCTGTTACAGGCACGCTGGCAACAGCAGATGCTGTATCGTGAGAACCAACCGCCACCACGGGGATTTTCGGGCAGCCAAGCTCTTCGCAAAGCTCGTCTGTCAGATAGCCAACAACTGTGCCGGGCTGTACCAATTCACCTAACATATGCGTGGGAATTGCAAGCTTATCCAAAAGCTCCTTGTCCCAATCTCTTGCTTTAGCGTCAAGCAACTGAGAGGTAGAAGCAATGGTATACTCATTCTTCATTTCACCTGTCAAAAAATAGTTGAAAATGTCAGGTGTGAATAAAAGACGGTCTGCCAGCTCTAAAGACGGATCTTTGCGGATTGCCATAAGCTGAAACAGAGTATTAAAGAAGTTAAACTGAATACCGGTATGGTCAAAGATATACCGTTTGCCCACTTCTTTATCAGCCTGTTCAATCATACCGTCTGTCCGGCTGTCACGGTAATGGTGGGGATTGCCCAAAAGGTTACCGTTTTTATCAAACAGACCAAAGTCAACACCCCAGGTGTCGATACCGATGGATAAAATATCGGTATGCCCTGCGTGCATGGTTTTTAAAATACCGGTTTTAATTTCGTGGAACAGTCTTAAAACATCCCAGTAAAAGCTGCCGCGAACTGTGACGGGGTCATTGGAAAAGCGATGCATTTCCTCGATAGAAAGTGTCTTGCCGTCAAAGGTAAACAGCATAGCACGGCCGCTGGATGCACCAAAGTCAAAGGCTAAAACCTTGCTTGTTTCAGACATAGTTGTCATCTCCTTATTCTATTAAAGTACAGTTACTTTTTTCATTCTGATGGGTTCTACCGGTGTGCCGCCTTCACGACCGGTGCGTTCAACCTTGAGAAAATCATCAACGGTTTCCATACCTTCAATCACCTTGCCAAAGGCTGCATACTGACCATCTAAAAATGTGCAGTCACCATAGCAGATAAAGAACTGACTGCTGGCAGAATTGGGGTCCATAGAACGCGCCATAGATACAACGCCACGGGTGTGTGACAGTTTGTTCTGAGCAAAACCGTTCTGCAAAAACTCGCCACGGATGTTAGTGCCGCTGCCACCCATACCGGTGCCGGTGGGGTCGCCGCCCTGGGCCATAAAATCGTCAATCACGCGGTGGAACACAACACCGTCATAAAAGCCTTCACTTGCAAGTTTTTCAAAATTTGCTGCTGTTTCCGGCGCAAATTCCGGTAACAGCTCGATGGTAAAGGTACCACCGTTTTCCATTTCTACTTTTACTTTTGTATTCTCAGCCATAATATCCTCCTGTATATTAATAATATTTTATTGTTTAATCGCTTTTTTCTTCCATCTGCCTAAGCGATAAAAAATTGTCGTAACCAGTGCCCCTAAAACCCATGAAGACACCAAAGAAATCTGAATACACTCCTGTCTGCCGATGGGAAGCTCAGGGGTTCTTGTTAAATAACACAGGCCATAAGCCAAAGGAACACGCACCACAACGGTAGTGAGAAGAGATATCCACATTGGTGTTACCGTATCCCCTGCGCCGCGCATAATGCCAGACAAGCTTTGGGTCACTGCAACGGCAATGTAACCCACAGCCAGAATCTGCATCAGCCGATAGCTTAGATCCACAAGCTCACGGGTATCCGTGAAAACACCCATCAGCCCTTTGCCGAATAAAAGAATAACACCTGTGATGACAGTCGAAAACAGAACCGCAAGCAAGGTTCCCTGCCCCGCACCTTTGGTAACTCTGTCATAACGCCCTGCTCCAACATTTTGACCGGCGTAGGTCGTGAGTGCCATACCGAAGGAAAGATTGGGCATCATAGCAAAGCCGTCAACACGCATAATGACAACGTTTGCCGCAATAAACTGTTCACCAAACTGATTAGTCAGCGACTGCACCACAATCATGGCAGAGGACATTATCATCTGGGTCAAGCCGGAAGGCAGCCCTAACCGAATCATGGTTTTTACATATTGTGCCTTGGGTGCAAAAAATTTCGATTTAAAATCAAATTCCTGCCGCATTCTGGCAAGCTTGATAATGCACAGGACAGAAGAGATGCCCTGAGCAATTACTGTCGCCAGCGCAACCCCGGCAACACCCATGTTGAGACCTGCAACAAAATAAATATCCAGGCCTATGTTAATCACCGTTGCAACCAAAAGATAGATAAGAACCGAAACCGAGTCGCCCATACCACGGATGATACCACTTAAAATGTTGTAGTATGCCATACCGGCAATACCGATGACAGAAATCATCAGGTATTCGTAGCACCCCTGCAAAATCGTTTCGGGGGTGTTCAGCATCACCAGCATAGGCTTAACAAGAGGCGTTGCTGCCAACATTAAAATCAGGCAAGCAATAGCCGTAACGGTCAGGCCATTCCCAATAGAATAAGAAAGCCCCTCCCGGTTTTTCGCCCCAAAATATTGTGAGACCATAATGTTCACACCGGCTGATATGCCCACAAACAGCACAAGCAGCATATTGAGTATCGGCATAGCGCTGCCAACTGCCGCTAAAGCATTGTCGCCTACATACTGCCCGACTACAATACTGTCAACAGTGCTGTAAAGCTGCTGGGCAATGTTACCGATAATCATAGGAAAGGTAAATTGCAAGATACCCTTCCAGGGTGTTCCCTGTGTTAAATCTGTTGGTGCAAATAGTTTTTTCAGCATTATTTTTCTCCAGTTTTTTCGTCTAGTTTTTTGCGTATGCCACTAAGTCACTAATGGCATTTTTATCTGTAAAGTCCCCGTCAGCATCACAAAGCTCAATTAAAAGTTTTTCCATTTCTGTGGGGTTTTCCTTCCCGCTCATCAGCTTTTTGAGGGCGCGAATTGCCGTTCTGTGAGGAAGGGACAGTTCTGACAAAATCATTTTGCCAAGAAAGTTAAAAACCTTTATGTATGAAAGGCTGTCACCTTTAAAGTTTTTCTCCAAAACCAATTTGTCATAATAATCTCTGCAATCAAGAGGTGTAATGCCCGTTGAATAGACAATCAACTTCTTATCTTTCAGCTTATCCAGATTCTTTGTAATGAGGCTGACACCGGCAATAACCTCAGCATATAAACCACCGCCGTAAATAATAGTGTCATACCCATCTAAATCATCTACTTTAACAGTTTTAGTATCTACCGCCTTGCAGGAAAGGGCTTCCGCTATCCATTCTGCATAGGTTTTTGTCGAGCCGTATTTTGATTTGTAGATAACAATGGCTTTCATAAAACTGGCTCCTTTACACAAATTTTATTCCATAATACAGTATATCATAATTCGCACTTATAGTCAATAAAAAAGACCGCCAAAGCGGTCTTTTTTATTGCTATTATTCGCTCAAAATCTTTTCCAGCACAGAGATAACACGGCGGCCGTGTTCCGGTGTTGTGGCGTGATTTTCCCCGCCACGAATCAGCTTCATAAATTCAACAATCTGATTACACATATTACCGTCCATAAGCTCGGTATGGTCACCCACCACAACCGGCTCATACGCGCCTCCTGCTTTAGAAATCCAAAGCTCTAAACCCAAGCGGATTTGCGCCGCACCGTCTGTAAAATAAAAGGTCGTTTCACATTGGTTAGAGCTTGCACAGCCGCTAAACGTGCCGGATGCGCTGACATTTTGGGGCAAGCGAAGCAAAAACTGTGCTGTTGCTTCTACGTTATCATCCGTCACCTTGTTGCTGAAGACTGAATAAACATCCTCCGGCTCCGCATCTGTCAGGTACAGAATTTTATCTACATAATGGGCACCCAGATTCATCATAATGCCACCGCCGGATAACTTTTTATCCAAAAACCATTTGGGGCGGTTCGCAAAATAATTAGCGGTGCGAATTTCCGTCATAGCGACCAACTTGCCTAAGGATTCTTCTTTAATCAGTTTTTTCAGTTCCTGGCCGGCTTTGCTGTACCCCGCCAGATGGCCGACTGCAAAAGGAACGCCCGTTTTTCGGGAAGCAGCAATCATGGCATCACATTCTTCCGTATTGAGTGCCATAGGCTTTTCTACCAGAACCGGAACGCCACGCTCCAGACAATCAATGGTTACGTCCTTATGCAGAAAATGAGGCAGGTTTAGTATGACGCCGTCCGGCTTTTCCTTTGCCAGCATCTCCTGATAATCTGTATATACATTAGCACCTGTTCCTTCAGCCAGTGCTGTTGCTTTTTCTTCTACCAAATCACTGACTCCGCAGATTTCGCAACCATCGACCTGACGAATGGCACGTCTGTGAGTATAACTGAAATTACCTGCACCGATAATACCCAAACGAATCATCTTGAGCCCTCCTAAAAAGTAACTAAATAGTTCTTTTTGATTATACCACAGGGACTACTAAAAAACAACCCTTTTTTCTCATTTTTCTCGCATTGACAAAGCCAGGAAAAATAGTATAATAAAGGTATGGAATATACAACAGGGGTGATAATTTGTGTTATGGGAAAATTTGCGCGAAGAAGAGTTTCGCGATGCAATAAAAACCTCCGGTGGAGTTTGTATTCTGCCTGTGGGTTGCTTAGAAAAACACGGGCAGCATCTGCCGGTGGGAACCGATGTGATACACATAACCGAAATTGCAAAGCGTGCCGCTGAAATAGAGCCGGTTTGCGTTTTCCCCACTATGTATTTCGGTGAAAAAACCGGTGCCGGTGAATTTTTGGGCACAGTCATTTTCAGCCCAGAGCTCAGGCTGCAGATTTTAAAAGAGACCTGCAGCGAAATTTACCGAAACGGTTTTAATAAAATTCTGATTTATAACGGTCACGGTGGCAATCAGGCTATGATTTCTTATTTTATGCGCGGACTTTTGTATGAAAAAACACCCTATTCTGTGTTTGATTATTCTTTGGGCTCTGATTTTGCCACACCGAAAAAAATCCTGAATGAAGGCTTTTCATTCCTTACCACAGAAGACCGCAAGATTCTGCAGGCATATAACGATGAAAAAAAGCGGTTCGGTCACGCTGACTTTATTGAAACCGGTTGGGTTTACGGCGTACGCCCCGAAACGGTTCGACTTGACAAAATGAATCAGGAAAGCTGTGAGTCAACCCACCGCTTTGATGAATTTTCCTCTAAACGCATTAATACCCCCTTTAGCTGGATGGCAAACTTCCCCAATTCAGTAGAAGGCGATATGCACGAGGGTATGAACGAGCGCATTGCCAAGGCTATGGTAGAATATTCTGTTAAAAAGCTGTGCGATGTGCTGAAGTTTTTAAAAACAGAAACCGTCTCAGAGGAATACAAAAAAGAATGGCTGGCAAAGCAAAAGCCACACAACGAAATTTAGACACAAAAAAACGGCAACTTCTTTTTAGAAGTTGCCGTTTTTAATACCATTTAAAAAGTTATCAGCCGTTAATGTTATAGTTTGCACACATCAGGTTTGTAGCCCGAAACAGTTTGTGTGTATATACCAAAGGACCGATAAGAATGAAGGAACCTAAAATGTTCCAAAGCCAGAAGTCAGCAGCACCAAAGCTATAGGCAATGCCGCGTCTTCTAAGTTCATCACCGATTCTGTTTGAAATATTATGGTACCATACCAAAGCGCCTATACCCAAGGTAATCGGAGCTACAATGAAATATAAAAGGCAATAATGCATTGTCTTTTTACCGTCATATCTGGAGGCTGCAATATTGACAGAATCCGAAACAGAAGACATAACAACTAAAGGATAAATACCAAAAGTAATAATAGAGAGAAGAATATACTTTAATAAACCTTTGTTTGTTTTAAGCTGCACAGCCGGTGCAGAATTGTTCATATTCTCCATAATGACCTCCTGATTAGATGAGCTTTTCAGGATCAGCTACATAATTACCCATTGCAAGCTTGATTAAATCAATTAAAGCAATGATGCTACTGATACTACCACATGAAACAAGGAACAAAACAAGCTTCAGTACACCCTTCTTGGTTTCACCCATCATAAAGTTATGGATACCAAGGCCGCCTAAGAAGAAACAGATTAAAATCATAACGATTTTGTCCTGACCATTCAGGTTTTCATTTGAATTGCTTGCAGCTGACTTTTTAACAGCAACACCACAAGACATACAAACGTCTGCATTAGAAGCTAAAGTAGCACCACAGTTAGCACAATAACCGCTACCCTGACCAACTTTAACACCACATTTCACGCATACTGCCTGACCTTCGTTCAGAGCTTCGCCACAATTTTTACAATACATAATTAAGTCCCCCTTAATTAATTTTATAAATTCAGTATAGCACAGACTTTTTTGCCTGTCAATCATAATATGACATAATTCGCCAAAGAGTCAACATGACTCGTGCCGGCATTTACTTAAAATTAGCATAATAATCGCCTAAAATGACAATGTTGTTTGCATCCATGCTGGCTTTAACCCTTTGGTTCTGCTCTCGGATATAATCCGTCTCCTCTTCCTCTTTCTCTTCAGACAAATTATAGTAGCGCTCAGAATCCATCCATGACCAATTTTCAAAATAAACAAAGCCATCGTTTTCGGGGTCTAAAATATCATTGCCCAGATAGTCGCCCTCACGGTCCAGACCAAACAAATTCACTAAAGTGGGCGCCCAGTCGGCTGTCATCATGGGTTTTGAAATTTTTACAGGCTTTATGCCCTTTGCGTAAATAAACGCCGGAACGCGATAAATCAGTTCATCGCCCCTGCATTCTGATAATAATGCCTCATCCGAAATACCATAAGAAAAATGATCGGTAAATGCCACAATAACCGTGTCCTCCAGCAATCCGTCTGCTTCCAGCCGTGTCAGAAGCTGTTTAAAAAAAGCATCCGTATCTGCTGCAAGAATCTGCATACTGTTTTCTTCGGGGTGCATGGTTTCGTCAATCAATTCCGGTCGATAGGTTTTGGCAAGCTTCAATTTAGGGCTGTCATCTGTATAGGGCAGATGCGCCGAATAGGTTATAACAAAGCTGAAAAACGGCTGTTTTTCAGTCATTTTTTTATAAATGTCATCATTTTTCAAAATGTTGCTGTCAAGCTCTGCCTCAACACCGGATAAGCCAAAGTCTTCAAATGCATTATACTTTTCATAGCCAAACGCCCTATGCAAAATGCCACGGTTATAAAAAGTTGCCTCATTAAAATGGAAGGAATTGGTGGCATAGCCTGCATCCCGGAACAAATTTGCCAACGCATAAGGATAGCTGTTACCGCTGAAATGAGCCGGACTAACAGCGGAAAGAGGCGTGTAATAACCCGTGTTAAAGGCAAACTCAGACCCCAATGTAAAGCCCGAGCCAAACAGCGGTGCATTATAATTTGAAAAGTTGATGCCGTTAGACATCATATAATGCAATGTCGGTGTTGTTTTTTTATCAATCGCCCAGCCGTCCATACTCTCCATCATGACGGCAATCACATTTTTGCCTTTAAAAAGTTCCGTATATTCATGAACCGGCATCTCGCCTTTTGCTTCAAAAAAGGCCTCTGCCTTTTTGTAATCTTCCTCAGTGTAACGTTCATTGGGAAAAATGGTAGTATAGGCATTTAAATATAAAAACTGATAAATGCCGGTTATCTCAAAGCTGCGGTTTGCATCAGTAAAATTTTTATACACAGCTCTGGGCTTGCGCCAGGTATCCCACTGATTCATGGCATTCTGCTGAAAAACAGGCTGCAGGTACACATGAACAGCCACTATAACCAAAACCGGAACAAGCATAAAAATACATTTAGCTTTGATGCCAACCTTTACATCCTTCCAGAAAACAAGAGCAAGCACAATAGAAGCAAGAGCCAAAACAACGCATACAATAATATTGGCATCCATCAACTTAAAAACATAGCTTAAATAGTCAGCCCCTTCACCTGCCAGCGCAATGCTTTTCAGCCAGAAAAACTGATCAAAAATTTTATAATACATACTTTCACTAAAAGCGTACACCGTAAAGAGCACCGAAATGACAGCAAACACAATTCTGCCCCACCGTTTTGAAAGCAGAATGACACATAAAAACAGAATCACACATACCCACGCCAACGTAAAAAGTCCTGCTGTTATCGGAACAAAGTTTTCCGTAAAAGTGCCCGGATGCACAAGACGTTTAAGCATAACATCCGGCAGAACCAGTGCCACAAAAGCAAACAGTATAAAATTATATTTTTTTAAAAGAGACAGCGCATTTTGTAAAAAAGTTTTCAATAGCTCACCCTCTGCAATCTGTCAGAAAATGACAGTTTATTTCAAAAAACGACAGATGATATTATACCACACTGAATGTGGATTTTCAATAAAAAAAATTTCTCAAAGCAAAACAGAAGTCAGGACAAACAAAGGCTGTTTGCCCCGGCTTCTGTTATAATGCATACAGACCGGGCAGTCAAACGGTATCGGGCAAAGCTGTTTTGCAGTCAGACAGATGCCCGTCAATACTTGCCTCTACAAGCTTCCATTTGCCGCCTTCATAAGTAAAAACAGTAAGAGAGGCATTAGACGCCCAGGGAATGTCTTTCATCGCCCGAACATCACCGGTTGTCACAATACTCTGCATCGCACGGATGGGCGTTGCGTGAGTGGCGACAACAACGGTTTTATCCGCCTCTTTTTCTGCAATGCTTGTCAGGGTTTTAAAAACTCTTGCGCCTAACTCCCTGACGCTTTCGCCGCCCGGGCACCGAGCACTTCCAAGGTCACGCACCCATACACTGAACTCTTCCGGATACAGCACCGGCACTTCATTAAAGCTGACACCTTCCCACTTGCCGGCGTCAATCTCACGCAAGCCTTTTTCCTTTATAACCGGCATTTGTAAAAGCTCACCCAAGCACTGCGCTGTTTTACTGGCGCGGGTTAAATCGCTTGCATAAACAGCATCCACCTGATAATTTTCAGCAACATAACGCGCCGTCAGCTTTGCCTGACGCAAGCCTTGTTCTTCCAGATCAGGGTCAATATGTCCGGCAAAAACATTCTTTCGGTTTGCTTCACTTTCGCCGTGTCTGATTAAAATAACTGTCGTCACCTTTGTCTCTCCTTATAGCTTATATAGCAAGCAGTTCTGAAAAATCGTTGATATAATGGTCTGTCACGGCTTTGATGTCATCAGTATATTCTGCAGAAGAAGCATCATATACACCACAAACTTTCATACCTGCAGCTTTTGCAGTTTTATCAGCGCCCAGATTATCGTCTAAAAACAGAATGTCACCCACCGGTTTGCCGATTTTCTCTGCTGCCATGGTATAAATGGCAGGATCAGCTTTGGTGGTGTTAAAATCATCGCAGGACCAAACATTTTCAAACAAACCGTAAATACCCAGCCGTTTCAGACAGACATCTAACACCTTATGGGGACTTGCCGTTAACACGTGAAGGTCTGCTCCGGCTTCCTTTAAGGCCGAAAGGGTCGATACAACATGGTCCTTAGCGGGGATATGACAGGCATATTCCTCATAGGCATAACGGTTCATTAAAGCAACCAGCTCCTCTTCAGCCGTAGTAATGCCCAGTTGTTTGAAATATTTTGCTGTTCCCACATATCCTAAAGGTGTAATAATTTTGACTATATCTTTTTCATAAGAGATATTGTTTTCATCTAAAATCCGTAACATAACGCCGATATATGCCGGCATAGAATCCACTAAAGTGCCGTCAAAATCAAACAGGTATGTTGAATAGCTCACTTGCTTCACCTCATTTATATACGATTCATCAGTAAAGGGCGTGCATACGTTTATAAAATTATAATATATGCACTCAGCTATAATACCACAGAACCAAAAAAAATGCAAGATTCCGACAAAAGTACCTGGTAAAAATTATATAATTTCACACCGAATTTTTAACGAAATTGTTAAAAAAGTTTTAAAAAGGGTTGACAATTATGTTGTGCTCCTGTATAATACAAATTGTAACAAGTTCGTAATAACTTTTTACGAATTACCTTTCGGAGGAAAATTTTTTATGAAAATAAACAAAAAACTGATTGCAACACTTAGCGCTTTTGTGCTACTTGTCAGCGGCTTTTCTATGACCGTCGTGGCGGAAACTTTCCCCTGTACCGGCGTCATTACCGGTGATAATGTAAATGTTCGCGCCGGTGCCGGAACCGACCGTGAGATTCTCACGCAGGCATCTAAAGGAATTACATTAACCTTTTACGGCAAATACGGTAACTGGTATATGTACAAACGCCCCAATGGTGTTGAAGGCTACATTTGCGGCGACTATGTCAGCACCCGTGCTGAAGATATTGCTTCCCGCGGGAATATTTCCGGTGGCGACCGTGTGGTTCAGCTTGCCAAACAGTATTTAGGCGTTCCTTATGTATATGGTGGTTCAAGCCCTTCCGGTTTTGACTGTTCCGGTTTCACCTCTTACATATACCGTCAGTTGGGCTATAACATTAACCGTGTCGCCCACGACCAGCTTGCAAACGGTGTTCCCGTCAGCAAGTCAGAGCTGCGCCCCGGTGACCTGGTTCTGTTTATGCGTGCCGGTAATACTTATGTCAATCACGTTGGCATTTACGCCGGTGACGGTATGATGATTCACGCACCGCAGACCGGCGATGTTGTCAAATATACCAGCATCACAACCGGTTACTATAACAATTGCTATTATGCAGCAAGAAGAATTATACATTAAGACAAAAAAGAGCTGTGCATTTGCATAGCTCTTTTTTTGTTTGTATATCTGTTATGGGCGCAAGACAGCGTCGTAAAAAGCGGAATAACTGCCTGCCGCTAATTGTATTTTTAAGTCTGTAAGTTGTATTTTTAAAATAAAAAGAATAAAAAAATCAATCATTTTTTCAAATTGAAACAAATTGAAACATTTTTTTGTTGAATTTTAGTTTTTTTTATGTTATAATCGGTATATGTCAAACAGATTATCTATTTCTGAACTATGTGTGCAATCAAAAAACAAAGGAGCGCATCTTATGAACAGTCTCGAATTTAAGTTAAAAAAGCTCAGAAAATATAAGGGTCTGAATCAAGACGAACTGGCACAAATGCTGGGCGTGGGCAAAACCACCATCTCCAATCACGAAACCGGTTATACAAAGCCACCCCGTGCAACCTTAGATCAGCTGGCAAGTTTTTACGGTGTGAAATCTGACGATCTTACAAATCCAAACGTTACTTTTGATGATCTTAAAGCTTGCATTGAAAAAAAATCTCCCGCACCGGCTAACACTCTTGGTGAAGAGCCTACCGTCTCTTTCACTCAAAAAACAGTCCCTGTGTATCTTAATTTAACAACCCACACTGTCCCCATTCATGAATTTATTTTTTCAACCTCATTCGTTGGTGAAGGTGAGATTTTCGGCTTAAAAGTCTCCGGCGACAGAATGGACCGCGCCGCCCTTCCTGACGGCAGTATTGCCATTATCCGTGAACAGGACTATGCTGACGACGGTGAAATTATCGCTGTTGCCCTTGAAGATAATCCGGCATTTTTCTGCCGCTATTTCCGTCAGGGTGAGTTTGTATTGCTTGAAAGCGAAAGCAGCAATCCGGTTTACCGCCCTGTTGTTGTCAACCCGAATGAACAGTCTTTTAAAATTCTCGGCAAGGTGATTAAGTCCCTGCACTCTATTTTTTAAGACGGCAAACCACCAACGGGAGGGCTTATGAAACGAGAAACAACCTGCTCTTTTACCGGCCACAGAATAATCAGAAGCTGCCGGAGGGATGCATTGACAAAACAGCTTAACTCTGCAGTTCGCTCACTGATTGAAAAAGGCTATACTGATTTTTGTTCCGGTGGCGCCTTAGGGTTTGACCAACTTGCCGCCCAAACTGTAATCAGCTTAAAGAATGAATTTCCCCACATCCATCTTTGTATGGTTCTTCCCTGCAAAAATCAGGATAAGTATTGGTCAAGCGGGCAAAAAGAGGTCTATCGTCAACTGGTTGCTGCTGCCGATAAGATTGTATACACAGCCGAGGATTATGACAACGGTTGTATGCAAAGGCGAAACCGTTTTTTGGTGGATTCAGCCTCTTGCTTGCTGGCCTATTTAGAGCAAAACCGTGGCGGCACAAAATACACCGTAAATTATGCTGAAAAGTCAGGGATTTCAGTCCTTTTGCTGGATGGCGCCGACTCTCAGCAACTGTCTTTATTGTAAACAAATATTTCCGTATACCGTGCTATTTTAAAGGCACGGTTTTTTTATTGTTTTTACCGCAAAACCATAGTAAATTTATTGACTTTTAGCGCATTTAGTTATATAATATAATCTGTATAATTATTTTTAGGTACAAACTCAGGCAAAAATAATTTTTTGTCGATTTTTTGACCTTAACGCAACAGTGCAAAATACTAACGGGGGTGTTCACAGATGACACATGTAGTGCAGGTACTTTCTGAGGCTATTATTGACGATGCAGGAAAATATCTTTTAAATTATCTTGAAAATTTTGACCGTGTTCTGTTCCGCGTCACAGTAATCCTGCCACAAAACTGTAAGCTGGTTGAAGCTGTGAGCGCTATAGAAGATGTAACACTGATTGAATCTCCGTATATTTCCGCCAAGAACTATGACAAACAGTGCGTCAACGGCTTAAAGGACATATTTTTAAAAATCAAACCGCACATTGTACAAACCCACGCTTGCCCCTCTGCCTGCATTGCCGGCAAAAAGGCAAAGGTGCCTGTTGTTATTGGCACACAGCATCGTATCACCTTCCCCGAGCAAAGTCTGGGGGCTATGGTTAACGGCCTGTTGCACAACCCTTCCTGCAACTACTACATTGCAGTATCAGAAGCTGCTGCAAGCAATCTGGCTGACAGCGGCATCCCCCAACACAAAATCAGAATCGCCGGCACAAGCATTGTACCGATTCGCCGTGCATCCAACGAAGCAATTTCCTATATCCGTCATCGCTACGATGTTAAGGATGATGAAATTCTGCTCGGCATTTTCGGGCGTCTGGACCCGGATAAAGGGCATAAATATTTTATCAAAGCCGCCTGGCAGGTTGTAAAGGAATATCCTAAAGCAAAGTTCATCATTGTGGGCGCCGGCAGTATGGAACAAGAGTTGAAAGAACGCATCGGCCGCTACGGGCTTGAGAACCACATTATCTTTACAGGCTTTGTGGATGATGTAACTGAGCTTTTAAGCGCTATCGATATTGTTGTAAATGCTTCAAAGTTTGAGGCGATGAGCCTTTCGCTGATGGAAGCAATGAGCCTTTCCAAGCCCATCATCGCCACCCGCGTCGGCGGTAACTGTGAGCTCATTACGGATAACGAAGATGGTATTTTGGTAAACTATGCCGACAGCACCTCAATGGCGCTGGCTATGCTCCGGCTGATTTGCAATCCGGATTTTGCTTCTATCATCGGCGAAGCTGCCGGTCAGAAAATCGCACAACAGTATACGGTTCAAAAATCCGTAACCCGATTAGAGGATGTATATAAAGAAGTCTACAAAGACCGCCAATCCATATAATACATACGAGATAAAACAGGTGATAAATATGCAAACTTCCATTTCAAAATTAAAAAACGCCAAGCGCATTGTCGTTAAGGTGGGGACCTCTTCTCTGACCTATTCCACCGGTCGCATTCATTTGCGTAAAATTGATCTTCTGGCAAGAACGCTGGCAGATTTATGCCACGAAGGCAGAGAGATTATTTTAGTGTCAAGCGGCGCTGTTGGCGTTGGCATGGGTAAGATGGGCTTTGCCGAAAAGCCAAAAACAACCCGTGAAAAGCAAGCTACCTCTGCCATCGGTCAAAGCGAGCTGATGAGCATTTATGGTAAGCTGTTTGGCGAATATGGCTGCGATGTGGCGCAGGTGCTTTTAACTAAAAACGTCATTGAGGACGAACAGCGCAAGAAAAACGCCACCACCACCTTCAACACCCTGCTTGAATGGGGTGTCATCCCTATTGTTAATGAAAATGACGCCATTTCAACCGAAGAAATTGAGTTTGGCGATAACGATACCTTGTCTGCCATGGTTGCAACCTTGATTGACGCAGACCTTTTAATCATCCTCTCAGACATTGACGGGCTCTACAGTTCTGACCCCCATAAATCAGAGGATGCACAGCTGTTAGACGAAGTCAGCGAAGTAACAGATGAATTATTCAGCATTGCAGGTTCTGCCGGCTCTGCCCGTGGCACAGGCGGTATGACCACCAAGCTGATTGCCGCAAAAACGGTTATGGAAGCCGGCATTAACATGGTCATCACAAACGGCAACCAGCCGGCTGTTATCTATGATATCTTAGAAGGCAAACAGGTGGGCACCTTGTTTAAGGGTCATCAAAAGGAGGATGCCACATGCTGACAGAAATGGGAAAATTAGCAAAAAAAGCCAGCCTCACACTTGCAAACCTCAGTGCCGAAACAAAGTCCGCCGGACTTTTAGCTGTGGCTGAGGCTTTAAAAGCCAATACCGATAGAATTTTGGCTGAAAACAAAAAAGATGTGGATGCCTTTCTCGCCCGTGGCGGCTCGTCTGCCATGGTGGACCGCCTGACGCTAACCAAAGAACGCATCTGTGATATGGCTGACGGCGTGTTAAAGGTTAACGCCCTGCCCGACCCGGTTGGTGAGGTGTTGGGTATGACTAAACGCCCCAACGGTCTTGTCATTGGCACAAAGCGCGTGCCTTTAGGTGTCATCGGCATTATTTATGAAGCCCGCCCCAACGTTACGGTGGATGCGGCCGTTTTATGTTTAAAAACCGCCAATGCCTGCATTTTGCGCGGTGGCAGCGAGGCGATTTGTTCTAACTCTGTTTTAGTTGATATTATGAATGAGGCGCTGACAAAAGCCGGCTTCCCTGAAGGCAGTCTGCAGCTTGTCAGAGATACCTCAAGAGAAACCGCCAAAGAGCTGATGCGCTTATCCGATTATTTAGATGTTTTAATTCCCCGTGGCGGCAAGGGTCTGATTTCTGCTGTGGTAGAAAACGCCTCTGTCCCCGTGATTGAAACAGGCACCGGCAACTGCCATATTTACATTGAAAAAACAGCAGACACAGTTATGGCAAGGGACATTTTAGTCAATGCCAAAACCAGCCGTCCCTCTGTATGCAACGCGGCTGAATCGCTGCTCATTGATGCTTGTATTGCAGAAGCGACTTTACCGATGCTGGCAGAGGCGCTGCGCCCCTTCTCCGTTGAAATCCGGGGTTGCGAAAAGACCTGTGAGATTTTACCTGAAGCTAAAAAAGCATCAGACGAAGATTTTTACACAGAATATAATGACTATATTTTATCCGTCAAGGTAGTGGACGGCTTAACCGAAGCCATCAGCCACATTAATGAGCACGGCACAGGGCATTCCGAGGCGATTGTAACCTCTGACTATGCTGCTGCAAACCGCTTTTTGGATGAAATTGATGCCGCCGCTGTGTATGTAAATGCCTCTACCCGCTTTACCGACGGTAATGAATTCGGCTACGGTGCCGAAATTGGTATCAGTACCCAAAAACTTCACGCCCGCGGTCCCATGGGGCTGACGGCGCTGACTTCTACCAAGCATATCATTTACGGCAACGGTCAAATCAGATAACACAAAGGATGGACAATATGATTAAAACGGAGCATCTGCGCTATGCTTATAACGCCGCAGAGTCGGAAGAACTGAAATTTGCATTGGACGATATTGACTTTTCTGTCGCACCCGGTGAGTTTGTTGCCGTTTTGGGTCACAACGGATGCGGTAAGTCTACCCTCGCCAAACATTTTAACGGCTTGCTTCTCCCCTCCGGTGGTATGGTGTATGTTTCCGGTATGGATACAAAAGATGAAGCATATTATTGGGATATCCGAAAAACTGTAGGAATGGTCTTTCAGAACCCTGACAATCAGATTGTTGCCACCGTTGTGGAAGAAGATGTGGCATTTGCGCCTGAAAATTTAGGCGTCCCCTCTGAGGAAATCCGCAAGCGGGTTGATGAGGCCTTAAAAACCGTTGATATGTATGACCTCAGGCGTCACGCACCACACCTTTTATCCGGTGGGCAAAAGCAACGTGTTGCCATTGCCGGTGTCATTGCTATGGAGCCGGCGTGCATTGTTTTGGATGAACCTACCGCTATGCTTGACCCAAAAGGCCGCAAAGAGGTTATTGACACCATTTTAAAATTAAAAAATGAAAAGAAAATGTCCATCGTACTCATCACACACTATATGGAAGAGGCTGTAAAGGCAGACCGTGTAGTGGTTATGCATAAAGGCAAAATTGTGATGAATGATGTGCCAAAAAAGGTTTTTTCAGAAGTCAAGCAGCTTAAAAATCTGGGGCTGGATGTACCTCAGGTCACCGAGCTTTGCTATTTATTAAACAAATCCGGCGCTTCCTTACCCGGTGATATTTTAACCGTCGAGGAATGTGCCGATGCGCTGGAAGAGCTTTTGCGCTAGCTTATAAACGGGAGTAATACTATGTCTATCGAAATATCCGGTTTAAATTATGTATATATGGAAGGCAGCCCTTTTGAAAAGCAAGCCTTAAAGAATGTAAGCCTGTCAATTGCCGATGGTGAGTTTGTCGGCATCATCGGGCACACAGGGTCGGGCAAGTCTACCCTGATTCAGCATTTAAACGGCCTATTAAAGCCAAGCAGCGGCACCATCACCATCGGTGGTGAAGATATTACCGCAAAGGGTGCCGATATGAAAAAGTTGCGCCAGAAGGTGGGCCTTGTTTTTCAATACCCTGAGCATCAGCTGTTTGAAGAAACGGTTTATAAGGACATCAGCTACGGTCCTAAAAACATGAACCTTCCTCAGGACGAAATTGATGAACGAGTGCAGGAAGCCATGCACCATGTCGGGCTTTCTGAAAAATATATGAACCGCTCTCCCTTTGAGCTTTCCGGCGGTCAAAAGCGCCGTGTTGCCATTGCCGGTGTTTTAGCTATGCGACCGGATGTTTTAATTTTAGATGAACCGGCAGCCGGACTTGACCCGGCAGGCCGCGAAGAGATTCTGACACAGATTCGCGCCCTGTATTTAGAGCGGAAAATGACCGTTCTGTTCGTCTCACACTCGATGGAAGATGTGGCACGGATTGCCGGACGGATTATTGTTATGAACAAAGGCGCCGTCGCCTTAGACGGCAAGCCTGCTGATATTTTTGCACAGGCAGATGCCCTGCGTGCTATGGGGCTGGATGTGCCTCAGATTACGGAACTTATCTGTGAGCTTCGCCGCCGTGGCATTCGCTTTGATAACAGCATTTATACCATTGAAAAAGCAAAGGCAACCATTCAACTGATGCTTGCCGGAAAAAATGCCGGAGGTGACAAACCATGCTGAACGACATCACCTTAGGTCAATATTTCCCCATTAACTCACCCATACACCGCTTAGACCCCCGAACAAAGCTTTTACTGCTGGTTTTACTCATTGTCGCAATTTTTCTGGCAGACAGCGCCCTCACCTGCGGTTTGGTTACACTGCTCACGTTGACTATCGCCCTGCTTTCCCGGGTATCCTTAAAAACTTATATCCGGGGCTTGAAACCGATTTTATTCGTCATCATTTTTACAGCCATTTTAAACATATTTTTAACCACAGGAACAAAAATTGAGCTGTTCGGCTATCAGACGCCTATAACTGTTGAGGGTCTTATTTTGGCCGGCAAAATGGCGCTTCGGTTGGTGCTGTTGATTTTTGCAAGTTCAGCCTTAACCTATACCACCTCCCCCATTGCACTGACGGACGGCATTGAAAAGCTGTTGTCGCCCTTTGCAAAACTGGGGCTTCCTACCTTTGAGCTTGCTATGATGATGAGCATTGCTATCCGGTTTATCCCCACACTGATTGAAGAAACCGACAAAATTATGAAGGCACAAAAAGCAAGAGGTGCCGATTTTGAGTCAGGCTCGCTGATTCGCCGTGTAAAGGCTTTAGCACCTATGCTCATACCCTTGTTTATCAGTGCCTTTCGCCGGGCAGACGACTTAGCCGTTGCCATGGAAAGCCGCTGTTATCAGGGCGGCTCCTTGCGAACCCGACTGAACGAGATTCACTTTGCCGGCATTGATCTGATCGCCGCCTGCATCTTTCTTGTGGTCTTTGCCGCTGTTATGGTCCTCAGATTTTTCTTATAAAGAGGTTATGTATGAATTACAGACTCAAACTTATGTATGACGGTACTCACTATGCCGGGTGGCAACGCCAGAATAATGCAGTCACCATTCAGGGTGAGCTTGAAAAGGCTTTGTCAGTCATCACCCGCGAGGCGGTTTCCACCGTGGGTGTCAGCCGGACAGATGCAGGGGTTCACGCTGCCTGTTTTACCGCAAACGTACATCTTGAAAATGAAATAGATGCTTACAGACTGTTTCGCGGCACAAATGCACTCCTGCCGGAGGATATTCGGGTTATTGGCGCAGAGCCCTGCGATGAGGACTTTAACGCCCGGTTTGACGCTGTGCAAAAAACCTATCTCTATCGCATTGACACCACTCCCCACGGCAACGTGTTTTACAGAAACTATGCCTGGCACGTGCCTCAGGCGTTAAACCTTGCAAATATGCAAAAAGCAGCCGGCTGTTTTTTAGGCAGTCACGATTTTTCAGGCTTTATGGCTCAGGGTGGCAGTTCAAAAACCTTCACCCGCACCATCTTTGAGTCCTCTTTTTCAGAGCAGGACGGCCTGCTCACCTATCGCATTACAGGAAACGGCTTTTTGTATAACATGGTGCGTATTATTTCCGGCACTTTGGTTGCCGTCGGCAAGGGCAAGATTGACCCTGACGACATACCTGACATTATTGTATCAAAAGACCGCACCCGTGCCGGTATGACGGCGCCCGCTCACGGTCTTACCTTACTGCGTGCAGAATATGCTGACGAAATTCAGATAAAGGATGTGAAGCAATGAGAAGTCCTCTTTTTTATAAACCGAATACGTTTCGCCGTGTTTTAATCGGCGTTGCCATTACTCTGGCGGCACTTCTCATCATTGGGCTGATACTGTTTTTTGTAAACAAAATTGTCGGCTCTGAAAAAAAGGTTGCTGTCAACAACCAGCCGACCATTACGTCTTTAGACTTTGAGTTGGATCCCGGCGTTACATATAAAAACATTGTGACGGATAACTCCGTGTTCTTTTACAGTACCGAGAATTTAAAAATTCTTAATTCCAAAGGTGAACTCAAGGAGGATATTTCCTTAAAATTCGCCCATCCGACAGTGGCCTCTAAGGGTTCTTTTGTTTTGCTTTATGATGCAGGCGGCAAAAATGCCGTCATCTATAACGGCACGAAAGTTAAAAACTCTTACACCCTTGAAGAGAATATTCTTCTCGCCGCCCTGAACAAGAACGGGTATGCGCTGTTTGTAACAGAAAGCAACCTGCATAAATGTGCCGTCACGGTTTATAACGATAGCGGCAAAGAGCTGTTTAAGTGGAATTCCGGTAACTTATCTGTCATTGCAGCTGATGTTTCTGACAACAACAAGGATATTACCGTTTCGGCGTTGAACACCGATGAGGGCATTATTAAAAACCAGATTATTATGTTTAACACGGCAAAAGAAAAGCCTTTTACGAATGACACTTATGAAAAAGATATGTTCTCCATCGTCCGGTACAGTGGCGGTCATTTGTATTGCATTGGCACAACCAACGCACACATCTATAACAACTACGGCAAATGTGTCGGTACTGCTGCCTATAACGAGCGCGTGCTGCAAGGGTACGCCTTAGACGGCGATATGCTGGTTCTGGTTTTCTCCGGTGCATCTGAAAACACAGGTGTGGCTGAAATTAAAACCTTCAACCATAAAGGCAAAAACACCGGTAGCTTTTCTGTTATGCAGGAATTCGATTATTTAGATGTCAGGGATGGAACCATTATCTTAAATAACGGCAGAACCATGTCTCTTTTAGACAGTCACTGTCAGGAAAAGCGGCAGATCAACTTAAACTTTGACTTACGCGATTTTGCCTTTTTCGGCAGTAATAAAAAAGGCATCGGTATCACTGCTTCCGGTGCTGAAATGATTGAGCTTCATTAGAGGAGGATTCTGTATGAATCTGGCTGATATCATTGGCATCTTAATTGTTTTGCTTTTTATCATCTGGGGCACACGGAAAGGCTTTATGCAAGGCGTTTTCAGTCTGAGTTCTTTTGTCATTGCCCTGATTCTGGCTTTTCTGCTGTCGTCTCCGGTTTCCGGATTGTTAGAAAAGAGTTTTATCGGCGACTATGTGCACAAAAGTGCTTATGAAATACTTGTAAATGAAGATGTCACTGAGGCCAAGGCTAAAGAGGTCGCCTCTTCTCTGCCCTTGCCGAAGATGATGACAAAAGCCATCACAGATGAAGCTGAAGAAACCGCACTCAGTGTTCAGAAGCAGCTTGCAGACAGTGTGACAACCGTCACCCTCAATGTTTTGAGTGCCATTATTGTGTTTATTTTGGTAAAGTTGCTTGTCTTTTTGCTGTCTCATTTTCTTGACCTGATTTCGCGTCTGCCTGTTCTGCGTTCTGCAAACAAGCTCTTTGGCGGTATGCTCGGCGCGGTTTACGGCATTTTGGTTATCTATATGATTCTGACGCTTTTCACCCTTGGGGCAACTGTAAAACCTTTGCAAACAGCCCTTGAACTGGTGCTTGAATCCCGTGTTATTTCCGTTATGTATCATCAAAATATACTTTTGAATTTTTTACAATAGAACCTGTGTAGGAGGTTACATATGAAAATCGCAATTGACGGTCCCGGCGGTGCCGGAAAAAGTACACTTTCTAAAAAACTTGCTAAGCACTTCAATCTGGTTTACATTGATACCGGTGCTATGTACCGTGCAGCAGGACTTGCATGCGTTCGCAGGGGCATTAACATTAAAGAAGATACTGAGGCTGCTATCAGTATTGTGGATAGCGCAACCATTGATTTAATTCCTGATAGTGCCGGCCAGAAAATCATTTTAAACGGCGAAGATGTTACCGCTCTTATCCGCACCCCTGAAATATCTATGGCTGCGTCAGATGTTTCTGCCATCCCCGAGGTGCGTATCCGCCTTGTAGAAATGCAGCGGAAGCTTGCCGAAACCCGTGATGTCATTATGGACGGGCGCGACATCGGCACCTATGTTTTGCCGGATGCCCCCATTAAAATCTTTTTAACAGCAAGCCCCGAAGAACGGGCAAAACGTCGCTTTCTTGAACTTACTGAGCGTGGCGAAGCCTGCAAGTATGAGGATGTTTTAGCAGAGCTGTTACTCCGTGATAAAAATGATTCTACCCGTGCATTTTCACCTTTAAAACAGGCTGAAGACAGCATTTTGGTAGATACCTCAGAGATGAACTTTGAAGAATCTCTGTCACATCTGATCACCATCATTGAAGAAAGGCTCTGATTCTATGTTATTTTCTATTTTCCGCAAAATCGCCTGCGGTTTTATGCACCTGATTTTCCGCTTAAAGGTCACCGGCAAAGAGAATATGCCAAAAGAGGGTGCCGTTATTGTTGCCATGAACCACAAAAGCCTGTGGGATGGTCCTGTGGTGGCAGTTTGCCTGCCCCGCCAGCTGACCATTATGGCAAAAAAAGAGTTGTTTGATATCCCCGTTTTAAAGTGGATTTTAAAATGGGCAGGGGTTTTCCCCGTGGCGAGAGGTAAGAATGATTTAGGTGCCATTAAAGCGGCGTTATCTGCCTTAAAGGCGCAAAAGGCTTTTGCGCTTTTCCCTGAAGGCCGGCGGGTGCTTCCCGGTGAAGAGCATACAGCCAAAGCCGGCGTTGCCATGCTGGCTGACCGAACCGGCGCAGCCATTTTGCCTGTAGCTCTTTCCGGCAAGTATCGCTTTTTAGCAAGAGTGAATGTGGATATCGGCAAGCCTATGTATCTCAAAAGCAAAACCGGAGAAAAGCTTTCAGGCAGTGAACAGCAGGAAGCCAGTGACTATTTGCTTGAGCATATTCTGTATATGGCAGGCTATGGTGATAAACCCGAGAAAAAGGAGACATCTACATGGATATTCGAGTAGCCAAAACCGCCGGTTTTTGCTTTGGTGTTGCCCGTGCTGTTGACCGTGCCTATCAATGCGCCGAAGAAGACGGCAAAAAATATTGTACCCTGGGTCCCATCATCCATAACGCACAGGTTGTCAGCGACCTTGCAGAAAAAGGTGTTGGCGTGATTGATTCTTTAGATAATCTGCAGGATGATGTCACGGTTATCATACGCACCCACGGCGTTCCCAAAAGTGTGTATCAGGAGCTAGAAAACCGTGGTATCCCTTATCTTGACCTGACCTGCCCCTTCGTGAAAAAAATTCACACCTTAGTGAGCACCCACCACGCAGAAGGGTGCCAGATTATTATCATTGGTGACAGCCGTCATCCTGAGGTTATCGGCATCAATGGTTGGTGCGATAATTCTGCCATTATTATTGAGAATTTAGAGCAGGCAGAAGCCCTCCTCCCCCCTGAAAAAAAGGTCTGTATTGTGGCACAAACCACTTTTAACAAAAATATTTACAAAAAAATAATATTTTTTTTAAAAAAAACTTGCCAAAACACAGTAATATTTGATACAATATGTAATGCGACTGAAGAGAGACAAGCTGAATCGCAAATGCTCGCAGGTGAAGTAGACGTAATGGTGGTCCTGGGTGGGCAGAACAGTTCCAACACCCAAAAGCTCTACCAGATTTGCAAAGGCGTCTGCCCTGAAGCATACTGTGCCGAATCAATCGAGGCATTAGGTGATATCAAGCGGTTTCAAAACAAGCGCGTTGGAATTACTGCAGGTGCATCAACACCGGCAGTTATAATTAAGGAGGCTATCAACAAGATGGAAAACCAAGACAAAGACTTTGCAACACTCTTAGAAGAATCTCTGAAAGCAATCAACACAGGAGATATCGTAACCGGTACTGTAATTGAAGTAGGTCCTACCGAAGTTATCGTGGACTTAGGCGTTAAGCAGGACGGTGTTATCCCCGCTTCTGAGATTTCAGACGATCCCAGCCTGACCCCTGAAGACATTGTTAAGGTTGGCGACGAAATTCAAGGATATGTTGTCCGTGTTAATGACGTAGAAGGCAAAATCACCCTTTCTAAAAAGCGGCTTGATTCCTTTAAAACATGGGATGCAATCGAAGCAGCTCGCGAAAACGGCGATATTCTGGAAGGGAAAGTAGACGGCGTTGTTAATGGCGGTATTATAGTTACATATAAAAGTTTCCGCGTATTCGTTCCTGCATCACTTGCAAACGATCGCTACCTCACCGACTTAAATGAACTGGTTGGTAAAACCGTTCCCTTTAAAGTGTTAGAAATCAACAAAGGCAGAAAGCGGATCGTTGGTAACATCAAGACTGTTTTAATGGCTCAGAAGCAAGAGCTTGAAAAAGCTTTCTGGGAAGCTGCTGAAGTTGGCAAAAAATACACCGGTATCGTAAAATCTCTCACAAGCTTTGGTGCTTTCGTTGATATCGGCGGTGTTGACGGTTTAGTTCACATTTCTGAACTGAGCTGGGCAAGAATCAAGCATCCTTCTGATGTTGTCAGCGTTGGCGACAGCATTGAAGTATACATTAAAGACATTGCAGAAGACACCAAGAAGATTTCTTTAGGTTACAAAAACCCCTTAGAAAATCCCTGGGAAATTGCTAAATCCAAATTAAACGTTGGTGATGTTGTTTCTGCTAAAATCGTTCGCATGCTGCCCTTCGGCGCATTTGCTGAAATTATGCCCACCGTTGACGGTCTGATTCACATTTCTCAGATTGCTAACAAGCGCATCGGCAAACCTCAGGACGAGCTCTCCATCGGTCAGGAAGTTGACGTTAAAATCGTTGACATTGACTGGGAGAACAAGAAGATTGCTCTTTCCATTCGTGCTCTTCTGCCTGTAGAAGAACCTGTTGTGGAAGAAGCACCTGCAGTTGAAGCAGAGGATGCTGAACCCACCTCTTACACCGATGAAGTTGTAAACACCATCGGCGATGCTGTAGAAGCTCCTGCTACTGAAGAATAATAAAATCATAAAGACTGCTGATTTTAAAATCGGCAGTCTTTTTTTCTTGCTTTTTATATAATAATTTGATATACTGATACTAATGTAATTTATAGATAAGGAATGATGTAAATGCTGACGAAAGAATGGGCTGCCTTAAAAAACGGCAGTGACATCCGCGGTGTGGGAAGCGAAGGCATCCCCGGCGCTGAAATTAATTTAACAGACCCCGTTGTTGAGGCAATAGCCGCAGGCTTTGTTGCCTTTCTGCAGGAAAAATATCAGGTAAAGGCTGAAGAAATTACCATTTCTATCGGTCACGACAGCCGCGTATCGGCACAGCGCATTAAAAATGCCTGCCTCCGTGCCATTACCGCTACCGGCGCAAATGTGTATGACTTTGCTCTGTGTACTACCCCGGCAATGTTTATGAGCACAATTGATGAAGAGCTTGGCATTTTTGCATCTATTATGCTGACCGCCAGCCATCTGCCCTTTAACCGCAACGGTCTTAAATTCTTTACCCGTGAAGGGGGCTTAGAGGGTGCTGACATCACTGAAATTTTAACATACGCTCAAGACGGCTATACCTTCAACCCCAAAAAGGCAGGCGAAGTGAAAACCTTTGACTACTTATCCCGCTATGCTGAGCAAATTGCCGGCATTATTAAGAAGGGTACAGATCTTGACAAACCTTTTGCCGGTATGAAAATTGCTGTGGATGCCGGTAACGGCGCCGGCGGTTTCTATGCTGAAAAGGTTCTGGCGCCTCTGGGTGCTGACGTTTCCGGCAGCTGCTTCTTAGAGCCTGACGGTTCCTTCCCCAACCACATCCCCAACCCTGAAGACAAAGAGGCTATGGCAGCTATTTCCAAGGCTGTTTTAGACTCCGGCTCTGACTTAGGTGTTATCTTTGATACCGACGTTGACCGTGCCGCTATTGTTGACGATAAGGGCGGCGAAATCAACAAAAACCGCTTAATCGCTCTGATTTCTGCCGTTTTATTGGAAGAAAAGAAAGGCACCATCGTAACAGACTCTGTTACCTCTACCGGTCTTGCTGAGTTCATTCAGAAGGATTTAGGCGGTGTTCACCACAGATTTAAACGTGGCTACAAAAACGTTATTAATGAAGCAAAACGCTTAAATAAAGAAGGCGCTTATTGCCCCCTGGCCATTGAAACCAGCGGCCACGCTGCACTTGCTGAAAACTATTTCTTAGATGACGGTGCTTACCTTGTAACAAAGCTTTTAATTAAGGCTGTTAATATGCGCGTCGAGGGCAGAAAGCTCACCGAGCTCATTGCCACCTTAAAAGAGCCCAAGCTGGCTGCAGGCCATCGTCTGAACTTAACCTGTGAAAACTTTAAAGAATGTGGACAAAAGATTTTAGACGCTCTTTCAGAAGCTGTTAAGGCATCTGACAATATGAGCTTAGAAGAGCCCAACTTTGAAGGTGTTCGTGTGAACATCGGTGACGGTTGGTTCCTGCTCCGTCTGTCTCTTCATGACCCGTTGATGCCGCTGGACATCCAGTGTGATACGCAGGAATGCTTAGACAGCATTTACAGCTTCTTAAAGGATTTCTTATCCGGTTTTGACTGTATTGATATTACGCCCCTGCCGTAAGGCTATAAAAAAAGAGTCGATGTTAAACATCGACTCTTTTTTAATGCATGTATCAGCTTCCTACTGAGCCATAGGCTCTAAAACCATCTGTCTTCTTGAATAAGCGCACATTCTTGAAATCAGTATAGTTGTGTCTGCTCTTGTGATATTCTTCTCAAGTTCAAAGCCATTTTCATTTCCTGTTATAATGCCTGCGCAAAACAGCTTTTCAATATAGTCTGTCATAGAGCTTTCAGGTGCATTTTCTTTTTCATTTATCGCTATGTATTCACTATCAGGCAGAGTGTTGGCAAAGATATAAAAAAGCCTGCCCCTTGTGATAGGCTTATCAAAATCAGCCTTTGCAAAGTCAGTTTCCTTTATAATGCCATTTTCCACAGCATAGTAATAATAACTGTCTGCCCAATGTGTTCCACCATCATAAGGCATATCTTTTTCATAGAAATTGGCATTGATACAAGCAGATATTTTAATAGCCTGTGCTACTGTCAAAGTGCCTTGTGGATTAAACTCACCATTTCCTATACCATTTATAATTCCCTTTTCAGTTGCAAACAACACATTTGTATAGAAATAATCACTTTCTTTTACATCTGTATAGTTTACATCTGCAAAGGCTGTCAGATTGACCGACATTAACAATAATAAAACAATACAAACCATTCTCTTTTTCATATATAGTCCCCCTTATTAGTCACTTGTTTCTTGGCAGTGCCCTTTCACTCTGCAAAGATGCATCTTACCACCATTGATTACAATGATATTGTATCATAAGATTTTTTATAAGTAAATAAGTAAAAAAAATATTATCTTTATCATGCAATAAAGCCATTTGTCGCATAACTTTTGCAAAAACATATTGCAACTTTATGAATTTTGTTGTATAATTATGTAATTAGTGACTACATACATTTATGGAGGCTATTATGGCAGATTGGAAACGTTATACACCGGAGGGTACACAGGATGTACTCCCCCGCCAATGTACAAATAAAATGAAGACGGAAGCCGCAATTTCAGATGTGTTTGAAAGCTACGGCTACATGGTTGCTGAAACCCCGGTTATGCAGTTTTATGATGCATTTAACACCCCCAGCGGTAAAATACCGCAGGAAACCATGTTCAAGTTTTTTGATGCACAGGGTCGCATTTTGGTTCTGAGACCGGACATCACTACATGCCTTGCCCGCATGGTTGCCTGCAAGCTGGATGATGGATGCTACCCCAAGCGTCTTTACTACTGTGGCAAGGTCTTCCGTTACTTAGACCCAAACACCTCCGGCGAGCGCGAATTCTGTCAGGCAGGTATTGAGCTCTTTGGCGTAAAAAGCGATTTAGCTGACAGCGAGGTTATTTGTTGTGCCATTGAGGCGCTCCTTGCTTCAGGTCTTGAGCGTTTTCAGATTGAAATCGGTCAGGTTGACTTTTATAAAGCCATTGTGGCAGACTCAGGCCTTTCTGATGACGATGCCGAGTCTCTCCGTGTTTTAATGGATAAAAAAGACGCCATTGCCATTCACGAATTTTTAAAAGACCGCAAGGTTGCACCAAAGCTTGCCGCACTTTTAGAAGAGTTGCCTTCTCTCTTTGGCGGACCTGAAGTGTTAGACCGCTTAGACACAAGCCTTTTAAGCGCTCAGGCTAAAGAAGCCATTCGCAACTTAAAGGCTGTGTATCAGATTCTTGTTGACTATGGCTATGAAGATTATATCTCCATTGACCTGTCTTTGGTGCAAGGTATCAACCGTTATACCGGCATTATCTTTAAAGGCATCACCCACGGCATTGGCTATTCCATCTGTGCCGGCGGGCGTTACGATGGTTTAACCGGCGAATTCGGCGCTGATTTACCTGCTGTAGGCATGGCAATCGGCACTGACAGATTGCTCACAGTCCTCTCTCGTCAGAACTGTTTAGAGCCCGTTTTTGGCTCTGATTTTCTGGTTGTTTGCAAGGACAGCAAGCTGGCACAATCTGTTCTTTCTTCCCTGCGTGAAAGCGGCTATGTGGCAGAACGGGCATTAACAGATGATGATGCTGAAGCGCTTCGTGCTTATGCTGAAAAGAATAACATTCAGGGCATTTTAACAGTGAAGGATGCACACCATGCTGAAATCTACAATGTAGAACTGTGTGAAACCACTGCGGCCAATTTGCACGAGCTGTTTGAGCACGATGAAGACTGTCATTGTGACCACTGTGAGGGAGGCGACGAGGACTGATGGAATATATTACAATTGCGCTGGCAAAAGGCAGACTGGCAGATTTAACCGTTGACCTGTTAGAGCAAGCCGGCTTAGATGTAAGCGAATTAAGAGAAAAGTCAAGAAAACTGATTTTTACTGATGAAAAAAATAAGTTTAAATTTATTTTAGTTAAAGCCACTGACGTTCCCGTTTACGTTGAATACGGTGCGGCAGATATCGGCGTTGTTGGCAGAGATACGTTGCTTGAATCCGGCAAGGATTTATACGAGATGATTAACTTAGGCTTTGGCGCCTGCCGTATGGCTGTTGCAGGCCCTAAAGAGCTTGTCGGTCATTTAGACGAAATCCACAATATGCGCGTGGCAACAAAATATCCTCAGATTGCTAAAAACTATTATCTCCATACTAAAAAGCAATCCGTTGAGCTGATTAAGTTAAACGGCTCTGTTGAGCTTGCACCCTTAGTTGGACTTTCCGAAGTCATTGTTGATATTGTTGAAAGCGGCAAAACCCTGCAGGAAAACGGTCTTGTGGTCTTAGAAGAAATCTGCGACCTTTCTGCCCGGTTTGTTGTTAACCGTGTCAGCATGAAGATGGAGTCAGAGCGCATTTTAGCGTTAGTTGAAAAAATCAAAGCTCTTTTAGGATGAGGTAAAATATGATTGCAATTTTAGATTATGACGCAGGAAACCTGAGAAGCGTCGAAAAAGCATTTTTATATTTAGGACAAGATGTCACCGTCACGGCTGATGCCAAAACCATTTTATCGGCTGACCGTGTGGTTCTCCCCGGTGTGGGTGCCTTTCGTGATGCTATGGATAAGCTAAAGGCCGCCGGTCTTGACTCAGTTGTCCGTGAAGTTGTTGCACAAAAAACGCCTTTCCTTGGCATTTGCCTTGGTATGCAGCTGATGTATGAATACAGCGAAGAGGGTGACTGTGAGGGTTTGGGCATTTTAGGCGGAACGGTTAAACGTTTTTCGCAAGAGCACGGCTTAAAAATTCCCCAAATCGGCTGGAATCACCTGACCGTGCAGAAAGAATCCCGTCTGCTGTCCGGCATCGAACTGCCCCCTTACGTTTACTTTGTACACTCTTATTATGTAGACGCTAAGGATAAGGCTACTGTTGCCGCGACGGTTGAATACGGTGATGTGGCAGATGTATTGGTTGAAACCGATTCCATTCACCTGACTCAGTTCCACCCTGAAAAAAGCGGCAAAACGGGTCTTCAGATGCTTGCAAATTTTGCAAACGGTGTGAATCTATGAGAATCTTGCTGCTAAGTGACACTCATAACGACACCAATCACATTGATGATATCTTAGAACAATGCGGAAAAATAGATCAGGTGATTCATTGCGGTGACGTTGAGCGTGATTGCGAATATATGAGTTATGTTATGCCGAATCTTGTACCCATTTGCTCCGTCAGCGGTAACAATGAATGGTATGCTGAAAAACCTTATTATACTTCTATAACCTTTGAGGGTGTTCGGTTTTATATCACACACGGCCATCAGGAGCGGGTAAAGCGTGATTTCAGCTTACTTGCCTACAAGGCAAAAAAGAACGATTGTCAGGTGGCGCTCTTTGGGCACACTCACAAACGGGTGGATGAAACCATCGACGGCATTCGCGTTATCAACCCCGGTTCGGTCTGCTATCCCGGTTGCTCCTATGCAATACTGACAGCGGAAGGCGAAAAACTGACCGTAGAATTTTTTGACATAAACTAAAATCAATATAAAAGAAGCATCTACTTCATGTAGATGCTTCTTTTATATTCAGCTTTCCATTTTTGACACATCATGTGTTTGGCTCGCTTCAAATTATATTTCCTTTTAATTGTACCCTTTTCCACGCTTTACATCCGAAATTCTGACGGTGTCATTTTCAGATGTTTTTTAAATACACGATTAAAATACGTAACATTATTAAAACCTACTTTAATTGCTATATCAATGACAGAATCATCAGTTTCTTTTAACAGCAGTTTTGCACGTTCAATTCTTTGTTTGCTTACATAGTTACTGAAACTCATGTGCATTTCTTTTTTGAAAAGACGTCCCAGATACTGCTCATTATAATGAAAAATTTTTGCAACCTGCGAAATTTTTATATCATATTCAAGGTTTGTTTCAATATACGTTTTTATGTTTTCGATCCGTGGATTAAAATTATTTAAATTGTCCGAAGGTATGTTTTCCAACAATGTACGTATATATGTTTCAAGTAAAGAGCCGACAACTTCGCATTGGTCATAGCTAAAATTCTTTTCCAGACTATCGAGCAAGTAATCCCTATTACCTAAATTTTTTTTGAGTTTTTCAATTCCCTTCGTTTTCTCTAAAATATTGCCTATATAAATAATGCAAGCCACATCTTTTCCGATTACAACAGGCCTGGTATATTCATATACGCCATTGATACACAAGCCATCAAACGCGCTTTTTGTACGATGTGCCTTTTTTATTGCTGCATTTCTGCACTTAAAGCACCTTGTAAGACCACCTGCACAACTCTTAAATTCATCGCATATTCTGCTGGCATGAATGGTTTGTTCCTGAGGCAGAATACACTTTTTATTTCCATAATTTCCAAAAAACAAAACACCAATATGTAATTTGGTTCCATATTGCAGATATGTAATCAAATCGAAGAGACTATTATACTCCATATTAAACTCCTTATTACATTTATATCTATATATTATCATAAAAGTATGATTTGTTCAATATAAAGTCCAAAATTTTAAAGATTTTATGTTCCTTTTGTGATACTATACTTGTGAGGTGATTTGTTATGAAAAAATATGATTTAATCGTTGTCGGAGGCGGTCTTTCCGGTGTGAACGCAAGTGTTGCCGCATCAAGAGCCGGTATGAGCGTTCTCTTAATAGAAAAATCCGGCGCGTTGGGCGGCGCAATGTCCAATTCATTGGTTTATCCGTTTATGCGCTATTGGACAACCGATACGGAAACAAATGAGAAAAAATATCTTTCAGGCGGCATTTTTAAAGAAATGCTGAATAAGCAGAAAGAAATGTGTTTAAACACAAACGATATGAATTTCAGTCCGGAGCATTTTAAATTCATCCTTGACGAACTGACTTCTGAGGCAGGTGTCGATGTTTTATTCCACACTACTTTATACGATGTTGTCAACGACGACAGGAAAATCAAGAGTATTAAGGTTATAGCAGGTAGTGAAAAGCTTGAACTTAGCGCTGACTTTTTTATTGATACAACCGGTGACGGAAATCTGTTTTATATAGCAGGCTGTGACTATCAACTTGGCCGCGAAAGCGACAATTTATGCCAGCCTATGACAACCTGCTTCCGCATGAGTGGCGTGGATTTAAAGCTTTATCATGCTGAAAGCAGAAACATTCACAAATTATATTGTGAAAAGCAACAATCAGGTGAAATAACCAACCCGAGAGAAGATATTCTGACTTTTGATGGCATTGGTGAAGGAATTCTGCACTTTAATACAACAAGAATTGTAAAGTTAAACCCGACAGATCCCTTTGATGTCAGCAAGGCTGAAAAAGCCGCAAGAGAGCAAATTTTTGAAATCACAAATTTCTTAAAAGAAGCTTCCCCTGCATTTAAAAACAGCACTGTTATTTCAGTTGCGTCCGACATTGGCGTTCGCGAAAGCAGAAAATTGCGCGGAGAACATATTTTAACAGAAGAAGAATTAAAAAATTGTACAAAATTCGAAGATGGCATAGCTTTAGGAAATTATGATATAGATATTCACAATCCGGCAGGCAGCGGCACAAGTCATTATTATTTCAAGCCCGGGGAATACTATTCTATTCCATACAGATCCCTTCTTCCTAAAGAACTTGATAATTTGCTTGTTGCAGGACGTTGTATTTCAGCTACACACGAAGCACAGGCATCGGTAAGAATTATGCCGATTTGTGCTTGTATGGGTGAAGCTGCAGGTCTTGCTATAGCAGTAGCTAAACAAACAAACACAAACACCCACACTTTAGATACCGGTATTGTGAGAGAAAAATTAAAATCAAACGGAGCAATTCTCGAAATATAAGATAAAAAAATTAAGTCGGTAGCAAAACACTTTAACATGTTTTGCTACCGACTTTTCTGTATGTGGATATTTACGAGCATGGGGGCTTTTGTGTCTTTCTGTCATATACCAGCATACTGACTATATTGATACCAAGTTGAACGCCGTGAGTAATCAGCGCACCGTAGGATTCGGAAACAACATCATAAACGCACCACAGAAGTATGTTAAACAAAATCCAAATGCGGTACTGTGCACCGCTTTTTCTTGTAACACTCATCTGATACGCTATCGCTGCACCAATCACTAAAAGCATACTGAGGTCAACGCCACCGGAGGCTGCTACATTCATGACAACCGATACGCCCATATACGTGCCAATGAGCCATTTGGGAATCGGCTTATTCTTGACCTCAAAGGTAAAATTAATGGCTGTTGTCAAAACTCCTATGTAGCTTGAAACTGCACCGTTAATGCTTCCTTCTAAAAGATAGCTTGTGCCCATCATAGCATTTCCCAGACAGAGCAACACCAAAATGCCTTTCATGTTTTTGCCCTTGAGTGCAGAGGGTAAGGTCATCATAACGAGTGCCAAAATGCTTAAAATATATGCTGATAGTTCCATAAAATCCCGCCTTCTTGTTTGCTCATCCGATAAAAAAACCCGCTTTAAAAGCGGGTTTTTTATTGTTTCTATTCAGAGGTAAAGGGCAGCAGTGCGATATGTCTTGCACGCTTGATAGCCTCTGTAAGCTGTCTCTGATGCTTTGCACAGGTACCGGTAATTCTTCTGGGAAGAATCTTAGCACGCTCGGATACAAAACGTCTCAGCTTTGCTGTATCTTTGTAATCGATGTAATCGATTTTATCCTGACAAAAGGCACAAACTTTTTTCTTTGCCTTTCTGGGTCTCATGGGTCTTTCTGCCATGTCAAACGCCTCCTTCCGGTAATCTTCCGCTAAACATTAAAAGGGTAAATCTTCTTCTTCAACAGGCATAAAACCATCAATATCAGCTGACGGTGCCTGGGGAGCAGCTGTCTGGGGCGCAGAATATGCCGGAGCATCAGCTATATAGCCACCTGCACCGTTTTCATTCTTGCTCTGAGCAAACTCAACATCCTCTGCAACAACCTCTGTAATGTAGCGCTTATTACCATTCTGGTCATCATAGGACCGGGTCTGAATACGACCGTCTAAGGCGATACGCATACCCTTGGTAAAGTAACGACTAACAAATTCAGCAGTTTTATTCCAGGCAACACAGTTGATAAAATCTGCCTGACGCTCTTCACCCTGACGGGTAAAACGTCTGTCACAAGCAACTGTAAAGCTGACCACAGCTGTACCGGACTGGGTTGTCCGCAGCTCGGGGTCACGGGCGAGTCTACCCACTAAAACAACTTTATTCATGCTTCCTCATCCTTTCCGCAAACGAAAAGTCCCTCTTATTATTTGCTGATCTTTCTTTTTTCTTCCTTTTTGATTACGATGTCGCGTAAAATGCCATCGGTAATCCGGTAGATTCTTTCAAGCTCCTGCGGAAAATCCGGTTTGGCGCTGAAATGAATCAACACATAGTAACCTTCTGTTAAATCATTGATAGGATATGCAAGTCTGCGCTTACCCCATTCATCCACAGATTCAATTTCACCTGCGTCTGAAATTAATGATTTGAACTTTTCAACCAAAGCCTGAATCTTTTCTTCTTCTAAAGAAGCGTCGATTACGAAAATGGTCTCGTACTTGTTGATTACTTCAATCATCTTTTTCACCTCCTTCTGGACTTTGGCTCTCAGCCACCAGCTAAGAGCAAGGATACTTATATCACAAAATATGACATAACAGTATAATTATAGCTGACAAAATCGTTTTTGTCAAGAACTTTTTTCAACTCATTCTCATAGCATTTGCTTTCATCGATAACACGCTCAAATGCTATGAATATTCTGTTTTAATACCTATTTCATAGATAAATATTTTGCATTCTTCACTAAATAGTCAACGCCTGAGATAATGGTAAGAGCAGCCGCCAGCCAAATGCAAACATCGACAACAATACCGACGACGGGAATGCCGGCAAACAGCATCTCTTCTGCACAAATGATTGCCAGAGTCAGCGCAATGAACTGCCACATGGTTTTCGCTTTGCCCCAGATGCTTGCGGCAATCACGTTGCCTTCAGCAGCCGCTGCAATGCGCACGCCGGATACAATAAATTCACGGGCTAAAATAATAACCGTAACCCAAGGAGATACATCACCTGTTGCATTTAAGCATACAAGTGCCGCTGTGGTCAGCATTTTATCAGCTAAAGGGTCCATAATCTTGCCGAAGTTTGTTACCTGATTATTCCTTCTTGCAAGATAGCCGTCAAGCCAGTCGGTGGCAAAGGCAAGAAGAAATACTAATGCCGCCACCAAGCGGGAATAAGCAAACCAGTCATACATCATAAAAACCATAAACAAAGGCACCATAATAACGCGTAAAAGCGTCAATTTATTCGGTGTATTCATAATTGTGGCTCCTTTCTACTCTAAAACCGCACTGCCCACCAGCTCATAGGTATCGGCATTTAAAATTTTAATCGTCACAAACTCACCGGGGGTATGCTCATCTTCTGAAACAAAATAAACGGTGTTATCCACCTCCGGCGCATCGCCGGCAGAGCGACCGAAATACATCAGGCTCTCTTCTTCATACCCCTCAACCAACACTTCCATCAGGGTATCAATCTTGTCAAGCTGCAAAGACAGCGAAATTTCCTCCTGTGCTGCAAGAACCTTTTCAGCACGGGCATTTTTAACATCTTCCGGCAGTTGGTCAGGTAATTTTGCCGCCGGTGTGCCATCCTCCTGAGAATAGGCAAAGGCACCCAAACGGTCAAACCGCATTTCTTTTACAAAAGAAAGCAGGGTTTCAAACTGCGCCTCCGTCTCACCGGGAAAGCCTGCAATCACCGTGGTACGAAGTACGATGCCCGGCACACGGTCTCTGAGCTTTGTAATAAGCGTAACCAACTCTTCATGAGTCAGATGCCGCCCCATACGGCGCAGTACCTGACTGTCAGCGTGCTGAATGGGAATATCCATATATTTAACCAGCTTTTCTTCCTTGGCAAATACGTCCATCAGCTCGTCTGTAATCATTTCAGGGTACAGATATAAAACACGCACCCAATGCAGCTTTTCGATAGCACAAAGCTTTGTCAAAAGCTCGGGCAGCTTATACTCTCCATAAAGGTCAATACCATAGCGGGATGTATCCTGAGCAATGACAACAAGCTCACGAACACCACCCTCAGCTAAGCGCTCTGCCTCGGCTACAATCTCTGCCATCTCACGACTGCGATAGCTGCCGCGAAGCTGAGGAATCACGCAATAGGTACAACGATTGTCACACCCATCAGCAATTTTGCAGTATGCCATATAACCCGGGGTTGCCAGCATACGGCTCTCTTCAGCAATGGGGTCATTCATGTGACCATATAAAACTACCTGCTCACCGGCATTTGCCTGCCGGACAACCTCGGCAATTTTAGCGTAATCACCGGTGCCCACAACGGCATCAACCTCAGGCAGTTCCTGCATAATTTCTTCCCGATACCGTTCCGCTAAGCACCCACAGACAATCAAAAGCTGACAGCGGTCTTCTTTATAAGCCGCCATCTCTAAAATTGTTTGTATGGATTCTTCTTTAGCGGAGTCGATAAAGGCACAGGTATTGACAATGATAACCTCAGCTTCAGACGGGTCTGCCACAATTTTGTGGCCGTCACCATCTAAAAGGCTGAGCATAACTTCAGTGTCAACCAGATTCTTTGCACAACCCAGCGATACAATTCCAATATTCAAAGCCAGTTCCCCTTATTCAGCGTCAGCGGCATCGGCTACTTCCGGCACTTCTTCAGCCTGTTTTTGTTCAGCAGCTTCCAAAGCCTCTACCTTTGCCTGATATTCAGCCTCACGCTCTTCTTCCTGCTCTTTGGTTTCATTCACAACCAAAATAGTGCCTTCGGCAATTTCTTCAACTGCACGGGTGATGCTTCTTGCACCATCAATATTGTTTTCTTCCTCTTTGGCATTCTCCAGAATGTCTCTTGCACGCTTAGAAGCTGCAATCACCAAAGAGTAACGGTTTCCTGCCTTTTCCATCAGATCCATAATAGAAGGATACAGCATCATAAAATATCATTCCTTTCTTATGCTTTACGTATATCTTGAATCCACTGTCCGTTCCGCTCGATTCTCATTTTCTCTGCCTCGATAATCGCCGCAAAACGGTCAGTTGCATCATTTACATCATCATTTATTAATATGTAATTATATTTTTCAATATTTGTGCATTCCCACAGGGCAGTCTGCAAACGTTCTTCCACCACCTCAGCACTTTCGGTTCCTCTGCCTGACAGGCGGTTTCTGAGTTCCTCCAGTGACGGCGGCATAACAAAAATGAAAACTGCTTCAGGGAATTTGCTCTTTACCTGAATGGCACCCTGCACCTCAATTTCAAGGATAACATCCTTGCCCTCAGCCAAAAGGTCTTCTACCCTTTTTCTGGGGGTTCCATAATAATTCTGGCAGAAGCACGCCCACTCAATAAATTCATGATTTTCAATCATACTGCGGAACTTTTCTTCTTCTAAAAAGTAATAATTCACGCCGTCAACCTCACCGGGGCGGGGCTTTCGGGTGGTTGCTGAAACTGACATGCAAACTTCAGGATACTTTTCCATCAGTGCTTTGCAAACCGTTCCCTTACCTGCACCGGAGGGGCCGGAAACAACCAATAAAAGACCTTTATTCTTCATCTTCTACTTCTTCCTCCTCTAAGAGCACATCGCCGTTTTCATTCAGGCGGTTTGCCACCGTCGTAGGTTGCAGGGCAGACAGCACAATGTGGTCACTGTCCATAATAATAACCGCGCGGGTGCGACGACCGTAGGTTGCGTCAATCAGCATACTTCTTTCTCTTGCTTCCTGCACCATGCGCTTAATGGGCGCAGATTCAGGGGAAACAACAGCAACTAAGCGCTGAGACGATACAATGTTACCAAATCCAATGTTAATCAGTTTCATAGTGATTCCTTCTCTTATTCAATATTCTGAATTTGTTCTCTTAATTTTTCAATTTCAGCCTTCATATTCACAACCAGCTTGGCAATCTGCAAATCGTTGGCTTTTGAGCCAATGGTGTTAACCTCACGGTTCATCTCCTGCACCAAAAAGTCCAACTTTCTGCCAATGCCGTCTGCTTCGCCCAAAATGTTTTCAAGCTCATTAAAATGGCTCCGCAAGCGTACCGTTTCTTCGCTGACACAAACTCTGTCTGCCATTAAGGCAACCTCTGTCATGAAACGGGGCTCATCCACAGGCACATCCTCTAAAAGCTCTTTCATTCTCTCACGCAGGCGCTGGGCATAGCCATCTGCCGCTTTTTCAGCAAGCACCTCAACCTTTTCAAGGTCAGAAAGCACGTTGGATGCACGCAGGCGCAGGTCCTCTACCATACGGCTGCCTTCGCGCTCACGCATAGCTTCAAAATCATCCACCGCTTTTGTGAGACATTCTAAAACCATCTGCCAGATAACTTCCTGATCCTCTTCCTCCTGGCGGGCAATGAAAATATCAGAAAAACGTGTCAGGTCAGATAAGCCTATTTCGTGACGGATGCCATAGGTATCACGGATTTCTGTCAGCACATCATAATAGCTTTGCAAAAGGTCCTTGTCCAACGAAATAGCCTTATTCTGGCTGACATAGCTTTCAAAATACAAAGATACATCAATTTTACCGCGGCGAACACGCTTGCCTACGTACTCTTTAATCTTGTCCTCTAAGTACATATACATTCTCGGCAATTTTACGTTAATGTCGCAATACCGATGGTTCACGCTTCTAAGGTCAATCACAATTTTCTTTTGTGCGTCAACGCACTCACAGCGACCGAAGCCGGTCATACTTTTTACTGTACTCATACTCTACCTTCTTTATCTGTTAATCAGAATTTATGCTGTTCTAAATAAATCAAAAGCACCGAAACATCCGCCGGGCTCACGCCGGAAATGCGGCTTGCCTGACCCAGTGAACGGGGGCGGATTTTCAGAAGCTTTTGACGGGCTTCTATACGCAGGCCGTCAATATTTGCATAATCTATATCCTCCGGCAAAAGCTTATCCTCCATTTTGCGGAAGGCTTCCACCTGCCTGAGCTGACGGTTAATATAACCTTCATATTTAATCTGAATTTCTGCCTGCTCTGCCTCTGCCTGTGAAAGCTTCGGTCTGTCAGGGTCTAAGGGTGCAAGCAAATCGTATGTAAATTCAGGGCGGCGCAACAGTTCAGACAATCTGATGCCCGTCTGTATATCTGCCGAATTATGCTCCTTTAAAAAAGCACGAACAGTCACTGACGGCGGAACCACCGTGTCAGAAAGGCGCTTGATTTCCTGCTCAATCGCTGCCCTTTTTTTCAAAAACTTCTGATACCGTTCCTCGTTGATCAGGCCGATTCTGTATCCCTTTTCCGTCAGGCGCAAATCTGCATTATCCTGCCTGAGCAACAGTCTGTACTCAGAGCGTGAGGTCATCATTCGGTAAGGCTCAGGGGTGCCCTTTGTTACCAAATCATCAATCAACGTGCCGATGTAGCTTTCTGAACGGTCAAGCACAAAGGGTTCTCTTCCTAAAATCTGCATAGCCGCGTTGATACCGGCCATCAGACCTTGGGCTGCAGCTTCCTCATAGCCTGAGCTGCCGTTAAACTGACCGGCGCCGAAAAGACCTTTAATTTTTTTAAATTCTAAGGTCGGCAAAAGCTCCGTCGGGTCCACACAGTCATATTCAATGGCATACGCCGTACGCATCATTTTAACGTTTTCAAGGCCGGAAATGGTGCGAATCATTTCAATCTGCACATCCTCCGGCAGGCTGCTTGACAGCCCCTGTACATACATTTCCTCTGTCTGCATGCCCATAGGCTCAATAAAAAGCTGATGTCTGTTTTTATCAGCAAAACGCACTACCTTGTCTTCAATAGAGGGGCAATAACGGGGGCCAACGCCCTCTATTTTGCCGCCAAAGAGTGGTGAGCGATGCAAATTATCACGAATGACCTGATGGGTTTTTTCGTTGGTATAGGTCAGATAGCAGCTGACCTTATTTTCCCCGGGGTCTTCCGTTTCAAAGGAAAAAGGTGTAATGGGGTCATCCCCCTTTTGCTCTTCCATCTTTGAAAAATCAATACTGCTCCGGCTAACACGGGCAGGGGTACCGGTTTTAAACCGGCGAAGCGCCACACCGTTTTCTGCCAGACTTGCAGACAAGCGGTCTGCCGGGAACAACCCGTCCGGCCCGCCGCTATAAGAAACATCACCAATAATAATTTTACCTTTTAAGAAAGTACCGGTAGCTAAAATCACACAAGGAGCCTCATAATAAGCACCAGTGTGGGTAGTTACGCCACAAACCTTACCCTCTTCTGTATGTAAGGCAATAATCTCAGCCTGCTTTACATCTAAATTGTCCGTTTTTTCCAGCGTGTGCTTCATATCAATCTGATACGCACGTCTGTCAGACTGTACACGCAGGGAATATACCGCTGGGCCCTTACCGCGATTCAGAATGCGAGACTGCAAAAAGGTGCGGTCAGCCGCTTTACCCATTTCGCCGCCCAAGGCATCAATCTCGCGAACTAAGTGCCCCTTAGCCGTACCACCGATTGAGGGGTTACAGGGCATATTGGCGACAGAATCTAAATTTATGGCAAACATAGCCGTAGACACACCTAAACGGGCGCAGGCAAGTGCCGCCTCACAGCCGGCGTGACCGCCGCCCACAATGACGACATCATACCGCCCGGCATAGTATGCGGCACCCTCAGGTAAAATTTTGCTTGTATCGTTCATAAACAAACCCTTCTGTATCCTTTAAAACGTAAGTAAACTGCTCAATAAGCATATTATAGACATTCTATCATATTATATCATTTTTCTGCAGTTAGTGCAATAATAAAATCAAGTTTTTCACGACTTTTTTCTAATTTATATAAAAAAGAGGAAAATTTCTTTACAAATTCATTAAAATTTAAGATTTTAGTTGACTATCTCTCTATAAATATATTATAATAGCTTTATGTGATTTCACAAAGGAGGAGACAATTATGGGCAAAAGCATCACAAAACTTGTGATTGCAATTTTAGTCATTGCCTTAGGTGCATCTATTGCACTGTTTGGTTTTAACATTCAGCTTGGCGGCTGGCATATTAGCTACCCGAACGCGCTGGATGAAGAACAGGGCATCAGACAGGGCTTGGACCTTGTCGGCGGTTCTGTTATCACCTATGAGGCACAGGCAGAAAGTGCGACGGATTCTGAAATGGAAACCGTTAAAAATGTATTGAGAAAGCGTCTTGACACGCTGGGCTACAACGAAGCAACCGTTACCCGTCAGGGTGAGAAAAAGGTGCGCGTTGAAATTCCTGCGATTCAAGACCCTGAAGAAGCAGTACAGACCCTGGGTCAGACTGCAAAACTTACCTTCCGCGATGCTGACGGTAACGTAGTACTGGAAGGTACTGATGTAGCAAGTGCAACCGCCGCATTCGGTCAGGTTAGTGAAACCGGTGGCGACCAGCACTATGTTCAGTTAAAGCTTAACGACAGCGGTGTTGCAAAGTTTGCCGAAGCAACTGCAGCTGCAGCCGCTAAAGCAGACGGCACAAACTACATCTCCATTATGCTTGATGAAAAAGAAATCAGCAGACCGTCAGTCAGCCAGACCATTAACTCAAACACCTGTGTTATTTCCGGTGGTTTTGCTGACCGTAGCGAAACACACGAGCTGGCATCTTTAATCAACTCCGGTAACCTGCCCTTCTCAATCAAAGACGTTGAGTTGAGAAGTGTTGGTCCGACTTTGGGTGAAAAGGCATTAGAGACCAGCTTGTTTGCAGCTGCAATCGGTATTCTGTTAATTTTAGTGTTCATGGTTGTTTGCTATCGTCTGCCCGGTCTTATGGCTGACATTGCTCTGGTTGCTTACATTGCAATCGTTACATTCATCATGAGCTTTTTCAGAATCAACTTAAGCCTGCCGGGTATTGCCGGTATCATCTTATCTGTTGGTATGGCGGTTGATGCAAACGTTATCATCTTTGCCAGAATGAAGGAAGAGCTCTCCCTTGGCAAAACAGTTAAAACAGCTGTTGATTCCGGTTTTAACCGTGCATTCATTGCTATTTTAGACGCAAACGTTACCACCATGATTGCAGCAGTTGTGCTGTATTACTTTGGTACCGGTCCGATTCAGGGCTTTGCTATCACCTTGGCAATTGGTACCTTAGTCAGCATGTTTACTGCCATCGTTATCACGAAGTTCCTGCTTCGTCAGCTGGTTGGTTTAAAAATTAAAAACATGAGCCTGTTTGGCGTGAAGAAAAGGGGGATTGAAAATGCTTAAAATTGTAGAAAAGTTTAAAATTTTCGCAGCTATCTCCCTGGTTATTATCATTATCGGTGCCGTTGTTTTCGGCATTTGCGGCGGTTTTGCACAAGACGTTGACTTTGCCGGCGGTATGACTATGTATATTGATATGGGAAAAGATGATATCAATTATGGCGAATTAGAACAATTTATTAAAGATAATACGCCCGATGGTGTAAACCCCACTGTACAGAAATCTGATGGTACACAGATTGTTATCAAGACAACCCCCATCGGCACAGAAGACCGTGACAAGCTGCAGGCAGCCATTTTAGAAAAATATGAGCTGGGTGAAGAAGCTATCCTGCAGGTCGATAATGTTGATGCAAGCGTTGGTAAGGAATTAAAAACACAGGCGTTAACAGCCACCTTAATTGCTGCCGTACTGATGCTGATTTACATTACTATCCGTTTTGAAATGAGAACCGGTATTGCAGCTGTTATCTGTCTGATTCATGACGTGCTCATTATGCTGACTGTATATGCTGTATTCCGTATTCCCGTTAACTCAAACTTTATTGCGGCAATCTTAACCATCGTTGGTTACTCAATCAACAACACAATCGTTGTGTTTGACCGCATTCGTGAAAACTATGCAAAGAACAAAAAAGCATCCTTTGCTGAAATTGTTAACACAAGCATCAAGCAGACTTTGGGTCGTTCAATCAGCACCACCATCACCACCTTGCTGCCGGTTATCATGCTGTTTATCTTCGGCGTGACATCAATCCGTCACTTTACCATTCCTCTGATGGTTGGTCTTTTAGCCGGTACCTATTCTTCTGTACTGCTTGCCGGTCCCCTTTGGGTACTGATGAAAAATCTGCAGGCTAACCGCAAAAAGAAGAAATTAGCAAAAAGATAAGTATAAACTGCAAAAGAGCCATGGCATAAGCCACGGCTCTTTTTTTGTATAATAACTCTTTACTTTTCCCTTGATTTGTAGTATGATTAGTAGTGGATTAGAATAGATGAGTGAGGAAATAACATGATTATCAACTTTGACAGAACGGCTGCCTACCGTTGCCCCAGCTGTGGGGAGATTGCTTTCGGCAGCTTTTCTATGTTTGAGCTTTCCGGCGAAAAAGGCGTTTGTATAGAATGCTCCTGCGGTCAGTCAAATCTGGCTATCATTCCGGAAAATAAAAATAACTTTATCGTTTCAGTTGACTGTTTGGTTTGTGATGAGACCCATAAGTTCTCTCTCCCCTTTCAGTCATTGGCTAAAAAAGATTGTACAGAATTTGCCTGCCCCAACGTTGCAGTCGGCCTTGTGTTCATCGGCAAAAATGATGCTGTACAAAAAGCCGTTATCCGTAACGAACAGTATATTGAAGAGGTTATTGCCGCCTGCGGCTTAGAGCATACCGGCAAAAACGGCGTGACCATGCTTAAGGCACTGGACAAAATTCAGGAGCTTTCTGATAATGAAAGTCTGTACTGTGAATGTGGTTCTAATATGATTGATGTTGAAGTTCGCGAAGATGATTTGATTCTTGAATGTTGCCTTTGCGGTGCGACCGTTTCCTTATCTGCCGATGTGATTCGAAACAGTGATTTTTCTCATTTAAAACAACTGATTTTAAAACGAAAGAAATAAAAAAGGCGATGTAAAAATATATTTTTACATCGCCTTTTTTGAGGGGATAGAAAAAAATGCTTCAGAATGGACAAACTGAGTCCCAAAGTCGTACATTGGTACGGCGAGAGGCGAAGTTTGTTCATAGCAAAAAAGAATAAATTTTTTAAAAACTCAAATTTTTGAGTTTTTTCTTTTATTGTTACATAATAGCTTCTGCTTTTCTGTCTTATAATATACGTTTCATTTCTTTTTTGCGTTCTGGACTTTTTTTACATCCCCTTTTTTATTTTACTCTAAGCTTGCGCCGATAAAGATGCGCCTTTAACGCCTGCCAGTTAAACGGAATCAAGGGATATAAATACCCTTTACCGGTAACGGTTTTGTTGGTTGCCACAAAAAACAGTACCAATAACAGACCAAGGGCGAAACCCCATATTTTAAAGAAAAAGGTGAGAAGCAAAATCATCACCCGCATAAACTTAAAGGCATACCCCAGTTCAATATTGGGCTGGGTAAAGCTTGCAATGGCAATAAAGGACATATATAAGATGGTATCCGGTACAAGCCAGCCGGATTTCACCGCAAATTCACCCAACAGGAGTGCCCCGATAATACTCAGTGAGTTTCCTAGCATATTGGGCGTGTTTACCGAGGCAAGCCTTAGCACATCAATGGCACCCTCTAAGAGTAACAGCTGAATGATAATCGGCACCTTTGCCGGCTCAGAAACATTTAAAAATGCAAGTGCAGGCGGCAGCTTATCAAGATATTCCACCGCCAGATACCAAAGGGGCGACAGCACCAAGGTTACAAAAAACACAGCTGTCCGCACAAAGCGGATATAACTCCCCACCAGTGGCGGATAGTAATAGTCATTGGGCTCTTCCATAAAGCTAAAAAGTGTAGTTGGCATAATCATTGCCTGGGGAGCGTTATCCACCAAAACCACCACATCACCCTCTAAAATAGCCGCAGCTGCAGAATCCGGTCTTTCGGTGTACCTAACCTTAGGAAAGGGATTATACCACCGTTTTTTGACCATACACTCTGTCAGGCTCTCCATATTCATAGTCAGAGAATCAACCTGAATACCACCAAGCTTGCTGCGGACAATGGAAAGCTCATCCTGTTTCACCAAATCTTCGATATACACAATGGCAACATCCGTTTGTGACCGTTTGCCAACGTGGATAATCTCTACCACCAGCTTCGGGTCACGAATGCGACGGCGGATGAGAGCCGCATTCCAGATGATGGTTTCCACAAATCCATCCCGAGAGCCACGCATCACCCGTTCTTTCTCCGGCTCATCCACACTGCGTGCCGGATATTCACGAAGGTCTACAGCCAGAGCACCCTCTAAGCCATCTACTAAAAAGACACTTTTACCGGAGAGAATCTGCAAAATAACATCGTCTGTTTTGGTGTAAATATCCACCTCGGTATAGGTGATGAATTTTTCTACAAAATCCCGCAGGTCTTTTGTCTTTTCAATCTGCTCCGGCGTGATTTGAAACATCCGGCTGACCATGCGCTCCATAACCACATCGTTTAAAAAACCGTCTAAATAATAAACCCGGGCGCACCGCCCGCCTAAGTTAAAATTTCTGACCAAAAGGTCCTGACTTTTGCCAACCGGCAGAATGCCATCTAAAATGGCCATGTTCTCTTGCAGGCTTTTTTTCAAAATCATAGTAGCACCTCGCTTTTAGCAGGCTGTGTCAGGACGGAAGGTCTTCTGACTCTGCAACTAACGCGGACTGATATTTTTCCAGAATATTTTTTTCTAAAGTGTCGCGCATATCCATATTGATGGGGTGTGCAATATCCTTAAACTCGCCCTCAGGTGTTTTGCGGCTGGGCATGGCGATAAACAGCTTATCTGTCCCCTCAATCACCTTAATGTCGTGAATCACCAGAGAATTATCAAAGGTGACGGAAACCACCGCTTTCATTTTGGAATCTAAATTTATTTTTCTGATTCTGATATCTGTTATCTGCATTTGTCTGCTCCTTTGTCATAAATGTAACCTTATTTTTCGCTACCGGCGCAGAAATATACATAATTTCAAAAAAAGTGCTTTTATTTTTTCGCAAGATGTAATATAATAAATTATATAAGTATATAGGAAGCATTTTTGATAGGGAGCTTTTGAAATGGAATATTTTAATCTGGAAACATTAGATAAACAAAAACCCATTCATATGATTGGCATCGGGGGCATCAGCATGAGCGCCCTTGCTGTGATTTTACAGGCAGACGGATTCACCGTCACCGGCTCGGATTTTAAAGACAGTTCTGCCGTGCAGAGCTTAATCCGTCGGGGGATTGCAGTTTCTGTGGGTCACAGTCCTGAAAACGTCAAAGACCCTTCCGCAGTGGTTTATACCGCGGCAATTTCTCAGGATAACCCTGAGCTGATGTATGCTAAAACTCTCGGCGTTCCCGTTGTGGAACGTGCCGTTTTATTAGGTGCCATCATGAAGCGGTATGACACCCCCATTGCCGTCAGCGGTACCCACGGCAAAACCACAACCACCTCTATGCTCTCTCAGGTGCTGCTCGCAGCTGAGCTTGACCCCACCATTTTAGTGGGCGGCATTCTCCCCTCCATTGCCAGCAACATGCGGCTTGGTGCCCAAGAGTATCTGGTGACTGAGGCTTGTGAATATTGCGGCAGCTTTTTAAAATTTTTCCCGAAAATCAGTTTGATTTTAAATGTAGAAGAAGACCATTTGGATTATTTTAAGGATATTAACGACATTATCGACTGTTTCCACGCCTTTGCAGAAAAAACGCCGGAAGACGGGGCGCTGGTTGTTAACGCAGACGATAAAAATGCGTTAGCAGCTGTAAAAGGCGTAAACAGAAAGGTTGTCACTTTTTCAACTGAGGACAAAACAGCAGACTTTTTCGCAGAGGGCGTGACCTATAACGAAAAAGGTTGTGCCACCTTTACGGTGCTTAAAAACGGTGCTTTTTATATGACGGCTACCCTGTCTGTTCCCGGCCCTCACAACGTGAAAAACGCTTTGGCTGTTATTGCGGCGGCTGACCTTTTGCAGGTGAAGCCTTGCGATATGCAAAAAGGCTTTGACACCTTTGGTGGCACCAAGCGCCGTTTTGAACAAAAGGGCCTCTACAACGGTGCCCGTGTAATTGATGACTACGCTCATCACCCCACAGAGATTATGACTACCTTAAAAACCGCTAAAAACGCCACTAGCAGCAAGGTTTGGTGCGTGTTCCAGCCCCATACCTACACCCGTGCTTTTAAGCTGAAGGATGAATTTTCTAAAAGCTTTAAAGAGGCTGACGGCGTTGTGGTGGTAGATATTTACGCCGCCAGAGAAAAGGACACCGGGCTCATTCACTCTAAAACTTTAGCAGACGAAATTGAAAAGCAGTCCCATAACGCGCAATATGCTGAAAGCTTTGCAAAAGCTGAGGAAGTTTTAAAACAGTGGGCAAAACCGGGTGATTTTATTATTACCTTAGGTGCCGGTGATGTGAATAAGATTGCAGAAAATCTTGTAGCAGAAAATATTTAATGATACACCTTAAAAATTGAGCATAAATCAAAAAAACTAATAATACAATATACCGTATATCCTATTTAAAAAGAGGGCGCTCCCCTCTTTTTTCTACTACGAAAGGAGACATACGGTATGTTAAACTGCATAGAAGATAACGAGGCCTATGTTGTAGGCGTTGTCTGCAGCTATCTGTCTTATAGCCACGATGTGTACGGAGAACGGTTTTATCGCTTTATGCTTCAGTCTGACCGCTTAAGTCAGAACAGCGACCTAATTTGCGTAACCGTTTCAGATAAAATGCTTACAGATATCAGCATTGACCTGGGCATGCATCTTGCCATTACCGGTCAGTTCCGCTCGTATAATAATTATACAGGTGTGGGCAACAAACTGGTGCTGACATTGTTTGCAAAGGACATAAAAATTGCAGATGAAACTGATACCCCCGTTAACGAAATTTATCTAAACGGCTATATCTGCAAGCCCATTGTATATCGGGTGACGCCCTTCGGCAGAGAAATTGCTGACATTTTGCTGGCTGTCAATCGGGCGTTTAATAAGTCTGATTACATACCCTGCATTGCCTGGGGCAGAAATGCCCGTTTTGTCAAGCATTTAGACGTGGGGCAAAACATAAAAATCTGGGGCAGAATGCAATCAAGGGAATATCAGAAGAAGATCAGCGAAACAGAAAGCGTTACCAAAACCGCTTATGAAGTGTCTGTTAACCGACTTGAGATCGGTGATGACACAAGCCGCACAAAGGAGAATGACGATTTTGCAGAAGAAAACGGATATATTATTTGATTTAGACGGAACCTTAACCGACCCCATGATCGGGATTACAAAGTCGGTGCGTTATGCCCTTGGCCATTTTGGCATAGATGTTGCTACACTTGAGGAACTGACCCCCTTTATCGGTCCGCCCCTGAAAGGCTCGTTTCAAAATTTTTACGGTTTTTCTGAAGAGGATGCTGAAGTTGCCCTTCAAAAATATCGGGAATATTTTTCAAAAACCGGGCTGTTTGAAAATCAAGTTTATGAGGGGATTCCGTCACTGCTGAAAGCCTTAAAAGCACACAATATGCGTCTGCTTGTTGCCACCTCAAAGCCAACGGTTTATGCGACGCAAATCTTAGAGCATTTTAAGCTGGCAGAATATTTTGACTTTATCGGCGGCAGCGAGCTGACCGGCGAACGGGTTGAAAAGAAAGATGTTATTGAGTATGTCTTAAAAGAAAAAAATATTAACCGCGAAAACGCCGTTATGGTCGGCGACAGATGCTTTGATATTGATGCCGGAAAAGAAGCCGGGCTTACCACCATTGGTGTCCTTTACGGCTACGGAAATAAAGAAGAGCTTAAAGATGCAACCGCTCTTGCGGAAACAGTAGAAGACTTAAAAAATTTACTGATATAAAAACAGGCTGTAACAAATATTTTTTGTTACAGCCTGTTTTCTTGTTTAGGGTGGTCTGTGCATTTTGCTACACATATTTTTCGGGTGGACGCGAAATAGTGCAGATTGGATAAACTGAATCCCGACGCTGTACTTGTGTACAGCGAGAGGTGAAGTTTATTCAAAGCGTAAAGCACAAAAAAAAAAATTCGCTTTCGTGAATTTCCTTTTTTAATACTACCTTAATGCTATTATAAATACCTCTTTCTCACAGCCCTTTTCTTGCTTTGCGCGGTCTGTGCATTTTGCTACACATATTTTTCGGGTGGACGCAAAATAGTGCAGATTGGATAAACTGAATCCCGACGCTGTACTTGTGTACAGCGAGAGGTGAAGTTTATTCAAAGCGCAAAGCACAAAAAAAGAAATTCGCTTTCGCGAATTTCCTCTTTTAATACTACCTTAATTCTATTATAAATACCTCTTTTTCACAGCCCTTTTCTTGCTTTGCGCGATCTGTGCATTTTGCTACACCCGATTTGGGCAAACAAAAAAGGTACCGATAACTCGGTACCTTTTATGCATCTTTAATTAGACAGCTCTCGTTACCTTGTTGGAACGAAGGCATCTGGAGCAAACATTGATGGTCTTCGGTGTTCCGTTAACCATTGCCTTAACCTTTCTTAAGTTCGGCTTCCAGGTTCTGTTTGTTCTTCTGTGGGAATGGCTGACCTTAATACCAAAAACCAGGCCTTTTCCGCAAACTTCACATTTTGCCATTAATCGTACACCTCCCATAATGTTCAAAAAACAATTAAAATATACGGCAAATTTTTTACTTTGTCATGTGCTGAGCCTTTGGCAAATTCTGCACAAACAAGCCAGCACAAAATATTATAACAGATTTTTTTTATAAATGCAAGTGTTTTTTTAATTTTTTTATTTATTTATTCTCGCTATGTACCAAAGCTGCTTTTACGGTGTTTTTCATCAGCATGGCAATGGTCATGGGGCCTACGCCGCCGGGTACCGGGGTAATGGCAGAAGCTTTTTTAGCAGCGCTTTCAAATTCCACATCGCCAACCAGCTTTTTGTCAGCCAGACGGTTCATACCAACGTCAATAACCACAGCGCCCTCTTTAATCATATCACCCTTAATAAGTTCGGGCACACCAACAGCCGCCACAACAACATCAGCACGGCGGACAGTTTCAGCCAAATCCTTTGTGCGGGAGTGGCAGATGGTAACAGTACCATGGGCATGCAAAAGCAGCATTGCCATAGGCTTTCCCACAATGTTACTGCGGCCGATAACCACACATTCCTTACCGGAAATATCAATGCCGCTTTCTTTAATCAATTCCATAACACCGGCAGGCGTGCAGGGCAGGAAATCATAATCACCAATCATAATTTTACCCACATTTGCAGGATGGAAGGCATCCACATCCTTATCCGGGCGGATGGCGTTAATAACCGCTTTTTCATCCAGATGCTTGGGGATAGGAAGCTGACACAGAATACCATCAACTCTGTCGTCATTGTTTAATTTTTCAATTAAAGCCATTAACTCTTCATGCGTTGTTTCAGCAGGCATTGCATATTCAAAAGACTCAATGCCGCAATACTCGCAGGCTTTCTTTTTATTGTTTACATAGATGCGGGATGCCGGATCATCGCCCACGATGATAACCGCCAGACCCGGGTTTATGCCCTTTGCCTTGAGTCCTTCTACCTCGGTTCTCAGTTCGTCTTTGATTCTCTGGGATACCGCTTTTCCGTCTAAGATTTTTGCTTCGTTCATTGTTCTTTCCTCCTGTATTCTCCGGTCGGGGCGGAATCAGGCATTGTGGCCCGAAACCAATCAAATCCTCTCTTCCGGCTTTTTGTAATGCTTTTATGACAAGCTTTCGGTTCTCCGGCAAAAAGGCTTGCAAAAGCGCCCTTTGCATAGCTTTCTCTTCGCCCTTGGGGATATGAACCGGTGTCATAGTAAAGGGGTCTACCCCCGTATAATACATAGCTGTTGAAACAGAGCCCGGGGTGGGATAAAAATCCTGCACCTGCTCCGGTTTTATTTTTTCCCGTCTTAAATATTCTGCCAACTCAATGGCTTCTTGTAAGGTTGAGCCGGGGTGTGATGACATTAAGTACGGTATCAAAAACTGTTTTTTGCCCAGTTTGTCATTAAGCTTATAAAATTTATTTTTAAAGCTTTCATAGACTTTCGCTGACGGCTTTCCCATGCATGACAGCACAGAATCAGCAATATGTTCCGGTGCCACCTTCAGCTGACCGCTAACGTGATGCTCTAATAGTTCCTTAAAGAACCTGTCATCAGCATCAGCCATGACATAGTCGAACCGAATGCCCGAACGGACAAAAACTTTTTTAATGTATGGCAGTTCACGCAGTTTTTTCAAAAGCAGCCGATAATCTGTATGGTCAGCTTTGATGTTTTTGCAAACATTCGGATATAGGCACCGCTTATTCCGACAAACCCCTGCTGTTTTCTGCTTTTCACAGGCAGCCTGCCTGAAATTCGCTGTGGGACCCCCCACATCGTGAATATACCCTTTAAAGCCCGGCAGGTCTTTTAACAGTTCTGCCTCACGCAGGATGGATTCGTGACTTCTTGCCGTCACCACCCTGCCCTGATGAAAGGCAAGAGAACAGAAGTTGCAAGAGCCAAAGCACCCACGGGATGAGCTGATGGAAAACTGCACCTCAGTCAGCCCCGGCACGCCCCCTTGTTCATCATACATAGGGTGGGCCCTGCGCACATAAGGAAGCTCATAGACAGCATCCAGCGCCTTGCCCGAAAGCGGCGGCATAGGCGGATTCTGCACCAAAAACCGATTGCCGTGAGGTTGCACCAGAGCTTTGCCCCTGATGGCATCCTGCTCATAAAAGGCATCACGGGTCATTACGGCATATTGTTTTTTATCTTCACAAACCGCCTCATAAGAAGGCAGTAACAAATAGTCCTTCGGTAATTCATCCGTGCTGCCCGCAATATAGCAAGAACCACGAATATGTCTAAGCCTTACAGCTTCTGCGCCTGCAGCTAAAGCATCTGCCACCTCTACCACAGACTGCTCGCCCATACCGTAAAGCAATAGGTCAGCCCGGCTGTCAAATAAAACAGAGCGACGCACTTTGTCCTGCCAATAATCATAGTGCGCCAACCGTCTGAGACTGGCTTCAATGCCGCCGATGATAATCGGCACACCGGGAAAGACCTCTTTTGCACGGTTTGCATAAACAATCGTTGCACGGTCAGGGCGCTTGCCGCTTTCCCCACCGGGGGAATACATATCCTGCCGGCGAGGTTTTTTCGCTGCCGTGTAGTGCGCCACCATGGAATCTAAGTTGCCGGCACCAATCATAACACCCAAACGGGGTGCACCCAAAACCTTAAAGGCTTCCGCATCTTGCCAATCCGGCTGAGCGATAACACCCACACGATAACCGGCAGCGGTCAAAACGCGGGTAATGACAGACACGGCAAAAGAAGGATGGTCAACATAGGCATCACCGGAGATATACAAAAAATCTACCGCATCCCAGCCTAAGGCTTCCATCTCTTCCTTACTGACCGGCAGAAAGCCGGCATCTATTCCTCTCATGACTGAATACTCATTTCTAAATAATCTTCTTTGGAAAGTAACACCTCACGGGGCTTGCTGCCGTCCTGAGGGCCAATCCATCCTCGCTCTTCCATTTGGTCAACAATTCTTGCCGCGCGGGAGAAGCCGATTTTTAAGCGTCTCTGCAAATAAGAAGCAGAAATTTTACCGGTATCCACAGCAATCTCAATAGCGCGGGGCAGCAACTCATCACTGTCACCCGGGTCATCATCATTGCCGGAAATATTCACGGTTTTGCCGTTTTCAATCTTTTCTAAAACATCTTCATCATAGCGCACGGTATGACCGCTTTTAATAAAGTCAACAACTCTTTCTCTTTCCTTATCAGAGATAAAGGCACCCTGCAGTCTTGTGGGTTTAGCCGAGCCCACAGGTGAAAACAGCATATCACCGCGACCGAGGAGCTTATCGGCACCGGCAGCATCTAAAATGGTACGGCTGTCAATCTGTGAGGATACCGCAAAAGCAATTCGTGAGGGGATGTTGGCTTTAATCAGACCGGTGATGACATCAACAGACGGACGCTGGGTCGCAACAACAAGATGCATACCGGCGGCACGGGCCATTTGCGCTAAGCGACAGATAGAGTCTTCTACCTCACCGGGGGCAACCATCATCAGGTCAGCAAGCTCGTCAATGATAATCACGATATAAGGCATGGTGTTTTCGCCGCCATTTTCCTTAATCATGTCGTTATAGCCTTTAATGTCACGGACATTACTTTCTGCAAACATAGCATAACGGCGTGTCATCTCCTGCACCGCCCAGTAAAGTGCGCCGGAAGCGCGACGGGGGTCAGTTACCACAGGAATCATCAAATGAGGAATACCGTTATATACATTAAGTTCAACCACCTTGGGGTCAACCATTAAAAGCTTAACCTCGTTGGGGTCCGCTTTATAAATAATGCTGGTAATTAAGGTATTAATACAAACACTCTTACCGGAGCCGGTGGTGCCGGCAATTAAAAGGTGAGGCATTTTGCCCAAATCAACGACCACGTTTTTACCGGCAATATCCTTACCCAATGCAAAGGCAAGCTTTGAGGGGAAGCTTTTAAATTCATCAGAATCCAAAACCTCACGAATGCTGACAGCAGAAACGGTTTTGTTGGGAATTTCAATGCCGATCGCCTCTTTATTGGGGATGGCTTCAATACGCACGCCGGTTGTGGCAAGGCGCAAAGAAAGGTCATCAGATAAACCCACAATTTTGCTGACTTTAACGCCCTCACCGGGCTTTAATTCATACCGTGTAACGGTAGGACCCTTGCTGACATTTAACAGCTTTGCCTCAACGTTAAAGCTCTTTAAGGTTGAAATCAGCTTAGTTGCTGTGTCTTTTAATTCCGCGCGAGAATCAGCGCTGTCAAAGTCAATGCTTGAACGGTCAAGCAAGGTGATGTCCGGATATGTATAGGGGATTTTTTCAAAAGCTTCATCCAGTTCCTGCACAATTTCGTCCGCTTCTTCGGCTGAAAGAGATTCCGCCTTGGTCTGCAGCTGTGTTTTGGGTTCCTCAGCAACTGTGTCAGGCTCTTCTTTGGTAGCAGTGACCGGCTCAGACTTAAATTCCTCCGGCACAACCTGATCTAAAATCGCATCTAAATCTTTATAGTCATAACCCATTGCATCGCCATCAATGGGAATATCGCGAAGGGACTCGGGAATATAATTTTTATCATCGTAATCCTTGGCAATCACCATCGGTGTTTCTTCACTCTCGGTGCGTACCACTTCTTCATCGCTGAAGTTCGCAATTTTTTTCCGGGTCGGTGTTTTGAGTTCGGCTTTTGCCGCCTCTTCTTCTGCAATTTTCTGCGCTTCACTTGCTGCCTGCTTGCGTACTTCCTTTACATCTATAAACATACGGACAATCACGCGCAAAAGTGCCTTTAACGGTGACCACTTGGTCAAAATCATAACCAGCACAAGCAGAATGGTAAACAAGATAATACCGGCAGCAAGACAGCCTGCCGGAGCCGCAAAAATATCACACAAAATGCCGCCCAACACGCCACCGCCTGCACACGCTACACCGATTGCCCAATAGTCAGCAAGGCTCACAAAAGGATTCGCACCGGCAAAGCCTGAAAACAGGTGAAACAATGAAGATAACACTAAAATGATAAAAGCACTCAGGATATATTTCTGTTTAAACTGTTCATAACACTTGCCAACGGCACGATGAATACCAAATGCAAGCAGCAAAACAGGCAAAACATAAGCCGGAAAACCTAAAAGGCCTGTGCAAAGGTTCTCTACCCATTCCCCAATGATGCTGCTGGGGGCATACAGAAACACACCTAAAAGCAGACCCGCCACAATAATAAACAACGAAATAAATTCGTTTGCCATAGAGGTCTGAACCTTCTGCTGTTTTCCCTTCTTCTGTTTTGCAGTCGTTTTCCTTTTCTTCGCTGCCATGTATATCAGTTCTCCTTTATCTTTCAGTAACGCTTATTTGACAATAGTATATTTATTGTATCATAAAATCACTCTGTTTTCCAGCGTTTTTTTCATAATCCTACAAGTTCTTTCGCAAATCCTTAAAAAACGCTTTTAAAAGATTTGAACACTCATTTTCCATAATACCGCCATAGACTTCAATACCGCTGCCTAAAAGCACATCGTGTTTGCCGCCACAGGCACCGGCTTCTGCATCATAAGCACCAAAATAGACCCTGTCAGGCCGGGTGAGCAAAATAGCACCGGCACACATAGAACAAGGCTCTAAGGTCACATACAGCGAGCACCCAGTCAGCCTTCTTGCCGATAGTTTTTTAAGTCCATTTTCTATCACAAGGCACTCAGCGTGAGCTAAAACATTGTCTTTTTCTATGGTCAGGTTGTGCCCACGGGCAACAATCTGACCATCTTTAACCAAGACAGCCCCTACAGGAATTTCTCCCTGCTTTGCAGCTTTTTCCGCCTCGAGAATTGCCTCTTGCATAAACTGATTGTTCATTCTATCAATCCTTTTAAATTCTGCCTGACTTACCGGCTGCTTCATACATCAAAATCGCCGCCGCTGCTGCTACATTCAGGGATTCTGCGCTGCCTGCCATAGGGATTTTCACTACCCTGTCGGCAGCGGCAATCAGTTCCGGGCAAACCCCTGAAGACTCGTTCCCCATCACAATCACCGTTTTATCCGAAAAAGTCAGTTCCTTCGGGGTAACAGATGCCTTAGAAAGTGCTGACACTACCAACTGAAAACCTTTTTTCTGCCAGGATGTAAGCTCATCATAACCGATGCCGTCATACAGCGAAATATGAAACAGAGACCCCATAGTGGACCGCACCAGCTTCGGGTTATAAGGGTCTACACAATCCGGTGACAGAATCACCCCGTCAAAGCCCATGGCATCAGCCGTTCTGATAATCGTGCCCAGATTGCCCGGATCACGAACACGGTCACAAAAAATAAACAGACCCTTTTCCGGTGCTTCTGGCACCTCCGGCAGGGCGCAGGTGCATAAAATACCCTGTGGGGTTTTGGTGTCTGCCATTTTGGCAAAAATGTGGCTCGGCACCCTGACAAGGTTTTGCCCGTTCAGACTTTGATGCAAGCTCGCCGGCAGGGAAAAATCTTCTGAAAACACAATGTCAGAAACCTTGTAGGGAGAAGAAAGAGCCCACTCTACCGAAAGGGCACCCTCCACCAAAAATTCTCCATATTTCTGACGATATTTCTTTTCTTTTAAGCTGGCTATTTTTTTGACCAGCTTATGATCCTGACTGGTAATTTCTTGTATCATACTCTCCTCCGATTGCTTTTTAGCCCAACAACACATCTGAAATCAGCATCACGCAAAAGCCCACCAAAAGGGCGTAGGTTGCGCCACGCTCGCTACCGTGTGCATGGGTCTCGGGTATCATTTCATCACTGACAACATACAGCATCGTACCGCCGGCAAATGCCAGCGCAAAGGGCAGAATCGCCTGAGAAACACTAACCGCAAAATAGCCGATTAATGTGCCGATGACCTCAACCAGACCGGTGAGAGCCGCACAGATAAAGGTCCGCTTTGGCTTAATGCCGGCTGACAGCATCGGGGCAATAATGACCATACCTTCAGGAATGTTCTGCAGGGCAATGCCACCGGCAATGAGTAACGCCTGAGAGGGGTTATCAGAGCCAAAACCAACACCGGCGGCAATCCCCTCCGGCAGGTTGTGGATGGCGATTGCCATAACAAACAAAAGCACCTTGCTAAGCCCGGCATTGTTATGGGCTTCAATATCCGGCCCTACCAGTTTATGAAGATGAGGCACCAGTTTATCAATCAGATTCAAACACAAAGCACCTGCGAAAATGCCGCAGATTGTGATAATGATGCCGAATTTTCCGCCATATTCCAGCGACGGTACCACAAGCCCCAGCACAGCGGCTGAAAGCATAACCCCTGCCGCAAAGGACAATACAATGTCTGAAAATTTATGCGAAACATCTTTAAACAAAAAGCCAATCAGTGCACCAAACACGGTTGCACCACCAACACCGACAGCTGTTAACAATACCATTTCCATAACTATGCCCTCTTTCTTTTATAGCGTAATCGTCTGACCGGACTCTATACAATAAGGTCTTCCGTCAACTTCAAACCAAATGGTAAACAAGTTCGGGTTATAAATCCGTTTGCCATCAGCTGAATAAACCAGCTTTTCATAGCCCTTCGTATATTCATAAATCTCCATATTGGTGGCATACCAGATGTCTGAGTGCCCTGCAAGCTTTTTGCAAACTGATTCAATCAAGTTCCAGTTGTTTTTATCGTCATATTCATAGCTGTGCCCCCACATAAAGAACAGTCTTGGCTCTCTGGCTGCAGGATATCCCTCATTGTCAACATCCAACGCCAAAAATTCATCAATCCAATCCATTAATTTCGGATTGTTATGAGAAGCCGTCGGCACCCAGTTGTGCCAATCAGTCGGCATATAAAAGCGGTTATTATCGCCGCCCAAAGAACGGGCATACACGATATCTAAATGGGTCAGATAGCTTTTAATCTGCTCATAGCTTGCTCCGCTTTCAAAGCGGATAATGCCGAAATCAGGGTACGCTAACCCCCTGATAATCCTGTCATATTTTTGCTCCAGCTCTAAGCGGTTATCCAAAATATCTTTGATGCCGTCAATGGCGCGCAGTCCACCGGGCGCGCGGTGACAGTATCCGTGCAGGGCAATTTCGTGACCCGGCTTTAAAAGATGTTCAATAACCTCTTCCTGCGTCAAGCCCGCCTGCCCGCGATAGGTATCGCCGTTTAAATTAAATGTACATTTCATTCCACAAGCGGTCAACAAATCAGAAAGTCTTATGTCCTGCTTTTTACCATCATCATAGCTTAGGGTAACAGCTTTAGCTCTGCCACCCGGAAAACGCATAAATGTATAGCGCATCGTATCACTCCTGTCATATAGATAGAAATCTACTGCTTTTTAGTCATCGAATTCATACCGCACAAAGGAGGTATCATAGCCCTCAAACACCGTAGAAACTATATCTCTCCAACCCTCACAGCTAACCTTGCCGACATAGGGAACAATCCCGTGTCCAGCTGCCAGTTCATTGGTATATTCACCCAAAGGATAAACCGAAAACTTTTTGTAAGTTATGTCATAGTGTGTGACAATGGGAACAAAAGCCGAATCTGCTATGGTGACCTTTTCCCCGTCGTATAAAAGTGTCACATCAGCCACACCGCCGAGGATGTTGCGTTCCTCAAGCTGACGGGATACATAGTTCCCCAAAGAATAATAAACAAGACATTTGTTGCCATTTTCAGACGTAACCCATTCAACCGGCTCAATCACATGGGGATGAGAACCGATAATAAGGTCAACACCCCATTGACACATCTTTTGTGCCAGTTCCTTTTGCATCTCGTTAGGCTTTATGGAATACTCTGTGCCCCAATGCATAAAAGCAATGGTAAAGTCTGCATTTTCTTCTGCAAATTTTGAATCTGCCTCGATTCTTTCTTCATCAATCAAGTCTACAAGATATTCCTTTCCCTGAGGCAGGGGAATGCCGTTTGTTCCATAAGTATAGTTCAGCAGTGCAATGTCAGCACCTTTAACTGTTTGCACATTGACACTGTTTTGCTCCTCAGTACTTGCGTGAATGCCGAGTACCTGTATAGCAGGATACTCTTCCCAGAAGTTCAAGGTATTTTCAACGCCCAATGCGCCACGGTCAAGAACGTGGTTAGAGGCATGCAACACTACATCAAAGCCCTCTTCTACAAGGCTTTTGCCCATGTCTGATGGTGAATTGAACAAAGGATAACCGGAATACCCCAGCGCCGCACCGCCAAAAACAGTTTCCTGACCGATTACAGCAATATCTGCATTTTTAATCCCCGGTTGCAGTTTTTCAAACAAATGGGCATAATGGTATGTTCCGTCTGACTGTTTGCCGCTGTTTACCACCGGCATATGCAGAAGGTTATCCCCCAACGCAAGCAGGGTTATTTCCTCATGTACAGGCACCGGCTCGGCAGCCACAGGCTCTGCCGGCTTCTGCCTTTGGCAACCGCACACATTGAGCAGAGCAAAAGCCGCAATAACGGCATACAAAATTCTTTTTTTCATAATCTTTCCTCACCTGTAACAGAGATAAACATCATTATTCTTACATATAAATATATTTTACTACAGATTGAGTTTTTTTTCAACTAAAACCATATTTTTGTTGATTTCCTTTTTTTAATATGTTATAACTAATTACAGGAGGCGAAACGTATGAAAAAAAACATTTGGGAAAATGTATATTATAGACTCAAAGACCCGGTTGAAATCAAGCTGGCGATTTTATATGTTATCTTTTATGCTGATATTCCTGTCAGCGATGTGGAACTGAAGCATTGTATGTTAGAAAGCACCAGCGTTGACTTCTTAGAGCTGTGTGATATCATAGGGCAGCTTTTAGATGAAAATCACATGAAAACTGTATGGCGTGACGAGATGGATAAATATGTTCTCACCCCCTCCGGCGAGGATATGATTTCTATGTTTGAAAATAAGCTTCTCCCCAGTGTAAAATCCAGCATCAAAAACTCTGTTGACCAGTACTATAAAAACGAAACTGCAAGAAAATCTCTGCGGTGTGATGTTGTGCCCTTGGGGGATCAGATGTTTCAGGTAGAGCTTGAGCTCAAAGAGGGCAAGGCCTCTCTTTTGACTCTTTCTATTTTTGCAGGCAACAAAAACAAGGCGCTGACTATGTGCCGTGCCTTCCGCCACGACCCCTACGGTTTTTATGAAAAGTTCAGTACACTGCTCTCTGACTATAACGAAGACGAAGAGTAAACGGAGGTTTTTTTATGTATGATGTCATCATTGCCGGCGGTGGCCCTGCCGGTTTAAATGCGGCACTCTATGCTGCCCGTAGCGGGCTTTCCTGCCTTTTGCTTGAAAAAATGTTTGCCGGTGGGCAAATGGCAACCACCTCTAACTTAGAAAATTATATCGGCTTTCCCAATGGCATTGATGCTGTGACCCTTGCCATGCAAATGGAAGAACAGGCAAGAGGTGCCGGCGCCGAAATCCGCTATGATGAAATTCTCTCCTTAGATCTTTCGGGAGAAGTCAAGAAAATCACAACAAAAAAAGAAACTTTTGAGGCAAAAGCTGTCATTCTATGCACCGGCGCTTCCCCCAGACCCTTAGGGGCAAAGGGTGAGGACCGGTTTCGCGCCCGTGGTGTCTCTTACTGCGCTACTTGCGACGGTGCTCTGTATAAAGGCAAAACCGTTGCCGTTGTTGGCGGTGGTGACACAGCTTTAGAGGATGCGCTGTTTCTCTCTAAATATTGTGAAAAAGTCTACCTCATTCACCGGCGTGATACCTTCCGAGGGACACACGCCCTTGCAGAAAAGGTGAAGACTTTAAATAATGTTGAACTTGTTTTAAGCCATGTTGTAACAGAAATCGAAGGCGAAAACAAGGTTACAAGTATCACAGTGGAAAACTGCAACGACAGCTCAGCCCACAAAATTGCCTTAGACGGTGTCTTCATTGCTGTCGGCACCGTTCCTAACACAACACTTTTAAAAGAGCAACTGCCCTTAGATGAGCAAGGCTACATTGTCACAGACGAGGCGATGAAAACTGTTCTCGACGGCGTGTTTGCCGCCGGTGATGTGCGTCAAAAGCTTCTCCGTCAGGTTATCACAGCCGCATCTGATGGTGCTGTGGCAGCCTTTTCTGCTCTCCGATATGTAAGCGAGCACTAGTGCTCAGCTTCCCGATGGATGTCGGCACCAAGCTGTGTCAGCTTTTGTTCAAGAGCCACATACCCCCGGTCTATATGATAAATATCCGAAATTTCAGTATCCCCCCGTGCGGCAAGTCCCGCAATCACAAGCGCTGCCCCTGCACGTAAATCTGTAGCCTTGACCTTTGCACCGGTCAAGGCTTTTTTTCCTTCAACAACGGCGCTTCTGCCGGCCACCTTGATGGATGCCCCCATACGGGCAAGCTCAGAGGCGTGCATAAACCGATTTTCAAAAATAGTTTCGGTGATGATGCCTGTCCCCTCAGATAGAGCAAGCAATGCCGTCATCTGTGCCTGCATATCCGTAGGAAAGCCGGGAAAAGGTAAGGTTTTAATATCAACAGCATGAAAATTACCCTCGCTGTTTACTGCAATGTAGTTCTCTCCTATATCTAAAGGAATGCCCATTTCCTTCATCTTGGCGGTCAGGGGCTTGACATAATCCGGCAAAATGTTTTGCACAGTCACGCATCCTCCGGTTGCCGCTGCCGCTATCAGGTAACTGCCTGCCTCAATGCGGTCAGAAATAACTGAATAGTTGGCAGGCTTAAGAATTTTCACACCTTCAATTTTAATGGTATCGGTGCCGGCACCGAAAATGTTGGCTCCCATAGCGCATAAGAAATTTGCCAGATCCACAATTTCAGGTTCAACTGCGGCATTTTCAATCACCGTTGCGCCCTCTGCCAACACTGCAGCACTCATAATATTCTCTGTTGCGCCAACGCTGGGAAAATCCAGATAAATTTTTGTGCCAACAAGCTTTTTAGCTTTGGCAACAACACTCCCCTGCCTGTTTTCAATGCAGGCTCCAAGGGCAGCCAAGCCCTTTATGTGCAGGTCAATGGGTCGGGCACCAATGGGACAGCCTCCGGGCATAGAAATGCTGACTGAGCCAAGCCTTGCAAGAAGCGGACCCATCACTAAAAAAGACCCTCTCAGCCGACCTGCCAGCTGATAGGAAATGACATTGCTGTTCAAACGGGTTGCATCAATCAAAACCCTGTCACCCGCTGAGAAAGAAACGCCACAGCCTATCGATGATAAAATGTCACACATGGATACCACATCAGAAAGCCGCGGAATATTGTCTAAAACAACCCGTCCACCTGACAAAATGGATGCCGCCAATATAGGAAGTGCCGCATTTTTAGAGCCTGAAACCGAAACCGTTCCGCAAAGTGACTTACCACCGCAAATTACAAACTTTTCCACCTTGAAACATCCTCTCTTTTTCGTCTATTTTCAGTATTGCCTCTTTTCTTTTTTACATACAGCGTAAAAACTGAAAAGAATGGATTGTTTTTTTGCGATAAAAAGAGTATAATAAGTAGTGAAGGATATTGATATAAAATCAGAAAGGAGAAAACAAAATGGAAAAAATTCTCTATGATTTAAAAAACACGGTAGATGGTGCCGTTAAAAAATCCGGTGAAATAATCGAGCTGACAAAAACAAAAATGGCGATGACCGAAACCAAAAATGCCATTCGTGAAAAAGTGATCCGACTGGGTGAGCTGACTTATTTTGCCACCAAAGGCGAGGATATGCCCGAGTATGACGCCGAAGAACTCATTGCCGAAATTGACGAGCTCAAGCAAACCCTGTCTGAGCAGGAAGCCAAAGCGGCTGATCTTGCAGGCAAAAAAATCTGTCCCCGTTGCAAAAAGGTAATGGATGCAGACTTTGCCTTCTGCCCTGCCTGCGGCATTCACATGGAAGATGACGAAACAGAAGAAGATTAAAAAAATATAACCGCCCCGTCAGTACTCAACTGACAGGGCGGTTTTTTATGCTTTAAGCAGGTACAAAAGCATCGGCAGATTATCCTGATAAATTTTATCAATTTGGCGCAGGGGCAAGGGGTTTTCGCCCAGACCTGCCTCAACGGTAAAAGCCGGAATCCCAAAAGCATCAATCACCCAGTCCTTATACCCCGAGTAGCTTGCCATACCATCCGTTTCATCCAACTGATAGCCACTGATTTCCGAAAGAGCCTGAGCCATTTGATGGCTTTTAGCCGTTGCCTTTGATTCAAAATCGTGGTAAATCACTTCCCCCTGGGTGTGGTATGCCACAGCGATATCGGGCTTAAAGCTACGGGTAAAGTCAGCCACCGCCCGGGATTCCGGCTCACTTTCCGGCTCATTTCCGCTATAACGGGTTGGCCCCGGGGAGAAAATGCCCAGCTTGTGTTGCATAAAAACCCCTTTATAAAACGCCGCATCATAGTTGTGGTTCAAATCTACACCGTTTAAGTTCGCCTGCCACTTTGAAAAATCCGTGCTGTCACCGTTATAGGCTTTCAAACGGGTTTTGGTAATGGGCGGTAGTTTTTCCGAAAGACCGCAGATTGCCAGTTCTACACCATCAGGGTTCACCATGGGGCAAACAGCAAGGGTGACGCGAGAAAACAGCTCATAAAAGTTTGTTTCCCCTATGGAGGTGCGGTTTGCATAATGATGACAGCAGGTTTCCAGCATTTGCATCAGCAAAAGCGATGTAATCCACTCCATGCCGTGATGGGCGCCGTTTAAAAAGATTCTTTTATCCCCTGTCCCCCACACAAGGACAGAAAGTTCTCTTTCTGCCACAGAACGCCCTATCGAAAAGGAGCGCAGAAAGGGGTATTCCTGCAAAAGAGCTGCAATATGACTTTTCAAAACATCATAGGTATAGTTTTGAGGTTTTACAATAAACAAAAAAATACCACCCTATCTATTTGATATTACTATCAGTATATAGTGGTGGTATTTTTTTTAGAATTTGTACAAAACAATTATTCTACAGCTTCAAAAACATCCTTGCCTAATGCACAAAGGGGGCAAACCCAATCCTCCGGCAAATCTTCAAAGGCTGTACCGGGAGCAATACCGTTTTCCGGATCACCTTCTGCAGGGTCATATACATAACCGCAAGCAGTGCATTCATATTTCATAACCTTTTCCTCCTTTCCTGTTCTTTTATTATTGTACCTCTTTTGGTTAAAAAATACAAGCCATTTTTCAAATGTTTTTCCCGTATACTTTTTGACTTTTGGGATATTCTAACAACAAAACAAAAAAAGGAGCAATACTATGAAGCAGAAAAAGAAAAAGCAAAAAGAAAAAATATCCTTTTTTAAGAAAACGTCTTACATAGGCGTTTTGACCTTTATCGTTGCCGGGCTTATCAGCATTCTGTCTGTACGCTATGCTACGCGAACTCTGGTACCGTCAGAAAAAGATATGAGTCTTTCCCTCCCCCCTTCGCAAGCGGTTTTGCCCACGCCGCCTGCACCGCCTGCCACCACGCCCGAGCCGGAACCTACCCCTGAGGTTGAGCCTGTAGTGGCTAAACCGGAACCTTTTCAGATACAAAGGCCTTCAGAAGGTGACATTATCAAGCCCTTTTCCAATGACACTTTGCTGTATTCTAAAACCCTGTCAGACTGGCGCACCCATGACGGCATTGACTTTTCTGCTGTGACAGATAACTCCGTCTTTGCCGCAGCAGACGGTGTTGTTGAAAAAGTATACCACGACTCCCTGATGGGATGCACCATTGTTATCGCACACCAGGAGGATTTTCGGACAATTTATCAAAACCTGACCGACTGTGACGCCCTCAAAGAGGGCGACGCAGTAACACAAGGTCAAAAAATCGGCACAGGCGGTAACTCTGCTTCTGCTGAGCTTTCAGATGTGCCTCACCTTCACTTTTCATTGACGCAAAATAGCAACACATTAAACCCTTTGGATTATATTTCTATGGATAACTGACTTCCTCTTCGATTTTTGTCGTAAAACCAAACAATATCTTGATTTTCGTGGAAAGTTTTGGTATAATTAAATATATTTTTGACTTAGGAGAGGATTCATTATGAAACGAGCAAGTTGGGCATCAAGAAGCACTTTTATTTTAGCAGCCATCGGCTCTGCTGTCGGCTTGGGTAACGCGTGGCGTTTTCCGGGCTTAGTGGCAAAGCATGGCGGCGGTGCTTTTTTGTTGGTATATCTGATCGCTATGCTGGTTCTGGGTATTCCACTTTTAACAATGGAGATTGCCATTGGTCGCAAAATGAAAAAAGGTGCCCCCGGGTCTCTGCGAGGTATTCATAAAAAAGCAGAATATATCGGCTGGGGTGCAACAGCAAATGCATTTTTAATTGCATGCTATTATGCAGCTGTTTTCGGTTGGGTGCTCCTTATGATGGTGATGAGCTTTAAATTTGCCGGTATGACAGGAAATGCTGAGGCTGCCAGCACACTATGGGAAACCACCATTAAAACAACCTGGAGCGTTGATGGGCTGGGAACTATTTCTACCGCCACTTTGGTCGCAATTTTAGTCGCATGGGGCTTTATTTACTATTGCATCCGAAACGGTGCACATAGTGTGAGCAAGGTTGTTAAATTCACTGTTTTTGCGCCGGTTGTTATTATGGTTATTATGGCAATTAAGGGCTTGACTATGCCCGGTGCAGGCGCAGCCATGCAGAAGTTATTTATTCCTGATTTTTCAGCATTGTCACAGTCTAATTTATGGGTTGACGCTATCGGGCAGGTTTTTTACAGTCTGTCTATTATGATGGCTATTATGTTTGCCTATGGCTCTTATTTGGATGATAGTGCCAACATCGCAGTTGATGCCGTTATCATCGCATTCTCCGATATGGCAATCAGTGTCCTTGCAGGCGTTGTTATGTTCTCTACTATGGGCGGTGTTGGTATGCTGGAAGATATGTCTGCCTCCGGCATCGCAACCGCGTTTAAAATTTATCCTATGGCCATCGTTAATATGACAAACATCGGTTGGTTCAATGCTCTGTTTGGCGTACTTTTCTATCTGTGTCTTGCAACACTTGCTATTGATTCAGCGTTTTCTATAGTAGAAGGTGTTTCCTCAGCGGTTTCCGATAAATTCGGTCTGCATCCTAAAAAGACAACCATTGCTATCTGCTGTGTTGCCGGTCTGATTTCTTTTATCTTTGCAACCGGTGCCGGTGTGGCTTGGCTGGACATTGTAGACAACTGGACCAATCAGTATAATATGTTAATCATTGGTATTTTAGAAGCGCTGGCTGTCGGCTGGTTCTTTAAAACCTCTAAGGTTTTAGACGAGGTTAATCGTAACACCATTAAATATAAAATGCCCGGTTGGTGGTTCAACACCTCTATTAAAGTTGTGGCACCTGTACTGCTAACTGTTCTGCTTGTTTGGAACCTGCGTAGCTACTTTACATCTATTGACCCTGAAACCGGCAAATTCTTAGGCTATGGCGGCTATCCCATGTATGCACAAATTATTGGCGGTTGGGCTGTAACTGCCTTCTCTATTATCAGCGGCTTTATCATTCGCATCATTGTTAAAAGCAAGAAGCGGTTTGCACAATTAGAAGCTGAAGAAAAATCCTGGGACGAAATGTAAGTCTGAAAAAACCGGTGCTGCTTTAGCACCGGTTTTTTAATTTTTAAAAAAGTTTTTTATTTTTTTGCTCAAACCAGAGCAATTTTCCATTAAAAAGCACCCGCAAACCCCCCATTTCAAGCCATTTTCAAGGTTTTCAAAAAAAAATTAAAAAAAATTGAAAATTTCTCTTGACATGAGGGGTAGTTTCGTGTATAATACTATTTGTCGCTAAGGGATGGAAACAAAAATCGGGCGCTTAGCTCAGCTGGGAGAGCATCTGCCTTACAAGCAGAGGGTCACAGGTTCGAGCCCTGTAGCGCCCACCATTTCATCCCAGTGTCATGGCCCGATAGTTCAGTTGGTTAGAATGCCAGCCTGTCACGCTGGAGGTCGGGGGTTCGAGCCCCCCTCGGGTCGCCAAACCTGCCTCTGTAGCTCAGTCGGTAGAGCAAAGGACTGAAAATCCTTGTGTCGGCGGTTCGATTCCACCCGGAGGCACCAACTTCATGCTTGGTTATTATGCGGGAGTGGCTCAGTGGTAGAGCGTCACCTTGCCAAGGTGAACGTCGCGAGTTCGAATCTCGTCTTCCGCTCCAATTTAAAACTTGCTTCTAAGCCTTTAGAGGCAAGTTTTTTTGTAAGAAAGTTTCTTAAGACATACACTTTGTTTTAAGAATTTGCATACAATATAATATAGCACGGCGCCATAGCCAAGTGGTAAGGCAGAGGTCTGCAACACCTTTACCCCCAGTTCAAATCTGGGTGGCGCCTCCAGAAAAAAGCACCAATCTTGATATAAGATTGGTGCTTTTTTCAACGAAATAAATCCTTTCAGGATTTGTGAAATACCCTTTAGGCATGAAATATTGTTTCGCAATATGAAATACACCTTACAGCCTATGGATTTATTTCATTTCATAGAAAACAAAGTTTTCTATTTCACAATTTACAGAGTAAATTATTTCACATCGAGCAAAGCGAGATATTTCACCTAAATACGCTGTATCAATTTTGTACACGAAAAACCAAATAAATATCCCCTGTATAACGGGGAGATATTTATTGCCTTTTTTAGAAACTATTGTTTTTTTCACCGCTTTGTGTTAAAATTATGTTTGTAAGTTTTTATTTAACAACACTTGGTTTATAATAATGAAAAAGAAAAGGAGCATACGAATGGCAAAATCAGTTCAAGACATTATTAAAATGATTCAGGAAAACGACATTAAAATGGTCGATTTTAAAATGGTTGACATTAACGGTCAATTCCGCCATGTTACCATTCCTGCAAAGAACTTTTCAGAAAAAACTATGAAAAACGGCATCGGTTTTGACGCATCAAACTATGGCTACGCTGTGGTCGAAAAGAGTGATATGGTGTTCATCCCTGATCCGGATACTGCAACCATTGACCCCTTCTGTCAGATTCCTACCCTGTCAATGACCGGTAATGCAATGATTATTGATAACCCTGAAAACCGCCCCCTTGCACAGTATCCCCGTAACATTGTGCTGGCAGCTGAACAGTACTTAAAAGACAGCGGCATTGCAGACACTATGCTGATTCTGCCTGAATTTGAATTTTATCTGTTTGATGAAATCGGCTGGGACGTTCAGCCTAATTCCATCGGCATGTCTTTAGATGCTCAGCAGGCACATTGGAACACAGCATCAGAAGGTACCGGTTGTGTTGTCCCCAAACAGAAGAACTATCACATTGCTAAACCCTATGATGTATCTTACGAAGCCCGTAGCGAAATGTGTATGCTCATTGATGATGCAGGCATCAAGCTGAACTACCACCACCCTGAGGTTGGCGCTGCCGGTCAGTTTGAGATTGAGCCTGAGCTTGGCAAAATGTCTGAAATGGCAGATGCTACTATGATGATTAAATACATCATTCACAACACAGCTAAAAAATACGGTATGTCCGCAACCTTTATGCCGAAGCCGGTTATGGGCGAAGCAGGTAACGGTATGCACGTGCATATGCTTCTGTTAAAAGACGGTCAGCCCGTATTCTCTAAAGATGGTGGCTATGCAAACTTAAGTGAAGAAGCCCATTACTTTATGGGCGGTCTTTTAAAACACATTGCATCACTTTGTGCTTTGACTAACCCCAGCACCAACTCCTTTAAGCGTCTGGTACCCGGTTTTGAAGCGCCTGTTACCGTTGGTTACGCAACTTCAAACCGTAGTGCAGTTATTCGTATTCCTGCCTATGCAAAAGCCCCCGAATTACGCCGTTTTGAACTTCGTAATCCCGACGCAACCTGTAACCCCTACTTCTGTTATGCAGCTATCTTAATGGCAGGTATTGACGGCATTAAGAACAAGATTGATCCCCACGCAAATGGTTGGGGGCCTTATGATATGAACCTCTTCCACTTAAGTGATGAAGAAAAGGCAAAGCTCAAGCATCTGCCCACATCACTGGAACAGGCGCTGGATGCATTGGAGGCTGACCACGACTACCTGACAGCAGGCGGCGTGTTCCCCGAAGCATTGCTTACAAACTTCATCAAAACCAAGCGTGAAGAATGTCGCAAACTGGCAGCTATTCCCCACCCTGCAGAATTTGATCTGTATTATAATCTATAAGATAACACCTTACAAAAAAAGCTGAGGCAAATTTGCCTCAGCTTTTTTATTAAAATTTTTAACCTACTACATATGAATTTAAAATAACCTGTTCAGCTTCAAATTCTTCCACTAACCTGTCAGTCTCAGATAAAAGCTTGATTTCATAGACTTCAAAGTCAGAATGTGCATCCGGGTCATCATATGCATTGTTCTTGTCATCAATCCACCGAAGCAGCTGATGCTCGTGAAAATAAAACCGCATCTCCTTCTCGCCCTGTGTCAGACGGGCAAAATACAGAATACCATCTTCATCAAAATAATACTCTCTTTCGTAACTCAAATCCTTTGTCCCGTATGTGTCCTGACCGATTTCAAGCTTTCTTAAAACGTTACTGTTGCTATAACGTTTCACGCCGTTAGAATCCTCGCTCATATCATAGCTCGTAATCTTCTTGTCAGCTTCCTGCCACATAAGCTTATAGTTCTGAGTCAGATCGTTTCGTTCCTCACGGGTATACCCTTTTCTTGACGGCACCGGCTCCGGACTCGGCTCTGATACCGTTGGCTCTGCAACCGTTCCCGCCAGCTTCATAGTCTCCTGGTCTGCCTCATACATAGAATTCCGGCAGCCGGAACAGAACAATAAAAACGCCGAAGCCAAAACGCATAAAAACACTTTTCTTTTCATCTTTATTCTCCTTGAAGGATATTGTTATTGATTACGCAACAAAATGCGCCCCATACGTTTGCCATTATAAACCGCATTTTCTACAACGACCTGACCGCCTAAAATGACGTAATTAAGTCCTTCTGCCCGTTTAGTGCAATCAGCAAAGCTTGCACGGTCAATAATTGTATTTTCATCAAAAATACAGATATCGGCATCAAAGCCCTCTCTTAAAAGACCTTTATTTTTAAGACCGTAAACCACAGCCGGCATAGCTGTGATTTTGCGAATCATCTCCGTCAGGGTGGTAACCCTTCTTTCTCTTACATACTTACCCAAAACTCTGGGGAAGGTTGCACGCAGTCTGGGGTGATACACCTTGTTTGCACGAGCAACGCTTGAGTCGGTACAAACCATAGCACGGGGATGCGCCAAAACGGTTTCAATATCCTCTTCACACATAGTAAAGTAGCAACCGGAGCAATTACCCTTGCAATCAACAATCATATCAAACATAGCGTCATAACAGTCTGTACCCCGCATTTTAGCAATCTCGGGCACGGTTTTCCCCTGATAGTCCGGATGGGCACCGCAAATAGCAATCTGAATCCAGCTATAGTCTTCACCATATTTGTCTTTTAAATAGTCTTTAATAATCTGACGGGTCTCCGGGTTTGCCAGATGACGGCAGATACCGGCATCCCCCTCTGTGCGGTATTCCTCCGGGATCACCATAGACGGCAGATAAGTATGAGAAGCGTTATAGGGATAAACATCACAATAAATGTCATAACCCGCTTCATTTGCTTCATCAATCATACGCAGGGTGTGGTTCACCTTGCCCCAGTTCTCTTTGTACTCTGCCTTGTGGTGGGACAGCACACAACGCGCGCCGGAATATTTTGCTACCTCAATCATTTCTTCAACAGCACGATAGGCAAAATAACCCTCGTTGCGGATATGGGCTGAAATCATACCCCCGTGCTCTGCCGCAACCTTGGCAAGCTCTTTCACCTCATCGATTTTAGAATAGCAACCCGGAGCATAGAAAAGGCCGAAAGAAATACCCAAAGCACCATGGTCCATAGCCTCTATCAGAAGTTCTTTCATGATGTCCATTTCTTCTTTTGTGGGCTCACGGTCTTCATTTGCCATTGCCGCTGTACGCAGGGCATTGTGACCCACAAAGGTGATGGTGTTTGTGCCCTGAGGCACGTCTTTTGCTATATCAAGCATGGTACCCATAGTACGGAAAACCTCGTGATTTGTACCAAACTCAGCAATCTGAACAGGCTCTTCTGCCAAAAGGTGCTTGCCGATTGGCGCACTGGTGTCACCGCATTGACCGCCAACGCTGACAGTGATACCCTGCTCGATTTTTTCAATCTGGTCAGGGTAAGTTAAAACTGCATTATCACCGTGACCGTGAGAATCCACAAAGCCGGGTGTAACTGTCAGACCCTTAGCATCAATGACCTCTTTGCCACCTTCTATATGTTTGCCGATACGGGCAATTTTTCCGTCCGAAATTGCAACGTCTGCAAAAAAAGACGGACTACCGGTACCATCAATAATCTTACCGTTTTTGATGACAATATCGTACATGTTTTTCACTCCTAATATGTATATCACAATTTATTGTATCATACACCAGCATAAATTTCAACCAAAAAAGAAACCTGTAATCAGGTTTCTTTTTTCGCTTATTTACAATAACAATCTATGTAACGGTCGATAGCGCTTCGGATGATGTCAACCGCTGCCTCAGGACCCTGCACCTCATTGACTGCTGTTTCCTTACCTTCCAGTGCTTTGTATACGGAGAAAAAGTGCTTCATTTCATCAAAAATGTGCTGTGGCAGCTGGTCAATGCTGGTGTATTGGCTGTACGTGGGGTCACCGTAAGGAATCGCAATGATTTTTTCATCGTTTCTGCCGTTATCCATCATAGTAATCACGCCAATAGGATAGCTCCGTACCAGGGTCATGGGCTGAATGTCCTCTGAACACAATAAAAGAACATCAAGAGGGTCAAAATCCTCAGCATAGGTTCTGGGGATAAAGCCGTAGTTTGCCGGATAGTGGGTGGATGTGTATAAAATTCTGTCAAGCATCAGCATACCGGTTTCTTTGTCAAGCTCATATTTCAGCTTGCCACCCTTGGGAATTTCAATAACTGTTATAAAATCCCGGGGACTGATGCGTTTCGGATTAATGTTATGCCAGATGTTTCCCATAGTGTTCCTCCTTTTTTACACCAGCGTTGCTCGCAGTTCGTCTGCACTCTTCGGTGAAAGATATGCCGGTGCTACATCTAAAACAGTTTTACAACCTGACTGTCCTTCTTTGTTCATACGGTATGCAGCTCTTGCATACGCCACTAAAACAGATGAGGTAAATTCAGGATTAGAATCAAGCTTTAAGCTATATTCAATAATATGCTTATTTTCTCCGTGCAAGCCCGTTTTGCCGCAGCGAATGACAAAACCACCGTGGGGAATACCGCTGTGGTCACGGGAAAGTTCTTCTTCTGAAATAAAATGAACAGTGGTGTCATAATCAGCGAAATAGTTAGGCATAGTTTTAATTGCCTGCTCAATTTTTGCAAGATCTGCCCCCTCTTCTGCCACAACAAAGCACTCTCTTGTGTGCTTTTCGCGAACAGATAAAGACGGATTTACACCACTTCTCACAGCCTCTAAAGCGCTGTCCACAGGGATGGTATACTGCTTTGCATTTTTAACGCCGGAAATTCTGCGAATAGCATCAGAATGCCCCTGACTGACGCCTTTACCCCAGAAGGTATAATCCTCACCGTCAGGCAGGATGGCACCTGCATACAAGCGGTTTAAAGAGAACATACCCGGATCCCAACCAACGGAAATAATAGCAACATTGCCTGACGCCTTTGCTACAGCATCAACATTTGCAAAATGCTCAGGAATTTTTGCATGGGTGTCAAAGCTGTCAATCACGTTAAAATGCTCTGCCAGTGCCGGCGTCTGTACCGGCAGATCTGTGGCGCTGCCACCGCAAAGAATTAAAACATCAATACTATCCTTATAAGTCTCAATGTTATCAATGTGATAAACGGAAGCACCTGTCAGCGTTTTTACATCCGCGGGGTTGCGACGTGTAAAAATACCAAAAAGCTCCATGTCAGGGTTCTGCAAGATGGCGCACTCAACACCTCTGCCCAAGTTCCCGTAGCCTGCAATACCAATTCTTATCTTCATATGCTTCCTCTTTTCTATGAAAATTTTCTATCCTTTATTATATCCCTCCGAGAAAAAAAAGTCAATAAATTCGCTGTGTCTTACAATATTTTTCTTTTAAAAAGGGCTATAGAGAATAAATATATTTCTCCATAGCCCTTTTTATGTATCTATTTTTTTGCGCCTTTATCAACATACAGCATCTTGTCGGCATCGTTAATTGCTTTTGTAACATCCTTGCCTACCATAGAATAGCCCTTTGAAAGCCGAATGTCGCCATCTTTCATAAAGCGTTCCCTGACAGTAAGCAAAACTTCAATAACATCCTCTTCCATCACACGTTCACCGATAACGGCAAACTCGTCGCCACCAATCCGGTAAACCGAGTACAGCGTTGAGGAAAAAATTTCAGAAAGAACCGAGCCAACATATCGTAACACACGATCACCCTCAGGATGACCTTTCGTGTCATTTATCATTTTAAAGTTATCTACATCAAATAGAATAATGCCTGTAGAACCCCGACGTTTGCCTTTTTGAAGTTCCTCTATCTTTTGGTTATAGGCAGTACGGTTATTTAGACCGGTCAAATCGTCACGAAATGCCATTCGATACCATTTTCTTGCCTCGTCAAAGGTTTGAATCTGCCGACGAAGCTTATAATTCTCGTACAGTGTAAATGCAAGAACTATGACTAAAATCAAAAATACAACGCAAACTAAAGTGATTACCATAAAAATTCCTTCTTTGTATATCTTATGCCTTTATTTAAGTATATATCTAAATAAGGAAATTGTCAAGAGCGTATACATTTATTAAAATATATATGATTTGAGGAGTTGATAGCATGACCATCATTCGATTACGTCTTGACAAAACTTTAAAAAAACGTAACATCAGCCGGTATGAGCTTGCAAAGCAAACCGGCATTCGCTATCAGATTATTGATAATTATTATAAAAACAAAGTCATTCGCTATGACAGTTATGTTCTTGGAAAGATTTGCAGTGTTCTGGACTGCGATATCAGCGACTTATTAGAAAAGACAGAAGAATAGAAAAGCGGTAGGTAAAACCTACCGCTTTTCTTATGTTGATTAATAACCAACTTTTTCCCAACATTCGAAAGGAGCAGCCAGTTCTTCGCTGATATAAACCTGAGTCTTCTTGGTCTGGAGCATAGAGCTCGGCAGATACGGAGTGATCGGGCCGTGTGTACACAGACGGCTGGTCATTCTCTGCCATGAAGAGAAGGTGCCACAGGTTGCCAGTGCATGAACTTCGATTCTTTCCTTAGCGCGCATTACGTCTAAGGGGCCGATGGTTGCTGCACAAGGCGGAACGTTAGCGATATCACCGGACTGACCGAAGGTACCGTTTAAGGAGTTCTGCATAATGGTCATGGGATGCAGTTTAACGATCTGAGCCGGCTGGTTGAGCCATTCTTCAATATCGCCGCTGCCGATGAATTCAGGGATAGGATCAACGAAAGCCATGTGACCTGCCCAACCCGGAGAGGTAGAAGCAATATCAGCACCTGTGCCTTCAGTAATATCATCAATAATCTTGGAATAATCCTTGATGTTTGCATTGGTCGGGAAGTGAACGTTTTCCATAGGCATACGCAGTTTTTCATCAATCTGCATATAGAGGTATTTGATCATAGAATGAGCAAAACCTGCTTCATATGTAATCGGAGCGATGTTACCTGCTTCGTCAGCCCATTCATCTTCTGCAACCAGGTGAACCTTAGAGCAGTCGATGCCAAAGTAGTTGATGAGCTGTGCCAGAGGAATGTAAGTATCGGGTTCAGGGTTACCCAGAATCATGGTAAAGCTTTTGCCTGCTTCAGATGCAGCTCTTAAGCGTTCAAACAGAGTTGCAATCAGAACGGGATGGGGGTTCATCATAACCTTTACGTTAAATTCGGGATGCCACCAGTCTTCTCTCTTTTCCAGATCCTTGCCGCTGAGGCTACGAACATAGTCGCAAACCTTCTTGTCCTTAAAAGGAACAAATTCATGAGGCTGGAAATCAAATTTTGTTGCCGGATCGGTAATAAAATTACTCATTGTTTTTTCTCCTTTATCTTTTTTATTATTTGACTTAATGTATCTTCTCGCCACCAAGAATAACGTGTTTAACGTCAAACTGGTAGTCGACGAATATAAGGTCAGCCCGCTTTCCTTTGGCGATAATACCTCTGTCTGTCAAAGAAAGCAGTTTTGAGGGGTTCGTGGATGCATACTTAAACACATCACAAACAGAACCGCCTGTGTGAATCATCATATTATGGCAGGCAATATCCAGTGTCAGCTTAGAGCCGGCAATGTCACCGCCCCAGTCAAAGTTAATGTCAAATGCATCCTCAAGGCCGGGAATCGGCGGACCGTCTGCCACAAAAGAGTCAGCAATCAGAATGATTTTATCCGGACCCTTAATGTTCTTAATCAGACGAATGTTATAAGGATGTACATGAACACCCATAGAATCACAGATGATTTCTGCATAAATGTCACTGTTATAGTTAACCGTCTCATCCACACAAACACCACGGACTTCCGGATAATTTTCCAAAGTACCGGTTGCGTTGGTGTGATGGGTACCAAGCTTTAAGCCGTAAGGCATTAAGGCTTCAATCTGTTCGGGGGTTGCCTCAGAATGTGCTACAGAGAACACAATGTCAGGAATCTCACGTTTAACAAATTTAACAAAGTCTAAAATACCTTCACGTTCAGGGGCTACGCACCAAACCTTGGCAAAGTCTTTAGCCGCTAAAACAACCTCGGCATAGTCTTTTTCGACAATGGCGTCTTTCCAGACGTTCTTTTCCTTATCGCAACCAAAATCAGGGTTTAAATAAGGGCCTTCCATATACACGCCAAAAATATTCTGGCATTTGCCGGCTGCGATGGCATCCTTAAACTTTTTGATGGCATCTAAATGCTCCTGCTTGTTCATGCTGTAGAAAAGTGCCGGCAGAACCGATGTTACACCATGCTTCAGCAAGGTTTCAGAGCATTTAACCGGGTCTTCGTGAAAATATGTATCTCCGTCAGCATGGGTGTGAATATCAATCAAACCGGGGCCAACAAACAGACCTTCAGCATCAATCACTTCACAGCCATCAGGAACGGATAAATTCTTAGCTGCACCAAAATCAACAATCTTGTCGCCATCCATCAATAAAACGGCATTAGGGATATAATGATCCTTCATAACAAGTGTTGCATTGATAATCGCACGCATCATATCAACTCCTTTTAAACACTACTTTCTATTATACCTGTTAAAACCGGTTCTGTCAATTGTTTCTTTGGGAAATTTATGAATATTGGCGGCGTTCTCAGATGCTCTTTTTCCTTATTTTCTGCGAAATCATCATCGGCCGGTGGGCATTTGCTTTAGCTTTCTATACTGTGACGGTGTTGTGCCTTTTTCCTCTTTGAACTTTTTTATAAAAAAGCTGACATTTAAAAAGCCGCATTGTGCAGCAATCCTCTCCACAGAGTCGTTGCCGCCTGCAAGCATCTCTGCTGCTTTCTGAATGCGAACACAGGTAAGATGGGTAAAGGGCGTTGTGCCCGTATAACGTTTAAAAAAGCTGCAAAAATAGTTTGGCGAAACGTGAGCTATCCGGCTCAGGTCTTCTAAGGTGACCTTTTCTGCATAATGCTCTGCCATATATGCCAGACAGTTTTTGATATCCTCTGTGGTTTTTTGCACAACGGTTTTTGGGGCGGGCACCATAAGTCCACACTCTGCAAAAAAGCCGAGAAGCAGAATCAGGTTTGCAAAAAGAGTTGTTTTATTTGCCCCTTCGTCAAAAAGAGCCTCTGCAACCGGTTTTAAAGATGCATACTCTGGTTGATTTACATCCACCCGACGTGGAAGCTGAAGCTGCCCTTGCAGCAACGGGAGGGTAACAGTTTTCGATAAATAGTGTTCCGGTGGAAAATTCAGCAAAAAAGTAGAAAATACGACAGCTTTATAATGTAGCGGCAAGCAGTTCGGGGCAATGAGATGCAGTTCCTCAGGGTTGATAAAACAAAGGCTCCCTGCACCAAGGCGCACCTGCTCTTCACCGATTTTAACCACTGCCTCACCCTCATAAACATAGACTATTTCTATCTCGGGGTGCCAATGAAGTCTGGTTGTATTTTCAAATCCGCTTTCCCGCTTGGTGGTATACACCGACAAGGGAAAATCCGCCGTTCCCCGTTTAAGGGTCTCCCGATACTGTTTCATATTATCACCAAAATCGTAAAATACTGTTATTTTTTCTTAAAATACTCTCTATACAATTATAAAAACTGTAATATAATATAATTATACCACTTTTTTACGTTTTTGCAAGGAGGACATTATGAAAACAAACAGATTTCTGTATCATACCGCCCCAAAAGCACTGAACCAAAACTGTATCACGGGCAAATGCTACCGTTTTACGGTGTTGACTGACTGTTTAATCCGTATGGAATACGACGAAAGCGGTATTTTTGAGGACCGGGCAAGCCAGAGTGTTTTTTTCAGAAATTTTCCTGAAAATACTTTTTCCGTATATAGAGAAAATCAAACCCTTATCATTGAAACACAAAAGCTTGTAATCATATATGTAGAGAATGCACCTTTTTCTGCAGAAAACCTTTCCATTTCCTTAAAAGACGAGCCTGCCTCCACCTGGCATTTTGGTGATGATTTTGAACACTTGGGCGGCACCGTCAGCACCCTTGACTTAATAAACGGCAGCCTCCCCTTGGGCATCGGTGTTTGCTCAAGAAATGGTTTTTCAGTGATTGATGACAGCCACACCGTTCTGCTTGATGAAGAAGGCTGGATTGCTGTCAGACAGCCCGATACAAAGGACTTTTATTTCTTCGGCTATGGCTATCAGTACCGCGAGGCAATCAAAGACCTTTACCGTTTAACCGGCGCACCGCCGATGTTGCCCCGCTATGCACTGGGAAACTGGTGGAGCCGATACCATAAATATACTCAGGAAGAATATCAGAACCTGATTCTGTCATTTGAAGAAAAGGACATTCCCTTTTCCGTTGCCGTCATTGATATGGACTGGCACATAACCCAGATTCCCGAGGATAAAAAAGACGATGACAAGCGTTTTTCTACGGGCTGGACAGGCTATACCTGGAATCGGGAACTGTTCCCTGATTACAAGGCATTTTTACGGTTTTTAAAAGACCACCACCTGCACACCTCCTTAAACCTGCATCCGGCAGAGGGCATCGGACCCCATGAAGAAATGTATGCTGAAATGGCTTTGGCAGCAGGGATAGACCCCAAAACCGAAAGCCGCGTTCCCTTAGACATTTTGTCCCCCTCCTTTATGGAAAAATACTTTGATGTGCTCCATCACCCATACGAGGAAGACGGTGTTGACTTTTGGTGGATGGACTGGCAACAAGGCGACGATTTCTGGTGGATACATGAGCCTAACACAGAGGGCAAGCTGGCAGATGAGCGTGAAGCCGTCTCCCCTCTGTGGCTTTTAAATCACTTACATATTAAGGACATCAGCCGCTTTGGCAAGCGGCCAATGTTTTTCTCCCGTTATGCCGGCCCGGGCAGCCACCGCTACCCTGTGGGCTTTTCCGGCGACACCTTTATCACTTGGGAGTCTCTTGAATTTCAGCCGTATTTTACCGCTACCGCCTCCAACATCGGGTATGGGTGGTGGAGCCACGATATTGGCGGTCACTTATGCGGTTATTGTGACGATGAGCTGATTACCCGTTGGGTACAACTCGGTGTTTTCTCCCCCATTAACAGATTACACAGCACTGTGAATGATTTTATTAAAAAAGAGCCTTGGTGCTTCCCTGAGCGGATTGAAAAAATTCTTTCCGAAAGCCTCAGGCTCCGTCACCGGCTGTTTCCTTATATTTATACTATGGCATACCGTCATCATACGGAGCTTTCGCCCCTCGTCCAGCCCATGTACTATGACTATCCGAAATGCGACGGTGCCTATCGGGCAGATAACCAGTTTATGTTCGGGTCAGAACTGCTGGTTGCACCCATCACCAAGCCCTGTGATGCCACCTCTACCCTCGCCGGTGCTGAGGTTTGGCTGCCCAAGGGCGATTGGTTTGATTTTTCAAGCGGCACCCATTACCACGCAGAAAAGCACAGAACACTAACCGTGCACCGCGCACTTGAGGAAACACCGGTCTTTGCAAAAGCAGGTGCCATTGTCCCCATGCAAAACGACCTGCTGCTGGGCGAAAACAAGGAAATGAGCATTGTCATTTTCCCGGGGCAGGACGGCAACTTTACCCTATATGAAGATGCCGGCGACGGTATGGAATACCAAAAGGGCGATTACGCAAAAACAAGCCTTTCTTTGCATTGGGGGAACGTAGCAGAATTTTGCATTGCCGCACCTGAAGGAAATGCCGCCTGCATCCCCGAAGAAAGAACCTGGCAGTTAATTTTCAGAGGCTTTGCAAAGGAAACTCTTTGCAGTGCCTTTGTCAATGAAGAAAAAATTGATGTAGCCTCTGTGTATCAGCCGGAAACCCATTCCTGGATTCTGACAGTCACCGCACCAAAATCAGCAGCTGTTAAGATTCGGTTAGAAAATGCAGCCATCAGCGAAAATGCACCGCTGGCTGACAGAGTGTTTGCCGTTCTGCAAAAAGCACAAATAAACTATGTCTTAAAAAGAACCCTGCAGGAAGTGCTGACCGATTCTACAAAGAGCATTCACAGCAGAATCGTTAAAATGCACCGCGAGGCCATGACAGGTCAGAACATGCGAGAGCTTTGCTCCGCCCTGCGCGAGCAGCTCATTTTGACAGAAGAGGAATTTTAATAAAAGAAAAAAAGGCTTTGCGTATGCAAAGTCTTTTTTTCTTTAGTCTGACAAATTTTATTGATTCGTAAAACCGTACTCAGCAAAGTATGTATCAACATCCTCCACGGTTTCTGCGCGGCGTGCTTTTTCTGCCGCAAAACCGATTAAGTGATTTTTCACCGAAATGTTAATATCCGCCGCACAGAACCCTGTGTAATTTCCGCCGAGGTAGTCATACAGTTCACTCACAATGCCCATATCACCGCCACCGTGACCGGAGGTAATGCTTTCATCCGCTTTGGGAATAGGGATTTTTTCAATCTTTTCATCTTCAAAAGTAAAAATTGTAATGTTATCATCACCGGCATAGGCATACAACTCACCTTTTGTGCCAAAAAGCCTGATATACCGACCGCCCCGGTTAAAAGCATTCATGGTAAAGGACACGGTTGTGCCACCGTCAAACTCCATATTCACAACCTGATGGTCTACCACATCATTATTGGCATGAAAAACACACAGGCCATAATCCGTTGTCTTAAGGGCTTCCATCACCTCATCATCTGTGGGGATTTCATCTTTGGCAATGCCCCGTGTGCTTGCCTTTCTGAACCATTGATTGTCCTTATCATCATAATAAAGCTTTTTGCAATTATACGGGCAGGTCGCCTCAACGGGGCAGCCACCGTCAATACACCGCACCGGCGCACCCTCCGGTGCATTTTCTTTGCAAAAATAAGAAAGCTTGCCGAAGGATTGTACCTTTTTGCAGGGTTTATCGAGCAGCCACTGGATAATGTCGATATCGTGGCAACTTTTAGCAAGCAGCATCGGTGTTGTTTCTTCCTCAGAGTGCCAGTTGCCGCGCACATAGCTGTGGCTCTGGTGGGTATGCCCCACCGCCTCAACCAAGATGGCAGACATTACCTCTCCAATGGTGTCCTCCATTAAAAGCTCTTTAACCTTTTTATAAAAGGGTGTGTAGCGCAAAACGTGGCAAACCAGCACCTTAACCCCTTTTTCTGCCGCTGCACGGGCAATATCGGCGCATTCTTTTGCCGTTTGTGCCACCGGTTTTTCCAAAAGAATGTCATAGCCAAGCTCAATCGCCCGCATTGCCGGTTCATAATGCTCATCATCCATTGTGCAAATCAGCGCAACATCTGCCATTTTCGGACGGGACAGCGCCTCCTCCCAGGAGGAAAAGCACCCGTCTGCTTGTATGTTATGTTCACGACAGATAAAGTCACCGCGGCTTTTTATGGGGTCTGCCACCGCAACCACCTTAAACTGATTCGGGCAGTTTTTCATAATGTTTGTATAGGCCAACCCACGGCTTCCTGCCCCAATCAAAAGAACAGAATATTGTTTCATCTTTTTTCTCCCCTTGCTTGATTTTTCTTTGAATTTATGATAGCATACATTTATGCTTTTTAATAGGATATTTCCTGCGTTTTTTAGCATAATTTTGATATTTTGGTGAAAAAAATGAAACAGAATTTATTGGAACAAAGCCCCATAGAATACAGTGCAGCCGCCGTAAAGGTATTGCATTTTTACATTAAACCAAATAGCAGTTGCTTTCGTCTTCATTGGCACGACCGCATAGAGCTTTTGCGCATCAGACGCGGCACAATGCACCTTGAACATAACACTCGCCACTTGACTCTCTCGGCAGGTGAACTGGCAATCATACCGCCCAAGGTATTGCACAAAGGCTATACCGCAAAAGAGGCTGTAGAATATGACGTTTTAATGTTTGATATCCGCAGTTTTTATAACGAAACTGAAATTTGTAAAAGCACACTTCCGGCAATCTATGACGGTCGTGCTGTTTTTAACAGCATCACATCAGATCAAGACATTCTCTTTTGTACAGACAACATTTGTAAGAGTGACAGAAACAACGCGTGGGAAACAACCGCGAACATTTATCGCCTGCTCGGGCTATTGTTTCAAAAGGAACTTGCCGAATTGCACGCAAAACCGCAAAACCATTCTGTCAGAAAAATTGTTGACTTTCTGGAAGAAAACGCCGGGCAGGAAATCAGCACCGCCACTCTCTGCGAAACTTTTAGCTATACCCCGGCGCATCTTTGCCGCAAATTTAAAAAAGCCACCGGCCTTTCGCCTATGACTTATTTAAAAATCTTTCGATTGGAAAAAGCGAAGGAGATAATAAAAAACAGCGACCTGAGCATAAGCCAAGTCGCTGCAGAATGCGGTTTTTCTGATGCAAATTATTTTACCCGTTGCTTTCGGGCACATTTCGGTGCACCGCCAAGTCGGTATAGAAAAAGCTAAATCAGTTCATGTGCCGCAAGGCAAATTTCATTGAAAAAAGCGACTTGTCGAAACAAGTCGCTTTTTCTGGTAGCGGCGGGTGGATTCGAACCGCCGACCTAACGGGTATGAACCGTTTGCTCTGACCAACTGAGCCACGCCGCCATAAACAACAAATAGTATTTTACTATAAGTTTTTCAGTTTGTCAAGCATTTTTCTGCTAAATATTTAAAATTTATTTTTATATTGACACGCCTTTCCTTTTATATGACAGCATTCCTGCAAGAATACAGACCGAAAGAAATGCATTACATCATAAGCCTTGCCTTAATCGTCTTCAGATAGGCAGTAGGTGCCTGCTTTTCATACTGCTTAAAAATACGGCTGAAATAATGCACTGAAGAAAAACCAACGATGGATGCAATCTCAGTCAGGTTATAGCTGCCGCTTCGCATCAAACGTTTTGCTTCCTTAATTTTCCGTTTATTAATATAGGAAATAATGGTTTCGCCGTAAGCATCACGGAATTTATTGCAAAGGGTTGTGGCGTTGGTTCCGAATAAAAAGCAAAGTTCAGAAAGCTTGATTTTTTCTTTAAAATTTTCATTGAGATATCTAAGCACTTCCTGAATTTTATCATCAGAAATATCCCTTGGTTCATCCACGAAAACGTTGTTTTTGCTCCGAATCAGCTCAATAAAAAGATTTTCAAGCTTAATCTTTATCAGCTGATCGGCGCCAAAGGGATACTCTTTTCTTTTTTTCATATCCTTCTGTCCGGGAATATCATAAGGTGCTTCAAAAACATTTCGCCCCTCACGGATAATCTCAGTCAGCAGTTTCTTTTGAGATTCATTCAAGGTTACCGGTGCTTCAGAAAAAACATCCAGCTCACGATTATCGCAGGCAAAGCCGATAATGATGACGTTTGACGCCTCATCCTCCGGGCAGGAAAGCGAGTGTGGCTCATTACTTTTATGAACAATCACCTGGTTTTCTCTGACGATGCCCTGATAATTGTCAGCATCAACGGTGATAAAGCCGCTGTCAACATATAAAAGCTCACAAAAGGCGTGACTTTCCTTCTCTGTGTGAAACTGATTTGTAAACTCAAAATAGTGCAAATTTGCAATTTTACTGACGGTGATTGCATAGCAAAACCGCTTCAATTTATATTCCATAAGCCTTATCACCCCTTAAGATTCACTTCTATTGTATCACGCAGAATTCATATGTCAATAGTTTATCTAAAATTAAATAAATTTAAAATAATACAAAAAGTATTAAAGATTTTCTAAATACAAATCCAAACAGGTGCGATATACTGTAAGTAACACATTATCTTATTTTAAAGGAGATGTTTTTATGTCAAGAATTTGTATCCCTGATTACGAATATCAGGAAAGAATTAAAAGAGCTGCAAAATTAGTTGCAGACAAAGGCTTAGACGTTATGGTGGTTTGCTCCACTGAGTCTGACTATGCTAATGCCAGATACTTCAGCGGCTTCTGGCCCCTGTTTGAACGTGCCGGTGTTGCTATTGCTGCAAACGGTCAGGCAGCACTTATGGTTGGCCCTGAATGTATCATCTTCGCACAGGACGTTGCTAAGATGGATAAAATCTTCTGCCTGCGTGAGTTCAGAGAATCTGCTGACCCCTCTTACCCCGAGCTGCAGGCAAGCACTTTTGCTGACGTATTTAAAGCAATCGGTGTAACCGGTGAACATATCAAAATCGGTCTGGGTAGCTATGTTGAATGCACCCTGCCCATCTATGAAGGCTTAAAGGACAGCTTCCCCAAAGCTGAAATTTCCAAGTGCAACGACATTATGGTTGAGCTCCGTAAAATCAAGAGTGCTAACGAGCTGGCTTGTATTCAGGAAGGCTTCCGTATCGTTGACCTGGCAACTGATGAAGTTATCCGTCAGTTAAAGCCCGGCGTAACCGAATTGCAGATGGTTGGTGTGGCTCAGCGTGTTATTTATGAAGAAGGCGCTGAATATGAAGGTCTGCCCATGTATGTCTTCAGCGAAAAATCCACCAGCCACGCAATCAGCCGTTCCGGCTATCGTACCATCAACAAGGGCGACATCGTTCAGCTGAACCTGTCCGCTAAGATTGACGGTTACTCCCCTGCTATCGGTCTTCCCGTTGTTATGGGTAAACTGGAAGGCGAAAGAAGACAGGTTGTTGAGTTCTGTAAGCAGGCTCACGATTGGACCATCGATCAGCTCAAGGCTGGCGTTATCGCTTCTGATGTTGCTAAGGGCTTCTACAATATGTATGTTGAAAACGGCTATAAAGACAGCTTCGTTTACGGCCCCTGCCATGGTACCGGTATGATCGAGGTTGAAGCTCCCTGGATGGAAACCACCAGTGACTATCCGCTGGAAGAAAACATGACCTTCCAGGTTGATACCTTTATTATGGGTAAGGGCTTCGGCTGCAGATGGGAAATCGGCGCTGCTATCACAAAAGACGGCTGCCGCAAGATGACCGACTACTTAAACAAGGGCATCATTGAACTGGAATTCTAATATAGAACTGTTTTGTCCGAGCTCCGGCATTTTTGCCGGGCTCGGCAATTTTTAAATGAAAGAAAATTATACTGCTCGCTTTATCCGCCCACGATGAAAGGCGTGCTGTTATAAGTGATTATTTGTGGGCAGAAAGGATATGGAAATTAATATGGAAATGAATATGAGCTTTCCCAGAGAGCTTAACCGTGTAAAGGAAAACCGGATTCCCTTCGTTATTTGCGGTGGTACCGTTGAATATCACGGTCCACATTGCTCTTATGGATGTGATACACTGGTAGCTGAAGGGTTAATCAAAAAGCTGGCTGAAACAAAAGAGCTGATGATTGCCCCTTCTATTTACTACAGTCCTTCAAGCTATGCTGTAGCTGATGAAACCAGCGGCACGGTACACATTGAAGAAGATATTTTTGAAGCATACCTCATGAATATTTTCACCAATATGTTAGATGCAGGCCTCAGAAATATTTATGTTGTCATTCACCACCAGTTTGAGCAGGAAAATTTAAAGCCTATGACCTTGTCCTATATGAAGGCTTCTCAAAGAGCCATTATGAGATATTTAGAAAAAACTCAGGGCAGAGGCTGGTGGGGCAGCGAAACTTACGCGTCCTATTATGAAAATTTAGGCGGCGGCGATGACCCCTTCTCCTGGATTAAGGTTATCCCCACAATGAGCACAGAAGTGCAGAACGCTACCGGTTATGACCACGCCGGCAAATATGAATGCTCCATTTTAATGTCGCTCTACCCTGATGCTGTCAAGCTCGAAAGATTAGGCGATATCAAGCATTGGTTCACCGCCAGTGCCGCTGAAGCCTCCACAGAACTGGGCGACGAAATGGTAGCAAAATCATTGGAATATTTAAACAAAGCAATTCAGTAGCAATAAAAAAGACCGCTAATCGGCGGTCTTTTTTTATTGCGTGAAAAATACACGTTTTCTGCTGATTCTTGTATTTAATATAAAAAACAGCATTCTGTAATACTTTTGTAAAGTTTATTGATTATAATATATATGATAAGATGTTTTATAAAAACAAAAGTTTTACGCGATGTAAAAATTTATAGCGAAATTGTTGCAAAAAGGATGTGACGGTATGAGAAGAACCGAAACAAGTCCCAAACGAAGACACAAAAAGAAAAAAGTGTCCATTGGAAAAGTTTTGAAGCGGATTGTTTGTATCTGCTGCATTGTTGCTGTATTACTTGCATCTGTGATTGCAGGAGCGGCTTTTGGGTTTATTGATAACAGTACTGATCTGATTGCTCAGGAGTATAACTTAGACCTTGCCTCAGTTGTGTATTACATTGATGAAGCAACCGGTAAAGAAGTGGAATACGACCGCATGCATGCAGACCAGAACCGCATTTGGGTCGATTTGGAAAACACGCCCGAAATGCTGAGTAAAGCCTTTATCGCCATTGAGGATGAACGTTTCTTAGAGCATCACGGCGTTGACTGGAAGCGTACCCTCAGCGCGGTTATCGGGTACATTTTTAAAGGCAACAACTCTCACGGCGGTTCTACTATTACGCAACAGCTCATTAAAAACATTACCGGTGACAATAAGCGTTCACCCATCCGTAAGATTCAGGAAATTGTCCGGGCGCTGAATCTGGAAAAAAAGATGTCGAAAGACGAAATTATTGAAATGTATATGAACACCATTTATTTAGGTCAGGGTTGCCACGGTGTTCAGACTGCCTCTAACGTATATTACAGCAAAGATGTGTCAAAACTTTCTTTGGCTGAGTGTGCCTCTATCGCAGGCATAACCCAATACCCCAGTAAGTTTGACCCTCTTGTTAATTATGAAGCACATAAGAATAAGCAAGAGCTTGTGCTTGCCAAAATGCTGGAGCTTGGTTACATTTCTCAGGAAGAGCATGATGCTGCTGTCAACGAGCCTTTAAACCTGATTAAGGGTACTGCTCAGATTAAAAACAGCAGCATTCAGTCCTATTACACAGACCAGCTCATCATTGACGTTATGAACGACTTGATGACCAAAAATAAAATGTCTGAAAGTGAAGCCACCAAGGCAATCTTTAAAGGCGGACTGAAAATTTACGCTAACGTTGACCCCAAAGTGCAAAACGCTATGGAATCCGTTTTCGGAAACGAAAGCAACTTCCCCGGTTCCGGCGAGAACAAGCCTCAATCTTCTATGGTCGTTATGGATCCCTACACCGGTCAGGTTAAAGGCATTGTCGGTGGCCGTGGTGAAAAAGTCGGTAACCGTGTTTTAAACCGCGCAACCCAAACCCTGCGCCAGCCCGGTTCTACCATTAAGCCTCTTGCCGTGTATGCACCCGCCATTGAATACGGCGTCATTACACCGGCAACTATCGTTCACGATTCACCCCTGCAAATCGGCAACTGGACCCCCCATAATGCCGATGGCGCCTTCTTAGGGCCCATCACTACCCGCGTTGCGCTGGAGAAATCCCGTAACCTGGCGGCTGTTCGCGTCCTTGACAAGGTTGGCGTTGACCGTTCCTTTGATTTTATGACAAAAAAACTTGGCTTTACCACGCTGGTCAGCTCAGAAAAACGTGCTGACGGTGAGGTGCATACCGATAAATACTTAAGTTCGTTAGGCTTGGGCGGTTTAACGGATGGCGTTTCTGTTTTAGAGATGACCGCCGCTTATTCAGCCTTTGTAAATAGTGGTATATACACCAAGCCTACCACATATACTAAGGTAATAGATGCAAGCGGTCGTGTTATTTTAGAGAACAAGCCAGAGACCGTTCGCGCTATGAGTGAAACCACAGCGTATTCTATGATTCAGATGATGACCGGTGTTGTCACCTATGGTACCGGTACTGCAGCAAAGCCTGCCGGTATTTTTGCCGGCGGTAAAACCGGCACATCCGATAACTATGTTGACCGTTGGTTTGCCGGCTTTACACCCAACTATGTAGGCGTTGTCTGGTTTGGTTATGACACACCGAGATCCACAAGCGGTATGGGTAGTCCCAGCCCCAGTGTCTGGAGACAGGTTATGACTACCATTCACCAAGGCGAAGCCATTAAGACAATCCCTATCCCTGATGGCATGGTTTCAAGAAGCATCTGTCAGGAATCCGGCAGAATAGCCAGCGATACTTGTACAAATCTGCGAACTGAATATTTTAAATCCGGCACACAGCCCAACAGCTTCTGTTCATCTCACGATGAAGATGAAGCACCGGAGGACGAGATTGACGATACCATTGAAAACGAAGAGCAGGGCTTAAACGAAATTGCTCCCGGCAGTGGTGCACACAACCCACCCGCAGAAGGTGAAGCTGTGAATCCGACCACGCCACCAAGTCCAGAGTCCGGCACCACTACTCCTTCTGAGCCGGCACTCCCCCCTGCAGAAAGTGACGATGACGAAATTGTGTGGAGCGAATAACAGATCATAGGAAAGGATGAAAGTCCAATGAAAAAGGAATATAAAAAGCAATACCGTGAATGGTGCACATTGGCTGACTCTGTTACAAAAGCCGAACTTGCAGAAATTGCTGATAACGAAAAAGAAATTGAAGACCGTTTTTATAAGCATTTAGAGTTCGGCACCGCCGGTCTCCGCGGCATTTTAGGTGCCGGCACAAACCGCATGAACATTTATACGGTGCGCCGTGCCACACAGGGGCTTGCTTCTTATATTCTGCAAAAGGGTGAAGATGCTATAAAACGTGGCGTTGCCATTTCCTATGACTGCCGGCACTATTCTGAAGAATTTGCCTGGGAAGCTGCCTGTGTATTAGCGGCAAACGGCATCCATGTGTACATTTATAATGAAATGCAGCCAACACCGGCTCTCTCCTTTGCTGTCCGGCATTTAAACACCGTCTCCGGCATTATGATTACCGCCAGCCACAACCCGGCAAAATATAACGGCTATAAAGTTTACGGTGAAGACGGAGCACAGATGAATACAAAAGATTCTGCCACTGTTTTATCCTTTATCAACGAAACCGATATGTTCACCGGTGTAAAATATACTGACGCACAGACTGCCAAAGACAGCGGCCTTTTGCGGGTTATCGGCGAAGATGTGCTGCTGCCTTATATGGATGCAGTCAAAGCTTGCATCAAAAACCCTGCGGTGATTGATGAAATGAAAGATGATTTAAAAATCGTCTATACCCCTTTCCACGGCACAGGCTACAAGCCGGTTATGCGCACACTTTCTGAGGTGGGCTTCTCACAGGTCTACCCCGTCCCCGAACAGGCAGTAAAAGACCCTGATTTCTCTACTGTTAAATCCCCCAACCCTGAAGATCCTGAAGGCTTTTATATGGCACTCGACCTTGCCAAGGAAAAGGACGCCGATATTATCATCGGAACAGACCCTGACTCTGACCGCATTGGCGTTTTGTGCAAAACAGAGAGCGGTTATCAGATTATTAACGGTAACCAGACCGGTGTGTTATTGACAGAGTATATCCTGTCACAGAAAAAGGATTTAAAGCCTGAGGATTACATCGTCAGCACCGTCGTTTCAACCAATATGCTCACTCCCATTACAAAGGCATACGGCGTGAAGCTGTATCAGGTATACACCGGTTTTAAGTTCATTGCAGGTGTTATTAAAGACCACGAGCAAAATCCAGACGGCGGCGAGTATCTTTTCGGGTTTGAGGAAAGCTATGGCTATCTCCCCGGCACCTATGCCCGTGACAAAGACGCCGTCAGCGCAGCGCTGTTAGTCTGTGAGGTGGCTGCTTTTTATAAAAAGCAAGGCAAAACGCTGTCAGATGCCTTGACGGATATCTATGAAAAATATGGCTATTTTCTTGAAAATACCGAATCCATTTATATGGAAGGGATTGACGGTATGGAAAAAATGTCTGCCCTAATGAAAAAGGTAGCAGAAAACCCCTTCCGCAATATTGGCGATGTGCAGATTACCGCTTTCAGAAACTATAAAGAAGGCTTCCGCTTAGACTATGCCACCGGCAAAAAGGAAGCGCTGAACTATGAGCCTTCTAACGTTTTATATTTCGAGCTTTCCGGTGGCGGATTCTTTATTCTGCGCCCCTCCGGCACAGAGCCGAAAATCAAGCTGTATTCCTCGGTTGTAGGCACAAGCTATGATGACAGTCAAAAGAAATTGGATGAACTCAAAAAAGCATATAAAGAATTATTAGTATAAAAGAAGCGGTGCCTATGCACCGCTTCTTTTATACTTGACAACTATCCCCTGCTACCATATAATTAAAATAACATTCTTGGTTCCGGAGGCAATATGAACAGCTACGATTTTGACAAAACCATTTATAAAAATGACAGCAGCACAGACTTTTATCTGTACTGCCTGCGTCAGTATAAAAAAATTTTTCTCCGTCTGCCCCGTCAGCTTTGGGCGTTTTTGCGGCACTATGTTTTGCACACCATTACCAAAACGCAGATGAAAGAAATTTTTTATGAGTATTTTCAGGACATTCCCGATATGGATAAAGCATTAACGGATTTCTGGGCGAAAAACATTTATAAGGTAAAAGACTTTTATAAGGCACAGCAAAAGGAGGATGATGTCATCATTTCTGCCTCGCCGGAGTTCTTTTTAAAGCCCGCCTGCAATATGCTGGGCATCAGGCATTTAATCGCCTCCCCTGTGGATGCAAAAACAGGCAAGCACAGAGGTGAAAACTGCCACGGAAAGGAAAAGGTCCGCCGTTTTCGCGCACTTTTCCCTGATGCTTCAGTAGAAGAATTTTATTCAGACTCTTACTCTGACACGCCTATGGCAGAGCTTGCCGAAAAAGCATACCTCGTAAAAGGTGATACCATTACAGATTGGAAATAAAAGTATATTAAAAGAGGCTGTCTCTTTCATTGCATATTGATGAATATATACACAAATCGTAGGGAATGGATTTATCCATTCCGCGGAGCGCATAAATGCGCCCCCTACAAAAGCTTGTATATTCACAATTAATGCTTAATGAGACAGCCTCTTTTTCGTAGGAGAGGGTCTCCGCGCCCTCCCGAAAATAGTATAAAAAGGGAGGGCATAAAAACCCTCCCCAACTTGTTCTACGACACTGTTTTCTGCATCCTTTTTAATTCTTCAAACTATGAATCGGTGCCGGTATCCGTCCGCCGCGGTGGATAAACTCTGCGCTGCTGTTGCCATTCACCGGCATCACAGGGCCGGTACCGAGGAGTCCGCCAAATTCCACGGTATCTCCTACCTTTTTACCCGGTGCAGGAATAATACGCACCGCTGTGGTTTTGTTGTTCACCATACCAATTGCCGCTTCATCTGCAATGATTGCCGAAATGGTTTCTGCCGTGGTATCACCGGGAACGCAAATCATATCAAGACCCACAGAGCATACGCAGGTCATAGCTTCCAGCTTGTCAAGTGACAGGGCGCCAAGTTTTGCTGCCTCAATCATACCTGCATCTTCGCTGACGGGAATGAATGCACCGGAAAGACCACCAACATAAGAGCTTGCCATAACGCCACCCTTTTTAACAGCATCATTTAAGAGAGCAAGTGCTGCCGTTGTGCCGTGGGTGCCACACTTTTCAAGACCCATTTCTTCTAAAATATAGGCAACACTGTCCCCGACAGCCGGGGTGGGTGCCAAGGATAAATCCACAATGCCAAAGGGCACACCCAAGCGGCGGGATGCCTCCTGCGCCACAAGCTGACCCATACGGGTAATCTTAAAGGCAGTTTTCTTAATCGTTTCTGCCACCACGCCAAAATCAGCACCCTTTACCTGTTCTAAGGCACACTTTACAACACCGGGGCCGGAAACGCCAACATTAATAACCGCATCCGGTTCGCCTACGCCGCAGAATGCACCAGCCATAAAGGGATTATCTTCTACTGCATTGCAAAAGACTACCAATTTCGCACAGCCGAATCCGTCCTGCGCTTTGGTCTTCTCTGCCGTTTCTTTAATAATTCTACCCATTTGCGCCACAGCATCCATATTGATGCCGGCGCGGGTGGTTCCCACATTCACGCTGGAGCAAACCCGTTCCGTCACAGAAAGTGCCTCAGGGATGGATGCAATCAACGCCTTATCACCAATACTCATACCCTTATGTACCAAAGCAGAATAGCCGCCGATAAAATTAACACCGGTGGTTTTAGCCGCACGGTCCAAGGCTTTTGCAAGCATAACAAAATCATCGGGATTTTCGCTTGCACCGAGTAACATAGACGCAGGGGTGACGGAAATGCGTTTATTGATAATGGGAATCCCATATTCCGTTTCAATATTCTCTGCTGTCTCTACCAGCTTTTCAGCCTGACGGGTAATTTTTTCATATACATTATCGCAAACTTTTTTCGCATCAGAATCCGTACAGGACAAAAGAGAAATGCCCATGGTAACAGTACGGATATCCAAATGCTCTTCGGAAATCATTTTAATGGTTTCCATAATCTCCATTGAATTAAGCATAGCGCGCCCTCCTTAAATTCTGTGCATGGACTGGAACAAATCCTCATGCTGAATCTGAATAGAAAGGCCAAGCTCTTTGCCTAAACTGTCTAAGGTTTCAGACAGTTCTTTAAAGCTCGCGCCGGATTTTTCTGTGTTTACCAGCATAATCATAGTAAACATATCCTGCATAATCGTCTGAGAGATATCCAGAATATTAACATCATTTTTGGCCAGAACGCGGCTGACCTCATAAATAATACCGATTTTGTCGTGTCCTACCACGGTAATCACTGCACGCATGATATAACCTCCTCAATTTAACTATTAACATTTTACACCAATACAGGGAAAAAATCTAGTCCTAAGTGTAAGAAATTTCTTTTTTTAATTTACAGAAAATAAAATCTGTGATATACTTATAATGGAAGTTTTTTACGACAGAAAGGAAGCGGTCAAATGGATACCTTCGTAAAATTAGGTGCGCTGATACAGGAGCAGTCATTAGAGCTTATCTATGGCGCAAGTGACTATGAAAATTTACCCATTACCATTGCTGAGGTTAACAGACCCAGTCTGCCTCTGGCAGGTTTTTTTGAACATTTTGATCCGAAGCGGATTCAGATTTTCGGTATGGTTGAATATACTTATCTTGAAGAGTTAAGCTCAGAAGAACGGTTAAAACGACTGGAGCCCTTGTTTGAGAAAAAGATTCCGGCAGTTGTCATTACCCGTAATATGGATGTTTTTCCTGAACTGCTTTCCTGTGCAGAAAAATATGATGTCACCCTGCTTCGCACCCATGAAACCACTTCACGGTTTATGAGTGACTTAATCCTTTCCCTCTCTGTTTCCTTAGCGCCCATGACCACCGTCCACGGCGTTTTGGTTGAGGTCTTTGGTGAAGGTATTTTGCTTATGGGTGAAAGCGGCGTCGGTAAAAGTGAAACCGCTATTGAGCTTGTTAAGCGCGGTCACCGTCTGGTTGCCGATGATGCTGTTGAAATCAAAAAAGTGTCCCGCAAAACCTTAGTGGGTTCATCCCCTGCCATCATTCGCCACTTTATTGAGTTGCGCGGCATTGGCGTTATTGATGTTAAACGTATTTTCGGTATCGGTGCCGTTAAAGATACTGAAAACATTAACTTGGTTATTCACTTAGAGCCCTGGCAGGCAGGCAAGCACTATGACCGTTTGGGGCTTGACACCTTTACAACTGATATCATGGGGCTGAATATCCCCTCGCTGACCATCCCTGTAAAGCCCGGCCGTAACCTTGCTATCATCATCGAGGTTGCCGCTATGAACCACAGACAGCGGAAAATGGGCTATAACGCCGCTGAGGAATTAAACAGGAGGCTTATGGAAAACATTGAAGAGTAAGATTAACACAGAAGTCCATACCCACACCTTAGTCAGCCACCACGCATACAGCACGGTGGGCGAGCTGGTCAGCCACGCGAAAAGCCTGGGCATTTCACTGCTCGCTGTCACAGACCATGGCCCTGCAACCCGTGACGGTGCTGACGCCTGGCATTTTATGAACCTGAAGGTTCTGCCCCGGAAAATTGGAGACTTTTACCTGCTAAAAGGCGCTGAAGCCAACATTGTGGATTATAACGGCAATGTGGATTTGCCCGATGAACTTTTAAAGCGACTCGATTGGGTCATTGCCAGCATTCACAGACCCTGTCTTGACCCGGGGACGGAAAAAGACCACACCATTACCTATATCAAGGCGCTGGAAAACCCCTATATTGATGCATTGGGGCACAGCGGCTACCCTGCATACAGCTATGATATTGATGCGGTTTTAGAGACTGCCAAACGATTAGACAAAGCCATTGAGCTTAATAACCACACCTTTTATATGCGTAAGCAAAGTGTTGAAATCTGTTCAAAAATCGCCCGTCGTTGTGCTGAAATGGGCGTGAACGTTGTGCTGACTACCGATGCACACAGCATCTATGACTTGGGTGACACCGAGCTTTGCTGGAACATGGCTATGGAAGCCGGCATCCGTGAAGAGCAGATTGTAAACCTGACGGCAGAAAGCTTTTTGTCATACCTTTGCCGTCGCAAGGGCTTTGAAAGGTCCCGCTTTGAAAACACAAAGCCCGAATAAAAATATTGGAGGAAATCATGCAAAAACTGATTGCAAAATTAAGTGAGCAAAAGAATTTAACCATGCGGCAAAATACCCCCATGGCTGAATATACATCCTTCCAAATCGGCGGTCCGGCAGACCTTTTGCTTGAGCCTGCCACAAAAGAAGCATTAATCTCCTGCTACAGGATTTTAGCAGAAGAGGGCATCACCCCTCTCATTCTCGGTGCCGGTTCAAACATTTTAGTGTCTGACAGCGGCATTCGCGGTGCTGTTATCCGCTTGGCAAAGCCCCTGAATCAGGTAAAGGTAGAGGGTGAATACATCACCGCAGAAGCAGGTGTATCCCTTGCAAAACTCGCAGCTGAAGCATTATCTGCTTCCCTTTCAGGTCTTGAGTTTGCCAGTGGCATTCCCGGCTCGTTGGGCGGTGCTGTGTTTATGAACGCCGGTGCCTACGGTGGTGAAATGAAAGATGTTGTCGTTGAAACAGAGTACCTTGCAAAGGACGGCAACGTTGCCACAGTAACAGGCGAGGCGCACAACTTTTCTTACCGCCACAGCTTCTTCTCAGAAACAGGTGGCATTGTCCTTTCCTCCCGTATGAAATTGACACCGGGAAAGCAAGAGGACATCCGCGCCCTGATGCTTGACCTGAACGCCCGCAGAAAAGATAAGCAGCCCTTAAGCTTCCCCTCTGCCGGTAGCTTTTTCAAGCGCCCCGAGGGGCATTTTGCCGGCAAACTGATTGAAGATGCAGGTCTGAAAGGCACCACCTTTGGCGGGGCACAAATTTCAGAAAAGCACGCAGGCTTCGTCATTAACACAGGTGGCGCAACCGCAAAAGATGTTTGCGACCTCATGAACTTTGTCAAGAAAACAGTCCTCGAAAAATATGGCGTAACCTTAGAACCTGAGGTACGTATGATTGGGGATTTTTCCGATACCTTATAGTCTTACACCGAGTGCAAAAGCTGTCTTTTTATACATTTTTTTGTAAAAAAGACAGCTTCTTTTTTTCACCTCCCGATGGCAAACTTCATATATTGAAGCAGGAGGTGAAATTATGGGTAAAAATTCTTGCAGTTGCACATGTAGCTGCGTCACGCTTGCAGCCATCGCAAGTTTCATTATCGGCATTATTGCAGCCGCTCTTACCTTCACAGCAACCATCACAATCACACCCGCGTTTTTGTGGGTTGCTCTGGGCATTGCCGTTGTATATCTTGCAGTGCTATTAGCTTCATCCGGCACGCTGTCGAGAAGAGCTTGCATTTGCAGCACCGCTACCGCTGTTCTAACAGGCATTTTAGGCACGGCGCTCTCCGCCGTCATCCTGCTTGGTGTAGGCTTTGCCGCCACCAGTATTTTAGGTGCCATCATCGCCGGCGTGTTGCTGTTCTTCCTGTCCCTCACGCTGACAACCACCGCCTGCTTGATAAAATGCAACTTAGGTTGTAACGAGTGCGATAACTGATAAATTTGAAAACAAAAGAAGCCCTGTGGCACCCAATGGGTGCCACTTTTTTTGCTATTCAACTTGTTATATATATAATAACATTATAAAATATAGAAAAATACTTGATTTTCTGTTTATTTTAGTGCTATAATGAATATAACAAGTTTGCAAGATTATTTTAATTACAAAAAGAAAGGAAGAGAAACATGCCTATTGAAGTGCTTTTTATTGTGGCTCTGCTTGCCATTATCTGTGTAGCTTTCCTGCTCTTTAAACGGCCCATTTATGAATGTATGCTGTACGGATACATTCTGATGGTGATTCTGACAGGAGAATACAAAAACTTTTTTACCTACATAGGTAAGACAAGTACTGATACTCTGTTTTACTCCATTATCGCCTTTTTGGTTCTCGCAAAAATTTTAGATGCTACCCACGCCATTGATTCCGTTGTAAACGTAATCATTTCTGTTTTTGGACGTTTTCGCGGCGGTGCAGCATATACGGCTGTTATCGGCAGCACCTTTATGGGTGCCCTGTCCGGTAGCGGTGCCGGCAATGTTGCAACAACCGGTGTATTTACTATCCCTGCCATGAAAAAGTCCGGCGTACCGGCACACCTTGCCGCCAACATCGAAAGCGCCAGCAGCACTATGGGTAACATGATTCCCCCATCCGGCGTTATTTTAACTGCTCTTGCCTGCTATAACGAATTCAGTGGTAGCGAAATGTCTCAATCTGCATTTTGGATTGCCTGCTGGGGTGTTGCCATCTGGTTTATTATCCAACGAATACTCACTGTTTTTGTATTTTGCCGTTACTATAAAGTAAAGCCCATGGCGAAAGAAGAAATTCCCAGCCTGAAAAAAACTTTAAAAGAGGGCTGGAAAAATCTGCTGCTACCTGTTATTATTCTGGCGCCCTTTGTGCTTGACTATCTGTTTAAAACAACACTTTTTGCAGAAAGACTCGGCGACGGAGCAAGCAATTTCTCAAGCTGCCTTCTGCTGTTCACCCCAGGCATCGCTGCAGTGTATGCTCTCATTGTAAACAGAAAAAAATGCAAAGAAAAGCTTACCGAAACCATTAAAAAATCCGTTTCAGGCATTGTGCCTGTTGGGGCAACCATCTTCTTTGCCTACTGCATCAGCAATCTCTTTGCTGCCACAAACATCGGTGTCGCCATTGGGGAGTACATACAAAGCTGGAATTTATCAGTTGTAGCCCTTGCATTTATTGTGCCACTTATCACTGCCATTTTAGGTATGGTTTTTCCCGGTTCTGCCCAAACAAAAATTTTCGGCACAACCATTATCGCTATTTTTGCTGCAGCAGGGGCTAACCCTCTGCTCGTTGCCGTTATGCTGCCGGTTATCACCGGTGCTATGGAAGGCATGACACCGCCTCTTGCCCTTTGTATGTATACCGCTATGGGCATTGCAGAATCAAAATTTAAAGAAACAACCCTGAATTGTTTAATTTGGGTTGGAATACATTACCTGCTCGCCGTTCTTTGCTTGCTTGGCATTTTGCCTATACTGGGAATATAGGAGGAATAAAAAATGAAAAAAGTAAGCGATATTCTACTCCGCATTTTTTCTGTCGGTGTTCTTGCTGCCCTGATGGCCGGCGCTTTATCTTTCGTCGGTTTTGTTGTTGCTTTCTGCATGGGTGGCGAAGCCGCCACCAGCCTTTGTGTGTGGATTCATAAAACATATTTTCCGTGGGTGATTAAGTTCACATCTGTTTTTGTCGGTCTCGGCCTTATCGGTATGTACCTGTCTAAAGTGAAAGCCCTGACGGTTAATACAAAGGAATCCTGAGTGGAATAAAAAAAACTCTTGCAAAAAAATAAACTTTATGATATAATATTTTTCGTTATATAAGAAAGAAAAGCTATGATGGAGCAAAGTAGAATCGCCACCACCTAAAAAGAGAGGGTTTTTCACCGGCTGAGAGGAAACCCGGTTAAGGGCAGATTTGAAATTTCACTCCGGAGCTGCGCTTTTGAACGCTTTTAGCTATTAGACTGCGCCGCAAACGCACGTTACGCGTCAATGAAGCCAAAGCATTGCTTTGGGAATAAGGGTGGTACCACGAGCACTTTATGCCCGTCCCTTTTACAGGGGCGGGCTTTTTTATGTCCGTTCGTAAGTATAGAAAGGAGAACGAAATGAAAGAACAGCTTTTAAGTATGAAAGAAAAAGCAAGTAATGCACTCTCCAGTGCCAAAACCTTGCAGGATTTGGAGGATATCCGCATCAGCCTTTTAGGTAAAAAAGGTGAACTGACCGCAATTCTCCGCGGTATGGGTGGACTGTCTGCAGAAGAACGCCCTGTGATTGGTCAGCTTGCTAATGAGGTAAGAAGCTTTATTGAAGCCGAGATTGAAAAACAGAAGAAAGCGCTCTTAGCATCTGCCAGAACCGAGCAACTAAAAAAAGAAACCTTGGACGTAACCATGGCAGGCAAAAAGCCGGTTATCGGTAAAACCCATCCCTTAACCACCGTTTTAGACGAGGTTAAAGATATTTTTGTAGGTATGGGCTTTTCTATTGTGGAAGGTCCTGAGGTGGAATATGACTATTACAACTTTGAAGCATTAAATATCCCGGCAGATCATCCTGCCCGTGATACACAGGATACCTTCTATATTAACGACAATGTGGTTCTGCGTTCACAGACTTCTTCCGTTCAGGTGCGCGTCATGGAAAATCAGAAGCCGCCTATCCGTGTGATTGCGCCGGGTCGTGTATACCGTAGCGATGCGGTTGACGCTACCCACTCCCCCGTCTTCCATCAGATTGAGGGGTTAGTGGTTGACAAGGGCATCACCATGGGTGACTTAAAGGGAACCTTAGAGGTATTTATGAAAACCCTGTACGGAAACGATGCTGTGCTCCGCTTCCGTCCCCACCACTTCCCCTTTACCGAGCCAAGTGCTGAAGTTGACGTTTCCTGCTTCGTTTGCGGCGGCAAGGGTTGCCGTGTTTGTAAAGGCGAAGGCTTTATCGAGCTGTTAGGCGCCGGCATGGTACATCCTAAGGTGTTAGAGCGTTGCGGTATTGATACCTCAGTCTACAGCGGTTTTGCCTTTGGTCTGGGTCTTGAACGTATCGTTATGCGCCGCTTAAACATCGATGATATGCGTCATTTATACGATAATGACCTGCGCTTCTTAAATCAATTTTAATCGGTAAGAGAAAGGAAGATAGATAATGAAAATCCCAATGAGTTGGCTGAGCGACTATACTGATATCTCCGGGATTACTCCCGCTGAATATAACCACGCCATGACTATGACCGGTTCTAAGGTCGAGGGCATTGAAAATGCCGGTGACAAGCTGTTAAACGTTGTGGTTGGTAAAATTTTAGACATCACCCCACACCCTGATGCAGATAAACTGGTTGTCTGCAAAATTGACGTAGGCACAGAAACTCTGCAGATTGTAACCGGTGCACCTAACGTAAAACCCGGTCAGACTGTTCCCGTTGCCTTAGATGGTGCCCTGCTGCCTGACGGCACAAAAATCAAAACCGGCAAGCTTCGCGGCGTTGAATCTGCCGGTATGCTCTGCTCTTATGAAGAACTGGGCATGACAGAAGCTGACTTTCCTGATGCTGAATACGGCATTTTGATTTTAGACGATGCCCTCGTTGCAGGTACAGACATTCGTGAAGTTTTTGGCTTAAACGAGAACATTGTTGAATTTGAAATCACCTCAAACCGCCCGGACTGCTTGTCTGTCATCGGTCTTGCCCGTGAAACGGCTGTCACCTTCGATAAGCCCTTTAACCTGCTAAAGCCCACCGTTAAAGGCTGTGGCGGCGACATTTCTGACTATGTATCCATCTCTGTGGATGACAAAGAAGGTTGCATGCGTTACTGCGGTAAGGTGGTTAAAAACGTTAAAATCGGCCCCTCTCCCAAGTGGATGCAGGACCGCTTAAAGGCTTGCGGTATTCGTGCTATTTCTAACATTGTTGACATTACAAATTATATCATGCTGGAATATGGTCAGCCTATGCACGCCTTTGACCTGCGTGATTTAGAAGGCGCTGCTGTTAACGTGCGCCGCGCCAAAGCCGGCGAAACCTTAACAACACTTGATGATATTGAACGCACCTTGGATGACTCTATGCTGATGATTTGTGACGGCGTAAAACCCGTCGGCGTTGCCGGTGTTATGGGTGGTCAGAACTCTGAAATCAAAGATGATACCACCACCATTTTATTTGAGTCTGCTACCTTTAACGGTGCGCTGGTTCGCAAAACAGCCAGAAAGCTGGGCCTGAGAACAGAAAGCTCTGCCCGCTATGAAAAGGGTCTTGACCCTGAAAATACAGAACCGGCAATTCTGCGTGCCTGCCAGCTGGTTGAAGAGTTGGGCTGTGGCGAAGTGGTTGACGGCATGATTGATATCCGCGGCGCAAAGGAAGAACCCAACGTGATTCCTTATGACGCTGACAGAATCAACAACTTCTTAGGCACTAATATTGATAAAGCATTTATGGATAAAACCTTAAAGGCTCTCGACTGTGTTGTGACAGAAGACACTGTAACACCTCCCTCCTTCCGTAAGGACATTGAGGGTTTTGCCGATGTAGCAGAAGAAGTGCTGCGTATTTACGGCTATGATAAAATTCCTTCAACCTTAATGTGCGGCGAAACGGCTCACAGCGTTAAAACCCCGGCACAGAAGCTTGAAGATACTGTCAAAACTCTGCTTTGTGCCTGCGGCATGAACGAGATTGTGACTTATAGCTTTACTAACCCCAATCTGTTTGACAAACTTTGCCTGCCGGCTGACAGCCCTCTGCGTAAGACAGTAACCATTTCTAACCCCTTGGGTGAAGAAAATTCTATTATGCGTACCACCGCTATCCACTCTATGCTGGAGACGCTGGCTCGCAACCGGAACTTTAAGGCTGAAAGTGCTAAACTGTTTGAGCTTGCTACCATTTACATCCCTGATGAGGATGCCGGCAAGCTGCCTGAAGAACGTAAGGTTGTTTCTTTAGGAATGTACGGTGCTTGTGACTTTTTTGATGCTAAGGGCATTGTAGAGACCCTGTTTGACGGTGTTGGTCTTTCCGGCGCACGGTTTGTTCCCGAAAGTGAAAACCCCACCTTCCACCCCGGTCGCTGCACAAGTATTTTAGTAGGTAAAAAGGAAATCGGCGTACTGGGTCAGATTCACCCCGATGTTTGTGATAACTACGGTATTGACACCGAAATTTATGTGGCACAGATTAACCTGCCCGACCTTTTGACCTATGCAAAGAGCACAAAGACCTATAGTCCCCTGCCGAAATATCCGGCAGTAACCCGTGACCTTGCCATTTTGGCAGATGACACAGTGCTGGCGGCAGATGTGGAAGCTATCATGAAGAAAAAGGCTAAAAAGCTGTTTGCAGGCCTCACTCTGTTTGATGTTTATAAAGGTCAGCAGGTACCTGAGGGTAAAAAATCTATGGCATATAAGCTGACCCTGCAGTCTATGGATAAAACTCTGACGGATGCAGAGATCAACGAAACCGTTCAGGATATTCTCACAGCACTTGAAAAGGAACTGGGTGCAACACTCAGATAATTCCAAATTCTAACCAAAACATAATAAAAAAACGAAGGGGAACGGTAACCGTTCCCCTTCTCAAATAAAAGCAAAACACAAATTCCGCCATCATATAACCACCTATTCTCTCATATCTTAATAGAGAAAGAGGTGGTGTCTATGATGGGTTACATTTGGGGCGGAATGATTATCGCAGCCGTTTTTTTCGGCGTAATAGGCGGTCAGGCAGATGCCGTGGCAGAAGCCGCCCTCACAGGTGCTGAAAAAGCAGTTACTATGGCATTTTCTCTTTTAGGGATGATGTGTTTTTGGTCAGGTATTTTAGAAATAGCCAAGCGTGCCGGGCTGACAGAAAAGCTTGCTCGACTGATTCGCCCCCTGACAAAGCTTTTGTTCCCAAAGCTTTCGCCTGACTCCCCTGCCGTCAGCGCCATGGTGATGAATATGACGGCAAATTTTTTAGGGCTTTCTAACGCTGCAACGCCTTTAGGGCTTGCCGCTATGCACGAGCTTGATAAAATCAACCCGACCCCCGGCACCGCATCTGATGAAATGTGTATGTTTGTGGTCATCAACACAGCGTCCATCAGCCTGATTCCCACTACGGTCATCACCCTGCGGTCAGCTGCCGGCTCTGTTGACCCCTTTGGCATTATTCTGCCTGTATGGGTCTGTTCAGTAATGTCAGCCGGCGTTGGCGTAATTGTCGCAAAATGGTTGGGGCACAGACGGCAAAGGGGGCGGCTGTCATGCTAGCCGGCTTTTCTGCCTATGTGATGCCCATCATTTTTTTACTTGTCATCGGCTATGCCTTGATTAAAAAAATCGATATTTTCGATGCTTTTTTAGTTGGAGCAAAAGAGGGGCTTAAAAGCCTGTTTTCTATCTTGCCGGCCCTTGTCGGTTTGATGACAGCCATTAGTTTATTTCGTGCCTCCGGCGCCTTAGAATTTTTAACGCTAGCTTTAGCACCATTGTCAAAGCCCCTTGGCATCCCGGCAGAAATTATGCCTTTGGCGCTGTTGCGACCGGTATCCGGCAGTGGCTCTCTTGCCATCGTCAGTGACATTTTGCAAAGTGCCGGTCCTGATTCTATGGTCGGGCGGATTGCCTCTGTGGTAATGGGGTCAACGGAAACAACTTTTTACACCTTAGCAGTATACTACGGTGCTGTTAAAATTAAAAATTCCCGCCACACAGTTCCTGCGGCACTGTGTGCTGACCTGACAGGGCTTTTGGCAGGAACGTGGATTTGTTACCTATTTTTTCGATAAATATTTGAAGGAGGACTTATTATGAGTCAATTTTACGAAATCACACCTGAACAGATTGAAAAAAATCCCTTTACCATGATTGGTAAGGAATGGATGTTGATTGGCGCTGAAAAAGATGATGGCGTCAATGCCATGACCGCTTCCTGGGGTGGTGTTGGCGTTTTGTGGAACAAAAACGTAGTCTTCGGCTTTGTTCGCCCCCAGCGCTACACCAAGGAATTTTTAGACGCCGGCGATTATTTTTCACTGACCTTTTTTGATGAAAGCTACAAAAAGGATTTACAATATTTCGGCACCGTCAGCGGTCGTGACGAGGATAAAATCGCAAAATGCGGTTTTACTACCTCCCACGCAGAAGGCGCACCTTATTTTGAAGAAGGCAATCTGGTTATCATCTGTAAAAAATTATATGCAGGCACCGTCAATCCCGATGCCATTTTAGTGCCGGAAATTGATGCCAAAATTTACCCCGACAAGGATTATCACACAGTATATATTGGTGAAATTGTAAAGGTATTAAAAAAAGACTGAAATTAAAAAAGCAGCTGTGACAATCGTCACAGCTGTTTTTTTAATTACCCATAATCGGCGATGCCTTGGACTGGGTTGAAGGGGTATCAGAGGGCATAACCTCATCCATACCCTGCTTCATTGCATTGCAGCCCACTAAGCTACTTGCTGTAATCATAATGGCCACAACAGCTATTAAAATTTTGCTTTTCATGATTTTCCTCCTCATAAAATGATACGGCAAATATGGCGTCAAACAAAATTCAACAATTTATCCGATGCCAATCACTGATAGTATATGTTTCTTTAAGAAAAATTATCACATTTTTAAACACACAAAAAGGCGATGTAAAAATATAGTTTTACATCGCCTTTTTTGCATTCTGGACTTTTTTTACATTCCCTTTACCATCTCATTTGATATGTTTGCATACGCCTCAATATCAAGCGCCTCGCCGCGGACAGTTTCAGAAATATTTAATGTTTCTAAAATTGCTTTAACCTCTTCCTTATTCGTGTTAAGTGCCGGATAACTGCCCACGCTGTTTACAAAGGTTTTGCGCCGTTGAGAAAAGGCGCCTTTAATCAGGTCAAAGAAATGTTTTTCATTTAACACCGTGACAGGCGGTGCCTCACGTCGCACTAAACGAATCACCGAAGACCAGACCTTCGGTGCGGGCATAAAAGCCTCCGGCGGTACATCGCGAACAGGCTCTGCCACAGCACGATAATCAACCGCCAATGTAATGGCGCCAAAATCCTTTGACCCGGCTTTTGCTGAAAGCCTGCGGGCAACCTCTCGCTGAATCATAACCACAATGGATGCGATGCGCGAATGCTCTAACAGTTTCATAATAATCGGCGTGGTTATGTAATAGGGCAAATTGGCAATAACCTTAACAGGTCTGTCACCAAAATGTTCTGTAAAAAGTGCGTCTAAGTCAACCTTTAAGATATCCTGATTAATCACCGACACATTATCAAATTCAGCCAAATTTTTTGAAAGCACCGGCAAAATAGTCGTGTCAATTTCAACCGCCACTACCTTGCCTGCTGTTTTTGCCAGTTCACGGGTTAAAACGCCCATGCCGGGACCAATTTCCAACACACAGCTGTCTGCATCAAGTTCTGCCGCCGACACAATATCTGAAAGTACAGATTCATCAGTCAGAAAATTCTGCCCCAGCCCTTTTTTCGGTCGAAGGCCCTCACCGGCAAGCTGATTTCTAACAGCTTTTTTTGAAGAAAAATCCATCTTATTCTCCTTTGGCTGCTGCCTGCTCTGCTATTTTTTTCGCTTCCTCTTCAGGATAACCAAACTTTTCTAAAATCATCTGCCGTGTTGCCTCTTCATCGTGCACGTAATAAGAAACACCGCCGATATAGGCACTGCCACCCGGCAAAATGTAGGTATTCATAGATTCTCCGTCCAGTTTTTTGAGCATTGAAACATAGTCCAGTGCATCTGCAACTGAGAAATTCGTCTCTACATTTTCATAAATTTCTTTAATCAAAGACGGGGCCTTGACAAGGTACTGCGGTTTTAACTTTTGCTTGAAAAGCGCACGGAGAAAGTCCTGTTGAACAGGGATTCTGCCGCTGTCACCGGTAGCATAACCCGCACGATAGCGCACAACACCTTCCGCCTGCTTACCGTCAAGCTTTTGAAAACCTTTATTGACGTGAATGTGTAAATCCTGAGTCGGGTCGTCATAATGCATATCCATCGGCACGTCAAACTCAACGCCGCCTAAGATATCAATCACGTTACGAAAGCCCTCAAAATCAATTTCACAATAATAGTGAATGGGCATACCTGTTACATTTTTAACCAGACCGATAATGGTCTCCTCCGGCTTTTTGTAGCCCATAGCGTGATTGATTTTGTCATACTTTCCGTTCGGATACTTCACTCTGGTATCACGGGGGATAGATAAAATATTAATCTGCTCCGTATCCGGGTCAATGGACACAACCATAATAACATCTGAACGGATTCCGTCCTTATCAAGCCCCAGACACAAAATATTTATTTTATCGTCGGTTGCTTTATCGAGGAATCTGGCTATTTCATCAGAAAGACTCGTACCCCAAAAAATCTCCGCTGCTTGCAAACCCAAAAACAGCAACGCAACAACCAAAACTGTTGTAATCATTGATATAAAAAATGCTTTCATTACCTATGTCCTTTCGCTTATGTACAAGCATCCTAATTGTTAAAAAGAATCACTTTACATTATACCATTCAGCTATTTCATTGTCAATTCCTTTTGCTAAAAACAGCCATGTATGCAAAAAAATCAGCCTTTGCATATAACCGCAAAGGCTGATTTTAAAATTCCTTTGATTATGACAATCTTACTTTTACATCTTCAGCAAGCTGTGCTTTAAGCTCATCTAAGCTGCCAAAGTTTTGTTCGTCTCTGACTTTATATAAAAATTCAATTTCCAGAGTTTCATTATAAACATCGCCGTCAAAGCCGATAATGTGGGTTTCAACCTGAAGGTCACCACCGCCGGCTGTGGGTGCATAACCAACGTTTGTGATGGATTTATATGCATCGCCGTCAACATAGGCGTTAGACGCATACACGCCAACTTTCGGAATCAGTTGACCCGGTTCGGGAACCATATTGGCTGTGGGATAACCCAGCTCTCTGCCAAGCTTTTTACCAACTACAACAGGCTTTGTGATTTTGAAAGGACGACCTAACAGTTCAGCCGCCATTTCCACATCGCCGACTTCAATCAGCTCACGGATTTTTGTGCTGGAGCACAAAATATCGTCAAAATATAAAGGCTTGATCATATGCACCAGAAAACCGTATTTCTGACCCAGTTCTCTGAGCAATTTCACATCGCCTTCTGAATTTTTGCCATAGTGGTTATGTAAGCCCACAACAGCAACCTTCATATTCAGTTTTCCAACCAATACATCACGCACGAATTCCTCGGGAGAAAGATCTTTGACATCTTCGAACTTTTCAAAGAACAGCGTATCTAAATTGCAGGAAGATAAAAGCTCTTGCTTATAGTCATTGTCAGCAATAAGCTTTAGGGTGTTAGCCCCTTTGATAACATTGATAGGATGCACATCAAAGGTGTATGCCACTGAATGCAGACCATTATCCTGTGCCACATCCATCAGCATGGATAATAATTTCATATGTCCTTTGTGGAGACCATCGAAATTACCCATCGCAACCGCTGTGCCGTTTCTGGATTCGATTTTGCTGTAATCATACCAAACCGTATTCATTTGAATTACCTCCCCTTATAATATATATTATCGTCTTCGCCCGGCATCTGCCGTCGAAGAAATTTGACTCAGCCAAAAAATGTTTTTTCAATAGAAAGCACCAAGGCATTTTCACTTTGAATGGCCTTCACAAGGCAAAGAAGGCTTTCCCCGTCATACAGGCGAAAAATGTCACCCTCCTTGGCATCTGAAATACCAAGCTGATCCGGTCGCATTCTGAGACCGTTTTTGATTTTCAAAACTGTTTGTTCGGTAAGTGTTACCGCCGGATAGCCCGAAAGCACCACCTCAGGCGGCAACAGAATCTGCTCAAGTTTCCCACCCTGCACTGCCTGCTCAATGTCTTCAGGCGTGTATGCATTTTCTATGAGAAAAGGTCCGCTCTGTGTTCTGACCAAAGCATCCATACAGGCACATGTCCCGAGGGCACGACCTAAGTCGTGACACAGAGAGCGAATGTAAGTCCCCTTGGAGCAACTGACCTCCATAGAAAATGTATCTTCACCAAAACCAAAACAACGAAGACTATAAATTGTGACTTCTCTTGGCTTTACTGTAACGGTCTCACCCTTACGCGCCAGCTCATACAGCTTTTTGCCACCAACCTTGATGGCAGAATACATAGGGGGCACCTGAGAAATATCACCCAAAAAGCCTTTTGCCGCCTCGCAGATTTCCGCTTCAGTCGGTCGTTTGTCAGAACGGTTTGTCACCTGCCCCGACGAATCATAGGTGTCGGTTTCAACGCCCAATCGCACCGTGGCAACATAGGTTTTTGTTTTTTCAGTCAAAAGGTCTGAAAGGCTTGTTGCCTTGCCGACTAAAACAGGAAGCACACCCGTTGCATCAGGATCCAAAGTCCCTGCATGCCCGACACGCTTTAACCCTAATGTTTTCCTCACAAAAGAGACCATATCGTGTGATGTTTTGCCCGCCGGCTTATGTAAGTTAATAATTCCGAGCAAACACTCACCCCTGTCCATCCTGCTCTGCACGTTAAAACAATGCTTTTAAATTTATTTAATACTTATATACATTGTATCATAAAAAAGCCGTAAAGAAAAGCTTTATTTTAATAGTTTTTTATTTTTATTTATAATCAAGCAGAAGAGGCTTATTTTTTTATGAAAATCGCCAAAAATCAATAAATTTAATAAAATTATAATAAATAAGTATGGACTTTTTGATTTTGTAGTGGTATAATAAATAAGGTTCTGGAGATTTATTTGTTAAAGTATTAACAAACCTCTCTTAGGGCCGACAAATACCATAAATATCGCAGATTTTTCTGCGCAACTAACTATAAGGGGGTAATTTTTCTTGAACAAACAAGGAACGGTTGCTTTTAACGGCACCAAAGAGCAAGAAGCGCAGCTGATGGAAGTCATCGCTCGCCACAAAGGAACAGACGGCGCCCTCATCCCTGTTCTGCATGAAGCACAGGACATTTACGGGTATCTGCCCATCGAGGTTCAGTCCATGATTTCTAAAAATCTGGATGTACCCATGGCTGAGATTTACGGCGTAGTCACTTTCTACACCCAGTTTACTACCGAGCCCAAGGGGAAATACCACATTGGCGTTTGTCTGGGTACTGCCTGCTACGTTAAAGGTTCAGGCGATATTTTCAATAAAATTAAAGAAAAAATCGGTCTCACAGGTGACAGCACCTGCACACCCGACGGCAAGTTCTCCATTGAGGCTACCCGTTGTATCGGTGCCTGCGGTCTGGCTCCCGTTTTAACTGTCAATGACGAAGTTTACGGTAAGCTGACTGTTGATGATGTTGACAGAATTCTGTCAAAGTACACCGACTAAGCACAATTTTTGTGCAAAAAAATAACATCTGCGGTTTGCCGCAGTGGGAAATGGAGATTGAATATGAAAAGTTTAGCTGAGCTTGAAGCAATAAAAAGCAAAATGAAAGACTTTGTCGATATGCGTAAAGAAGACAGCGCATGCGACCATGCAGATTCTGTCAGAGCAACAGTTTTGGTCTGCGGTGGTACAGGCTGTACCTCATCAAGCAGCCCGAAAATCATTAAAGAATTTAATGATCAGATTGCTGCAAAGGGTCTTGAAAATGAAGTTAAGGTTATCCAGACCGGTTGCTTTGGTCTGTGTGCCTTAGGCCCCATCGTTATCGTTTACCCCGAAGGCGCTTTCTACAGCACCGTTCAGGTAGAAGATGTAGCTGAAATCGTTGACGAACATCTGGTAAAGGGTAACATCGTAACCCGCCTCTTGTATGAAGAAACCGTTCAGGAAGATTCTATTAAATCTCTGAACGAAACCAACTTCTACAAAAAGCAGATGCGTATCGCTCTGCGTAACTGTGGTGTTATCGACCCTGAAAACATTGATGAATACATAGCATTAGATGGTTACAAAGCCCTGTCCAAGGTTCTGACTGAAATGACACCGGAACAGGTTATTGACGTGATTAAAGACTCCGGTCTTCGTGGCCGTGGCGGCGGCGGATTCCCCACCGGTATCAAATGGATGCTGGCTGCTAAATCCCCCAACGTAATCGGCAAATACGTTTGCTGTAACGCCGACGAAGGTGACCCGGGTGCATTCATGGATAGAAGCGTTTTGGAAGGTGACCCCCATGCTGTTATCGAAGCAATGGCAATCGCAGCTTACGCTGTAAACGCTGAACAGGGTTACATTTACATCCGTGCAGAATACCCCATCGCAGTTAAACGTCTGCAGATCGCTATCGACCAGGCTCGTGAATACGGCCTCTTAGGTAAAGGCATCTTCGGTACTGACTTTAACTTCGACTTAGACATCCGCCTCGGTGCAGGTGCTTTCGTCTGCGGTGAAGAAACAGCGCTGATGACCTCTATCGAAGGTATGCGTGGCGAACCCAGACCCCGTCCGCCGTTCCCGGCTGTTAAAGGTCTGTGGGGCAAACCGACCCTTTTAAATAACGTTGAAACCTATGCAAACATTCCGCAGATCATCTTAAACGGTGCTGAATGGTTCACCTCTATCGGTACTGAAAAGAGCACCGGTACTAAGGTATTTGCTTTAGGTGGTAAGATCAACAATACCGGCCTTGTAGAAGTTCCCATGGGTACAACCCTGCGCGAAATCGTTGAAGAAATCGGTGGTGGCATCCCCAATGGTAAGAAGTTCAAGGCAGCTCAGACCGGTGGTCCTTCCGGCGGTTGTATCCCTGCTTCCTTAATGGATATCCCCATCGACTATGACTCTCTGATTCAGAACGGTGCTATGATGGGTTCCGGTGGTCTGATTGTTATGGACGAAGACAACTGTATGGTTGACATCGCTAAGTTCTTCTTAGAGTTCACCGTTGACGAATCCTGCGGTAAATGTACTCCCTGCCGTATCGGTATTAAGAGAATGCTTGAGATTCTGGAAAGAATCACCAAGGGTAACGGTACTTTAGAAGATATCGACAAGCTGGAACAGCTGGCTTATTCTATTAAAGAATCTGCTCTGTGCGGTCTGGGTCAGACAGCTCCTAACCCGATTCTTTCAACTATCCGCTTCTTCAGAGATGAATATGAAGCTCACGTTGTTGACAAAAAGTGTCCTGCCGGCGTATGTAAGGCACTTGTTAGCTACAAGATTGTTGCTGACAAATGTAAGGGCTGCAGCCTCTGTGCTAGACAGTGTCCTGTTAACGCAATATCCGGCGAAATCAAGAGTCCCTTCACGATTGACACTTCCAAATGTATTAAATGTGGTGCTTGTATCGAAAAATGTAAATTCGGTGCAATCATTGTTGAGTAAGGAAAGGAGGAAGAATTTAAAATGGAAATGGTTACAATTTCAATTAACGGCAAAAGCATTTCAGTACCGAAGGATTACACTATCCTGCAGGCTGCTCGTTCAGCAGGTATTGACATCCCCACGCTTTGCTATTTAAAAGATATTAACGAAATCGGCGCATGTAGAATGTGTCTGGTTGAGGTAAAAGGTGCAAGAACACTGGTTACCGCTTGTGTATACCCCGTTAACGAAGGTATGGAGGTATTCACTCAGACCGAACGTGTTAGAAAGGCAAGAAAGGCAGTCTTAGAGCTGATGCTTTCTAACCACAACAAAAAGTGCTTGACCTGTGCAAGAAACAGAAACTGCGAACTGCAGACCTTAGCTGAAGAATTAAACGTTACTGAGCTGCCTTACGAAGGTGCACAGACACCGTCTACCATTGACGATGTTTCTCCCTCTATCGTTCGCGACAACAGCAAATGTATCCTCTGCCGTCGTTGTATTGCAGTTTGTAAAAAGGTTCAGACTGTTGGTGCAATCGACGCAACACAGAGAGGCTTTAACACCAAAATCGGCAGCGCTTTTGAAAAGAGCTTAAATGAAACAGATTGTGCAATGTGCGGTCAGTGTATCTCTGTCTGCCCCGTTGGCGCGCTGTATGAAAAAGACGGCTTAGCTCCCGTTTGGAAGGCTTTAGCTGACGAAACCAAGCACGTTGTTGTTCAGACAGCTCCTGCTGTTCGTGCTGCGCTGGGTGAAGAGTTTGGTCTCCCCATCGGTACTCCTGTTACCGGCAAGATGGCAGCTGCTTTAAAAGCACTTGGCTTTGACAAGGTTTTCGATACAGACTTTGCTGCTGACCTGACAATTATGGAAGAAGGTACCGAGCTGTTAAACCGTATTAAGAACGGCGGCAAGCTCCCCTTAATCACTTCCTGTAGCCCGGGTTGGGTTAAGTTCTGTGAACATAACTTCCCCGACTTTTTGGACAACTTATCTTCCGCTAAATCTCCTCACGAGATGTACGGTGCAATCTTAAAGTCCTACTATGCTGAAAAAGCTGGTATCGACCCGAAAGATATCTACGTTGTATCTGTAATGCCCTGTACTGCTAAGAAGTTCGAAGCTCAGCGCCCCGAACTCTCCGGCACAGGCTATCCTGATGTTGATGCAGTTATCACAACTCGCGAACTGGCTAAGATGATTAAAGAAGCTGGTCTTAAGTTCAACGAGCTGGAAGACGCGGTCTTTGATTCACCCTTCGGTGATGAAGCTACCGGCGCCGGCGTTATCTTCGGTGCTACCGGCGGTGTTATGGAAGCTGCTCTGCGTACCGTTGCTGACGTACTGACCGGTCAGTCCTTAGACAAGGTTGATTATACCGAAGTTCGTGGTACTGAAGGCATTAAAGAAGCTACCGTTAAAATCGGTGATATGGATGTTAACGTTGCTGTTGCTCACGGTCTGGGCAACGCAAGAAAGCTGCTTAACAGCATTCGTGAAGGCAAAGCTAACTATCACTTCATCGAAATCATGGGTTGCCCCGGCGGTTGCGTAACCGGTGGTGGTCAGCCGATTCAGCCTGCAAAGGTTGCTGCTGAAATTGACTTAAAGGCAGAACGTGCTAAGGCTCTGTATGCTGAAGATAAGGCTGCCGGCCTCAGAAAGTCCCACGAAAATCCCTACATCAAAAAGCTGTATGAGGAATATCTGGGCGAACCCTGTGGTCACAAGTCACACAAACTCCTGCATACACATTATCAGGAAAGACCCAAATATTAATATAGAACTGTAGCAAAATGTGTACAGCACACAAGGCAAACGAAACATATAAAAGCCTTTGGTTTAGGCTGCGAACATTAAAATAGTTCAAAATTAAAGAAGGAATTTGTCGTTTGACAAATTCCTTCTATTTTTATGCCTTGTGTTTTGGACAAACTTCACCTCTCAGCGTGCCAAAGCACGCCTACGGGTTCAGTTTGTCCAATCTGCACAATTTTTCTATCAGTCCTAAAAAAGGAGTCGCCAAAAGGCTACTCCTTTTCTTTTACATAAAAACAATCCTGTTCCCACTTATCGGCGTTTGTGTCTATGTAATTCCATATTTTTAGATAATCCTGCTCATTGCGGATAATATGGTCATGAAATGAACGTTGCCAAATATTTTCACCATACTCTTTGTTGCAAAATCTTTTAAAGGTACTGATAAGTCGTACAATTAAGGAATTCGTAGGGACCGGCGTCCACGACGGTCCGTTTCCCCTTTTCCCTTCATGTATATGAATCAATAAATGAATATGATTTGGCATAATAATAAATTTATCTATTTTAACATTATCATAAAAATCGCTCATACCCACCAAATGTTTATGCGCAATTTCACCATAAGATGTCAGAAAGTTCTTTGGACCGTCGAGGACGCCGGTCCCTACAATTTTTGACAACAACTCCCTGCGCCCTTTTGTACACACCGTCACAAAATACACACCTGGCGAACTATAATCATATCCATGCAACCTTGTTGGTTTCCGTTTTGGCAAATCATGCATCACTTTATTTCTACCTCCAAAAGCTCCATCAAATCATCAATGACTGCATCGGGCTGGTGCTTCTTCAGAGTTTCTCTGTCAAAATAAGAGGTAATAGTCACAACCTTCATCCCTGCCGACCGTGCCGCCTCAATGCCGTTGATGGCATCTTCCACCACAAGGCAGTCCTTTGGGTCAGCCCCCAAACGTTTTGCCGCCGCCAGAAAAATATCCGGCGCCGGTTTTTTGCGTTCGGCATCCTCCCCTGAGGCAATGGCAGAAAACCAATCAAGAGGAATCCCTGCCGCACCTAAATTGGCTTTAATTTTAACCATGTCCGCGCTGGAAGCCAAAGCAAATTTCACTCCTTGCTCCCTGAGCTTTTCTAAAACCTTTTTGCCGCTTGGATAGGGTGGCAGTTCATCGCCAACAATTTCAGCATACTTGTTATTCAGCTTTTCTTTCATAACCGGCTCATAGGTAAGGCCATGGGCTTCTGCTACACCGCCGATAAACCGAGCCTCCCCTGCACCGATAAAGGGGGCAAATTCAGAAGGCTCTGCCGTGATGCCGTATTCTTCTAAAATCAACTGTGCAGCATGAATCGTTACTGATGCTGACCGCACCAAAACCCCGTCCATATCAAATACATAATACAAATTTCTCAGTCCTTTATGTCATAATATCTTTATTGTATCGGATAGACTCTTTCTCTGTCAAGCGGTTTAAAAGAAATTTCCCTTTTTATAAGAATATACCCTTGCAATTTACATAAAACTTCGCTATAATAATAAGGTAGTGTTATGATATTATATCTGTGCCCGAAAATCACAGATTTTAGGAAGGATGGTTGCAAATGGCAACAAAAGTTGTTATCGGCGCTCAATGGGGCGACGAAGGCAAAGGTAAAATCATCGATATTTTAGCGCAGCAGTCTGAAGTTGTTGTCCGCTCACAGGGCGGTAACAATGCAGGTCATACTGTTGAAGCTGACGGCAAGCAATATAAATTGCATCTGGTTCCCTCCGGCATTTTAAATCCGGAAACCTTAAACATCATCGGTAACGGTGTTGTGGTTGACCCCGGTGTGCTGTTAGAAGAACTGGATATGTTAAAATCTCAGGGGGTTGTGACTGATAACTTAAAAATCGACCTCCGTGCCCACATCATTATGCCCTACCACATTCTGCTGGACGGCTTAATGGAAGCATCTCGCGGCAAGTCTGACATTGGTACTACCAAAAAGGGTATCGGTCCTTGCTATATGGATAAGGCAGAACGTATCGGCATCCGTCTGTGTGACCTGTTAGACCCTGCTATTTTTGAAGAAAAAGCAAGAGAAAACACCGAATATAAAAACAAGCTGATTACTAAAGTTTTCGGCGGCGAAGCTATCTCTGCTGACAGCTTTATTAAAGAATATTTAGGCTATGCTGACCGTCTGCGTCCTTATGCTGCAGACACTACTCCGATGCTTTATAATGCTGTTAAGGCAGGCAAAAAGGTTCTGTTCGAAGGCGCACAGGGTACACTTTTAGACCTTGATTTAGGTACATACCCCTACGTTACCTCCTCTCACCCCATCTCCGGCGGTGTTTGCGTTGGTACCGGTATTGGTCCCACACTGATTGATGAATGTGTAGGCGTTATGAAGGCTTACACCACCCGTGTTGGTAAAGGCCCCTTCCCCACAGAGCTGGAAAATGAAACCGGCGAAAAAATCAGACAGATTGGTAACGAGTTCGGTGCTACCACCGGTCGTCCCCGTCGTTGCGGTTGGTTTGATGCGGTTATCGGTCGTTTTGGTGTTCGCACCAGCGGTTTGACCGGTATTGCTTTAAATAAGCTTGACACCTTAACCGGTTTGGGCGACCTGCAGATTTGTACCGGCTACAAAAAGGGCGATGAAATCATTACTGACTTCCCCGCAAGCCTTTCTGACCTTGCAAAATGTGAGCCTGTTTATGAAACTCTCCCCGGTTGGAATGAAGATATCACCGGCGTTCGCACCTTTGACGCACTGCCCGAAAACGTTAAGAATTATGTAAAACGCATTGAAGAGCTTTGCGGTGCTAAGGTTATTATGGTTGGCGTTGGCCCCAACCGTGAACAAAATATTTTACGCTAAGCCATCTGAAAGGTTATTTTTCTCCCGTTTCTATCATACGTTTATATAAAGATTGTCCAAACATGTGATAAGAAAGAGGGAGTATAAGCGTGAGAAAAAGAGTTCATACACCAAAATTCTGGTTACCCTATTTACAAAAAGACTTATATTTTTACATTTGTATTTTGGCATCATTTACAATCGGCGGCATTATTGCCGCCGTCTTTGCCTTTACCCTGCCGGAACTGTCCTGCAAGGAGCTGTTATTGTATTTAGAAGATTTTTTCCGGAACATTGAAGGAAGCGGCGCAGATTCTGCCGCTTTGTTTCGTTCCGGGCTGCTTTCGAACCTGAAGAATTTCGGGTTCTTGTTTTTCTTCTCGGTTACTGTAATTGGCGCTCCCTTTATTGCGGCTTTTTCAGCATTTAAAGGGTTTATACATTGCTTTACTTTGTTTTTTATGTTCAGGGTTTACGGCATTCGTGCCGGATTGTTTTTTTTGCTCGGTATGCTGCCACACTATTTACTTCTGATCCCTTGCTACTTGTGCCTTTGTGTGGTTTGCCTTAAATTTTCTCTTTCCCTGATCCGCGAAAAGCAAGAGCTTACAAAAACGATACCACGCCTTTTAGCTACGCTGGCACTTTTCTTTGTGCTGGCGACCATGGCAACACTTTTGCAGGCTTATATTGAACCGTTACTGATTCGCTTGATTTCCGGCTTGTATCTACCCTGATGGTGCAAGTCTGACTGAGAAAGGATAGAATTTACATATGTCAGATTTAGTGAATAGCTTTATCCGATATTTAGAAAAAGAAAAAAAGCTGTCTAAAAACACCTTGACCTCTTACGAAAATGATCTGAAGCTGTTTTTGACATTTACGAATCAAAAATCCGTTGCACTACCGGATGTATCCGGCGACACCATTCAGGAATTTTTTAAAATGCTGAAGAAAAAAGGCAGAGCCGGCACCACCATTTCCCGGTGTTTGGCGACACTTAAAAACTTTTATGCATATTTAATCTCTGTCAACATCGTCAGCACAAACCCAGCCGAAACAGTGAAAGCACCGAAGGTTGAAAAAAAGCTGCCTCACATTTTAACCCCAAACGAAATCGACCTGCTTTTGGACCAGCCAAGGGCAACTGATTTAAAGGGCTTTCGTGATAAGGCGATGCTTGAGCTTTTATATGCTACCGGCATAAGGGTGTCAGAGATGATGGAACTAGACCTTTCTGATGTGAATCTGGATATGGGTTTCATTCACTGCAGTTCCGGCAGTCATGAACGCATTATCCCCATCGGAAAAATCTGTACCACTGCTTTGACAGAGTATATTAATACTGCAAGACCGCTGCTTGTAAAGGCAAAAAACGAAAACGCCCTGTTTTTAAATCTTTTAGGTCACCGTATGTCCCGTCAGGGCTTTTGGAAAATTTTAAAACAATATGCACTTTCCGCAGGCATCAATGCAGATATAACACCCCACACCCTGCGGCATTCCTTTGCGGCGCATCTATTAGAAAACGGCGCAGACCTGCGCTCTATCCAGTCCATGCTGGGTCACGCAGATATATCTACCACACAGGTATATGCAAGACTGGCCGGCAGTCGGCTTAAGGATGTTTATAAAAAAGCACATCCCCGTGCTTAGCAAGACCCCTTGGCAATCCTTGTATGTATTTTGGCATAACAAAAAGGCAGAGCTTCTCAATCCTGTCGGGTTCGATAAGCTCTGCCTTCTTTAGGGCGCAAGCAAGCTACGTTGCTGTACCCGGAATAAGGCTTACTTATTTAATGCTGTTTTCGTAAGCTTCAACCATCTTCTTACTGATGGCCCCGGAACGCCGGGCATACCGTTCACCGCTGCGAATATAGGTTAAGCCCTCCTTATTTTCCGTCTTTAATTTCACCTCTAAAGCCATTGTTGTCTCGTTCTTGGGGATCACATCAATGCGATCGATAATTGCCTTAACCATCGCATCCACAGCGATTTTATCCATCGTCGTCTCCGGGTCATACATGGTTTCAAAATACCGTTTTACAGCTTCAATATTTTCCAGATAGATACTATCATTCTCAGCGGTTTTTTCTGCCTCAAAAAGGTCTTCTTCTAACTGATTGATGGTAATATTCAGGCTGTCATTTCGTTCTGTGAACTCTTTTTTCGGTATGGCGCCGTCAACATACAAATCAAATAATTTCTCTCTTTTTTGCTTTTCTTTGTCAATCTGGTTTTTAATACCATGGATTTTTCGCTGATGGCTGACATCCTTATCACTTTCTTTGTAGATGGCAATAAAGTCATTCACATATTCTTCAACATTTTCTGCAATATTTTGAAAATACTCACCGAGCATTGCATAAAGCTCATCTTCCATAATCGCAATGGATAAACAGCTTTTTGCACCGCTCTTTTTTTTCTCGCTGCAAATCCACTGATACACATATTCGCCCTTGGATTTTCGGTTGGAAAAGCAGGTGCGCCAGTATGGCTTGTCACAGGCTCGACACCAAATCTTGCCGGTAAAAATGCTTTTATCTTTAAAAGAACGCTCCCGGCTTTTAATGGCCGAGCTTCTTTCGCGAAAGATAGCATTGCACCGTTCCCAAAGGTCCTCATCCACAATGGCAGGAACCGTCTCTCCGGTTTCGTCCTTATACATAATCCATTCATTTTCGGGAAGAAAACGTTGCTCTCTAGTCCGGTAATCAACAATTTTAACCTTGTTGCCGCAATAATACCCTTTATATTTAGGATTTTGAATGATGCCTGAAATGGTGTTATGATGGATGCGAGTGCCGTTTCTGCCACGGTAGCCTTTGTTATAAATCATTTCCTCAATTTTTCTCGTGCTAAAGTCACCGGTAGAATATGTTTCAAAAATAAAGCGTACCATCTCAGCTTCTGCTTCATTGATAACAAGCTTACAATCCTTTTTGTCATAGCCAAAAATGCGATTGTTGCCCATAACGGCCCCTTGCTCAATGGAACGCTTATGCCCCCAGCGAACGCGCTCAGAAAGCTTTCTGACCTCGTCTGCCGCGATACTTGACATAATGGTAAGTCGAAGCTCGCTGTCTGTGTCAATGGTGCAGATATTATCATTCTGAAAGAAAACGCCAACACCGTGCCGGAGCAGGTCTCTTGTGTAGGTCAGGCTGTCAATGGTGTTTCTTGCAAAACGGCTGACCTCCTTTGTGAGAATCAAATCAAACAATCCGTTTTTTCCGTCATCAATCATATGCATAAATTCTTCACGGTTTGCAGCACTTTCACCACGGATTCGGTCAACATAACCCTCGACATAGGTCCAGTTTGGATTATTTTCAATCAGTTCTGTAAAATAGCTGATCTGATGCTCAATGGAGTTTTCCTGCTCTTCCCTCGTGGTAGAAACACGAGCGTAAAAGGTTACATTGAGCGGTAAATCAAATATGGTTTTTCGTTCCATCTTCATCTGATTGGCAACTGAATATATATCCATAGCTCTACCTCACTTTCTGCATTGAATATATTATGATGATACCATACCGATACAAAATAGTCAAGACTAAAATTAAAACCTCTATGTAGTGCCGCAATCGCGGCTTTTTTCATGCCGTTAATCTTTCAATCAAGGACTTCATCTTATTACACTTGGCGAGGTCAATCATTCCTTTTGCAAATAGTATTTCAGTCCAAGCTGTAAGAGTTTGTTTTTTCAGCATTAATTTTTCGTCACTTTTTTTCATCTGGTTGGCCTCCTTCCATATAGTATAAATTTTTCCAGAACCAAAGTATTATATTCCAATATCTTTTGTGATGCTGCAAAGCAAAAACAAAACAACAATTCTGCGATTGTGTCGCTTTCTTTTTCAAGGTTCAGTTATACAAGCATTTTGGCATCTAAAGCCTTTGCGGACTGTATGTAATTATTATTTTTTCATTTATTATATACAGATTCTAACATACCTCTTGACATTTGTCAATAGTTTGTATATAATATTTTTGAAAATATTTATTTTTCACAAAGGAGACCCTGAAAAATGCAGATTTATCATACCATATATAAAAAGGAAAACATGCTGCAATGCAGTTTTAGCGATAATTTTATTCATCCCGATTATATTGGAGCAGAATTCCCCATCGGCCAGCATCTCATAACCGCTATCACCTATAACAGAGAAAAAGTTGAAGGATTTTTCAAAGATTTAGTTAAGGCTTACATTGCTTATCTTGATTGCGATACTGATAAAAATTTTCATACCTATGAAAAAGCCTTATTTAAAATTGATGATTATTGTATTTATCTGCACGAAATCTCATATATGCTAGTGTCTTTAATGCAAGCTGTACATCCACGCTACTCTTTGGGCGGTATAATGGATTTTATAAAACTCTTTGAGCCAGATACAATAACTGTGTTCACAAAGCAGCTTGCCAGAGTAAAAAATGGAGGTTCATTTGACACAAAAGAATGCCACATTTTATGGAACCTTGCCGCAAGTCTGTTACTTGATAAGTTTGATTCAGATATTCAAATGTTAAAGAGCGATGTATATGATATTTGCAATGCGCCTTCTGAACTGACTGGTTTTAACAAATTAACTGATTTGGAAAATCCGCGTAAAATATTCTACTTGGGTTTAAAATTCCCGACACAGCTCAGTGTTGACCTTGGGGAAGCTACTAACTCGAAATTCTTACTGTCTAATCTATCGGAAAATGGCAATATAACATTATCGGTTTCTATCTCCTCAACATTGCAGCTACTGTACTATGATTTGCTTGTCACCTTGGAAAACGACCTACCCATTAAGCTCTGCAAAAACTGCCATACGCCCTTTATCCCAAAAGGAAGGATTGATTCTGTCTATTGTGATAGAGTTATGCTCGGCTTTAAGGATAAATGCGCTTCTATCGGCGCTCTTAACACTTATAAGAACAAGCTTCCTGACATTGAAGCCGAGTTCTACGCTGCACGCCGGCGCTATAACACCAGAGTCAGCCGTAACCCACTTCTAAAAACAGAATTTGAAGTCTGGAAAATCAAAGCAAAAGAAAAACTCACCGCTTACAGAAATGACGAAATCTCTGCCGATGAGTTTAAAGATTGGTTTATGGATGATGAGTGGATGAGAATTTAATAGTTAACCAAACGGAGAAACCGCCTCATAACGAGATTCGTTTCTCCGTTTTTTGATTTCAATAATTCTGCATCATTTGGGGAAATGCTCCGGTGCTTATGGGTCTTATTATAAGTTTGCCACCTGAGTTATTTCGCGATTACTTAAGCTAAACGTAATCTATTTTGGGCAGATACTTGAACAAATTTCATAACAACATATCTCCCCTATGCATCATGTTTTTCTTCCTTCTTAATTTTTGCTTGAATATATTGGTGCATGGTTTCAGCCACAATCTTGCTATGCGCCACTGCCTCAACGACTGTCCTGGCTCCGTTAACAACATCACCTGATGCAAATATTCCCTCTCTGTCCGTGTTTCCATATTCATCTGCCACCAAAAGACCGCGCTCATTTGACTTAAGCCCCGTTGTCGTAGCGGCAATCACATTTCTCGGCCCCTGACTGATGGCAATAATCACTGAGTCTGAGGGATAAAAGGCATCGCTCCCCTCTATCTCTCTGATTGTTCCATCAGGACTTTCTACCACCTTCCTGAATATAACACCGTCATCTAAAATTTCCACGGGTTTCAAATTATACTCAAACCGAATACCTTCAAGCTGAGCATAGGTATATTCATACATACTGGCTGCGACTTTACTTTCAAGGGAAAAGCATGTTACTTTCCGGCAACCATTTCGAACCACGGTACGGGCAACATCCATGGCTGCATTACCTGCACCAATAATCGTAACCCTGTCTCCCAATTTATAAACACTGGGATTGTTCAAATAATTGATGGCAAAGTGTACATTGCCAAAGGTTTCACCTTTAATTTTCAGGGTGTTTGGCCTCCACACACCTGTGCCGATGAATATCGCCCGATACCCGTCACGAAACAGGTCATCTATGCTGACGGCATCACCAATGCGGATGTTGGGGCGCACCTTAATGCCCTTTAATTCAATGTGGCGATATTGCAGATCATCCAGCACACTTTTCGGCAATCGGAATTCAGGAATGCCGTAACGCAGTACGCCGCCGATTTTATCCTTGCTCTCAAAAATCGTCACCTGATATCCATACCGAGCAAGAATAATAGCAATGGTAAGGCCTGCCGGACCCGAACCTATAATCGCCACCTTGTGCCCATTAGACGGAACGGGACCTTTAACCATTTTGGGTGCATAAGCATCCGAAATGTAATTTTCAATAGCCGAAAAATGAACTGGTGCACCCTTTCTGCCAAGAATACAATGCCCCTCACACTGCATTTCATGGTTACAGACCAGACTGCAGATTGTGGTAAGAGGATTGTTGTCAAAAAGCATTTTTCCGGCTTCGTCAAGTTTATTTTCTTTTAAAAGATGTATAACCTGCGGAATTGGCGTACTGATAGGACAACCCTTCTGACAGGTGGGATTTTTACATTCAAGGCAACGGTTTGCCTCATCTAAAATATGAAGTGCCATTGTTTTTTTGTTCCCCCATTAAATACTCACTATACTCCACTATAAGCTGAAAAGCCGCCGTCAACAGGAATGATGACACCGTTCACAAAGCCGGAGGCTTCCTTACAAAGCAGGAATAACAGCGTGCCGATGAGCTCCTCTGCCTCCCCAAAGCGTCCCATAGGGGTGCTACCCAAAATCTTACCGGTTCTGGGGGTTGGCGTGCCGTCAGAGTTAAAGAGCAGTTTTTCGTTCTGCTTGGTTACAAAGAACCCGGGTGCAATGGCATTACAACGGATATTGGTTTTCGAAAAATGCACGCAAAGCCATTGTGTAAAGTTTGAAATTGCAGCTTTAGCGCCGGAATATGCCGGAATTTTCGTCAGTGGGGTGTAGGCATTCATGCTGGAGATATTGATGATAGATGCATCATCCTTTGTGAGCATATCCTTAGCAAACACCTGTGTGGGCAGAAGTGTGCCCAAAAAGTTTAAGTTAAACACAAATTCCACACCGGATTTATCCAAATCAAAAAAGGTTTTCATCTTGCCCAAATCTTCAGGAGAGAAATATTCATCATCCGTGGTAGCTTTTGGGTTATTGCCGCCGGCACCGTTGATTAAAATATCGCAGGTGCCAAGGTCAGATAGAATCTGCTCGTGCACAGCCTCAAGACTTTCTTTTTCAAGCACATTGCAGGCATAGCCTTTGGCAATACCACCCTGCGCCACGATGTGTTCAGCATTTTCTTTAGCTGCTGCCTCATTTAAATCAAGTAACGCGATTTTGGCGCCGGTTTTAGACAAGGCTTCTGCAAACATTGAGCAAAGCACACCCCCTGCACCGGTGATAACCACTACTTTATCGGTTAAATTTATCTCAAAAGGTAATTTCATTTGTCTGCTCCTTTTTCTAAGGTTTCCCAGATGCCTGCCATGTACATAGCACCCAGAGCGCGGTCATAAAGTCCATAGCCGGGTTTGCCAGTTTCGCCCCAGATCATTCTGCCGTGGTCAGGGCGCAGATAGCCAGTAAAGCCGGTTTCGTGATAGGCTTTTAGAATTTCAACCACATCCAGCGAGCCGCATTTTGAAAGGTGGCCGCTCTCTTCAAAAGAGCCATCCTCCAAAATCTTGATGTTCCGCACATGTGCAAAGTGAATTCTGCCCATTTTGCCGTACTTTCTCACCATAGCCGTATAATCATTAAACTTGGCACAACCAAGGCTACCGCTACAGAGAGTTAAGCCGTGATGGCTGTCATCATATAGAGCCAAAAATCTATCAATATTTTCTTCTGTGGTAATGATTCTGGGTATGCCAAAAATCGGCCATGGTGGATCGTCCGGGTGAATTGCCATATTGACATCACATTCTACCGCAACGGGCATAATCTCGCGAATAAAATAGCCTAGATTTTCCCAAAGACCCTCTTCTCCGATTTTCTGATATTCTTCTATCAGTCCGGTCATTTCTTCCGGTGAATAAGAGGCATCCCAACCGGGCAAGGTCATTTTTGTGGGGTCGAGCTTTGCCACATCTTCTCTGTAATACACAAGGGCATTTGATCCATCGGCAAGTGGCTGATCCAGGCGCGAACGCGTCCAGTCAAACACCGGCATAAAGTTATAGCAAATACACTTAACACCGGCTTTTGCCAGACGGCGGATGTTTTCTTTATAGTTATCAATATAGCGCTGATAGTCACCACGGCGCAGTTTAATATCCTCGTGAACAGGTACGCTTTCGATGACTT
>SVJQ01000031.1 GCA_015068905.1 Oscillospiraceae bacterium | reverse complement strand
TGCCCACCATAACGTTATTACCCAAGGTGGGGTGACGTTTGCCGGTTTCCTTACCCGTACCGCCTAAGGTGACACCCTGATACAGGGTACAGTTGTCGCCGATTTCGGTGGTTTCACCAATGACGACGCCCATACCGTGGTCAATGAAAAGACCTTTGCCGATTTTGGCGCCGGGGTGGATTTCAATACCGGTGAAGAAACGGTTTGCCTGCGATATGAATCTGGCAATGCCGTACGAGTGTTGTCTATAGAACCAGTGAGCAATGCGGTGGCAACAGACAGCGTGAAACCCTGAATACATTAAAAAGACTTCAAAGCTGCTACGGGCAGCGGGGTCACGCTCACGGATTGCGCGAATGTCAGCACTTATGTTTTTAAACATAGCCGTTCCTCCTCTCCGGATTTGTGTCACAGTATATTATACCAAAAGGCTATAGAAATAGCAAGAACTAAGAAAAATTTTTCATCAGGCACACGGCGTGACAGCTGATGCCCTCACAGCGACCTTCAAAGCCCAGCTTTTCTGTGGTGGTTGCTTTGACAGAAATAAAGGAAACAGGTCTGCCCACAGCCCGGGCAATGGTGGCACGCATTTCGTCAATATACGGCGCCAGTTTGGGGACCTGTGCAATGACGGTGATATCTGCATTGTGAACGAGGTAGCCGTTTTGTCTGCAGAGTTCATAGGTCTTTTTTAAAAGCTCTAAGCTGTCAGCACCCTTGTATGCAGGGTCAGTATCGGGAAAGTGCTTGCCGATATCGCCGAGAGCCAAAGCACCCAGCATAGCATCCATCAAGGCGTGGAGCAGCACGTCAGCATCAGAATGCCCCAAAAGACCTTGTGTGTGGGGAATGGTAACGCCACCTAAAATTAAGGGGCGGTCATCGCAAAAACGGTGTACATCATAACCGTGGCCAATTCGTAAATCAGGCATATTGATTCTCCTTTGTATGTATCAATTTACAATGTTTCATAAAAAAGCTCTGCCAGAGGCAAATCTTCAGGGGTGGTAATTTTAATGTTTCGGTAGTCACCCTGAGAAATTTTCACACGGGTGCCCAGTTGTTCTACCAAAAAGCAGTCATCGGTACCGGCAAGGTTGTTTGCCACAGCATTTTCGTGGGCACGGACAATTAAATCCCGTGAAAAGCCCTGAGGGGTCTGAATTTCGTACAGGTGGCTTCTGTCCGGTGTGTCGGCGATGAAGCCATCACTGTCTGCAAGCTTTAAGGTGTTTTTGCAGGGGACGCCGGGGGCGGCGGCACCACAGAGGGTAACATTTTTGATAACATCTGTAATGACCTCTTCTGTCACTAAGGGTCGGGCGGCATCGTGGATTAAAACAATGTCAGCCTGAGGGGAAACTTCTTTTAAGGCGTTTCGTACAGAATCCTGACGCTCTTTGCCGCCAAGGGTGATAGAGGTCACTTTGGAAATGCCAAATTCTTCGGCGATATCTTTGCAGCCGAGAATGTCACATTCAGATGTGACGATGACGATTTCATCAATGGCGCGGCAGGATTCTAAAACAGAAAGGGTGTGTGCCAGAACCGGCTTGCCGGCAAATTCAAGAAAAATTTTATTCATCTCTGCCTGCATACGGCTACCTTTGCCGGCAGCGGCAACAATACAGCTGACGAAAGGCTTGTTCAGCTTTGTTTTCTTCATCTTTTCACCTTATTTCTTTGCTTTATCTAACTCTTTTTTAAGATACTTTCCTGTGTAGGAAGCCTTGCAGGCGCAGATTTCTTCAGGAGTGCCTGTGGCAATGACCTGACCGCCGGCGTCGCCACCTTCGGGGCCTAAGTCGATGATGTAGTCAGCAGACTTAATCACATCTAAATTGTGTTCAATGACAAGAACGGTATTGCCGGCATCTACCAGACGCTGAAGCACCTCTAACAGCTTATGCACATCAGCGGTGTGGAGACCTGTGGTGGGCTCATCTAAAATATAAATGGTTTTGCCGGTGCCGCGCTTTGAAAGCTCAGTGGCAAGCTTGACACGTTGTGCCTCACCACCGGAAAGCTGGGTAGAGGGTTGACCAATTTTGACATAGGAAAGACCAACGTCGCAAAGGGTTTGTATTTTGCGGTGGATTTTCGGGAGATTTTTAAAGAATTCAAGGGCTTCTTCTGCGGTCATATCCAGCACTTCGTGGATGTTTTTTCCTTTATATTTTACGTCCAACGTTTCGCGATTATAACGTTTGCCCTTACAAACCTCACAAGGAACGTAAATATCAGGCAAAAAGTGCATTTCAATTTTAATAATACCGTCACCGCTGCAGGCTTCACATCGTCCGCCCTTAACATTAAAGCTGAAGCGACCGGGTTTGTAGCCACGGATTTTAGCTTCTGTTGAACCGGCGAAGACATCACGGATGTCGGAGAATACGCCTGTATAGGTAGCAGGATTAGAGCGAGGGGTTCTGCCGATAGGGGACTGGTCGATGTCGATGACCTTGTCAAGGTGTTCAAGACCCAAAATTTCCTTCACCTTGCCCCCTACCATGTGAGCACGGTTCAGTTCACGGGCAAGGTGCTTGTGGATAACCTCATTCACCAAAGAGGATTTGCCGGAGCCGGACACACCGGTAACGGCGCAGAAAGTACCCAAGGGGATATCAACATCAATATTTTTCAGGTTATTTTGAGCGGCACCACGGATTTTTAAGAAGTTGCCGTTGCCGGGTCTTCTTTCTGCCGGTACGGGGATTTCTTTTCTGCCGGATAGGTAATCACCGGTAATGGAATTTGTGTTTGCCATAATTTCTTCCACAGTACCCTCGGCCACAATATGACCGCCGTGAACACCGGCACCGGGACCGATATCTACAATGTGGTCTGCGGCGAACATAGTGTCTGCATCGTGCTCAACCACGATGAGGGTGTTGCCTAAATCGCGAAGGCGTTTTAGGGTTTCAAGCAGGCGGTCATTATCCCGTTGGTGCAGACCGATGGAGGGTTCGTCTAAAATATAGAGCACGCCCATTAAGCTGGAGCCAATTTGGGTTGCCAAACGGATGCGCTGTGCTTCACCGCCGGACAGGGTGCCTGCAGCACGGGACAGGGTCAGGTAGTCAAGACCCACATCTACCAAAAAGCCCAGACGGGCATTAATTTCTTTTAAAATTAATCGGGCAATGGCAAGGTTACGCTCAGAAAGCGAGAGCTCTTTGAAAAATTTTAGTGTATCACGGATGGAAAGCTGGGTCAACTCCCAAATATTAAGTCCGCCAACAGTTACAGCCAAAGGCTCAGGTTTTAAACGTTTGCCGTGACAGATGGGGCAGGGTTTTGTTGTCATCAGCTTTTCATATTCTGCCTTCATATATTCGCTGGAGGTGTCGTTATAACGACGCTCTAAGTTGCGGATGATGCCCTCAAAGGCGGCACGGTAGCTGGCTGTGCCGTAGGAACGTTCATAAGATAAATCAAGCTTTTCTCCACGGGTGCCGTACAGCAAAATATCCTGAATGTCTGCCGGCAGGTCACCGAACTTGGTATCCATAGAAAAGCCGTAGCGGTCAGCAAGGGCAGTAAAGTACATATAGGAAACGCTTTCAGAATCTTTAGCGTTGCCCCAGCCAATGGCAGATACAGCGCCCTCATTTAAGGATTTATTGTAGTCAATCACGAGTTCGGGGTCGATTTTCATTTGCTCACCCAGACCTGCACATTCGGAGCAGGCACCAAAGGGACTGTTAAAAGAGAACATACGGGGGGCAAGCTCTTCCATGCTGATGCCGCAATCGTCACAGGCATAGTTTTCGGAAAAGAGCATTTCTTCACCGTCAATGACATCAACCAGAACAAGACCGTTGGCTAAAGACAGGGCTGTTTCTAAAGAATCAGCCAGTCGTTTTTTATGGTCGCCACCGGCAACCAGACGGTCAACGACGATTTCAATATTATGCTTTTTATTTTTTTCTAGGGTGATTTTTTCGGATAAGTCATATAAAATGCCGTCAACACGGACACGGACAAAGCCGCCCCGTTTGGCATCATCAAACAACTTTTGGTGCTCGCCTTTTTTGCCGCGGATGACAGGTGCTAAAATCTGAAACTTGGTTTTGTCAGGCAGAAGGAGTACCTGATCTACAATCTGGTCGATGGATTGTTTTTTGATTTCTTTGCCGCATTTGGGGCAATGGGGTACACCAATGCGCGCATAGAGCAGACGGAGATAATCGTATATTTCGGTAACCGTTCCCACCGTTGAACGGGGATTTTTGCTTGTAGTTTTCTGGTCGATGCTGATAGCGGGGGACAGCCCCTCAATCAGCTCCACATCCGGCTTTTCCATCAGGCCTAAAAACTGTCGTGCGTAAGAAGACAGAGATTCCATATACCGGCGCTGACCTTCGGCATAAATGGTGTCAAAGGCAAGGGAAGACTTTCCTGAGCCGGAAAGACCGGTGAAAACAACCAGCTTATCACGGGGGATTGTCACATCAATATTCTTTAAGTTGTGCTCTTTGGCACCTTTTATATAAATCTGTTCTAAAGCCATTTTTTGTATCTCCTTTTGTGCAAACATACCTTTTTATATTGTACCCTATTTTCAGCTAAAAGTCAAAGTTTTTTGAGGAAAGAGGGAGGATTTATTTCGCTTGGAAAAAGGAGTTTTTATAAAAAGTCATTGAACATTGTATGAAAGTGTGATACAATAACTTCAGTTAATATATTATGTATTCGGAGGCAGTTATGCTTAAAAATAAGAAGATACTTGCGTCAGTTGCAGTAATTTGTGTTGTTTTGGTTGCTGTTTTAGCGGTGTTATTTATAAAAGGAGGAGCATATCATAGTGTGCAGTTGGAAGGCTATTCAATGATGGTTCCTCAGAATTGGGAAGTGAAGGCAGAACCCGGTCGGCTGGTATTTTCAGAAGACGGCAGTGAAGTGGGTCGGTTCGATTTGCTGTATACCGACCATGAGGTGGCTGAGATTCCTGCTGCGTTTGGCTTTAAACCGGAAGGGCCTGAAGTGCGCGAGTCTGACAAGTATGTGACGAAGGTTTATGAAATCACCTTTACGGACAACGGGGTGGATGTTTGCCAATATGTATTTGATGAATTACCGAGCTTTCCGCCTTATCAGGCAGTTTTAACACTGAAGGATGTCAGCCGGCAAACAGCAGAGCGGATACTGAAGCATGTAACATTACCTAAGCTGGGTCCGAATCTGCCGGAGAAGCCCATTTGTGAACTGAACGAGGAATTTTTGGAGCAGGCGGTATATACGGTTAAAAGAGGCTCTTCTGTTTATACCTATAATCTGAGCCGTTTTGACAGGCTCATTCGGGCAGGTGTGGAACAGCCTGCTGACAAGTCATCCGTTTTGCACATTTTGTCCTGCACAATGGGAGAAGAGGGGCAGACTGTTGATTCGTGGTATTATCTCTCGGTAGGAAACGGAGAAAAAAGACTGTATGTGTATGAACAGGGTGAGGATGGGAGCTATTTTTATCGGAATCAATTTAGCCTTGTAAAAAATCTGAAGCGTGAGAGTTCTCAGGAGGGGAATTATACCAGGTATTATGCGGATGATATGCTGATTCTGGAAGCACCCTATAACCCTTATGCAGAGAATAAAGACGCTTTGCTTGCCTATAAAGATACGCTGATAGGAGACAACAGTAATGTTTCAGCCTTGGTGCAGACAGTTATGCCGGCAGAAACGGTTTTAGAGGGTATTGGATTATCTACCGAGGCAGAACCCTATGGTTTAACGCTGCGTTATGTTTTAAATAAGCCGGAATTGTACTTAAAAGACGATAAGCTGGATGAGGGTGCCTTTTATCAGAATGCGTTGGTGCTGTTCAGTCTGGTGAATAATGTAGACTGGATTCAGATGGAGGTCAGGACCGGCGAAACTGTGTTTACGGTTAAGTATGAAAGAAAAATTGCCGAAGCTCAGTTTGAAGAGCAGGACCTGAGACAGTTTGCAGCCGATGAGAGAGCTTTTGAAAAATTTACTGAGGATGTGCCGAAAATGGCACCACCTTCAGAAGGTGGCGCCGATGGGACCCGTATTGTAACCAGTGTGACGGTGACAATAGGGAGCAATATGCAGATGAAGCATCCCAAAACGGGGAAGATGGTATATGTTAAGCCCTATGCTGAGCGGTTTGGGGTGGCCCAATATCTGGATAAAGCCATTACCGTATGCTTGTACGAAAAAACAGAGGGCGGAAAGGTGACTATGTGGGCTGAGGGCGTTTGCGGCGGAAAACTGATAGGAACGTATCCCATCAGCTCCAGAGCAGAATTTGACAGCCTTGTCGGTTTGGTCGGATAGTTTTTTTGTCATATCTTCTTCTGTCAGAAAACGCGTGCTTTTCTGCACCCGGAAGCAGTCAAAAAAATCTTGTGAAAAAAGCTTGACAAAAGAAAGGAATCATGATATACTTGTAAAGTCGTAAACAGAATATTGTTCGCTTTACGGTTATGCCGCTGTGGTGGAATTGGCAGACACCCGGGACTTAAAATCCCGTGGGAGCAATCCCGTACCGGTTCAAGTCCGGTCAGCGGCACCAAAACTCCGACCACCTTGCCGGTGCTCGGAGTTTTACTTTGCGAGTTTTTTTCGCATACAATATTATAACAAGTCGATATTGTGTAAATTTGCAAATGAGGGATTTTATGAAAATCATTGTTTTTTTAAACTTTGCTATTTCGCTTATATTTACGCTTTGTTATTTTTATCAGTTTGTGTATGTATTGGTGGGGCTGTTTAAAAAATCAAAAACCTTTTCGGCTGAAACAAACCATCGCTATGCTGTTGTCATATCTGCCCGTAACGAAGGTGACGTTATCGGGAATTTAATATCCAGTCTGCAGGCGCAAACCTATCCTGAGGATTTGGTTGACATTTTTGTAGTCGCGGATAATTGTTCAGATAATACGGCAGAAGTAGCACGTTGTGCCGGCGCAATGGTTTACGAAAGGTTTAATAAGGAACTGGTTGGTAAAGGCTATGCGCTCGACTGGCTTTTTAACATTATAAAGGATGAATATGCCGAAAAGCAGTATGAAGCCTATATTGTGTTTGATGCGGATAACGTTGTTGCACCGACATTCATTGAGGAAATGAATAAGCTGTTTGATAACGGTTATCGCGTGGTTACCAGCTATCGTAACTCTAAAAACTACGGCGAGAACTGGATTACTGCCGGATATTCGCTTTGGTTTTTAAGAGAAGCAAAATTCTTGAATAATGCAAGAATGAATCTTGGTACGAGTAGTGCCATTTCCGGTACAGGATTTTTGGTCAGTGCTGAAGTGATTGACAAAAATGGCGGTTGGATTCACCACCTTCTGACGGAAGATATTGAGTTTACTACTGATTGCATTGTTAATGGCGAAACAATCGGCTATTGCGGAAAAGCGGTGCTCTACGATGAACAGCCGACAACCTTTTATCAGTCATATATTCAGCGTCTGCGTTGGTCAAGAGGCTTTTATCAGGTCTTCAAGAAATATGGCAAACGGTTAGCCGGGAAGATTTTTAAGGGCTGTTTTTCCTGCTTCGATATGCTTATGACGCTTATGCCGGCAATGCTTTTGACGCTGCTTAGCGTAATTGTGAATGTTGCAGCTATTCCGGTTGGAATTTTTGGAGATTCTACAGAATGGCCTATGTTACTCGAGACCCTGGGACAGACTGTTCTTAGCTTTTTTGTTGTTTTTCTGCTGCTTGGCGGGATTACGACAGTTACCGAGTGGAACCAGATTCATTGCTCAAAGGTAAGGAAGATTGCATATATTCTGACTTTCCCGTTATTTATGCTGACCTATGTTCCTATTTCGATCATTGCACTTTTTAAACATGTTAAGTGGGAGCCGATTAAGCATTCGGTGTCAAAATCAATATCAGAAATCTGTGATGGCGACGCATCGGCAAAAGAAAAAATGTAACATTTTACAAATAGTCAAAAAGCTGTCACAGTTTGTGATGGCTTTTTGTGGTTAAAGGAAATTTTTTGCAGTCAAAAGGGGGGCACTGCATGCAAAAAAGGAAAATGTCAAGAATTGTTGCAATGCATTATGTAAAGTTTATTGTGCGTTCTTTGCTTTTTTTGTCTGCGTCCGGGATTTATCTTTTTAACCGGATTCAGAATACAGGGAAGCCTTTTGGCGGATTGGAAGAGAATCATCTGGTGCTGGGAGTTATCTGGATATTCTTTTTTGTTGAAATGGTTTTGCGGTTCTTTCCATCAAAGTTTGAAAGCACCGGTTGTCAAAAGCAGTTCGCCAGAAATTTTGAGAGAAAAGATTCTATACAGGAGCCGGAAACACGCGGTCAGGGCATACGCACTTTCTGGGCGGCGGCGTCCTGGATTATGCCTAATACGGTTCTTACAATTTTGTATCTGACAGGCGTGTTTGACACCGGACTTATGGTTTTGGTTGCGCTGGCATATTCAGTGTGTGATGTTATTTGTATTTTGTTCTTCTGTCCGTTTCAGACCTGGATTTTAAAGAACAAGTGCTGTGTCAGCTGTCGGATTTATAATTGGGATTATGCCATGATGTTTACGCCCTTTATTTTCATCAGGAATTTTTATACCTGGTCTTTGCTTGCAATGGCTCTTGTACTGCTTGTTCATTGGGAGGTTACGTACAGACGGCATCCGGAGCGTTTTTGTGAGGAAACGAATGGACATTTGTCCTGTGGAAAATGCGAAGAAAAGTTGTGCCATCATAAAAAACAGCTACGGTCTTTTTTGAAAAAAGAAAAATTTAATTTAAAGGGCAATATTTTGTTTAAACGGTAAAAGCACAAATACAGTGATGTGAAAAGGCAACATTCTAATTAGAATGTTGCCTTTTATGTGGTGCTTGATGCCGTCATGGGCTTGCGCTCTCATATTTGATTAATAAAAAAGACATACCCCTAAAGAGGTATGTCTTTTTTGGTGCGGATAAGAGGACTTGAACCTCCACGAGATTGCTCCCACTAGCACCTGAAGCTAGCGCGTCTGCCAATTCCGCCATATCCGCATATTTGATTTGTTGCTCTTATTGACAACATATATATGATAGCACAAAGAAAGGGCATTGTCAAGAAAAAAATTGTTTTTTTTTAAAGTTTTTTTGAGGTTTAAAAAAACAGGTTAAACGGCGGTACTCTCAGGGAGAACCGCCGTAAAAACTTTCTTTATTGAATTTCAATAATCTTGATTTTTTCAGGCGAGTATGCGGTGGCGCTGACAGCAATGTCTTGCAGGATGGCGGCATCTACTTCATTTAATCCTGTACTTTTGACAGCGACGCTGATCAGGTTTTCGCCCATGAAAGCTACAGCCTGTTCATAGCCCTTTGCGCGAATCAGGTTTTCAATCATAACTTCTTTTTCGGTAAAGTCGGAAAGCAGGTGAATCTGATCCTCTGCCCGGGTTCTGGAGGCTTTGTCGGTACCTTGGGCTTCTAAGATTTCTGTCAGCATATCCATAGATTCGCTGCGCTTGACATCCCGTTCTAATCTTGCCTGAGTAAAGTAATCGTCAGTTTTCTGAGTTTTGTCGGGTTCTGCTATGTTGTCAGGGGTGCCGCTGACCATTTTAGCTTCCCCCAGCTTTTTTGATGCCTCGTTATACACGCTGGCAACCTCAGGGTCTATGGCATCCTGCTGAAAGTTCCAGTTTAAGTAGCCGGCAACGCCAATGAGGATGAGCAGGCATACGGCAGTAATTTGACGCTTGTGCAGTACGACCATGCGGTTTTTCTTTGGTGTATTTTTGTTCGGGAGTTTAAAATTGAATTTTTTTGTCAGTTTCATTATGTTCCTCCATCTGATTTTTTTATGGTTTGCAAAGAACCTGCACCCGGTGAGGGGCAACATTTAAAACGGCCCGGACGGCACTGATAATGTTTGCCTGGAGTGTGGGATCATCGGTGCCTTTTGCCGTAATTAACACGCCGGAGATTTTTGGCATTCCGGTTTTCAAAAGAATGGGCGACTGACCTCCGCCGCCATCGTTCTTGAGAGCCGGAGAACCCTCTGTCTGTCGCTCTTTTTCGGATAGAGAGCCGTCATCGGCATTCTTTTCATCAAAACTTTCGTTTTGAGCATAAATCATTTCGCCGGTATCTTCTACCGTAATCATCACACTGACATGGCTGATGCCGCGGACGGTGGACAGCATATCGGCAAGCCGTTTTTCAAGCTCCTGTTCATAGGCTTTTCGGTCAAAGAAGTAAGCCCCTTCTGTACTGTCGGATTTTATGACGGCGCCTTTGGGAAAAAGACAGGGGAGCAGCAGGAGACTGACCCCTATCAATAATATGATGACAAGCCCTTTGGTATTCATCATTTTTTCAAAATAGGTTTGGAATTTTAATTTCATTGAGTGATTTGCGCCTCCTCAATGCCGTATTTTTCAGATATGTATCTGCAAACATCCCGAGTGTAGGGTCTGATGGTAAGGCTTTGGATGCCTGTGATTTGTCCACTTTCGTTTGTGCTGCAGCGAACACGGCAGCAGATTTCAGTTTTATAAGTGTTTTGGATGTCTTCTGATATTGTCTGTGCCAGCTTTTCTTCAAAGCTTTCTGCCACGAATGTCGAGGATGCGGAAACGGTGATTGCGTCATCGGATTTGACTTGGGGGATGGTGAAGGTCCGGTCGAAGTGGGGCAGTTTTGTCAGAGGATTCAGCATTACCAGCATTACAAAAAGGCCAATGATGATGCCGGTGTATTTTTTGTTGCTGTCCTCCGGCAGGAGGGTTTCCAGCAAGATTGCAAGCAGAGAGGCAATGATAATGGAAACAGCGTATTCGTTAATGGCTTTCATATACGTTCCTCCTAAAACAAAAATCCGCACAATAGAGCAATGCTGATGATGAACATAACCGTCACCATTAAGAGTATGGCAAAAATCAGGGTCATACTGCCGGAAAGGTCCATCAGCAGGCGGACTATGCGCTTATCAGTTGCCGGCTCTGCGATGCCGGCTGCAAACCGATAGAGAAAGGAAATGGTCAGAATTTTTGCAAGGGGCAGGGCACAGGCTGTGACAAGAACCAGCATGCCGGCAATGCCGACAGAACCGCGAATCAGGCGGAGGCTTGCAATGACGGCCTCGATGGATTCTGACAAAACGCCGCCCACAATGGGAATGAAATTACCGAGGGCATATTTCACCGTTCTGCCTGTTACGCTGCCTGTTGCAAAGGCTGAAAAACCGTGGATGCCTAAAATGCCTACAAAGACGGTTAATAAAATGCCGAGACTCCATTTGATAACTTTTTTTGCAGTATCCAAAAGCCCGGCGATCTGATACCGATTGCTCATAAAGCCAATCACAGAGAGAGCGGAGATAGTCGTAATGAAAGGCAGAAAAAATTGACGGCAAATGGCGACAAAGGTTTGCATAGCTAAAAATAAGGTGGGGTAAAAACCGTTTAGAGAAGCTTGACCGGCGGTGGCAACCAGACTGCACAGGATGGGCATCAAGGAGCCGATAAAGAGCAGCAGGGCATCAATGGTTTCGGAGGCAAGCGTGACGAGCTTTGTCACAATAGTGATGGACAGGCCTGCGATAATGGCGTAGCAGGCTAAAAAGGCAATCTCACCGGTGCCGTCTTGCGGTGCGGATTGTTGAAGATTACACAGTATACCCGCTAAAATGGCAAGCACTAACATTTTAATCAGGAGAGACAGATTTTCTTTAATCTCCTTCACAAGCAAATCCAGCGTATATTGGAGAATGCTATGAAAGGAGAAGGAGAGGTCACCCCCAAGCAACTTTTCAGTTGTATCTGCAAAGTCAATGCCAGGGGAGTCAATGGCTTCGGCAGCCTCTAAGGTTTTTTCTAAAATTGCCTCGGTTGCAGCTTCTTCGGCAAAGGTCGTTGTAAGGCACAAGGTTGGTATAAGCAGGGAGAGCAGTATGATGAACGGTAATTTTTTCATTGGTGGCTCCTTATGTGGGCAGAATGCCAATCAACAGGTTTAAAACAGAGGTTAAAATGGGAATGCTGGTGGCGATGATCATGACCTTGCCTGCAAATTCTATCTTTTGTGCAATGGCGTTTTGACCGGCATCACGGCAGATTTCACTGCCAAAGCGGGACAGGTAGGAAAAACCGATGATGCGGATGATGGTTCTGATATACTCGCTGTTTAAGGAGAGTCGTTGGGAAATTGTGTCGATTACTGAGAAGACATACTTGATTTCGGACAAAGTCATCAGGAAAATGAGGGCTGATGTAATGATGGCAATGCAGATGGCATAAACCGGCTTATATTCTTTAAGTAAAATGGCAGATACGGCGCCGGTAACGCCGATGCCAATCAGTTTAATCATATCCATGGCTATAAATCAAAAATAGACCGGATGGTTTCAAACAGGTAGCTGATTTCGTTCAGCATCATAAGAAGCACCACAATCAGGCCGGCTAGTGTGGTCATCATGGCCTGCTCCTCACGACCGGAGCGGATTAAAACCTGATTGAGAACGCTGACCACAATGCCAATGGCTGCAATTTTAAAAATGAGTTCTACGCCCATAATGTTCGTTCCTTTCCTGATGGTTTCTTAGGTTTTACAGCAAGAGTATGACGATGAAAACGCCGAGGATTAAGCCTAAGCTTTTTGTCATTTTTTCAGTTTTAGCAGTTTCGTGATTCATTTTTGTGTGTAACTCATCCAAAGCCTTCTGACCGGCGGTCAGGCGATGAATTTCAGTTTCGTAGTCCATTTTTCCAATGCTTTCACCAATGTCGGTCATAATGGAAAAAGCTTTTTGAGGCAGGTGATGGGTTTGCGAAAAGGTTTGCAGGGCGTTATGCCAAAGCTCGGAGAGTGGTTTTTCAGGAGCTGTGTATATTTGGGATGAAAGCAAGTTTATAAAGCTGTCCTCATCGACAAATTGCTCCCGCCCTAAGCGGTGTATGACATCGGGCAAGGGGTCCAGTTGAAAGTTAATGGATCGCGCGATTTCAGAGAGGGTATCAGAGAGCGTGGTGATTGCCTTAAGAGTTTTTCGGTTTTTTGTAACGCTTTTTATGCCCAGAGCAGTGCAGGCAGCAATGATGAGCATAGCACCTAATAGTTTTAACATAGAAATCACCTCAGTTGTTTTATAGCTGAAACAGCAGGTTTGTTGTTTTGACGCCCCATTAAGAGGATGAGGTTGAAATAGGAAAGCATATCCTTTTTTGCTTGCGAAAGGTCGGTCAGACTGTCACCATGCATGGTGGCAATGATTCGGCAACCGGCGCCGTAGAGTTTTTTGATGGCTTCAATATCCCGGTCATCACCAAGCTCATCGGTTATGAGAATTTGAGGGGATAGGGAGCGGAGAGCTAAAAGCATACCCTCTGCTTTCGGGAATCGGTCTAAGACATCGGTCTGAGGGCCTAAGTCAAACTGAGGAATGCCATCGTAGGTGCCGGCAATTTCGGAACGCTCGTCCACCACGGTGATTTTGTAATCCGCTGACAAAAGGCGCGCAATGTCACGCAGGTAGGTTGTTTTGCCGCATTGGGGCGGCGAAAGAAGCAGGGTATTTTGTATGCCCCCTATCCGGTGCAAGTGGGGGAGCAGGTCTTTGGCACAGTTTTTATATTCCCGGGCGATACGGAGGTTGATGCCGGAAATGGAAGAAATGCCGGTAATCCGGCCGTTCTTTTCAACACACTTGCCGGCAAGACCCACACGGTGACCACCGCGGATGGTGATGAAGCCGTCTTTGATTTCGTTCAGGTAAGCATAGACAGAGTGGTTGCACAGACAGGCGGAAAGGGCTTCAAGGTCGTTTCTGCCGGTTGATCTTATATTTGTATGACCGGATTCATTCAAAAATACGGTACGGTTATAATAGTATAAGGTAACGGGTTGTCCTATCCGGAAGCGGATTTCTTCTAAGCCGTCAAAGGAAACGGGCGAAAGAAGAGTGCGGTAGGGCTCGGATAGCTGCCTTATGATGATTTCTTTTGTATTTTGCATATTGTCACCTCTTATCCTATACATATTAAGAGATGGCGGATTTTAGAACTGAAATAAAAAATAAGAGGGAGAGCCGAAGCTCTCCCTCCTTTTTCTTTTTGATTAGTCGTTGCAGCAGCAAGAGAAGAGGATGATGATCAGAACAATCCACAGGCAGCAGTTGTTGCCGTTACCACCGAATAAGCCGTTATTGCATCCCATAACCGTTTACCTCCTTTTTGTCGTTATACTACATGATATGAAAATTAAAAAAAAGGGTGATTGTTTTGGGAAATTTGCGGACAATAAAAATATGTTACGTTCTTGTTGCAAATCTTGATTTCGGGCGAAAAAGGTGTATAATAATGATAGGAAATAATTTATGTTATGTAATTGATGGAGAGGAATGGCTATGAAAATTCGCTTAATTCTTGCAATATGGGCGTGCAAACTGACTATTTTAGTCAGCCGTATGCTGGGCAAAAAAGGTTCGTCTATGCCAGGGCAGGTGGCGCTGAAAATTTGTCCCCGTGTGATGACGATGCTTGCATCTAAAGTTAAACGGGATGTGATTGTGGTGTGTGGTACAAACGGTAAAACCACCACGAACACCCTGCTTGCTACAATGTTGGAGGCTTCCGGTCATCGGGTGGTTTGCAACAAGGTGGGCGCCAATATGATTTGGGGTGTTTGCTGTGCTTTTTGCGAAAAGGCAGACTGGCTGGGGCGGCTGAATGCTGATTTTGCCTGCCTTGAGGTAGATGAAGCATCAACCGTTAAGGTGTTTGCTCACATTAAGCCGGATTATATGGTTGTTACGAATCTTTTTCAGGATCAGCTTGACCGCTACGGCGAAGTAGATTTGACAGTCGATTTTCTGCGCCGTGCATTGGCGCTTTCGCCCGATACAAAGCTGATTTTAAACGGGGATGACCCGGTGGTTGCACAGCTGGGGGAAGAGAAGGGTCGTATATCTTACTATGTGGGTGTGGATGAGAAGGTAAATGAGGATGCCGGCGAAGGGTCTGAAGGTCGGTTTTGCCCCTTCTGTGGCAAGGCACTTGTCTATGAATATCATCATTACAGCCAGCTTGGTAAATTTGCCTGTCCGGGCTGTGAGTTCCGCCGCCGTGAGCCGGATTTTCGGGTTCATGGGGTATCGCTTAACGGAGGGCTTTCCTTTAAGCTGACACATAGTGGAAAAACCGCTTCTTTTGATGTAGACTATCGTGGTTTTTATAACGTTTATAACATTGCACTTTCCTATAGCGGAGCTGTTATGGCCATGGGAACTGAGCCTGATCATCAGGCTGTTCTGGCGTCCTATCAGCCACAGACAGGTCGTATGGAAAGCTTTGTGATTGACGGAAAAACAGTCATTTTGAATCTGGCGAAAAATCCGGCAGGGTTTAATCAGGCGCTGACAACAGTCATGGCTGATACAAGACAAAAAAATATTTTAATCGGTGTGAATGATAATCCCTCTGACGGACAGGATATTTCATGGATATGGAGTGTAGATTTTGAGCGGCTGTGCGATGAAAGTGTGAAAAATCTGGTGGTAACAGGGCGCAGGGCAGATGACCTGATGCTACGCATGAAGCACGGTGGCTTTGCAGAGGATAAGCAGGTGAAAAGCCGTGACTTGAAAGAAGCTGTGCAGGCTTTACTTGCAGGCAGCGGAGAGGTTTCGTATGCTTTGGTGAATTATACAGTTGTGTTTAATCTGCAAAAGTTTTTAAAAGATATGGAAGGCGGTGCCGGCCATGGAGCGTAAGACATTAACAATCGGGCATTTGTTCCCTGAGGTTTTGAATATGTATGGCGATAAGGGAAACATTCTGACATTACAGAATCGCTTGCTTTGGCGGGGAATGGGTGCCGAAGTGAAGGTCTTTGGCATAGAGGACGAGATTGATTTTAAGGCTCTGGATATTATTGTTTTGGGCGGCGGCTCGGACAGAGAGCAGAAATTGGTTTGTAACCGTTTGCAAAAGGACCGCGAGGCACTTTCTGATTATGTTGAATCCGGTGGGGTTCTTTTGGCATTGTGCGGTGCATACCCCATGCTGGGAAAGCATTTTGTGCTGAAGGATGAAATCCCTGAGGGGCTTTGTATTTTAGATATTGACACGGAGCCGGAAGAAAAACGGCATATTGGAGATGTGGTGATTAAAAGCCAAATTACAGGAGAAGAGCTTTTGATTGTGGGCTTTGAAAATCACAGCGGCAAGACCCGGATTGGTGCGGGCGTGCCTTTGGGAACGGTGTGCTGTGGGTTTGGAAACAACGGTGAAGATAAGACTTGCGGCATTGTTTATAAAAATGTGGTGGGGACATACTTACATGGACCCCTGCTACCGAAAAATCCTGCCCTTGCAGACTATTTGTTACAGTGCGCTCTGAAACGCAAATATGGGGGGGAAGCAGAGCTTGCACCCCTGTATGACAGGGCTGAAAACGAGGCACACGATTATATTGTCAGTCGGCATTTATCATAATAGGAGGAAAGAAATTTTGGAGAAAAAGGGATTTAACTGGAAAAGATGGCTGGGCGCATTTTTATTTGGTGTTGCCCTGATAACCGTTTATAAAACCTTTGACAATCTTGCTGAGGTTTTTAGAACGATTGGGGATGTGGTTTCTCTCTTTACACCCTTTTTTATTGGTTTTGTGTTGGCATTTTTTCTGTATCCTGCGACGTTGTGGCTGGAAAAAAAGCTTGCAGGAAGAAAAATGAAGTGTATTGTTAAAAACAGAAAGACAATTTCGGTTCTGACGGTTTATTTCGTCTTCATCGCAATTTTAGTTCTGGCAATCAGTGTGATTCTGCCCAAAATATCGGTGAGTCTTGCGGAATTTTTAACCCAGCTTCCGGATTATTTGCATGAAATTGAAAAATTTATTGCAGCAAATACCGAAAAGGGGACTTTGCTGGAAAAACTCCATCTTGCTGAGACTTTGCGGTCTATTAATATGCAGGAGATTATGCAGAAAATTTTTATGCAGGATTTATGGAGCTATGTGAAGGGCGTTAAGGGTGTTACCGATGCTTTGATGGGTTGGCTGATGGGGATTGTGATTTGTGCCTATGCTCTCCTTGAAAAAAACAGCCTTTTCCGTATTGTGAGAGTTGTTTTTGGACTATTTATGAAGTCTGAGACTTTAGACCGTGTGGGTGGTTACATTCAGAAAATCAGCAGTATTTTTTATAAGTTTTTCTTTGGTAAAATGGTTGACTCACTCATTATCGGAATCTTGGCTTTGGTTGGATTTACGCTTTTAAACGTGCCTTATGCCGTGTTGATGGCGGCCGTTGTGATGATTTTTAACATGATTCCTTACTTTGGTCCGATTATTGGTGCAGTGCCGGCGGTTTTAGTTACCTTTTTTGGCGGCGGTATTTATCCCGCTATCTGGACAACGTTGTTTATTTTCGTTTTGCAGCAGTTTGACGGGATTTGGCTGGGACCCAAAATCTTGGGTGATTCGGTGGGCGTCAGCCCCTTTTGGGTCATTTTTGCCATCTTGATTTTTGGTGGCCTGTTTGGCATCTGGGGGATGATTTTCGCTGTGCCTGCCATTGCGGCTATCCGGATGCTGGCGATGGACTATTTTGATGATAAGAATATGAATCTGAGTGCTGAAAGTGAGAAAAAAGCGGAGAATTGAAAAGAGATGAAAAAAAGCTGTGGCATTGTGCCACAGCTTTTTTTGTACAACGAAAACCACGCGATAGTCGCGTGGTTCAATAAAGGTTAACCGATAAACAAAAATAAATCAAAAAGAAACAAACCAAAATTTAATTGAATAATAAAATGAGAATTTTGGCAACAATTTTTTTGTTATGCAAA
>SVJQ01000030.1 GCA_015068905.1 Oscillospiraceae bacterium | reverse complement strand
TTTATGGGTAGCTAGTAGTAATTGCATGGCTGGCAGGCCAATAAAAAGCGCACTTGTGCGCAGCCAGTAAAGGGTAGGGCTATGCCCGAAAATGAAATACCACCCGCTATGCGGGTGGATATTTATTAGTTTTCGCTCATCTGCGCGCTGATTAAGGTTTTGGGTGCAGCTGCAGCAGAGGCAGATAAGGGCATGGGGGTAGATGCTTCGCTGAAGAGATGGTCAAAAATTTCGCTGATGTGTTCGACGGGAATGACCTCGATATCTGTGCTTTTGAACATATCGTGGCGGTTGTCTTTGGGAATGAACACAGTTTTAATGCCCGCTTCTTTTGCGGCAGATACTTTGGCGCAAACACCGCCTACCGGCATGACCTTGCCGTGGATGGAAATTTCACCCGTCATGGCAATGAGGCCGGAGACGGGGGTGCCTGTAATGGCAGAATAAACTGCGGTGACAATAGCGGTGCCGGCAGAAGGACCGTCAATGGGTGTGCCGCCGGGGAAGTTAATGTGTAAATGGTATGATGAAGTGTCAATATGGTAGATTCTGTCAAGGACCGTCAGCATATTTTCGACAGAGGCACGGGCAGAGCTTGCGCGAACAAGGCGCTGACCGCGTCCTTCGAATTCCTGACTTTCTACAATGCCGGTGACCACCAGCTTGCCAAGACCTTGCGGACAGGGGGTGGCGGTGACCTCAATATCCATGACCATGCCCTGACCGGCACCGAAAACGGCTAAGCCGTTAACGAAGCCCACAGCTTCGGAAGCAGTTACCTTTTTTTCGTAGCGAGGGGTGAAGTGGCTGAATTCTGCCACCCACTCAATATCCTCGGGCAGAATGGCAAGTCTTTTTTCGAGTTGTGCAATGCTTGCGGCAATTTGAATGATGTTCACCGCATCACGGCCGTTTTGTGCGTAGGTGCAGACAAGGGACAGCGCTTTTTCGCCAATGGAGAAGCCACTTTTTTCGGCAGCATTTTCTGCAATCTGATGAAGCTGTTTGGTCGAAAGCGGCGTAAAGAAAATTTCGACACAACGTGAGCGGATAGCCGGGGGGATATCCTCGGGGCTTCGGGTAGTGGCGCCGATTAAGCGGAAGTCTGCCGGCAGCCCTTTTTGGAAGATTTCGTGAACGTGAGGCGGAATGTCACGGTTGCCGGAGGAGTAGTATGCACTTTCTAAAAAGACCTTGCGGTCTTCTAACACCTTTAAAAGTTTGTTAAGCTGAATGGGGTGCAGTTCGCCGATTTCATCTAAAAATAAAATGCCGCCGTGGGCTTTTGTGACAGCACCGGGCTTGGGCTGGGGCACACCGGCAGGGCCGTAAGCACCGGCCCCCTGATAGATGGGGTCGTGAACGGAGCCGATGAGAGGATCTGCAATGCCCCGTTCGTCAAAGCGGAGGATGGTTGCATCCATCTCAACAAATTTAGCGCCTTGACGAAAGGGGGAGCTTTCTGAAGCAATGGCTTCTTTTAAAACAGCTCGGGCGGCGGCTGTCTTGCCTACACCCGGGGGACCGTAGATTAATATATGTTGAGGATTGGGACCGCAAAGGGCGGCTTTTAAGGCACGGATACCGTCTTCCTGACCGATGACATCAGACAGGGCTTTGGGTCTTGTTTTTTCAGAAAGCGGTTGGGTCAATTTGATTTGTTTTAAGCGACGGAGCTTTTCAAGTTCGCGCATGGAGTCGCTTTCAAGGCCTGACTTGTGGTTGTGTTGGCCGCGAAGGGCGTTTAAGAAGTAGATGCCCATAACGACAGTTAAAAATAGCTGCATTAAAATTAAAACGGTGTTAAACAAAAAATGCGCCTCCTGTTTCTATCTTGAAAAACGGAAGAATCCTTTTCAAAGATAGTATAGACAGTTGGCGCAAAATTATAGCTTGTATTGTTAATTTTCTTTTGTCAGCTTGGTAAAAGAGCCAAGCAGGGTTTTGGTTCCGGCGTCGTCAAAAGCGATTTCAAGCTGAACGTCGCTGCCGGTGGGAGTGACGGACAAAATCATACCCTTGCCGAATTTTTTGTGGCTGACAACATCGCCGGGTTTGTAGGCAGAGGACGCCTGCTTCTTTTGCTCTTTATCTTTAGAAAGAGCGGCGAGGAGAGACTGGGTATCATCATAAAAACGGTAGTCCTTTTTCTTTTGGGGGACCTCCCGCATACGTTCAGGTTCTTTGACCAGCGCGTTTAGGTAATCCATGGGGATTTCCTCTAAAAAACGGGAGGGCATGGTGTAACTGCCGCTGCCGTAACGATTGCGGTAGCCGGCGTGAGAAATGGTCAGCTGCCGTTTGGCACGGGTAATGCCCACATAGCAAAGGCGGCGCTCCTCTTCAATTTCATCATCGGTCATAGAGCGGATGCTGGGGAACAAGCCCTCTTCCATGCCACAGAGGAAAACGTGAGGAAATTCAAGACCTTTGGCACTGTGGAGCGTCATAAGCACGACGCTGTCTAAATCCTGATCATAATTATCAACATCGGAAACCAGTGCTGACAGCTCTAAGAAGCCGGACAGGGTTGGTTCTGCTTCGTTACGCTCGTATTCGGTTGCAGCAGAGATAAGCTCACCTAAGTTATCAAGCCTTGTTTGGTTTTCGATAGAATCCTCTTGCTCCAGCATAGCGCGGTATCCACTTTCCTGCAGGGTGATTTCTACAATCTCGGAAGGTTTTTTATCTTCGGAGAGGCTTCTGATTTTATGTATGATATTGACAAAGTCTTTGGCTTTGTCTGCAATGCGGATGAGGTCAGCGTCCGTTTCTGCCTGTTCCATAGCGGTGAACATACTGATGCCTTTTGCGTTGGCACTTTTAGAGATTTTTTCTAAGCTTGTGGCGCCGATTTTTCGGCTGGGTTCATTGACAACACGGATTAAGCTGATGTTATCGTGAGGATTCTGAACCAGGCGCAGGTATGCGAGGGCGTCTTTGATTTCCTTACGGTCATAGAATCTGAGACCGGCTAAGACACGGTAGGGAATACCGTGGCCGGAGAGGGTTGTTTCTATGACACGGGATTGGATGTTGGTGCGGTACAGGATAGCACAATCAGCATATTTACCACCGTTCTGGATGGTGGATTTGATGCTGTTTGCAATAAACTCTGCCTCGTCATATTCATTATCGGCGCGGTAGAGGTCGATTAAGCCGCCTTCACCGTTTTGTGTCCACAGATTTTTGCCTTTGCGGCCACGGTTGTTGGCGATGACTGCATTGGCGGCGTTTAAAATGGTTTGGGTGGAACGGTAGTTTTGTTCAAGCTTGATGACCTTTGCGCCGGGGAATTCTTTTTCGAAGTTTAAAATGTTTTCTATGTTGGCACCGCGGAACTTGTAGATACTCTGGTCATCATCACCCACGACGCAGATGTTTTCGTACCCCTGCGCTAAGAGGTTAACCAGCATAGACTGGGAGTTGTTGGTGTCCTGATACTCGTCTACGAAGACATAGCGGAACTGTTTTTGGTAGCGGGCTAAAATCTCCGGCTCCTGAGACAGAAGCTTGACGGTGGACATAATAATATCATCAAAGTCTAAGGCGTTGGACTCGCGAAGCTGTTTCTGGTAGAGCTGGTAGGCTTCACCAACCAGCTTTTTGCGGTAGTTGCCGTCGTTTGTCATTAAATATTCAGTGGGACCTAAGAGTTCATCCTTGGCGGTGGAGATTTCATATAGCACGCTGTTTGCTGACAGCATTTTTTCATCCACGTTCATAGTTTTCAGCACGCGTTTTATGAGGGTTTTCTGATCAGCGGCGTCGTAGATGACAAAATCTCTGTCGTGGGTGCCCAGTTTGTCAATATCCCGGCGGAGAATACGCATACAGAGGGAGTGGAAGGTGCCGATCCACATACTGCCGGCACTGTCGCCAATCATTGCCTCAATACGCTCTTTCATTTCATTTGCCGCCTTGTTGGTAAAGGTGATGGCAAGAATCTGCCAGGGCTGGGCAAGAGCCTGATCAAGAATATGTGCAATTTTATTGACAACCACCGTTGTTTTGCCACTGCCGGCACCGGCTAAAATAAGCAAGGGACCGTCAGTAGTCAGGATGGCTTCTTTTTGTTCTTTATTAAATCTGTCCAGAGCTATCATAATGTTTCTGCAATTCCTTTCATAATGGATAGGGCACGTTCGGAAATTTTGGTATACCGCTCCTGCTTGCTGCGAACTCGCTCGGGCAGAGAGTCGATAATGCCGAAGTTGATGTTCATAGGCTGGAAGTTTTTGCCGCAAAAGTCTGCAATGTAGTGCCCCAAGGCACCGGTGGCGGTGGCGGTGGGGAAATCTACAGGTGGCTTTTCAAGCAGGTAGTGAGCCGCGTTAATGCCGGCGACGATGCCGGAGGAGGCAGACTCAACATAGCCCTCTACACCAGTCATTTGACCGGCAAAGAAAAGGCCGGGCCTTTTGCGGAAGGCATAGGTTGCATCTAAGAGCCCTGCGTTTAAGTAAGTGTTTCTGTGCATAACGCCATAGCGGACAATTTCTAAATTTTCAAGGCCGGGAATCATAGAAAAGACCCGTTTTTGCTCGCCGAATTTCAGGTGTGTCTGAAAGCCCACAAGATTATAGAGTGTGCCGGCAGCATTATCCTGGCGGAGCTGAACAACAGCGTGGTAGCGCTTGCCGGTTTCGGGGTGTTCTAAGCCTACCGGTTTTAAGGGACCGAAGGTCAGCGCCTTCTCGCCGCGTTTTGCCATAACCTCAACAGGCATACAGCCCTCGAACACGCGGTCGTCTTCAAAGTCTTTTAAATGGGCGGTTTCGGCAGAAATTAAAGCGTTGTAAAAGGCTTCATATTCTTCTTTTGTCATGGGGCAGTTTAAGTAATCCGCTGTGCCTTTATCGTACCGCGCCTTGCGGAAGACTTTTGTCATATCAATAGATTCAGCGGTGATGATGGGTGCGGCGGCATCATAGAAAAACAGCCGGTCACCACAGAGAGCACCGATTTTTTCTGACAGCGCATCAGAGGTCAGGGGACCAGTTGCAATGATGACACAATCAGCATCGGGAATGTCAGTCACTTCTTCGTGGATAATATTGATATTGTCGCAAGTTTCAATTTGCTTTGTAATCGTTTCGGAAAAGGAAATTCTGTCTACAGCCAGTGCGCCACCTGCCGGAACACGACATTTATCTGCCGCACGCATAATGACAGAGTCAAGTAAGCGCATTTCTTCTTTTAAAAGGCCGGCGCCGTTGCAAAGGCCTTCTGCCCGCAGGGAATTTGAGCAGACCAGCTCACCCAGAGAGTTAAGGGTATGGGCGGGGGTATGCTTTTGGGGCTTCATTTCGTATAAATCAACTTGTATGTTACGTTTGGCAAGCTGCCAGGCGGCTTCACAGCCGGCAAGACCGCCGCCGATGACGACTGCTTTCATAGTGGCTCCTTTTCCGTAATCAAAAATATGGTTATAAGTCAGTTTTTTTGTTATAAGTTCCTTTGATAGTGTACCATAAAACCGGAGAGGTTGTCAACCAAATCAGGGTACGAAAAAACGCCGGATTCCTGAAGGAATCCGGCGTTTTTTATTTATGCATTTACCTTGGTTCGATTAAAAGTTTGATAGCTGTACGTTCTTCACCGTTGATTTCAACATCTGCAAACGAGGGGATGCAGATAAGCTCTGTGCCTGAGGGCGCAAGAAAACCGCGGGCGATGGCGATTGCCTTAATTGATTGATTCAGTGCTCCGGCACCAATAGCTTGAATTTCCGCTGCACCGCTTTCTCTGATTACACCGGCTAAAGCACCTGCCACAGAATTCGGATTCGATTTTGACGAAACCTTAAGTGCGTCCATTTTATTACCACCTTTACATTTTCCTATTTTAAGTTTACCATAATCGTTTGACAAATTGCAACAAAATCCTTTAAAAAAACAAAAAATTCCATAGAATGCCTAATATTGGAAATTAATTTTTGTGCAAATTCGACAATAAAATCGGAGTTGATAATTTGAAGTATATGCATAATACTCATAAAAATTGCCAAAACTACAAAAAAATACTAAATAGAGACCCAAAAATTTACCATTAGGAGGTTGCTATGAAAAAACGGTCAATTTTTACGTTAATTCTCGGCTTCATTTTTCTGTTTGTTATGTGTGGTGTTTATTATGGCGGGCATACTTTTTGGGGGCAAAAGGGATATGCGGCAAGCGGAACATCCAGCGAGATACAGCTTTTGGCACGGTGCGTAAACGGGGAGGCGAGAGGCGAGCCCTATGAAGGGCAGGTGGCTGTTGCGGCGGTGATTTTAAACAGGGTGAAGCATCCGTCCTTTCCCAACACCATTGCCGGGGTTATTTATCAGCCCCGGGCTTTTACGGCAACAGTTGATGGGCAGATTCATGTGCCGATTGCCGAAAACAGCACTATCTACAGAGCGTGTCGGGATGCTATGAACGGGTGGGATCCGTCAAATGGGGCGGTATATTATTATAACCCGAGAAAAGCCACAAGCCGTTGGATCTTTTCGCGAGAGGTTGTACGGGTGATTGGAAATCATCGGTTTGCAAAATAAAGAAAAAGGAGGACACACATGGAAGAGCGAAAAAGACGCTATGGTGTGATTGCATGTGTTTTGACCGTGACGCTGGCAGTTTTGGCCGGTGTGGGAATTTATCAGTTTAGACGGGCCAATGACTTGGAACTTTTGGTACGGAACCAATACACACAGGCATTTCACGAGTTGACGGATTATGTTAAAGATGTGGATTTTTTATTAAAGAAGTCTTTGCTTGTTTCGGGACCAGCGCAGATGTCTGCCTTATCTTCTGAGATTTATATGCAGACGGCGGCGGCAAAAGCGAATCTGGCGCTGTTGCCCCTGGATGGTGCTGACCTTTCGGGTACTTCAAAGTTTTTGTCACAGGCGGGGGATTATACTGCCTATCTTGCCAAAAAGGTCATCAGCGCCGGAGAGATAACCGGCGAGGAGTATGATATGCTGGAAAAGCTTTCTGACCACGCAGAAACAGTCAGCGAAGAACTGCAGGAGATAGAAGGAAAGTTGCAGGCGGGGCAGATTTCTTTTAAGGAAGAAAAGACATCACAGATGGCGGCTTATGCGGCGAATGAAATCAATATCGGGTCAGGAATGGAACGGATTGAGAAATCCTTTCAGGATTATCCGTCCTTAGTATATGACGGTCCGTTCTCAGAGCATATTGAGTCTATGGAACCGGTGATGCTTGAGGGACGCCCCGATTATGATCAGGAAGAGGCGCGGCAGGTGGCGGCTTCCTTTTTAGAGGACGAGAGAGCTAAAAGGCTGACCTTTAGCGATGAAAGCGGCGGCAGGATGCCGGCGCACAATTTTGTGGCACAACTGGGTGAGGAGAGAGAAGTGAGTCTCAGTGTCACAAAGCAGGGCGGCTATGTTTTATATATGTTGGATAACCGTGAGGTGACGGATAAGAAACTCAGCATCAGTCAGGCAACGGAGAAGGCACGGGCTTTTTTGCGACGGCAGGGGATGTTTTATTTTAAAAACAGCTATTATGAAGAAAGCGACAATGTGGCAACCTTAAATTTTGCGGCGATGCAGGGTGATGTGGTCTTGTATTCGGATTTGATAAAGGTAAAAATTGCTTTGGATAACGGAGAGGTTTTAGGTTATGAGGCAAAAGGGTATCTGATGAGTCACAAATTCAGGGAACTGCCCGAAGAGGTGCTTTCAGAGGAAGAGGCAAGAGCAGCGGTAAGCAGTCATTTAGAGGTTACCGGAACGGGTCTTGCCTTGATACCTCAGGAGAGTCTTCGTGAGGTGCTTTGCTATGAATTTAAGGGACAGCATAACGGCAGAAATTTTTTGGTGTATATCAATGCAGTTACCGGACAGGAGGAGCAGATACTCATGCTGCTTGAATCGGAAAGCGGTGTTTTAGCTGTTTAATTTTGAAAAAATTGGCTGTTTTATTTTTTGATTATTCGTTTATACTATGAGTGTAGTCAAATGAGATGGCTGCAAAAAAGCTTATAGCCTTTATGAGGTTTACCAAAGGGTATAACGAAAAAGGCAACAGATAAGCTAAGGAGTGTAAAAAATGAGCAAGCGATCAATCATGTCGAATCAGTTAAAAGAGGAAATCGCCAAAGAGCTTGGCGTTTATGAAACGGTTAAACACGACGGCGGTTGGGGCAATGTAACCTCGAAAAATTGTGGCAGCATGGTGACAAAAGCGATTGAAATGGCAGAGCGATCAGTCAGCAAGTCGTAAGGACTCATAAGAATCACTCATAAAGAATCTTTTGCTTTTATTGCATAATAAGGGTAAAAGAAAACCGGGCATAGTTTTATGCCCGGTTGTTTTTTGTATTGAATTGTTACGGTTTTGTGTCTGATCAGCAATAAATAAAGAACAGGCTTTGTGTTGAGCCGCCGTCTGCCTGGTGACCCATACAACGGTCCCAGATAACGGTTCTTTTCGGGTTTTCTTTCTTCCATTTTTCAAAAGCAGCGGTAACTTTTTCGTAACTGCTTCCGATCCATTTCCAGGATTTGAAATAGCTCATTTGGTACAATTTGCCTTCAGGTTTGGTAACGTATCTGATTTCTAACCTGTTTATAACGGTCTCCCATTTCATAGGAACATTCGTGTTCATGAAAGCGTTTGCGCTGACAGATTTGATAATAATTCTTTGAGAAGCAAGCCATTCGTTGATTTGTCTGATGTTTTTTTCGTTATACGCCATACCGCCGAAGGTAAATATTTTTGTTTCAAGTTCCGGTGTATCTTTTTTAACCTCGGGGTTTTCCTCGGGCTTCACCTCATTTTGCGGTTTTCCGCAAAACTTGCAAAAGATAGAATCCTCGTCGATGCTTTTTCCGCAGTATTTACAAAACATATTTCTCGCTCCCTTTTATTTTGGATATGCAGTGATATGTAGTTTGATACTTGCTGAAGCAGTGCTGTTAAAAGAATATACTTGTGCCGACAGTCAACACAGCCAAAACAATTTCCACTATAATTTGTATTCCGCCAAGGACTAAGCCGGCCATAGCCAGACCCTTGCCACCTTGCTCACTGCTTAAAAGCGCTATGAGGCCACAAATGATGGTAGCAGCGGTAACTGTGCCGCAGGGGTTAATACACAAAAGCCCAACAATACCGCATACTAAAGAAGCAATCGCTAAACCGGTGGGCTTTTTTTGAGGGCACCCATTTACATCATAGTAATCACTCATAAACAAACTCCCATTTTTAACATAATATAATAAATATCGACACATTCAGTATACTATATTCATTTTGATTTTGTCAAGGGGCGATGTGCAGATTTTAAAAGGGACAATTTTTAGTAGACATCCGGCGGGAAAGGGATAAGGGTCGGGGTGGCGATTTTTATGAAACGGGACAAGAAAAATTGTTTAATTTATACATTGCGGGATAGAGTGTTTTTATGGTAAAATTATGATAGGTATTAATTTTGTAGCTTTTCAACTGAATGAAGGAGGGGACAGTATGGGAAAACTGATATTGGTTACCGGTGGAAAAAGAAGTGGCAAGAGCGATTATGCTCAGGGGCTGGCGGAAGCGTTCGGTGATAGTATTTTGTATATTGCCACCCTTGTTCCTGAAGAAGATGAAGAGGTGCAAAGCAGAATTACATACAGAAAAGCTATGCGCCCTGCTACCTGGGACACGCTGGAGGCCTATGACGGAATTGACCGCCACATTGAAGAGTTTGGCGCAAGCTATGACGGCATTGTGCTTGACCGTATTTCGGTTATGGTGACCCAGCTTTTGGGGGACTATGACGCTAAGTGGGATTCAGTGCCCATGTCTGTGGTTCTGGAAATTGAAAAAACTGTCTGGCAGGCGGTGAAAAAAGTAGTAAGCGTGGCAAAAAGTGTGCCAACACCGGTGGTTATGCTCACAAATGAATTAGGCTTGGGAAGCAGGCCGGACGACCGCTTTAACAAAATCCGTAGAGACATTACCTGTCGAATTAACACAAAAATTGCGGCACAGGCGGATGAGGTATATTTTATGGTTTCGGGCATACCGATGAAAATTAAATGAAACCACTTGCATCCGGCTGAAACTTGGTGTATAATAAATTTATGAAGGTATTTTTCTTACAGAGAGGCGGCGATATATATGGATATTAACGAAACACAGAAATATCAGTTTGGGGTCAGCAGAGAGGACTATATTCGCTCTGTGATCACAGCGGTTTTTGATGCGCTGGTCGAAAAGGGATATGATCCGGTCAGCCAGATGGTAGGATATATCTTATCCGGCGATCCGACTTATATCACCAGCCATAACAATGCCCGAGCACTCATTCGTAAAATTGAACGTGATGAGCTGTTAGAGGCTTTGGTTAAGGACTATGTTGCAAAATAAAACGCGTTGGGTCTGCCCATACAAAGTGGCAGGCCCTGTTTTTTTACGTTTTGATTGAATGTGAAAGGCAGGTGAGGAGTGTGGAAATTTTATCTCCGGCTGGGAGCTTTGATGCCCTTTGTGCGGCGGTGAATCACGGTGCTGATGCTGTGTATGTCGGTGGCACGAGGTTCAGCGCAAGGCGCGGCGCGCAGAATTTTTCTGATGAAGAGCTGGCCCTTGCAGTGGATTATTGTCATGTGCGCGGCGTAAAATTATATGTGTGCTGTAATACCCTGATGAAAGAAACGGAACTTTCTTCGGTGATGGAGTTTATACACTATCTCTATGCCATTGGGGTGGATGCCCTGATTATTCAGGACTTGGGTCTTTTGACCCGTGTTCGGCGGGAACTGCCTGATATGCCGGTGCATGCCAGCACCCAGATGACGGTGACAAACAGTGACGGCGTTAATTTGCTGGCAGATTTGGGCGCAAAGCGGGTGGTACTTGCTCGTGAAGTGACCAAGCAGGAGCTTGCTTCTATTTGCAGGAATGTGCAGACAGAAATTGAATATTTTGTTCACGGGGCGTTGTGTATTTCCTATTCAGGGCAATGCCTGATGAGCAGCTTGTTAGGCACGAGAAGCGGCAACCGTGGTGGTTGCGCGCAACCATGCCGCTTGCCCTATACCTTGCTCTCAGACGGAAAACCGGTAACCCCAAAGCAGGGGATTTTGTGCCCGAAGGATTTGTGCCTGGCGGACCGTGTGCAGGAGCTTCGGGATTTGGGGGTTACCTCACTTAAAATTGAGGGCCGGATGAAGAGCCCCGAATATGTGGCCATGGTTACCGGCGTGTATAAACAGGCGGTGACTGTTGGTATCAGTGATGCAGAAATCGGGGATATGTTAAAGTTTTTCTCCCGTGGGGGCTCTTGCTACGGATATTTTGACGGGTGCACCTATGGTAGCATGATGGACCCTGTAGGAGATAACAAAATTGCTTCGACCTTGCCAGTTTTGGAAAAGAAAAAACGGCAGGTTCCGGCTTTTCTTTCTTTGACGGCAAAGGTCGGCGAGGCGCTGTCTCTTTCTATGACGGCGGAAACCGGAGAAACGGTTACGGTTTGGGGAGATGGCTGCGAGGAAGCCCGAGTGCGTGCCACAGAAAAGGAAAGAATGGAAGAACAGCTTAAAAAGCTGGGCGAAACGCCGTTTTATGCAAAGGAAATTGAGATTTTGGTTTTCGGTAATGTGGCTGTGCCCGTTAAGGCGCTGAATGCCCTGCGGCGGCAGGCGGCGGAAGAACTGGAAACCTTGATTGTAAAACAATATAAGCGGACACCTGTGGAGCGGGATGCTGTAGAACAAGCAGGCGTGACAAAGAGCCGGGCACTTTCGCTCTGCGCTGAGGTGGCAACGGAAGAACAGCTTCGGGCTGTGGCAGATTGCGGCATCAGGCGAGTGTATGTACCGGAGTTCCTTTGGCATCTGGCGCATTTAGTAGAAGAGCCTATTTTAGCCTTTGCCCCCCTTTATCAAGAAGGGCAGGCGCTTTTGGCAGATGATGCCGAGGCGGTTTGTGTACAGAATCTGGGGCAATTTTCAGAGGCGTGCGGCAAGGAGATTGTTGCCGGACACAGACTGAACGTGACCAACAGCGAGACAGTGGAGAAGCTGGCGGCCCTTGGCGCCGGTCGTGTGGTACTTTCGCCGGAGCTTAACACGAAAGGTATACTGGCGGTTAGCCGGCATACAAGTGTGCCCCTTGAGGTTATTGCTTATGGCAGACTGCCGCTGATGTTGCTTAAGAACTGTGTGATTAAAAGCAGTGGCAAGTGTGGCGGCGAGGCAACTTGCGGAGCGAAGGATTTTGCCCTGCTTGACAGAAAGGGAGAGACCTTTCCCGTGGTACCCACAAAATGCGGCAATGTGATTTATAACGCAAAGCCCATTTATATGGCAGATCGGCTGCGTGAAGTGCAGGAGTTGGGTGTTGACAGTCTGCGGATGAGCTTTACGGTTGAGGATTATGACAGCGTTTGTCGAGTGGTTCTGGCGTATCAGGAGGCATTGGCAGGGAAAAAAGTGCCGGCCCCTGCAGGAGATTTTACCCGTGGTCATTTTTATCGCGGGATGCAATGAGGTGTTAGTATGAAAGTTTTAGTGAAGCGAGTATCCGGGGCAGGTGGCAAAATGCCGGAGATGCCCTTTTATGCAAGCAGTGGTGCGGCAGGAATGGATTTGTCTGCTAATATATCTGCGCCTTTGGTGCTGAAAAAGGGTGCTATGGCAAAAATTCCAACCGGGATTGCCATAGCTTTGCCGAGTGCTGAGACGGTAGCATATTTATATGCAAGAAGCGGTTTGGGAGTTAAGCACGGGATTTGCCTGTCGAATGGTGTGGGTGTTGTGGACTCAGACTATCGGGGCGAAATTTCAGTTGGGCTTATTAATCTTGGTCCGGAGGATTATACCATTTCTCCCGGGGAGAGAATTGCCCAGATGGTTTTTGCGCCGGTGATTCGTGCTGAGCTGGAAGAGGCTTCAAAATTGCCCGAAACAACCCGTGGAGAAGGTGGTTTTGGCTCTACCGGAAGATAAGAGGTTTGGTCAGAAAAAGATTTTTTTGACTCTTGCAATTAAGGCAAATTTTGGGTATAATAAAAGAGTTACTTATATGCAGGCCGCAGAAACAGTAAAAGGGGTATTGTCTTATGAATAAAAAAATGATTCGGCTGTGGCAGAACACACGGATTGTTTTAGCTTCGGCATCACCGAGACGCCGGGAAATTTTAGAGCAGGTGGGTTTGCCTTTTGTTGTGGTTCCGTCTTGCGCGGAGGAGAATGTTACCGGTGAAATTTCGCCCTCACTTTTAGTACAGAGTTTATCCCTGTTAAAAGCGGCAGATGTTGCAAAGTCACAATCTGAGAATGCGTTGGTTATCGGTGCTGATACCATTGTGGTTTTAGGCGGAGAGATTCTGACAAAACCAAAGGATGCTGTCGATGCAAAAGCAATGCTCGGGCGGCTGTCGGGACAGTGTCACAGCGTGTTGACCGGATTGACTGTGATTCGGTGTTCTGACGGGAAAAGCGTGAGCGTGACAGAGGAGACGAAGGTTTATTTTAAAACACTTTCGGAAAAAGAAATTGATTCGTATGTAAGCACAAAGGAACCCCTTGATAAGGCCGGCAGTTACGGCATACAGGGTCTTGGCGGTTTGTTTGTTGAAAAAATAGACGGCGATTATTACAACGTGGTGGGGTTGCCCCTTTCACGGTTGGGTAAGTTGCTTTCAGAAGAATTTGAGATTGATTTAGTTTGGGAGGAATAAGAAATGGCATTAGGTAAAGACATTGGTATTGACTTAGGTACCGCAAATACCCTGGTATATTTGAAGGGTAAGGGAATTATTCTGCGTGAGCCATCAGTTGTGGCTGTTAACAAGGCAGAAGGAAAGATTTTGAAGGTTGGCAGCGAAGCCAAGGAAATGATTGGCAGAACACCGGGTAATGTTGTGGCAATCCGTCCCTTAAAGGATGGCGTTATTGCTGACTTTGACAGCACTCAGGCCATGATGAAATATTTTATTAAGAAGGCGTATCCGTCATCACTTGTAAAGCCGAGAGTTGTGGTTTGTATTCCCTTTGGCGTGACGGAGGTTGAACGTCGTGCAGTTGAAGAATCTGTTTTATCAGCAGGCGCTAAGAGCGCATATCTGATTGAAGAGCCCATGGCAGCTGCCATTGGTGCAGGCCTGCCTGTATCTGAGCCTACCGGTAGTATGGTTGTTGATATTGGCGGCGGTACCAGTGAGGTGGCAGTTATCTCTTATGGCGGTATTGTTTCCAGCCAGTCATTAAGAATTGCCGGTGATGAGCTTGATGATGACATTGTAAACTATATTAAACGGGAATATAGTCTGATGATTGGTGAACGTACGGCGGAAGAAATTAAGTTTAACATTGGTTCTGCCTATGTGTATGAGGATGAGGGAACAATGGAGGTTAAGGGTCGTGACCTGATTACCGGTCTGCCCAGAACCATTGCTCTCACCAGCAAAGAAATCAGAAGTGCCATGAGCGAATCTATTTTTGCCATTGTGGATGCCATTAAGACAACTTTGGAAAAAACACCGCCCGAGCTTGCGGCAGACGTTATGAACCGCGGTATTGTGCTCACCGGTGGTGGTGCGAAGATTCGCGGTCTGGATATTTTGATTACGGAAGAAACAGGTATACCCGTATATGTAGCAGATAACGCACTGGATTGCGTGGCGCTGGGTACCGGTTTGGCTCTTTCTGCTTTGGAAAAAGCCGGTCAGGGCATTTTAAGCAGCAAGACAAAGAGATGGCGGTAACTTGTTTTAATAATTTTGTAAAGGAGGGCGGATGGTGAGAAATAAAAAAAGTTTGCACGTGATTACCATTATCATTTGTGCTGTAATTCTGATTGTTATGGGAATCTCTTTTGCAACCCGTGGTACATCGTCTGCCTCGGGAAATGTGTTGGGCGTGGTTGTCAGCCCGGTACAGAAGTTCTTTTCTTCCGTTGGGAACGGTGTCAGTGGCTTTTTTGGATTTGTTTTTGATATGAAGGATTTTCAGCAGGAAAATCTGGAATTGAAAGATGAAGTTAACAGGTTATCTGCCCGAGTCCGTGAGCTGGAAGCTTTTGAACAGGAAAATGAACGGTTAAGAGAGATGCTGGACTTTAAATCGACAGCCGGCGATCGGGATATGGTAGGATGTGAAATTATTGCCAAAGACCCGAGTAACTGGTTCTATTCTTTCACCATTGATAAGGGCTCTGATGACGGTATTCAGGTGAATGATGCTGTTATGTCAGGCTACGGTCTGGTGGGAAGAGTTGCAGAAGTAGGCGCCGGTTGGGCGAAGGTTCAAACCATTGTGGATGTAAACTGCTCGGTAGGTGCAATGGTATCGCGCAATGGAGAATATGCTATTATTGACGGGGACCTGACGCTGGCAGATAAAGGGCAGTGCAGAATGAGCGCCCTTGTAAAGGATACCGGTCTTGTTCTGGGGGACACCGTTGTGACATCCGGTCTGGGGGAAATATTCCCGGAGGGGATTTTAATCGGAACGGTCTCTGATATTAAGAGCGATTCAATGGGATATTCACAATATGCTATCATTGATATGGCTGTGGATCTGGAGAAAATTCAGGAAGTTATGGTCATTCGGAGCGGTAGGTAGTTAATATGAATCAGATATTTCAGGATAAGCCAATTTTTAAATATTTGCTGACGGCTGTTTTAATATTTGCTTTGATTATTCTGCAAACCACCGTGGTTCACGGGGTTGAAGTTTTTAACGTGATTCCGAATCTTTTGGTGGTTATGGTGGTTTGCTACAGCCTTTTGCATGAGGACTACAGCGCTTTGGCGGTAGGTGCAGTTTGCGGACTTTTGCTGGATGTACACGGAGGCCGTACGGTGGGAATGAACGCTCTTTTGTGTACATTGCTTGCTTATATGTGTGTTTGTGTCAGTGGCAATCTGTATAACAACAACAGCTTTGTAGCTTTGGTGTTCGTGCTTTTTTTGTCAATGGCTTATGAGCTTGTTATTTATATTTTTAACTTTGCAATCTGGGGGCACGGGAGTTTTGCATTTGCTCTTCTTCACAAAATTCTGCCCGGGTCTCTCTATAACAGCCTGGTAACACTTTTGCTGTATCCGCTGATTCGGCGGCTGACAGTTTTTTAGTGACAGGCACATCAATAATTTGATAAAGGAGGCGAAACCTATGGAAGATAAACAGTTAAAAAGACGCTGTCATATTTTTTATGCGCTGATTGTGGTTCTGGTTATTGTTGCCATTGGTCGCCTTTTTTATTTGCAGATTATTGAGGGAGAAAACTATCGGGCGGTTTCAGACAGTCGCTTAGCAAGGAATATTCCCATTAAGGCGCCGCGTGGCGAAATTCTTGACCGGTATGGCAGAGCCCTGGTGACGAACCGCGTTGGACATACAGTTTCTATTGCAAAAGTCAATGGCAATAAAGAGACCCTGAATCACGCGATTTTAAGTATAGCCAACCTCTTTACCCAGCGAGGCATCAGCTATGAGGATACGCTGCCGATTTCAAAAGAGGCACCGTATACCTTTACCTTTTCGGGCGAGACGGCAGAACAGAAAAATGCTGCAGCACAAGCATTTTTCACCGAGAAGGATTATCAAAGCAGTATTACTGCCGGTGAGGTCATTGAAAAATATAAGAAAAAATATGACATCAGTGACAGTTATTCACCGGAAGAGGTCAGAGTGATTGCCGGGATTCGTTATGAAATGGAGAAACGTAATTTTTCCTCTAACAATCCTTATGTTTTTGCAAAAGATGTAGACATTGAAACCATTACGAAAATCAAAGAGCAACGGGATACGTATTATTGTATAAATGTTTACTCAGAGCCGATTCGTGAATATACAAACGGCACATTGGCGGCTCACATTCTTGGACGCGTGGGCATTATCAATCAGGAAGAATATGCGCAGCTCAAAAGCGAAGGCTATGGAATGAACGACTATCTGGGGAAACAAGGCGTGGAAAAGGCCTTTGAATCATACCTGCGCGGAAAAGACGGCGCAAGCAGTGTGGAACGGAAAATTAAAGAGGGCGAGGCCGAAGTGGTTTATTCTGTTGAGCCGATTCCCGGAGATTCTGTCATGCTGACCATTGACAGGGATTTGCAACGGGTTGCAGAAGAGTCTTTAGCCGGTAACATTCAGCGGATTGCGGCGACAAGCACCTATGGAAACGGCCATGATGCCAATGCAGGGGCTGTGGTAGCTTTGGACTTAAACAGTGGCGAAATTCTGGCACTTGCTTCGTATCCGACCTATGACCCTGCAAACTTTAATAAGGATTTTAACAGCTTGAATTCTAATCCGGCACGGCCTATGGTAAACAGAGCCTTAACCGGCACCTATGAGCCGGGCTCTACATTTAAGCTGTGCACAGCTTTGGCGGCTTTGGAAACGGGCAAGGTTACGCCGTCAGAAGTTATAGCAACAAAGGGAATTTATAAATATTTAGACCATGATTTTATGTGTCACATTTACCGTTCAAGCGGTGGGGATCATGGTACGGTGAATGTTTCCCAGGCGCTTCAGCATTCTTGCAACTATTTCTTTTATGAAATGGCAAGCAGAATGGGAATTGAGCCCATTGAAGATTATGCCCGTCAATTTGGCTTTGGTGCCCTGACCGGTCAGGAACTTTCTTTCGAAGAGGAAAAGGGGCAGATAGCAGGTCCGGCACTTAGAGAGAAAAACGGCAGAGAGTGGTATCCCGGTGACGTTTTACAGGCGGCTATCGGGCAGTCGGATAATCTCTTTACGCCGATTCAGATCGCAAACTTTATGGCGACCTTGGCAAATGGTGGAACCAACTATGAAACCCGTCTTTTAAAGACAGTTAAGTCGAACTTAAAAGACCAAGTTTTGTTTGAAAATACACCGAAAATACGGAATCAGATTGACATTTCACCGGAAAACCTGAATGCAGTTTTAGCAGGTATGCAGCTTGCCACTTCAGAAGGTACTGCCAGTGCCGCTTTTGCAGACTTTCCCTTCAAAACGGGCGGTAAGACCGGTAGTGCTCAGGTTTCAAACGGCTCGAGTAACGGTATTTATGTCGGGTATGCGCCTTATGACAATCCGCAGATTGCCGTTGCAGTTGTGGTAGAGCATGGCGGATCGGGCGGCAATGCTGCATACATTGCTCGTGATGTTTTTTGGGAGTATTTCTTTGGTGCCGGAAGCGGCATACGTCAGGCGGAACAATATAATGTTTTGAAGCCTTGAGAAAACAATGTAATGATATAAAAAACAACAACCGGATTTTAGGTTGTTGTTTTTTTGTATAACGAAAACCACGTTAAGTCTGCGTGGTTCAATAGAGGTTAACCGATAAACAAAAATAAATCCAAAAGAAACAAACCAAAATTTAATTGAATAATAAAATGAGAATTTTGGCAACAATTTTTTTGTTATGCAAAGCCGCCCCTGTGTA
>SVJQ01000029.1 GCA_015068905.1 Oscillospiraceae bacterium | reverse complement strand
CCTAAAGAGCGCCATATTAAGTTTTTATTATGCAGTATTTGCAACATAGGAACACGGCTTTGGAGACCGGCATGTTACCATTACATCATACCCCTAAAAAGCGCCATATTAAGTTTTTATTATGCAGTATTTTCAACATAGGGACACGGCTTTGGAGACCGGCATGTTACCATTACATCATACCCCTATATGGAATTTTCATTTATTTAGCGTACTTAAATATTATACACACAAGCGGTGGCGTTGTCAAGAGGTTATATGAAAAAATATGTAAAAAAGATAGCTTTTTTTGCACATTGTTCTGCGTTGACAGCTTTTTCAAAATATGGTAAAATAATTACATTGATTGCAAATAACCGAAGGGGTATTATATATGAAAAAATCTGATATCACAAAACAAAAGATTCTGCAAGCTGCAGAACAGGCTTTTGCTGAAAAAGGGCTTTATGGTGCCCGCGTGGATGAAATCTCAGAACTCGCCGGCGTGAATAAGCGAATGATTTATGCTTATTTCGGCAATAAGGAAGAGTTGTATGTTGCAGTTTTAGACATGGTCTATGGGCGGATTGCTGAGCACGAGCAGGCAGTTTTAAAGCAGGATGCTGACTGCGTTGAATTGATGAAAAAGAGCATCGAAAGCGGTTTTGTGTACCTATATAACAATCAAACCTTTGTTAAAATTGTTCTGTGGGAAAATATGAACGAAGCTAAATATTTGAAAGAATCTATGGGTAAACAGGTTAAAAATGCATCCTTTGACATTTTGCGCGGCATTATTCGCAAGGGCATAGAGCAGGGCGTCTTTCGTGATGATCTGGATGAAGATGAACTGATTTTATCCACACAGATGATGTCGTATTCTTATTTTTCCAATATTCATACTATGGCGTACATTATGGATAAAGACTTTTTCTGTGAAGCAGAAGTCAAAAAGCGTTGTGCCCATATTACGGATATGATATTGGGTTACATTATGAAATAAAATTAAAAATGACAGTTGACAGCCTTCATTCTTTGTGCTACAATATAAACGTAACTAAATGGTTACTTATTATGGAATGGAGGTTGTTTTTTATGTGGACTGAGGAAAAACTGGATCAATTGTTAGCAGAACCATCCGATGCGTTGGTTGCTGACATTAAAAAAATTAAAGGCGATATTATGGTGCTCGGCGCCGGCGGTAAAATGGGCCCCACCTTGTGTGTTTTAGCTAAAAATGCTATTGAAAAGGCGGGTATAGAGAAGAAAGTTATTGCAGTATCACGCTTTACTGACCCCTTTGCGACTGAACTTTTACATAAGCAGGGTGTTGAAACTATTAGCTGTGATTTGCTTAACCACGAACAGCTGAAAGCTCTGCCTGAAGTTGAAAATGTTATTTATATGGCAGGCAGAAAGTTTGGCACAGACGGCTCTGAGTGGCAGACCTGGGCAATGAATGCCACCTTACCGGCTTTTGTTGCTGAGAAGTTTAAAAATTCTAACATTGTTGTGTTCTCATCCGGCAATATCTATCCGATTGTGCCCTTATCTTCCGGCGGATGTACGGAGAAAGACAAGGTTGGCCCCATTGGTGAGTATGCTATGAGCTGTCTTGCACGCGAACGTGCTTTTGAATATGCGGCAAACCATTATGGCACTAAGGTGTTTATGTACCGTCTGAACTTTGCAGTTGACCTGCGTTACGGCGTGTTATATGACATGGCTGAAAAGATTATGAGCGGCACACCCATTGATATTTCAACCCCGGTACTGAACTGCATCTGGCAGGGCAGTGCTAACGAAATTGCCATCCGTGGCCTTTTACATGCAGAGGCACCTGCTAAAATTATGAACGTAACCGGTCCTGAAATGGTTTCCATTCAGAAAGCGGCAAAGATGCTTGGCGAATATTTGGGTAAAGAACCTATCTTTACAAACGAGCCGGGTACAGATGCTTATATTGCAGATTCTTCTCTGTCAATAGAAACCTTTGGCTATCCTGCTGTTAACATTAAAACCTTGATTCGTTGGCAGGCAGAATGGATTTTAGCCGGCGGACGTTCTTTGGGCAAACCGACACACTTTGAAGAAAGAAAGGGTAGCTATTAAGCTTTACAGGTGATGATGATGGATAGACACGCAGAAGCGATTAAAATTTTAAAAAAGGGTACTGTTATTCCGGCAACGCCGTTAGCGCTGGACGAAAACCGACAGTTTGACGAGGCACAGCAGCGCCTTTTAACAAGATATTATCTGGAGGCAGGTGCCGGCGGTGTTGCAACAGCCGTGCACAGCACTCAGTTTGAAATCCGCGACCCCGAAGTGAACCTTTTTGAGATTGTTATCGAAACTGTTTCTGATGAAATCAGTAAGTTTGAGGCAGAAACCGGCAAGGTAGTTGCCAAAATCTGCGGCGTATGCGGTAAGGTTGAGCAAGCCGTTTCGGAAGCGAAAATTGCAAAAAAATATGGCTATGATGCGGTGCTTTTAAGTCCCGGCGGTTTAAAGGATTTAACAGAGGCAGAAATGGTTGAACGCACCAAAGCTGTTGCGGCAGAAATGCCTGTTATTGGCTTTTATCTGCAGCCCTCAGTTGGCGGTCGCGTATTCAGCTATTCCTATTGGGAACAGATTTGCGAAATTCCGGGTGTGGTTGCTATTAAATGCGCGCCCTTCAATCGATATCTGACACACGATGTTGTCCGTGCTTGTGCGCTTTCTTCTCGTGCAGATGAAATCACACTGTATACAGGTAATGACGACAACATTGTTTGTGATTTGTTGACAGAGTATAAGTTTACTAAGAACGGCAAAACCGTGACCAAGCGCTTTGAGGGTGGCTTGTTAGGTCATTGGTGTGTGTGGACCAAGGCAGTTGTGGATATGTTCCCCAAACTGCAGAATCAGCAGGCAACACCGGAACTTTTGACATTAGCGGCAGAGATTACGGATGCTAATGCGGTTGTGTTTGATGCAGCAAATGGTTTTGCAGGCTGTATTCCCGGTATTCATGAGGTTCTGCGCCGTCAGGGGCTTTTAAAGGGTATCTGGTGCCTGAATCCTGACGAGGTGTTATCACCCGGTCAGTCTGAAGAGCTTGACCGTATTTACGCAATGTATCCGCACTTGACAGATGATGATTTTGCAGCTGAGTTTTTGAAACGTTACAAGAAATAACAGGGGTGATCAAGATGTTTCGCATTGGTATGCTTGGCTCAGACGGCGGCGCTAAAGGCGGTCATGCCGTTGAGTTTTCAAAAATTATCAATAACGGTAGCTATGACGCGAAGGTTGTTGGCATTTGTGGAGATAACCCTGATGAAACACAAGCCATCGCCGAAGTAGCTGGGGTTGAACTTGTGGCAGAGAAGCCAGAAGATTTATTGGGCAAGGTTGATGCAGTTTGCGTTATGCCAAGAGATGGAAATCGGCATCTTTATTATGCAATGCCTTTTGCCGAAGCGGGTGTTCCGATTTTTATTGACAAGCCTTTTACCTGCACGGTGGCGGATGCTGTCTTGCTTGCAAACACAGCCAAGGAAAGCGGTGCTATGATCTGCGGCGGTACATCAGTTAAATATGCAGCTGCTTTTGATGAGATAAAGCAGGCAATGCAAGGGAAAACGGTGACCTCGGGTTATTTCAGCTTTCCTATAACCCTGCATAGCCAATGGGGCGGTATGCATTTTTATTCTCATCATTTGATTGAGGAAATGCTGCAGGTCTTTGGTACAGAAGTAAAGTCTGTTACGGATGTGCAAGTGGGAGACAACCTTGTGGTTGTGGCAAAGTATCCGGATTTTCCCGTGATTATGAACTATGCCGCAAACTACGGCGGCTTGCACGCAGGGGTGTATTTTAATGACGAAACAAGCCTTATGCGTGAGGTGGATATTACAGACGGCTATCGCAAGCAATGCGAGGCACTTATTGAATCACTTACCTCAGGTCAGGGTGATGAACCTGATTATTATGTATTGGCAGTTAGAATCAGTAATGCCATTTGTACTGCGATAGAGGAAAAACGTGAAGTTTTCATAACAGAATAATAAGTTCTTCTCACCGGGAATAGTACTGTAAAAATTGCAAATACTATTCCCGGTGATTGTATGAAAAAGGTAAAAAAAGAGGTTACAATTTTTATCATCGGTGGGCTTGGGTACGGAGCTCTAGAGATACTGTGGCGTGGGTACACCCATTGGGCGATGCTTCTTGCCGGTGGAATTTGTTTTGTTATGTTTTCTCACATTGCTAAGCGCTATTCTAAGCGCTCGCTGGTTTTTAAGGCAATCCTTTGTGCTCTCGGTGTTACAGTCGTGGAGGCGGTTTTCGGAATTGTGTTTAATATGGTTTTGAAAGAAAATATATGGGATTATAGCCATCTTCCTTTTAATGTTATGGGGCAGATATGCCTTTTGTATTCCTTTTTATGGGGACTTTTGGGTGTTGTCTTTGTTCCGCTGGCAGATTTTTTAAATAAAAAGCTATCATAAAAGAGACTCTGTTCGGGCTGCGAATGGGTCTTTTTTTAATTTGTATGTAGTGTACTTGATTTTGTTATAATAACTATAAATATTGAATGTGAAACAGCGGCGTGGCGGTTGAATGTGCCTGTTTTCTATGGTATACTATGGAATATAAAGGAATTTAACAATTACTTTCAGGAGGAAACAAGCATGAAAATCGGATTTTTACCTTTATACATTAAATTATACGATGAGATAGGCACCAAGCGCGATGCAATGAAGGTCTTTTATGATGAAGTCACTGCTATGTTCAAAGAACGTGGCCTTGCAGTTGAAACTGTAGACTTTTGTCGCATTAAGCCGGAGTTTGATGCTGCAGTGGCAGATTTTGAAGCAAAGGGTGTAGATGCCATTGTAACCTGGCACGCGGCATATTCTCCCTCTTTAGAATCTATTGATGCGCTGTCAAAAACAGAGCTTCCCATTATTGTGTTAGACAGTACACCGACATTGGAATTTGGATTCAATCAGGATTCAATTGCAATCAATGCTAACCACGGTATTCACGGCGTTATGGATATGTGCAGCATGTTAAAGCGCTATGGCAAGGAGTATGCCATTGCGGCAGGTCACCACAGAGAATCAGATGTGATTGATCGTGTTTGCAGTTTGGTTCGTGCAGCTGTTGCCGCTAAAAAACTGAGCACCATGAAGGTTGGTCTTGTAGGTGGCGGTTTTGAGGGTATGGGTGACTTTACAGTTCCCCCTGAAGAAATGAAAGAACGTTTTGGCGTAACAGTGGAAACCATTGCCCCTGAAAAGCTTGCTGAAGCAAGAAAGGCAGTTACCCCCGAAGCGGTTGTGGCTGAAATGGAACTGGATAAAACTCGCTACGATTTCTGCGACGATATTGTGCCTGAAGAGTATGAAGCATTTATGACATCCTGTCTCGGTCTTCGTGCTTGTCTTGAACAAGAAGACTATACAGCGTTTTCTGTTAACTTTTTAAATGTTGGAGGTGCCGGCACCATGCCCTTTGTAGAATGCTGTAAGGCAATGGAACGGGGCCTTGGCTATGCAGGAGAGGGTGATGCCCTGACAGCGGCATTTACAGGTGCGTTGATGTCCGCTTATCCTGAAACAACCTTCTGTGAAATCTTCTGCCCCGACTGGAAAAACAATATGGTTTTCCTGAGCCATATGGGCGAGATGAATTATCGTATTGCTGACGGAAAGCCTTACATATGCCGTACCGGTTCTGCATTTGTTAAGGGCAGCATGCCGTATGCCGGCTATGCTAAAATGAAGGGTGGCAAGGGTGTGTATGTGAACATCAGCCGCGGTATGGATGATTTTCAGATGCTCTTGGCACCTTGCGAAATGCTTTCTGCCGGTGATGACAATTTCACCCGTACAATGCGTGGCTGGATGCGTCCTGAGCTTTCTTCAACGGCAGAATTTTTAGAAGCACTCAGTAAAAACGGCGCAACCCATCACAGCACATTTGTGTATGGTGCAACCGTTGAAGAAATGGAATATTTTGGTAAACTTTTGAGCCTTAAAACGGTGGTTGTTGGTTAAGCTAAGTCTATCTGTTCGTTGGTTTAAAGGATGAATGCTGAAACCAGATAACGTAATTCGTGGAAATAAAAATTATACTTGAAAAATTTATATATTTAGTGTATAATATACATATTAAATTTTATGCGAACTTCAAGGAGGCATTTTTAATGAAAAAGTTTTTAGCAATTTTGCTGACTATGACAATGGTTTTTGCTCTGGTTGCATGTAGCGGCGGAGCAGGTATGACAATGGGTACCGGCGGTACCGCAGGTACATACTATGGTTACGGCGGCGTTTTAGGTCAGTTTGTAAAGAACAATGCCGGCATTAACGTTACTGTTGTTTCAACTGATGGTTCTAAGGCAAACATTCAGGGTATTGATGCAGGTAACTATCAGCTGGGTACTGTACAGTCTGACGTTATGGCTTATGCGTGGGACGGTATCCGTGCTTTTGAAAAAGAAGGTAAGATTGACACTTTCCGTACTGTTGCAGGTCTTTATGCTGAAGCTATTCAGCTTGTAACTATGGATCCCTCTATTAAGTCCGTTGCTGACTTAAAGGGTAAATCTGTTTCTATCGGTGCACCTGGTTCCGGTGTATATTTTAATGCGATTGACGTTCTGACAGCTGCAGGTATGACTGAAAATGACATCAAAGCACAATATCAGTCTTTTGCTGACAGTGCTGATGCGCTGAAGGATGGTAAGATTGACGCTGCCTTTATCGTAGCAGGTCCGCCGACACCGGCCATTACTGAATTATGTACCAGCAGCAATGCATATCTTGTGCCGATTGACGGTGATATTGCAGCAAAACTGATGGAAACCAACCCGTTCTATACAGAACATGTAATTCCTGCAGGCACTTATAAAGGTCAGGAAGCAGATGTTAAGACTGTAACAGTTAAAGCAACCTTAATTGTCAGCGCAAGTGCAACTGAAGATGACGTTTATGCTCTGACCAAGGCTATCTTTGACAATGTTGAGGCAATTACAGCGGCTAATGCCAAGGGCTCTGAGCTTTCTTTAGAGAATGCAACCAGTGGTATGACAGTTCCCTTCCACGCAGGTGCAGCTAAGTACTTTGCTGAAAAAGGTATTGAGGTTCCCGTAGAATAACCTTTAAGGTAGATGAGTATTACTGCGGCGAAAGGTTCTTTCGCCGCAGTTGTTTTATAAGACCCCAAGGAGGAAGAAGTTTATGCTGTTTCGTAAAAAAAATCAGCCGACAGAACAGGCGCCTATGGATTTAGAAGCGGTTATGCAAAAGTTTGACCGTGAGTCCAACGTTCGCGTTTGGGAAGGATGGCAGAAGGTTGTTATTACCTGCCTCCTGGCGATTTTTTCTCTGTTTTGTATCTATGTAACCTTGTTTGCTACCTGGCTTGAAGAACTGAGACTGACCACTTTTGTGGCTTTTGTTGTTTGTCTTGCCTATTTTGTTTATCCTGCAAAAAAAGGCAAGCAAAAGGTTAATTCTATGCCCTGGTATGATATTATTCTGATGATTTGCGGCACCGGCGCGTTTTTGTACTATGCTGCAAACGCAGAAACCATTATTCAGCAGGGTTCCCGATTTGAGTGGTATCAGATTGTGATTGCTGTTTTGGGTATCATTTCAACAGCAGAAGCTTGCCGACGCAGTGTGGGCATCCCCATTGTTATTGTAGCCAGCGGGTTTATCGTATATGCCCTGATATGGGGTCTGCATAACCCGACATTTGCAGGAAAACTTAACTATATTTCAAGCTATTTATTCTATGGTAAAGAGGGTATTTTATCCACGCCGATTAATGTTTGTTCAAAATTCATCGTTGTATTTATTATCTTCGGTGCCTTTTTGGAGCGGACAGGCATTGCAGACTTTTTCATCAACATTTCAAATGCTGTTGTTGGTGGTTTTTCAGGCGGTCCTGCAAAAGTTGCGGTGGTTGCCAGTGCGTTCGAGGGTATGGTTTCCGGTTCATCTGTTGCCAACACAGTTGGTTCCGGCTCTGTTACAATCCCCTTGATGAAAAAGACCGGCTATAAGCCTGAATTTGCAGCAGCCGCTGAAGCGTCTGCCTCAACCGGCGGGCAGATTATGCCCCCGATTATGGGTGCAGCAGCATTTTTGATGGCTGACTATCTTGGCGCGCCCTACAGTGATATCGTTGTTCGTGCCATTCTGCCGGCGGTTCTGTACTTTGCCGGTGTGTTTATTACTGTTCATCTGGAAGCTAAAAAAGAGGGTCTGCGCGGTCTGACAAAAGAAGAATTGCCTAAGTTTTTACCGCTTCTGAAAAAAGCATATTTACTGATTCCGTTAATTCTTTTAGTTTATCTTGTCAGCGTTACTCAGCGTTCCATTCAATATGCGGCAGCTATTGCTATTGTAGCGGCCATTGTTGTCAGTGCCTTTAATAAGGGTAACAGAATAACTCCCAAGAAAATCTGGGAGGCTTTAGCAGCAGGTGGTCAGGGTATGATTGCGGTTGCTGCAGCCTGTGCTGTTGCCGGTATCATTGCCGGAACCATTACCATGACCGGTCTTGCCAATGTTATGATTAACGGTATTGTTGCACTGGCAGGTAATCAGGTTATTGTGGCGCTGTTTTTAACAATGCTGTGCTGTATTGTTTTGGGTATGGGCGTTCCAACTACGGCAAATTACTGTATTATGGCGGCAACCTGTGCACCGATTCTGATTAATATGGGTGTGCCTGCTGTGGCTGCACATTTCTTTGTTTTCTATTTTGGTATTGTTGCCGATTTAACCCCACCGGTTGCTCTGGCGGCTTATGCCGGTGCGGCAATTGCTCAGGCAAACCCCATGAAGACAGCCGTCACCGCAACAAAGCTTGCAATTGGTGCTTTTATTGTTCCGTATGTATTTGCTTTGAATCCGGCGCTGTTGTTTATTGATGTTACCTCAGTCTTTGATGTTGTACTGATTGTTATTACCTCTTTAGTTGGTATTTTCTCTGTATCAGCATCTTTGGAAGGATACTTCCTGCGTAGAATGACTTGGTATCAGCGTGTCATCTGCCTGATAGGCGGCTTGCTTTTGATTTATCCGGGCTTGATAACAGACACTATCGGTATTGCTTTGGTTGCAGTATCGGTTGTTCTGCAACTGTTAACCCAAAAGAAATCACTTGCGTAAAATAAAGCGTAAAGTAAACAAGAAAGAGTGATAACAATGAATTTAAAAAGAATTACCGCAACAGTACTTATGTTTGTAATGCTTATTACTTTAAGTATTAGTGCATTCGCAACAGACAAGCCTGTAACGGTACACCTTGATGGTAATCAACTTGAATTCGATGTTAACCCGATCATTGATAACGGGCGTACACTTGTACCTATGAGGAAAATTTTCGAGTCCCTTGGTGCTACTGTTGACTGGATAGATGAAACGCAGACTGCAATTGCAGTGAAGAGCAATATAAAAATAGAAATCACTATAGGCAAATACGAAATGCTTATCAATTCACAATCAGTACCACTTGATGTTCCTGCACAACTTATTAACGGAAGAACACTTGTACCTGCAAGAGCGGTATCGGAGGGACTTGGAGCAAAAGTCGACTGGGATGATGAACTCAGAAAGGTTATAATTACAAGCCAAAAGGATATAACAGATGCGAAAACAACCAAATATAGTATAACTGAGCTGAGCCCTGAAGACACTCAGATTTTGAAAGATTCAGCAGGCAATTTTCGTTATTTGTTTGAACAGCAGCTCTTGCCGGACGAAATTCTTACTTGCTCATCCGAAAATGTATCGGATATTGATTCGAAAACAAAAAATGTTTTGGATGCAATTTATGATGTGTGGGACTACTATCTTGCGTCAGTAGTATTAGAAATACAAACCAATTCGAAAGATACATACAACTTTGACATGATGAAAAATGCAACAACCGAAGAAATTATGCACGGCTATATTAATATTTTAAAAGAAGTTGGCATGGATTCTGCCTCGAATTTTGAGGTTTCATATGATACTACCCCGAACGGAAGAAGTGTACTGCTTTTAACCTTCTCTAACACTGAGTTTGATGATCCTATGCTGATTGTCAGCAAACACATAGCGGTGGTGTCAAGCGATGGCGCGTGTAGGTATTTCACCGGTGAGTTGAGTCCTGTATTTGAGTATGATGTATGGATGTTATGTGAGATTACCTTGGAAGGTAGGAAAAACTACGGCATGCTTGATGCAACTACCAAAGAATCGTTTTTAAACAAAATTGATGATGTTGTTTATCAACGGTGATATATAAATTGATAGGTCATTATGTGTATCTAATAACTTTCCTCTAAATTGCTCATTGATTCAAGCATTTTTACTCCTGGTAAAATGATTTTGCGACATCTAAATTGTGCATCAATTCTATAATTGTTGCATACAGAATTTTATTTGCAAGCTCAAACAGTTGGCGAGGTGATGACATGGCACATGAAACCTATATTAAAGAAGTAGCAGGCAGCAAAACGGCTGTGCTCTTTATTCACGGCTTTTTGGGCAGTCCCGAGCATTTTGAGCGGTTTATCCCAAAGCTTTCTGACTCTGTTTCAGTCTTTAATATTTTACTTACCGGCCATGGTGGCACGGTTTTGGATTTCGGCAAAGCCTCTATGGACATCTGGAAACAGCAGGCGGCCGGAGAAGCAGAGCGTATTTGCGAAAAATATGAAAATGTTTATATTGTAGCTCATTCTATGGGGACCTTTTTTGCCATGGAAGCAGCCAACGCACATCCTGATAAGGTAAAGGGAATTATTTTGCTTCAGACGCCCTTAAAAATCGGTGTAAAGCCTTCGGCGGCGATTAACACCTTTAAATCCTTTTTTAATATTTTTGATGAGGATGATACCAGTCGTGCCTACAAGGCGGCCCATAGTGTGACGCTGAATTTTAAGGTGTGGGAATATGCGAGCTGGATTCCACGTTATATAGAGCTGTTTCGTGAGGCAAAATGTGCACGCAACACCATCTGCGCCCTTAGGGTTCCTTGCTTGATATTTCAGGCGAAAAAGGATGAACTTGTTTCTATGAAATCAGTGAAATACATTCCGCAAAAAGAGAGCATAAAGCTGACTGTTCTTGAAAACTCAGCTCACTTTATTTATGATCAAGACGATGAAAAGGCAATGGCTGATGCAATTTTAAATATGGTCAAATAAAAAAGGGAGAACGGATTTCGTTCTCCCTTTTTTATGGAAAAATTCTGCTTAAAACAGTTTTTCTGATATCCATCAAGGTATCTTTGCTGATTTGCTTTTCAAAGGCTTCTTCTGCCTTTTTGCAGGCTTCGTTGGCGGCGATTAAGTATTTGATGGCGCTTCCAATGTTCTCTTTATATTCTGCGCTGATTTTGGAAAGCTCGTTGGCAAACTTTTCGTCTGTATCTTTTGATACTGCGGCATCATAAAAGTCTATGATTTCATCGTTTTTTCTTGAGGGGAAATATTCGTGTGGCTTTGTAGAATCAAAAAAGCAAAGGTTTAATTCACGAATAATAATCATATCAAGACTGTTCGGGTCAAAAGCGCAATGATACCGCTCTACGGTCATACCTTCGTCAAAGGCACTTTGAGCAACCTTTTTTAAGAAGGTAGATTTGCCGGTTCCGGGGCGACCTTTAATAAAATAGCGCTTGCAGCCTTCTGTTAAAATATCAATATAATCCATTGAACCATTAATAGTGGCAGCACCAAAAAAACGGTCATACATCGTGCCGCGGTAATCGGTTTTGTGCCCATCAATCAATGCGCTGATTGTGTCGTCAGCCAAGCGGTTCAGAGTATTGTAGTCTGTGGCATCTATATAGATTTTTTCCCAATCATCGTGGATCTTTTTTGCCTGCCGGAAACACTCGGTTGCTTTTGCCATTTGTTTTTCGCAGGCAATCAGAGAGTCGTTTTCAAAAAGGGAAGCTACATCAAAACGTGGCTCATAAACCGGCTGATTCACCACGCCGGTGCCAAGCTCGGGGAAGAAAATACCTTCCGGAGAATTATCCAGAGCATTGTGTACAATATTCATTTTCAGGTGACCCTGTTTAGCGGCGGCGTAGCATTCACGCAAAAGAGCGGCGGCAACAGAACGGGGATAACCTAAAAGTCTGATAACATCGCGGTATTTGCTGATTTCCCCCTCTAAAAAGCCGACACGACCCTGACAGCCGTTTGTTGTTAGAAAAAAATGACGTTCCAAAATTGACAGCTCCTTTCAAGCTTCTTCATACAAATTATATGCATGGGACGTCCTTTTTATGAAGTCTATAAAAGTGATATGATATAATAAATGATGCCCACAATAACAGAGGATAAAATGCCGTAGACGATGACAGGACCTGCAATAATAAACATTTTGGCGGCAAGCCCCAAAACGAGCCCCTCGCTTTTAAATTCCATAGCGGGGGAGACCACGGAGTTTGCAAAACCGGTAATTGGCACAATGGTGCCGGCACCGGCGCGCTTTGCAATCTTATCATAAACGCCAATCCCTGTGAAAAAGGCACCTAAAAACACCATTACAACCGAGGTGGCAGAGGATGCCGTTTCTTTATCAAGGCCCCAAGCTTTAAACCCGTCTATAATCAGCTGACCGATACAGCATATAATGCCGCCGATGATAAAGGCAAAGCACAAGTCTTTGAAAAGGTGAGAGTTTGGTGTTTTTTTCTCAATATATTTTTGATACTCCTGTTTTGTCATAGAAAAACTCCTGTTTTATTTATTGATATGCGCCATAACAAGCACGGCATTTGAGTGGGTGTTCTGCTCAGTGGTTATATATTGAAAGAGGGCACCGGCACACAAAACCGAAACGATTAAAAAAACGGTTGCCCATCGGATGGCTGTAAGCTTCATTTTTTGGATTACCTCCCTGAAATTTCGTTTGTATTTATTATTTTAATTTTTTAATAATTTATTCTTTTTGCTTGCTTTTTTTTCATGCGTTTAGTACAATAATAACCACAAACAAGATGAAAGGAGTGTGCTCTGTTGGGTAAAAAAATTTTTTGGTGCATTTTCGGGTTGTTGTTTATTTTGCTTTGGGTTGAAATTTTTGATAGTCTGCAGTTTACAGACCACAGAGCGGTACCTTTTGTCGAACTGCAAACGGTGGCAGAAAAAGCAGAGTTGTCAGAGGAAGACTATCGTTTGATATTTTCTCAAACAGGTCTCGGAAAACCGGCGGTTGATGATTTGCGTATGGATGATTACTTTTATGAGAGTCTTCAAATGTTTCAGGAGCAAAAACAGCAACCTGTGTTGTATGAACGCCGCTATTTATTTTTCCCTACAACGACCGCGGATGTGTTGGTTGACGAAGAAGGGCACATCAGGCTTCTGAAGCTTCCACCTCTGAGGGATGGGGATATCATTTTAACAAAATCTACTAAAACCCTGGTCTACCGTCACGGGCATGGAGCACTCGTTACGGATGGAGAGACAAAGACGGCTATGGAAGCTATGATGCTGGGAACTGACTCGGCTTATACCTCAGCACGGGGGTTGGGTTCCTATGCTACCTTGATGATTTTAAGACCTAAGGCAGATGTAAATCAGACAGAGACAGCACTCAGCTTTGCCCGGGAGCATTTGCTGGGCGTGCCGTACCGATTGACAGCAGGCTTTTTCGATAAGAATAAATCAGATAATGGGACTGTGGACGCGACCCATTGTTCTCATCTTGTCTGGCAGGCATACAAGGCGGCAGGAATTGATTTGGATACTGACGGTGGCTGGCTTGTTTCCCCTTGCGATATATCTGCCTCAAAGGAATTAGAGGTGGTTTTTTCGTACGGATTTGGCGAAGACGGCAAATGGTGAGACTGATATAGTAATCATGCATAAGAATATTTTTACATTTTTTTAAAAATATTCAGGTTTTACTATTGAAAAGTGGATATTATTTGTGATATAATATTTGGGCGTGGCTGGAAAGTAGCCATCCCTCGGTTTTAAAAACCAAATTGAGGAAATAGTAGGAGGACGAAAGAAAGATGAGTAGCGTATTAGACAAAAAGGAAAAGAACACAGTTGACTTCACTATGACAGTCAAGGCAGAAACCTTTGCAGAAGCAATGGACAGAGCATTCAGAAAGAATGTTAAAAACATTGCTATCCCCGGTTTCAGAAAGGGTAAAGCACCCAGAAAGCTGATTGAAAGAACCTATGGTGAAGCGATTTTCTATGATGATGCAATAGATTTTGTTTTCCCTGCTGAATATGAAGCAGCCATCAAAGAGCTTGATTTAGAGCCCGTTGATGTTCCTAAGCTGGATGTTAAAGAAATCGGCAGTGGCAAAGATCTGGTTATGGCTATTAGTGTAACCGTTAAACCCGAAGTTGCTTTAGGCGAATATAAGGGTATAAAACTGGAAGAAATTGTACATACTGTTGAAGACGCTGATGTTGACCGTGAACTTTCACAGAAGCAGGAGAGAAACTCCCGTCTGGTGACTGTTGAAGACCGCGCAGTTAAAGAAGGTGACATTGCAAACATCAACTTTGAAGGCTTTGTTGATGACGTTGCTTTCCCCGGCGGTAAGGGTGAAAACTATGATTTAACCATCGGCAGCGGTCAGTTTATCCCCGGTTTTGAAGAGCAGATTGTTGGCAAAAACACCGGTGACGAGTTTGACGTTAACGTGACCTTCCCTGAAGAATATCACGCTGAAGATTTAAAGGGCAAGCCCGCTGTGTTCAAAGTAAAGGTTAACAGCATACAATATAAAGAACTGCCTGAGCTGGATGACGAATTTGCAAAAGATGTCAGCGAATTTGATACTTTGGATGCATTAAAAGCTGATATCCGGGCAAAATTAGAAGCAGATGCGGAAAAAGCTACCAAACAGGAAAAGGAAAATGCAGCTATTGATAAGCTGGTTACCGAAACTGAGATTGACGTACCTGACTGCATGATTACAAACCGTGTTGAAGCTATCATCCGTGAAAACAATATGCGTATGGCTCAGCAGGGTCTTACCTTTGAACAGTATCTTTCTTTCATGGGCAGCACCATTGACCAGTTTAAGGATATGATGCGTCCCAACGCTGAAAAGCAGGTAAAAGCAAACCTGATTTTAGAAGCTATTGTTAAGAAAGAAGCTTTTGAAATCACCGACGAGATGCTGAATGCTAAAATCGTTGAAATGGCAGAAATGTACAAAATGGATGCCGACAAGCTGAAGGAAAATATCGGTGAAGCTGATTCTGAAAATTTAAAAGAAGATATGAAGATGGAAATGGCTGTTGCTTTAATCGTTGACAGCGCAAAGTGGTCAAAAGCAAAGGCAAAGGCAGCTGATAAGGCTGAAGAAAAGCCCGCAGCTAAGAAGACAACAACCAAGTCTACTGCAGCTAAAACAACCAAGACAACTGCTGCTAAAAAGACCACAGCAAAGGCAGCTGACAAGGCAGAAGAAAAGCCTGCAGCTAAAAAGACAACAACCAAGTCTACTGCAGCTAAAACAACCAAGACAACTGCTGCTAAGAAAACAACTACTACCAAGAAAACCACAACTAAGAAAACCGAGCAAGAATAATGCGGAGGTATAACCAATTATGAGTTTAGTTCCTGTTGTCGTTGAACAAACCAACCGCGGTGAACGTTCTTATGACATTTTTTCAAGACTTTTAAAGGACCGTATTATCTTTTTATCTGAAGAGGTGAATGATGTTACGGCAAGTCTGATTGTTGCACAGCTGCTGTTCTTAGAGGGTGAGGACCCGGATAAGGACATTCAGTTTTACATTAACAGCCCCGGCGGCTCTATAACAAGCGGTATGGCTATTTATGACACAATGCAATACATAAAGTGCGATGTGTCAACCATCTGCGTGGGTATGGCTGCCAGCATGGGTGCGTTTTTACTTGCTGCAGGTACACCGGGTAAGCGTTTTGCCCTGCCCAATAGTGAAATTATGATTCACCAGCCTTTAGGTGGTATGCAGGGGCAGGCAACAGATATCAAGATTCACGCTGACAGAATTATTAAGATTAAAGAAACTTTAAATAAAATTCTGAGCGAAAGAACCGGCAAGCCCTTAGAGATTATCGAAAGGGATACCGAGCGTGATAACTTTATGACCGCCCAGGAAGCAATGGAATACGGTCTGATTGACAAAGTTATCACATCAAGATAGTGAATCTTTTTGAAAGAGGTGCGTGTTTTGGCAAATAAAAACGGCACAAAAGAGCCGTATTGTAATTTTTGCGGCTTAACTGAGAGCCAGGTTTTAAAGCTTTTCAAAGGGCCGAATGTTTGTATCTGTAATGAATGTATTGCAATGTGCAATCGCTATATGGGCAATAACTTCGACTTTGCAGATATGGACGTGAACCTTTCCGGTCTGCCGAAGCCGAAGGAAATTAAAGAACGGTTAGACCAATATGTTATCGGTCAGGAAAATGCCAAAAAAGCATTAGCCGTTGCGGTGTATAACCACTATAAGCGTATTGAAAGCAAGCAACAGACAGGGGAAGTTGACATCCAAAAGTCCAACATCCTTCTGCTTGGTCCTACCGGCTCCGGTAAAACTCTGCTTGCACAGACTCTGGCTAAGATTTTAAATGTACCTTTTGCAATCGCTGATGCGACCACATTAACCGAAGCCGGCTATGTTGGTGAAGATGTTGAAAACATTTTGCTTAAGCTGATTCAGGCGGCTGACGGTTCTATTGAAGAAGCACAGCGAGGCATCATTTATATTGACGAAATTGATAAAATTACCCGTAAGTCTGAGAATACCTCTATCACCCGTGATGTGAGCGGTGAGGGTGTTCAGCAGGCGCTGTTAAAGATTTTAGAAGGTACGGTTGCTTCTGTTCCGCCGACCGGTGGCAGAAAGCACCCCCATCAGGAATTTTTACAGATTGATACAACCAATATTCTCTTTATCTGCGGTGGTGCCTTTGAAGGCATTGAAAAGATTATCGAACGCAGAACCGGTACAAAAACCCTTGGCTTTGGCGGAGAGGTGCTATCTAAGAACAGTGTAGATATCGGTAAAATTTTATCTCAGCTTGAACCTCAGGACCTGTTAAAGTTTGGCTTGATTCCTGAACTGATTGGTCGTTTGCCGGTGATTACAACCTTGGATATGCTGGATGAAGCAGCGCTTATTAACATCATTCGTGAGCCTAAAAATGCGCTTTTAAAGCAGTATCAGAAGCTGTTTGAAATTGACGGCGTAAAGCTTGAACTTGAGGAAAAGGCAATCAGCGCCATTGCTAAAAAGGCGCTTGAGAGAAAGACCGGCGCCAGAGGCCTTCGCTCCATTATGGAAGAAGCACTTCTTGATATTATGTATTCGTTGCCTTCTGAAGAGAATGTGGCAAAGTGCATCATTACAGAAAAGTGTATTACGGATAAGGTAAAGCCGGAGATTTTATATAAAGAGAAAAAACAAAAACAGGAAGTTTTAAGTGAATCAGTATCCTAAAGGGCGGCATAACCGCCCTTTTTCTCTATAATAACAGAGGAGGAAACAAGATGAATTTGATTGAAATCGGCGAGGTTGTCAACACCCATGGTGTGCGTGGTGAGATTAAATTAAATCCTTGGACAGACAGTTTAGATGATTTGGTGGACATCGTTACCTTTTATTTAAAAGATGGTGACAGTGCGGTGGCTCTTTATGCGGATTCTGTCAGAATCCATAAAAATTGTGCCATTATCAAGTTTGAAAACGTTGATGATATGAAAACAGCAGAAACCTTTAGGGGCAGAACTTTATTTGTAGAAAAAGATGAAAATCTGCCGGAGGGCCGATATTATATTGCAGATTTAATCGGTTTGACAGTTATGACAGATGAGGGCGTTTTCGGCACGGTTTCTGACGTGTTTCAGACCGGTGCAAATGATGTGTATGAAGTGAAGCGCAAGGGTGAAAAACCTGCTTACCTGCCGGCGATTAAAGATGTTATCCTTGACGTTAATATTAAAGAGGGCACTATGACAGTGAAGATCCCCGAGGGGCTTTTGGATGACTAATCAGATTTACATAAAAGGATGAGAGCAATGCGTATTGATTGTTTGACGCTGTTTCCCGATATGATGAAAGGTGTGCTAGATGAAAGCATTATCGGTCGGGCGACAAAAGCCGGCATTTTAGATATCCGCTACACAAACATCCGTGACTATGCGGAAAATAAGCACAATCGCGTGGATGATACCCCCTACGGCGGCGGTATGGGTATGGTGATGCAGGCTGGGCCTATATACAGAGCCTATCAGTCAGTTTTAGAAACTGCAGAGAAGAAGCCGAAAGTTGTTTACATGTCCCCCCAGGGCAGGGTCTTTAACCAGCAGATAGCAAGAGAACTTGCACAGGAAGATCATCTTGTATTTTTATGTGGGCATTATGAGGGTGTTGACGAGCGAATTATAGAAGAAATTGTGGACGAAGAATTATCCATTGGTGACTATGTGTTAACCGGTGGTGAAATTCCGGCTCTTGCGGTGATTGACTCGGTCAGCCGGATGATTCCCGGTGTTCTTCCCTCTGAAGAAGCTTTTTCAGAGGAGTCCCTCTACAATGGGCTTTTAGAATATCCTCAATATACCCGTCCACCGGAATTTTTAGGTCGTGAGGTGCCTGAGGTCTTGCTGTCGGGGCATCACGAAAATATTGCCAAGTGGAGAAGAGAACAATCGGTTTTGCGGACCCTTGCAAAACGCCCTGACCTGCTGCCGCAGGCAGAACTGACAGTAGAGGAAACATTGTTTGTGAAACAGGCACTCTCTGAGAAAAAAAGGTGATTTATAATGGATTTGTGTGAAAAAACCATACATGAAGAAACAATTTTTGAAGGCAAGATTATTACTCTGCGAAAAGACAGAGTTCTTTTACCGAACGGCGAAGAAGCCGACAGAGAAATTGTTGAGCATCCCGGTGGCGTGGCGATTGTTGCGTTGGATGAGGATGAAAATGTGTATATGGTTCGCCAATACCGGCATCCTTTTAAAACCATTCTTTTGGAAATCCCTGCAGGTAAACTGAACTATGGCGAAGACCCCTTTACCTGCGGTGTGAGAGAATTGGAGGAAGAAACAGGACTTGTTGCCGGTCAGTATGACTATCTTGGGGCCTTTATGGTGTCGCCCGGTTTTTGTGGTGAGAAAATTCATATCTACCTTGCAAGAGAGTTATCAAAAGGTACTATGCACCTTGATCCGGATGAGTTTTTAGAGGTGGAAAAACGCCCCTTGAAGGAACTTTTGGATATGGTTATGAATAACGAAATGGAAGATGCCAAAACAGTTCTTGGCATTTTGAAAGCAAATGAGTGGATTAAAAAAGAACAATATTGATAGCTCGAAAAAGGGTGCACTTTTTTTCGAGAGAACCGGTCTGCTGGCGGTGATTGGCGCAGCAACGCTCGGATGCTGTGAAAAACGTAGGGAATGCATTTATGCATTCCGCGGAACGGATAAATCCGTTCCCTACAACACTTCACCACATCTTTACACTAGCAAGGCTAAGATTCTTTCTTGACTTTTAAAATTTGGTATGCTATACTAATCCGGTAAGTAGTCCAGATGGTCGCGGGGGCTTAGGCCCGTGAGGAAAGTCCGAGCTTCATAGGGCAGGGTGCCGGGTAACTCCCGGTGGAGGCGACTCTAAGGATAGTGCAACAGAAATAGACTGCCGGTTTTCCGGCGATGGTGGAAAGGT
>SVJQ01000006.1 GCA_015068905.1 Oscillospiraceae bacterium | reverse complement strand
TCCTAAGGGCGGCATAACCGCCCTTTTTCTCTACAAAGGAAGAGGAGGAACCAAGATGAACCTGATTGAAATTGGCGAGGTTGTGAATACCCACGGTGTTCGCGGCGAAATTAAATTAAACCCCTGGACAGATGATCTAGAGGCTTTAACAAAAACGGTAGCCTTTTATTTAAAGGACGGAGAAAGTGCCGTAACCCTGTATGCAGATTCTGTCAGAATTCATAAAAACTGTGCGATTATTAAGTTTGAAAACGTTGACGATATGCAGACAGCTGAAACCTTTCGCGGCAGAATTTTATACGTTAAAAAGGAAGAAAATCTGCCGGAGGGACGCTACTATATTGCTGATTTAATTGGGTTATCCGTTTTAACAGACGATGGCGAGCTGGGAACGGTTACTGATGTGTTCCAGACCGGTGCCAATGATGTTTACGAGGTAAAGAGAAAGGGCGAAAAACCTGCCTATTTACCGGCTATTAAAGATGTTGTAAAAGAAATCAACATTAAAGACGGATATATGAAGGTTGTCATTCCCGAAGGTCTTTTAGAGGATTGACCGAATTTACATATAAGGATGAGAAAAATGCGTATTGACTGTTTAACGCTGTTTCCCGATATGATGAAAGGTGTTTTGAATGAAAGCATCATCGGCAGGGCGATAGCTGCAGGAATTTTAGACATTCGTTATACGGATATTCGCGATTTTGCCGGCAATAAGCACAACCGTGTTGATGATACCCCCTATGGCGGCGGTATGGGCATGGTTATGCAGGCGGGGCCTATTTATAGAGCCTACCAGTCTATTTTAGAAACAGCTGAAAAACGCCCAAAGGTAATTTATATGTCCCCGCAAGGCCGCGTATTTAACCAGCAAATCGCAAAGGAACTTGCTGCTGAGGAGCATCTTGTTTTTCTTTGCGGACATTATGAGGGCGTTGACGAACGTGTCATTGAGGAAATTGTTGATGAAGAGCTTTCCATCGGTGACTATGTTTTAACCGGCGGAGAAATTCCGGCACTGGCTGTGATTGACTCCGTTAGCCGTATGATTCCCGGCGTCCTGCCGGCTGAGGAGGCTTTTTCTGAAGAATCCCTTTATCATGGGCTGTTAGAGTATCCTCAGTATAGCCGTCCCCCGGAGTTTTTAGGCAGAGAAGTGCCGGAGGTTTTACTTTCCGGGCATCACGAAAATATTCGGAAATGGCGGCGGGAACAATCTGTTCTGCGAACGGCATTAAAACGACCGGATTTACTGGAACAGGCAGAGCTAACCATAGAAGAAACCCTGTTTGTTAAGAAGCTTCTTGCGGAGCAAAAAGGAGATAAACAATGAATCTGCATGAAAAAACGGTAACGACCAAAAAGATTTTCGAGGGGAAAGTTATTACTCTTAGATATGATACGGTTTTGCTGCCTAACGGTGAAGAAGCCGGTCGGGAAATTGTTGAGCACCCCGGCGGCGTTGCTATTGTGGCGTTGGACGACGAGGAAAATGTGTATTTGGTTCGTCAATACCGTCACCCCTTTGAGAAAATTCTCCTAGAGATTCCGGCAGGCAAGCTGAACTATGGGGAAGACCCGTTTAGTTGCGGTGTTCGTGAACTGAAAGAGGAAACCGGTCTTTCAGCGAAGCAGTTTGATTTTTTAGGCTCCTTTATGGTATCTCCCGGTTTTTGCGGAGAAAAGATTTATATCTACCTTGCTAGGGGGCTTTCTGCCGGCAATATGAACCTTGACCCGGATGAGTTTTTAGAGGTAGAAAAAAAGCCCCTTGCCGACCTTTTAAACCTAATTATGGCAAATGAAATTGAAGACGCTAAAACCGTTATCGGCATTTTAAAAGTAAACGAGTATATAAAGTGGGAAAGATAATCTTTCTTGACTTTGCAATTTTATTATGGTATACTGATTCGGTAAGTAATCCAGATGGTCGCGGGGACGAAAGTCCGTGAGGAAAGTCCGAGCTTCATAGGGCAGGGTGCCGGGTAACTCCCGGTGGAGGCGACTCTAAGGATAGTGCAACAGAAATAGACTGCCGGTTTTCCGGCGATGGTGGAAAGGTGAGGTAAGAGCTCACCAGCGTGGCGGAGACGTCATGGCTCTGTAAACCCCATCCGAAGCAACACCGTATTGGCTCGTATAGGCTGAGCTTGCCCGGCGTGCTTATACTTGGCGGTGGCTCGAGCCTGTCAGCAATGGCAGGCCTAGATAGATGATCATCAAATACAGAACTCGGCTTACAGGACTGCTTATGCCAAAAAAATAACACCGATTACTCGGTGTTATTTTTTTACGTTTTTATTCGTCGTCTGAGGTTTCTTTTTCGTCTTCAGCGTTTTCATCTTCAATTTCTGAAACCTCACATTTGATTTTGGTAACGCGGTGATAATCTGTTTCTGTAACGGTAACGGTCAGGTGCTTGTAAACAAAGGTATCATTTACTTCAGGCACTTTGTCAAGCTGTTCCATAATCCAACCGCTTAAGGCGTTGCTTTCATCATCTTCGCCCAGTTCAATGTTAAAGAACTCACAAAAATCATCAAAGTCGGCGGAGCAGTCAACATCATACAGGTTCTCAGAGATGAGCTTAAAGTTTTCAACCACTTCGTCATGCTCGTCCCAGATTTCACCAACAAGTTCTTCTAAAATATCTTCCATAGTAACAATACCACGGGTGCCGCCGTATTCATCTAAAACAACTGCAATGTGAGATTTGTTCTGCTGCAGAATTTTTAATAAATCGTTGATTTTTTCAGACTTCTGAATAAATACAGGCTTGGTAATCAACTCATCAAGAGGACGCGTTGTAATACCGGTTTCTGTGAAAAAGTCCTTTAAGTGAATCACGCCGATGATGTTATCAATACTTTCCGTATATACCAAAAGTCTTGAAAAACGGGTTTGTGTAAAGACTTTAGCAATTTCTTCTTTTGTAGCATCCACGGGGACGGCTTCTAAGTCCACACGGTGGGTTAAAATGTCGCCGGCCTCCTGCTCGGAAAATTCAATAGCATTACGAAGCAGGTCGCCTTCATCTTCGTCGATAGAGCCTTCTTGCTCAACCTCATCAACAAGCATCAGGAGCTCTTCCTGCGACATTTTTGAGTCATTTTCAATTCGTAAGATTTTTGCAAGCATTTTCTTCCATAAAGAGAAAAGTAAGTTGATTGGTGTCAGAAAAACATTTAAGACACGAATCAGGGGAGCAGAGAACATAGCAAATTTTTCCGGCGCATCTTTTGCAATGCTTTTTGGAGAGACTTCACCAAAAATCAAAACAGCAACAGTCACAACAATGGTTGAAACAGTAGCGCCCAAATCAGGGTCCTGCAGAAGTTCGCTGAATAAAATAGTACCGATAGAAGCAACGGCGATATTTACGATGTTATTACCAACTAAAATGGTTGAAATAAGCTTATCATAGTTATCAGAAAGCTTAAGAACGAGCTTTGCTTTTTTATCGCCTTTTTCAACCATAGTTTTAACTTTTGTCCTATTTAAGGAAGAAAAAGCCGTTTCGGTAGCAGAAAAATAAGCTGACATTAAAATTAAGGCTGCCATTATCAATATATAAGGCAAGGGATCCATTTTTGTTAACTCCTTTTTAGATAATTTAATATGTTTATATGACTTTCTTTAATATACTAGATTCGGTAAAAACACAAAAAGACACGCCTGCGTATGCAGAAAAACATGCGCAGGTATGCCTCATATAACGAATCAATATAATACTTTTTGGTAATGCAATAATTACCGTCGTCGGTATCCATAAATGATTGTTAGTTCCTTTCAAAATATAATATATTGCATATTATACCATAGTAATACACTGTAGTCAAGTGAATTTTGTTATTTATTGTCGCGGTTTTTCTTGTGAAAAGATTGACAAATTCAGTAGAAATTAGTATACTATATTTATATGGTTATTTTTAAGCTTTGTATTTAATTTTAATTCGGAGGTTATATATGAAAAACACGGAAAAAACCATGGAAAAACTTGTTGCGCTTTGTAAGGGCAGGGGTTTTGTATATCCCGGTTCTGAAATTTACGGCGGTCTTGCTAACGCGTGGGATTACGGTCCGCTGGGCGTTGAGTTGAAAAATAATATTAAACGTGCATGGTGGAAGAAATTTATACAGGAATCTCCCTACAACGTTGGTCTTGATGCTGCTATTTTGATGAATTCTCAGACCTGGGTTGCTTCCGGTCACGTTGGTGGCTTTTCTGACCCCCTGATGGATTGCCGCGAATGTAAAGGTCGTTTCCGTGCCGATAATCTGATTGAAGACTATTTAAAAGAAAAAGGTGAGCCTGCAACTGTTGACGGCTGGAGCAACGAAAAAATGATGGACTTCATCAGAGAACATGAAGTTGCTTGCCCCAAATGCGGCAAACATAACTTTACCGATATCCGCAAATTTAACCTGATGTTTAAAACTTTCCAGGGTGTAACAGAAGACAGTACATCTGAGTTGTACCTGCGTCCTGAAACTGCACAGGGTATTTTTGTTAACTTTAAAAATGTTCAGAGAACCACCAGAAAGAAAGTTCCTTTCGGTATTGGTCAGGTTGGTAAGTCCTTCCGTAATGAGATTACCCCGGGTAATTTCATCTTCCGTATCCGTGAATTTGAACAGATGGAGCTTGAATTCTTCTGTGCTCCCGGTGAGGACCTTAAGTGGTTCCAGTACTGGAAAGATTATTGTATTAACTGGCTGTTATCTTTAGGCATCAGCATGGAAAACTTAAAATTGCGTGATCATTCACCTGAAGAGCTGTCTCACTACAGTAACGCAACCACCGACGTTGAGTTTATGTTCCCCTTTGGTTGGGGTGAGCTGTGGGGCATTGCTGACAGAACTGACTTTGACTTAAAACAGCACGCAAATCACTCCGGTGAAAACTTTGAATACACCGATCCTATCACCAATGAAAAATATATTCCGTACTGCATTGAGCCGTCACTGGGTGCTGACCGTGTGACACTTGCTTTCTTAACAGAAGCCTATGATGAAGAAACTGTTGGTGATGGCGATACCCGTGTGGTTATGCGTTTCCATCCTGCACTGGCTCCTATTAAGGCTGCAGTTCTGCCTCTTTCTAAGAAGCTGTCTGAAGGTGCAACTGAGCTGTATCAGAAGCTCTCCAGCCATTTTATGTGCGAATATGACGAAGCCGGCAGCATCGGTAAGCGTTATCGCCGTCAGGATGAAATTGGTACTCCCTTCTGTATCACTTATGACTTTGATAGTCCGGAAAACGGCACTGTTACCATTCGTGAACGTGACACTATGGAACAGGTAACTCTTAAGATTGACGAAGTGATTCCTTATCTTGAGGAGCGCTTAAAATTTTAATTGTATATTAACAAATTGAAACTTTTCTATTGACAGAATGCTGAAAATTTAGTATTCTAATATAAAGAGCTTCACAAGTTATCTAAAGAAGGAGCGAGATTCATGTTATCAAAAGAGGTAATTGTGCATAATCAGGTTGGGCTTCGTGCAAGACCGGCAACGTTTTTTATTCAGAAATCCAATGAGTTTAAATCCAGTATCTGGGTTGAAAAGAACGGTCGCCGTATGAATGCAAAAAGTCTGTTAGGTGTTCTTTCTTTGGGTATCACCAAGGGGACTCAGATTACAATTGCTGTAGATGGTCCCGATGAACAGGAAGCGCTGGATGCGCTTGTGCATTTAATTGGTACAGAAATTGATGCATAACTGTGTCTTAAACTTAAAATAACTAAAGGCGTGCTGAATAGCGCGCCTTTTCTGCTATGGGAGGTGTTTGTTTGGAAAAAGAGCTTTTACTCAATCTGCCTGAAGAACCAGGTGTTTATCTTATGAAAAATGAGGCCGGCGAGGTTATTTATGTCGGAAAGGCAAAGATTTTAAAAAACCGTATCAAGCAGTACTTTACGGCAGTCAATAATCATACCCCAAAAGTGCGGGCAATGGTATCCAATATTGATTCTTTCGAGTATATTATTACGGATTCAGAGCTTGAAGCGCTGATTTTAGAATGCAATCTGATAAAAAAGTATAAGCCCTATTACAACATTCTCTTAAAAGACGACAAACACTATCCCTATATTAAAGTCACAATCCGTGACGAATATCCCCGTATTTTTCTATCGCGAAAAATGGTTAAAGACGGCAATAAGTATTATGGACCCTATACAAGCAGTCAGGCAGTCAGAGAGGCCATTGATATGGTTTCAAAACTGTGCAAGTTACCGACCTGTAACCTGAAGATGCCAACGGATATGGGTAAAAAAAGAGAGTGCTTAAATGCTCATATCGAACAATGCACTGCGCCGTGTGTTCATCCTGTTACAAAAGAGGAATATCGCCGACAGATAATTCATGCCTGTAAGTTTTTAGAGGGTGACCATGACGAAATTTTGTCTCAGCTTGGGCATGATATGCAAGTGGCATCTGATAATCTGGAATTTGAAAAAGCGGCACTTCTGCGTGATAAAATCAATGCTATATATAAAATTGAAGAACGACAGAAGATGATTTCTGAGCGGCAGGCTGATGAAGATATTGTGGGCTTTTACCGTCAAGGAAGCAAAACCTATGGTGTTGTGCTCTTTGTCCGTCGTGGTAGACTCATCGGGCGGCACAGCACCGTTTTGGATAAAACAGGGGATACCCCTGATAGCGTTTTGTGCGGTGAATTTTTAAAGCAGTTTTACAGTGAATCTGATGACATTCCGAAAACAGTATATACTTGCTATAAATGTGAAGATGAAAGTCTGATTTCTCGCTGGTTGTCGCAAAAAAGCGGCAGAAAAACAGTGGTTAAATGTCCGGTTCGTGGCGAAAAGAAACGGCTCACGGATATGGCGTGCAAAAATGCCCATCAGAATGCGGTTGACCATTTGTTGAAGGACAGTAGCAAAAATGTGCCGAAAAGCATTTTAGAGCTAAAAGAAAAGTTGAATCTGCCTGCGCTTCCCAAGCGGCTGGAAGCTTATGATATTTCTCATACAGCCGGTAGTGACCCTGTCGGTTCTATGATTGTTTTTCGCGATGGTAAGCCAGCCAAAAGCTTTTACCGCCATTTTAAAATTGAAAAAGCGCAGGGTGGCGATGACTATCAGAGCATGACGGAAATGCTGTATCGCAGATTCCGCCGGGCGAAAGAAGAGGAAGCCGAGGTGGCAGACGGAACACTTACAAATCCAAAGTTTTTACCGTTGCCGGATGCCATTTTGTTAGATGGTGGCAAGGGGCAGGTTAGTGCAATCGCACAGCTTTTAGAAATGCTTGACCTTGACATTCCCTTATTTGGTATGGTGAAGGATGACCGACACAGAACCCGTGGCGTTGTGACAGCAAGTGGTGAGGAAATTGAATTTTTAAAAACCTCTGAAGCCTTCAGGCTTCTTTCCGGTATGCAGGAGGAGGTACACCGCTTTGCTATTTCGTACCACAAAAAGTTGCGGTCAAAGCATGTGACAGGCTCTGTTCTGGAAGAAATTGAAGGCGTAGGCAATGAAACGAGAAAAAAACTGATTCGCCATTTTAAAACCATTGGCGCAATTCGTGCTGCAGAGCAGACTGAACTTAGTGCTGTACCCGGTATTTCAAAGCGTACAGCGGAAAATATTTATAACTTTTTTCACAAAACATCTTGAATTTTTTTGGGTTTTATAATATACTTTTTTTAATAGAGTGAAATGGTAGGTGTATGGTTTGAGAATTGCTGTGGATGCTTTTGGTGGCGACAACGCACCGGAGGCAATCGTTAAAGGATGTGTGCAGGCAACCGCTAAAACATCTGATGATATTATTTTAGTTGGTGACGAAACGAAACTGAAAGAGCTTTTAGCAGGAGAAAATGTGCCGGAGGGGCGCATTACCATCCGTCACGCCAGTGAAGTGATTGAAACCGGTGAACCGCCGGCAGAAGCTGTCAGACGGAAGAAAGACTCTTCTATGGTAGTAGCACTTCAGCTCGTTAAAAACGGCGAAGCTGACGCGGTTGTGTCAGCAGGGAATACCGGTGCATACTTAACCGGCGCCTTCCGCTATCTGGGACGAATGAAGGGCATTAAACGTCCGGCACTGACAACGCCAATGCCTTCTGTTAAAGATGTAGGTGTTATTTTGGATGCCGGTGCTAATGTGGATTGCCGTCCTGAATTTTTGCTGCAGTTTGCCCATATGGGCGCCATTTATGCTGAGCACGTTCTGGGCATTAAAAATCCCCGTGTTGCGCTTCTTAACATTGGTGCAGAAGAGGCAAAGGGTAACAGCCTGACAAAAGAAACCTATGGTCTTTTAAAAGAAGCTGACCTGAACTTTATCGGCAACATTGAACCCCGTGATGTGCCCTACGGTATGGCTGATGTCATTGTATGTGACGGTTTTACAGGTAACGTTGTGATTAAACTGATTGAAGGCACAGCGTCTGCGCTCTTTACCATGCTCAAAGGTGTTTTCTATAAAAGCATTATCACAAAGCTTGCGGCAATGATTTTAAAGCCCGGGCTTAAATCCATAAAAGCTAAAATGGACTATTCTGAGTATGGTGGTGTGCCGCTTTTGGGTGTTGACGGGGTTGTGTTTAAAGCTCACGGCAGCTCTGATGCCAAAGCAATTTGCAATGCTGTGTGTGCAGCAAGTACATATCTTTCTGCCGGTGTTAATGATAAAATTAAAGAAGTTCTTTTGTCAAAAAATGCAGAGGATGAGGAAACGGCAGAGGAATAATAATTTGCTTTTGTCCTGATTTTCAGGTTAAAAGATATAGTGTTCTGAAGGTTTCAGACCGAAAAACTTATGGAGGTGAAAATATGGAATTTGAAAAGGTAAGAAAAGTAGTTGCAGAACAAATGGGAGTAGACGAAGCTTCAATTTCTAAGGAAACATCCTTCGTTGACGATCTGGGCGCCGACTCTTTGGACGTTGTAGAGCTGATTATGGCTTTGGAAGAAGAGTTTGATATGGAATTCTCAGACGGTGAAGCTGAAGATATAAAGACAATCGGCGATGTTGTTGATTACATAAAGGCTTTAGCATAATTTCGGACTATAACAAAGAAAAGCCCCGCAATTTGCGGGGCTTTTAAATGAATATTCAATGTATCATGAAAATCCGGAATTTTTCCGGACTTTCATGATGTATTGGTAAGTGAGGACGTACCATGAATCAGTTAAAAGAGTTTGAAGAGATTATTGGCTATAGATTTACAGAGCAGGCTTTGCTTAAAACTGCATTGACTCACAGCTCTTATGCCAATGAAAACAGAAGTAAAAATATCTTATATAACGAGCGGTTGGAGTTTTTGGGTGACTCTGTTTTGAGCTTGGTTGTCAGCAACTATCTGTTTGAAAATTATAAAAATCTGCCTGAAGGTGATCTGACAAAAGTCCGTGCGAGCATTGTATGTGAGCGTTCCCTGCAGGAATGCGCGACGAACATTGAGCTGGGCAAGTTTTTGATTTTAGGCAAGGGTGAAGAACTGTCAGGTGGCAGAACCCGTGCCTCTATTTTGGCTGATGCTTTTGAAGCGCTCATTGCAGCCATTTATTTAGATGGCGGCATAGATGTGACCCGTGAATGGTTGTTGGGGCAACTTTATGATACCATTCTGCTTGCTGTAAAAGGAAAAACCTTTACAGACTATAAGACGGCATTTCAGGAAAAAGTACAAAAAAGCGGTTTTGCCGAGATTGGCTATGAGGTTGTTGGCGAATCGGGTCCTGACCATTGCAAAGTGTTTTATGTCAATGTGACTGTTGACGGTGCTTTAATGGGTCAGGGTGAGGGCAGCAGTAAGAAAAACGCCGAGCAAATGGCGGCGCGGAGTGCCCTTGAAAAGCTGGGAGACGACTATGTGCGCTAAGCATAAAACCATTCCGATTTTTGTGCCCCATTGGGGTTGCCCGCAGGATTGCCTGTTTTGCAATCAAAAAGTAATTACAGGACAAAAGGAAGAAATGACAGGTGAGCGTGCTGCGGAAATTATTGCAGCCGGATTGCAGAATAAAAAGCCGGGTGACGTGGTTGAAATCGGTTTTTTTGGTGGCAGCTTTACCGGTATTCCGGCAAAAACTCAGGAAGCCTTGCTCACACCTGCCTATGAGGCACTTTCAGCCGGCGCGGTTGATGGCATTCGTCTGTCTACCAGACCGGATTATATCAGCGATAGTGTTCTTGCGCGAATGAAGCGCTTTGGCGTTACAACCATTGAGCTTGGTGCACAATCTATGCACGATGATGTGCTTTTAAGGTGTAACAGAGGGCACAGCGCAGAGCAGACTGAGCAGGCTGCAAAACAAATCAAAGAAGCAGGGTTTTCGCTGGGGCTGCAAATGATGCTTGGCTTGCCGGGAGATTCCTTTGAAAAAGCTGTTATGACGGCAGAACGGTTTATTGCACTGGCACCCGGATGTGTCAGAATCTATCCCACTTTGGTTTTAAAGGGCACAGGGTTGGCTACAGAATATGAGGCAGGACGGTATCAGCCAGTGTCGCTTGAAGACGCTGTAGAGCAATGTGCCGTGCTGTATGATATGTTCCAAAAACACAACATTGACGTAATTCGTATGGGGCTTTTGGATATGGAACCGGAGGCAATTTGTGCAGGACCCTATCATCCCGCTTTTGGTGAACTTGCAATGTCGCGGGTGTGTTACAAACAGTTGGCAGAGAAGGTGGCGCCTTTTACGGGCAAGAGAATTCTTATCAAAACCCATCCCCGTTTTGTTTCAACTTTGGTTGGGCAAAAGCGAATGAATATAAGAAAACTACAAACTGAATTTGATATCAAACAAATTGAGATAGAACAGGATTGTACTTTAGGCCAAAACAAATTTATAATCCTGCAAAACAGTGATGCCACCTAAGGCGTCAGAAAGGTGTAGGTAGACACATGCATTTGAAGGGACTGAAAATGCAAGGATTTAAGTCCTTTGCCGACACAATTGAGCTTTCCTTCAGTGAGGGTATTACAGCCATTGTAGGACCAAACGGAAGCGGAAAGAGTAACATTTCCGATGCGGTGCGTTGGGTTTTGGGCGAGCAAAGTGCCAAAACCCTCCGTGGCAGTAAAATGGAAGATGTTATCTTTAACGGAACCCAAACCAGAAAACGGCTTGGGTTTGCTGAAGTTACCCTGAAACTGGATAACCACGACAGGCACTTTAATGTAGATTTTGATGAAGTTTCTGTTACCCGAAAGGTATTTGCTTCCGGCGAGAGTCAGTATCTGATTAATGATACCCCTTGCCGCTTGAAGGATATTCACGAAATTTTTATGGATACAGGTCTCGGTCGTGACGGCTATTCTATGGTTGGTCAGGGTAAGATTGATGAAATTTTGTCCAATAAGTCTGAAGACAGACGTGAAATTTTTGAAGAAGCCGCAGGCATTTCCAAATATCGTTATCGTAAGGAAGAAGCAGAGCGAAAGCTGAAGCACACGGATGAAAATTTAGACCGTGTGGCAGATATCATCGGTGAGCTTGAGGTGCAGATAGGCCCCCTGACTCAGCAGGCAGAAAAAGCAAAAAAATACTTAAATTTAAAAGACGAACTGAAGGTTTTTGATGTTAACAGCGCCCTGCGTGTTGTAGAGCGCAGCAAAACACAAACCGTTGTTTTGAATGAAAAGATTGAAGCAGCAGCCGCTCATCTTGCCAAGGTTGAAGAAGAATTGTCAAAAGCGGAGGGCGCGCAGGAACAATGCTACAAACGGTTTGAAGAATTGGCTGAGGCTATGGCAGAGCAGGAGGCGGCATTAAAAACCGCTGAAGAAGGTTCTGTTATCGGTCTGCGTGAAATTGAGGTGCTCAAAAACACCATTGAGGGCAACTTGCGTTTGTCTGAGCGTATTTATGCAGAAATCGCTAATTTATCTGCAGTCAAGCAGGAACTGTCAGAAAGCTTGCGTAAGGAAGAAGCAAGAATTAAAGACCTTGAAGCATCCCTTGAAACCTTGCAGAAGGAAAAGGATGCTTTGAGTGAAAATTTATCTGAATTTGATGAGGGAGCGGGCAATCAGTCTGAACAGATCGAAGCCCTGCAGAATGCTATCTCTGAAGCCTTCGAAAAGGTGTCTGACAGCAAGATTCAGCTATCCAATCTAACCCTGTTAGAGCAAAACATAAAAACAAGACGTCAGGAGCTTTCTGCCCTTTACAGCCAGCGTGAAAAAGAGCTTGCAGAACAGGAACAAAAAGGTGGTAGTCTTGACTCTGAGCACGAGCGCAAGACGGAATTTGTTGCTGAACTCGAAAAGCAATTAGAGGCACTTTCTGCACAAGAAAAGGAATTGCAGAGCCGTTTGGATGCTCAAACTGCAAAAGAAACTGAACTGCAGCATTCCATTAACCAAAAGAAAACCCGTCACCATCTGCTACTTGAAATGGAGCAGAATTTTGAGGGGTATTATAAAAGTGTTAAAGAAATTATGAAACAGCACCAAAACGGAGTGCTGAAGGGCATTCACGGACCTGTTTCCAAGCTGATTTCTGTAGACAAGCCCTATGCTACAGCGATTGGCGTTGCCGTTGGTGGCGCCCTTCAGAATGTTGTTGTGGACTCAGAGAATGACGCTAAGAAAGCCATCAACCTGTTAAAGCAACAGGGTGCCGGCAGAGCAACGTTTATGCCTATTTCTGCAGTTTCCGGTACTGTTATGGATACAAGTAAGCTTCGGCACGAGCCGGGGTTTGTTGGTGTTGCCTCTGAACTTGTGAGCTTTGATAGCCGCTATGAGGGTGTTGTGAAAAACCTTTTGGGCAAAACAGCCATAATAGATACCATTGACAATGCCATTTCAATTTCACGAAAATATAAGCAGAGCCTGCGCCTTGTCACCTTAGAGGGTGAAGCCTTTTATCCCGGTGGTTCTATGGCGGGTGGCTCTCAGCAAAAGGGCAATCAGCTGCTAGACCGTGAGCAGGAAATTAAGGAGCTGGAGAAAGCTTTAAAACAGCTTGAGGGCAGTTTAAAGCAAATTTCCCGTGAACGTGAAGCTTTAGAAGCGCAGATTTTAGATGTATCCGAACAGCAGGCAAAAGTATCAGAAGTGTATCACGAAAATAAAGAAGTGCTGCTTCTTTTGATTCGCGACAGAGAGCATCACGAACTGTTGCTTACCTCTTTAAGAGGTGCGCTTTCCGATATCCAAAAGGATATGGAGGAGGCAGAGACAGAAGCGGCGTCATTAGATGGCAGACGTCAGGAGGCAGCCAAGCAGCTTGAACAGGCAGAGGCTGACATTCAGGAAAAACGCGCACAGGTAAATGCTCTTGAGGAAACTCTTGAAACCTTCTCGAACCGTAAACAAAAAATCAACGATCAGATTCTGGAAAAAGGATTTCAGATGACAGTTTGCCGTCAGGATATTGAGCAGTGCAAAGAAAAGATGGTAAATATTCGTCAGGAAATGGAGCAGAACGAAACCCATACAGCCCTTCGGTCTGACGAAATTAAAGAAATTGAGCAGACAAACGAAGGTCACAAGCGGGAGATTGCTGATAAAGAGAAGAAAAATGAAGAATTTTCTGCCAATATTCAGACCTTTAAAAACAACATTGTTTCCATCACCCAGGAACGACAGAACTGTGAAAAACAGCTGAAAAATCTGCAGGGTGACTCAAAAGCTACCCGTGAAACGGCTTACGACTTAAAAACAGAGTACAGCCGCCTGACATCGCAGCTTGAAAAGCTTGAAGCAGAGTCTGAAACTGCCGTTTCAAGACTTTGGGAAGAGTATGAAATGACCTTCTCTGAGGCTGAACGTTTAAAGCGGGATGACCTTGGTACGGATAGCGAGATTGCCCGCAAGATTTCTTCCTTAAGAGGTCGCATTCGTGAACTGGGCAACGTGAATGTAGATGCTATTGAGGAGCTGAAGTCTGTCAGTGAACGATTTGAATTTTTAACCCGTCAGCGTGATGATTTACATAAAGCAAAACGTGACCTTTTAAAGATTATTGATGAAATGCAAACGGTTATGAAACGCCAGTTCCGCGAACAGTTTGACAAAATCAATAAACACTTTAAAACCACCTTTTCAGAGCTTTTTGGTGGTGGCAATGCAGACCTTATTTTAGAAGATGAGGAAAATATTTTAGAGTGTGGCATCAGCATTCATGTGCAACCACCCGGCAAAAAATTGCAGAGCCTTTCACTGCTCTCCGGTGGTGAACGCGCCCTTTCTGCCATTGCTTTGCTTTTTGCAATCCTGCGCATCAAGCCCACGCCGTTCTGCTTTTTGGATGAAATCGAGGCGGCACTGGATGAAAATAACGTATACCGTTATGCTGACTTCATCAAGCGCTTCAGCCGCAAAACGCAGTTTATTCTTGTTACCCATAGACGCGGCACCATGGAAAGCGCCGACGTGATTTATGGCGTTACCATGCAGGAAAAAGGTGTCTCCAAGCTGCTTCAGTTAAATCTTGATGAGATTGAAGCTTAAACTGTTTAAAATTCAATATGAATGCAAATACTAGCTCCGTATGATTTGTGCCGGATAGGTGCAGAACGGAGCTTTTTTGTATGAAAATTTTTAAACGTAAATATTTTGTTATGACCCTTGGTGGCCTTTTGGCAGGATTTTTAAACGGTCTCTTTGGCAGCGGGGGCGGTACGGTAATTGTGCCCTTTTTAGAGGAATTTTTAGACCAGAGCGAGCACAAGGCGCACGCCACGGCAATTTTGATTATTTTAAGCTTTACGATTATCAGCCTGATTTTTTACGGCTATCGACAACATATATCGTATGAGGTGGCACTTTGGGCATCCCTTGGTGGTGTTACAGGCGGCTTTTTAGGGGCTAAACTGTTAAAAAAACTATCAGGTAGTGTGATTCGTAAAATTTTTGGCGCATTTATGCTGATTGCCGCCGTAAGAATGGTGGTGGGGTGATGATTGCTGTTTTAATCGGTTTGTGTGCCGGTATTATCAGTGGTATGGGTATTGGTGGCGGCACTATTTTAATTCCGGCTTTGGCAATTTTTTTAAATATTGGTCAGCACGAGGCGCAAGGGATTAATCTTTTATATTTTATCCCCACGGCGGTGGTGTCACTATGGGTACACATTAAAAACCGTTCTGTCAATTTTAAAGTGGCTGTTCCCATTATTCTGACAGGACTATTGGGGGCAGCAGGGGGTGCTTTGGTGGCAGGTTTTTTGCAGGCACAACTGCTTCGCAGGCTCTTTGGCATCTTTTTGTTTGCTATGGGCATCTATGAAATATTAAAAAAAGATAAAAAATTAAAAAAAACAGAGGAAAAATAGGTTTTTCTCTTTACCAAATGGCAAAAATGTGATATGATATTGTTGTATTTGTATACAATAAAATAGTTTTGAAACAAAAGCTAAATATCAGTATAGAGAGTGAAGAATATGTACCAATTCTTGGATGGCATTCAGAGTCCGCAGGATGTAAAACGGTTAACCTTTTCTGAGCTTTCTGTTTTAGCGGCAGAGATTCGTAAATATCTTATTGAATCTGTTGCAAAAACGGGGGGACATTTGGCATCTAACTTAGGTGTCGTGGAACTGACTCTGGCTTTGTTTAAAACACTGGATTTGCCCAACGACAGCATTATATGGGATGTTGGCCACCAGTCGTATGTGCACAAGCTTTTAACAGGGCGACGAGAACAGTTTGATTCGTTGCGTAAGTTTGGGGGCTTAAGCGGCTTTCCTAAAAGCAGCGAAAGCATTTATGATGCTTATAACACCGGTCATTCGTCGACCTCGATATCTGCCGCTTTAGGTATGACCCGGGCATCTGACATTTTGGGTGAGAACCGCCGTGCTGTTGCGGTGATTGGTGACGGTGCCCTGACAGGCGGTATGGCCTTTGAGGCGCTTAATGATGCAGGCACTTATAACAAGAATTTCATTGTCATTTTGAATGACAATGAAATGTCTATTGCCAAAAATGTTGGCGGTTTGTCACGTTATTTAACTCAGCTCAGGGTAAAGCCGGCGTATTCAAAGCTGAAATCAGAACTGTCTAAGGGTATTAGTCAGGTGCCTTATGTAGGCAAGCCGGTTCTTGGCGGTTTAAAAAAGGTGAAGGATGCCTTTCGTCAGCTGCTGACCCAAAGCACCGTGTTTGACGATTTGGGATTTACATACTTAGGTCCGATTGACGGTCACGATTTGCCTTTTTTATGTCAGATTTTAGTACGGGCGCAGAGCATTTCCGGTCCGGTTTTGATTCATATTAAAACCAAAAAAGGCAAGGGCTATAAATTTGCGGAGGATAAACCCACAGCCTTTCACGGTGTAGGCGTTTTTGAGGTTGAAACCGGCGAAAGCGGCAAGGGCGGCGAAAATTACTCTAAGGTTTTAGGAAGATGCCTGACAGATATTGCCACCCGTGATAACCGGATTTGTGCAGTGGTTGCCGCAATGCCTGACGGTACAGGTCTTGGACAGTTTGGAAAAAGCTTTCCTGACCGCTTTTTTGATGTGGGTATTGCAGAACAGCACGCGGTAACCTTTGCGGCAGGTTTGGCAAAAAAAGGGCTCAAGCCCGTTGTTGCACTGTACTCGTCATTTCTTCAGCGCGCCTATGACCAGGTTTTGCACGATGTTTGTCTGCAGAATCTTCCGGTTGTTTTCTGCGTTGACAGAGCCGGCCTTGTGGGAGAAGATGGTGAGACACATCAGGGTGTTTTTGATATGGCATTTTTATCCCATATGCCGAATATGACGGTTTTATCACCTGCAAATTTTACAGAGTTTACTGAAATGCTCAATTATGCAACAAATGAACATAACGGTCCTATTGCTATTCGGTATCCCCGTGGTAGCGTGCATTATGACTATAATGGCCTGCCTTTTACACTCGGTCAACCGGATGTGGTGAGTGAGGGTAGTGAGGTTTGCCTGCTTTCAGCAGGTCACATGCTGCAAACAGCTATGGAAGCAAGAAAAATTTTAGTAAACGAGGGTGTCTCGGCTACTGTGGTAAATCTTAGAACTCTGTCACCCCTTAAGCAGGATGTTATTTGCAAACTTTGCGGCAATCATAAACTTGTGGTAACTCTTGAGGACGGTGTTATGCAAGGCGGTATTGGTCAGCAGGTTCTGTCACTCGTGCCGAATGGTACACAGGTTTTAATCAAGGCCCATAAAAATGGCATTGTGCCGCACGGTTCCTTAGAACAGCTATACAAGATGTGCGGTCTGGATGCTGAAACGATTGCCAAAGAAATTATAGAGAGAATCCGTGAGGAGAAGTAATATGAAAAAACCGGAGCTGTTAGCCCCTGCCGGAAGCTTGGAAAGGCTAAAAACAGCTATTGCTTTCGGAGCTGATGCCGTTTATGCCGGAGGCGAAGCTTTTTCAATGCGCACGGCGGCGAAAAACTTTTCGGCTGACGATTTGAAAAGGGCAAGGGAACTCACCCTTGCAAAAGATAAAAAGCTTTATATAGCGGTGAACATCATTCCCCATGAGGGAGATTTAAAGGAATTGCCTGATTATCTGACGGAGCTTGCAGATTTAGCACCGGACGGCCTGATTATTTCTGATCTGGGTGTTTTGTCTATGGCAAAACAATATGCATCGAACATCCCCATTCATATCAGCACTCAGGCAAACAATGTCAACTCAGAAACCTTTAAAATGTGGCATGGGCTGGGTGCCAGCCGTGTGGTGTGCGCCAGAGAACTTTCGTTTGAAGAGATAAAGGCAATCAGCAAAGAGATTCCCGATGATCTTGAAATTGAAGCGTTTGTTCACGGCGCTATGTGCATCTCTTATTCCGGTCGATGCCTGCTTTCTAGCTACATGGCAGGTCGTGACTCAAATCAGGGTAATTGTGCGCACCCCTGCCGTTGGAACTATCATCTTGTGGAAGAACAGCGCCCCGGTGAGTATTTGCCCGTTTATGAAAATGAACGCGGAACCTTTATTTTCAACTCAAAAGATTTATGTATGATTGAATACATCCCTGAAATTGTTAATAGCGGTATTAACAGCTTAAAGCTTGAGGGCAGAGTTAAAACTGAATATTATGTAGCAACGGTTGTTAAGGTTTACCGCGAGGCGATTGACCGCTACTTTGAAAATCCTGAAACATATCAGACGGATCCAAAGTGGCTCTGTGAGCTTTCAAAGGTTTCGAACCGTCATTATACAACAGGATTTTATCTTGGTAAGCCGGATGAGTCTGCTCAGAATTATGAAACAAGTGCCTATGTGAGAAACTATGATGTGGTGGCAGTTGTTACCGGATATGATAAAACCACCGGCGAACTGCTGCTTGAACAGAGAAATCGCTTTTTTGCAGGGGATGAGCTGGAAACGGTTGCCCCCTTTATGGATAGTTTTTCATTTAGAGCTGAAGGTTTAAAGGATGTAGATGGAAACCTGATTGAAAGTGCACCACATGCACAGCAGGGGTTAAGACTTAACATTGGCAAAGAATTGCCACCCCTTTCATTAATCAGAAAAAAACGTAGTTAAGGAGAATTGTAATGGGTCTTTTTGGAAATTCATACGCAAAGCCCGGTAAGGGCATCAGTAAGGAAGAAGCTGCAAAGCGAAATTATTTTGATATGGCAGGCAGACACTTTTTTGACCTTGTTAAGGTTAATCTTTTGTTTGTTGCCTGCACACTGGTGTTTATTATAGCAGAGCTATTGCTACTTGTCGGCTATTATGGCAACTTTGATTTGATAATGGATATCGTATTTAAACAACATAATATCATTGTGCTGTTTCCGCTGTTTGTGCCGTTTTTGTTTATCGGTCCCTTTGTTGCAGGTCTTACCTATGTGCTCAGAAACTGGGCACGACAGGAGCACGCCTTTTTAGTCTCCGACTTTTTTGAACACACGAAAAAGAACTGGAAGCAGGGCCTTTTGTTAAGTGTTGTTAACACGGTATTTATTTTTGCTTTTACAAATGCATTCCTCTTTTACAGTGATAAAGGTTTGCCGCTGTTTGCCGGCTTAATTGTTTATCTGCTGGTTTTAGCCCTTTGGTTTATGACGAACTTTTATACATACACCATTATGGTGACCTTTAAAATGTCTTTTGCTCAGATTATTCGAAATTCCATTTTGCTTGCACTGGCAAAGCTACCGCAGAATCTTTTCTTTGTGGTTATCATTGTAGCGGCGCATGGCGTCCTGTTGTGGTATTTGCCGATTATCTGGATTCTTTTGATGGCGATTGTTCTGATTGCTCTTTCCGGTTTTACCATAAACTATTATTCCTGGCATGTTATTGATAAATATATGATGCCTAAGGATGAAGAGGAACAGGAAGAAGCCGTTTTTGAGGATGTAAAGTAGGAGAGAAGATTGTGATTAAAGCTGTTATTTTTGATTTAGACGGAACTATTTTATACACCCTGTCAGACCTTGCAAATGCCATGAATCAGATGCTTTCCGAGTTTGGTTTTCACGAACATAGTGACTTAAACGTTCATCGTTTGGCCATTGGCACAGGTGCCCGGAATTATGTAAAAAAGTGTTTGCCTGAGGAAGTACAGAAAGATGATGCTCAGGTTGATAAGTGTTTAGATGCTTACCGCAGAATTTATGATGCGGCTGCAAGCATTGAAACAAAGCCCTATGATGGTATTTTGGATGTGATGGCGTTTTTGCGTGACAACAACATTGCCATCAATGTGTTATCAAACAAGCCTGATGCCCCGACGAAAGCACTGGTTGTACAGTGGTTTTCTGAATATTCTCCCAAATACGTATTTGGTGAGCGGGCAGGGGTAGCGAGAAAACCTGAGCCGGAAGCACCTCTTGAAATTGCAAAAAATCTGGGTCTTAACCCACGTGATGTTGCCTTTATCGGTGACAGTGATGTGGATATTAAAACCGGCGTGAATGCCGGTATGATCCCTGTTGGTGTTTTGTGGGGCTACCGTGACAGAGAGGTTTTGGAGAATGCGGGTGCAAAGTATCTTGCGAAAACCCCCAATGAATTGATAGAAATTCTTAAGAATTTGATGCAGTAATCAAAATAAATTTGTAAACTCATGACCGCTTTGGTTTTGAATAAAAATTTAAGTGAACGGAGCTTGATAGAATGAAAATTTCAAAAGAAGAAGTTTTACACGTTGCAAATCTTGCACGCCTGAAGCTTTCTGACGGGGAGGCTGAAGCCTTAACTAAGGATATGGAGAGCATCATTGGCTTTGCCAATAAGTTAAACGAGCTTGATACAGACGGTGTTGTTCCCACTGCTCATGCCATCCCCATGAGCAATGCTTTCAGAGAAGATGTTGTAAAGCCCTCTTATGACCGCAATGCAATGATTAAAAATGCACCCTCTGCTGATGAAGGTGGCTATACTGTACCCAAGGTTGTAGAATAAGAAAACTAAAGGAGCAAAATTATGCATACATTAACTGCGCACGAGATACGTGACAAAATAAAAGCAAAAGAACTTTCCTCACAGGAAATTACCAAGGCATTTTTAGACCGCATTGATGCCGTAGAAGATAAGGTTGAAAGCTTTGTAACTGTTTTGGGTGACGAAGCAATGGCAACAGCAAAAGCTGTTGATGAAAAAATTGCAAAGGGTGAAGCGGTCGGTTCACTCGCCGGCGTTCCTATGGCGCTTAAGGACAATCTTTGTACCAAGGATGTTCTCACAACCTGTTCTTCAAAGATGCTCTATAACTTCCGTCCTCCCTATGACGCAACAGTAGCACAAAAGCTGAAAAATGCTGATACGGTACTCCTTGGTAAGGTGAATATGGACGAATTCGCGATGGGTTCTTCAACAGAGAATTCATACTTTAAAAAGACCAAGAACCCGTATGATATTACGAAAGTTCCCGGTGGTTCTTCCGGCGGTTCTGCTGCCTCTGTTTCTGCTGATGAAGCGGCATTTACCTTGGGTTCTGATACGGGCGGTTCAATCCGTCAGCCGGCAGCACTTTGCGGCTGTGTGGGTATGAAGCCGACCTATGGCACGGTTTCCCGTTTTGGTCTGGTTGCCTTTGCATCATCCTTAGACCAGATTGGACCTCTTGCCAAAGATGTTCAAGACTGTGCTTTGGTTTATGACCAGATTGCAGGATACGACCCTATGGATTCTACCAGCATAAACCGTGACTACGCATCTTTTGAAGATGCACTTACCGGTAATGTAGCCGGTCTTAAAATCGGCGTTCCGGCTGAATATATGGGCGAGGGCATCAGCCAGCCTGTACAAAAGGCGATTATGGCAGCCCTTGAGTCCTTCAAAAACTTAGGTGCAGATTACAGCGAGGCACACTTGCCCTTAAACGAATATGCCCTGCCGGCATATTATATGATTTCTTCTGCTGAAGCAAGCTCAAACCTGGCACGATTTGACGGCGTTAAGTATGGCTATAGAGCAGAGAAGTTTGACGATTTGGTTGACCTGTATGCACAGACACGAAGCGAAGGCTTTGGTGCAGAGGTTAAGCGTCGAATTATGATTGGTACCTATGCGCTGTCTTCCGGTTATTATGATGCTTACTATAAAAAAGCACAGCAGGTCAGAACTATGATTATGCAGGACTTTGACAAAGCCTTTGAGACCTTTGATGTGCTTGTAACCCCTGCAACGCCCACTACTGCTTTTGGCTTTGGTGAAAAGACAGATAATCCCTTAGAGATGTACATGGCAGATATCTGTACCGTTTCTGTGAACATTGCGGGACTGCCGGCAATCGTTCTGCCTTGTGGTTATGATGAAAACGGTCTGCCCATTGGTTTGCAGATTATCGGTAAGCCTTTTGGCGAAGCAGCAATACTGAATGCGGCATATGCTTTAGAAAAAACTATTTCTAAAGTGAAACCGGCACTGTAAGATAGGAGGACAGACAATGAAATACGAAACAGTCATTGGTCTTGAAGTTCATGCTGAGCTGAAGACCAAAACAAAAATATATTGCGGATGCAAAAACGAATTCGGTGGTGAGCCTAACACCCACACCTGTCCTATCTGTACAGGTATGCCGGGCACTTTGCCGGTTCTTAACAAAACAGTTGTAGACTATGCAATTAAAGCAGGTCTTGCAATGAACTGCAGCATTACTAAATACGGCAAGCAGGACAGAAAGAATTACTTCTATCCTGACCTGCCGAAGGCATATCAGATTTCTCAGTTTGACCTGCCCCTTTGTCAGAACGGCTATGTTGATATTTTAGTGAATGGCGAAACACGCCGTATCGGCATCACTCGTATCCATATTGAAGAAGATGCCGGAAAGCTTGTGCATAACGACTATGACGGCACCTCTATGGCAGACTATAACCGTTGCGGTGTGCCGCTGATTGAGATCGTTTCTGAGCCTGATTTGCGTTCCCCTGAAGAAGCAAGAATCTATCTTGAAACCTTAAAATCTATTCTGGAATATACAGAGGTATCTGACTGTAAGATGCAGGAGGGTTCTTTGCGCTGCGACGTTAACGTATCTCTGCGCCCCGAAGGTCAGAAAGAGTTTGGTACACGTTGCGAAATGAAAAACATCAACTCCTTCCGTGCGGCAGTTCGTTCTATGGAATATGAGCAGAAACGTCAGGAAGAGGTGCTTTCTTCCGGTGGCGTTATCAATCAGGAAACCCGCCGTTGGGATGACGTTAAGGGCGTCAGCACTGTTATGAGAACGAAGGAAGATGCTCAGGACTATCGCTACTTCCCCGAACCGGACCTCCTACCCATCATTGTTTCTGATGAATGGATTGAAGAAATCAGAAGCACCATTCCTGAAATGCCGGAACAGAGAAAGAAACGGTATATTGAAGAATATGCATTGCCTGAATATGATGCATTCCTTTTAACATCCTCTAAGAAAACAGCAGACTTTTTTGATGAAACAGTTGGCCTTGGTGCGGCACCGAAAGCTGTCAGCAACTGGGTTATGGGCGATATTTCAAAGCTGATAAATGACAGAGAATTAGAGGCGGGGGACATTCCCTTCTCACCGGCACAATTAAAAGCCCTGATTGATTTGATTGACAAAGGTACCATCAGTAACAGCGCTGCGAAAAAGGTTTTAACTGAGATGTTTAATAATCCTGATGACCCTGCAAAAATTGTAGACAAGTTAGGTCTTTCTCAGGTTTCTGACGAGGGTGCACTCATGCAAATGGTGCAGGAGGTTATGGCGCAGAATCCTCAGTCCATTGTTGACTATAAAGCAGGTAAGGACAGAGCGCTGGGCTTCTTGATGGGTCAGGTTATGAAGCTTTCAAAGGGTAAAGCAAACCCTCAGGCCATCAACAAAATGTTAAAGGATGCGCTGGATCAGGCATGAGCAAATTAGCAATTACTGAGCTATATAAACAAATTTATCGTCGGTTTGACGATTTGACACCGGTACCATTTGACTGCGGCGAGCTTTGCGGCAAGCTGTGTTGTCAGGGGGACGATGAAAGCGGTATGTACCTCTTTCCCGGTGAGGAAAAATTGTTTTTGGGAAATAGCAATTTTTCGGTTGTAAAAACGGATATTACATCCGGCGATAGGGCAGTTAACCTTTTGGTTTGTCACGGTCCGTGTAGGCGCACGGACCGACCCCTGTCCTGCAGGATTTTTCCTTTGGTGCCCCTTTACAGAAAGGGTTGCACCTTGGAAATTATCCACGACCCGCGGGCGCGGATTTGCCCCCTGACCCATCCTGAGGCGGCAGATTGTATTGATCCTGTATTTTATCAGGAAGTAGAGTATGCTTTTCGTGTGCTTGTAAAGGTGCCTGAGGTGGCAGAATTTTTAGATACCTTATCCTATGTTTTAGAAGATTATCAGATTTTGTAAGAGGTGAAACGAGTGAGAGAGACAACCATTGCGGCAATCGCCACGCCGGCAGGTGAGGGCGGTATTGCGGTCATCCGTGTCAGCGGTCCTGAAGCGGTTTTAGTTTGTGACCGTGTTTTTGCCGGCAAAAAGAAATTGGCAGATGCCAAGACTCATACACTTTCTTACGGCTATATTACATACGATGGCAAGGTTTTAGACGAGGTCTTGGTTGCCGTTATGCGTGCACCTCGTTCCTTTACCGGTGAAGATGTGGTTGAGATTAACTGTCACGGCGGCAGCTTTGTTACCCGGTCGGTTTTGTCGGCTATCCTTGCTTCCGGCGCTGTGATGGCATCACCCGGTGAGTTTACAAAACGTGCCTTTTTAAACGGCAAGCTGGATTTATCTCAGGCTGAAGCCGTCATTGACCTGATTCAGGCGGAGTCTGATGCGGCAGTTTCTTTATCTGTTAACCAGCTTGAGGGCAAATTGTCTCTTCCCATTTCTAAGCATAGGGAAAAGATTTTGAATCTGGCGGCAAGCCTTGACGTTATGGCGGATTTCCCTGATGAAGATGTGGAAGAAACGCCGGATGCGCAAGTGGAAGAAACCTTGCTTGAACTCATTGCATCCCTTAATAAAATGAAAAATCAGGCAGAGCAGGGGCGGCTCATTCGTGACGGTATTCAAACCGTTATTGTCGGAAAGCCCAATGTGGGCAAGTCTTCACTTTTAAATGCTCTTTCGGGCACAGACCGTGCCCTTGTTACAAAACAGGCTGGCACAACCCGTGATGTGATTGAGGAACGGGTGCGACTGGGTGATGTATGCCTGAATTTGTTTGATACTGCCGGCATCAGAAGTGGTGCTGAAACCATTGAAGAAATGGGCATACAGAAGGCAAAGGAATATTTAGAAAAAGCCGATTTGGTTTTCTTTGTGGTTGACCGTAGTCGTGAATTTGAAAAGGAAGATCAGGAAATTTTATCACTGGTTAAAGATAAAAAAACTATTTTGGTTTTAAATAAAGCAGATTTAGATTCGGTGGCAGCTTTGCCGGAAGAGGTTAGCACAATGCCTCAGGTTTTGCTTTCAGCAAAACAAAAAGAGGGCATTGACCGCTTGGCACAAACTGTTGAAGAATTATTTGCGCTGGGTGAAATAACACAAAAACAGGATGCTGTTGTGATTAACTTAAGACACAAGCAGGCGATTGGTGAAGCAGAAGCTTGTCTTAACAATGCGCTAACGACTCTAAAGGCAGGTATGCCCTTAGACCTTTTGTCAGTTGACCTTCGCGGCGCGCTGGAGGCTCTTGGTACTATTACCGGTCAAACAGTGTCTGATGAAATTGTGGATGAAATTTTTTCACGGTTTTGCCTTGGTAAGTAGTAGATTCTCTATTTTTAACATAGAATGAACCATGGGACATATCCTTTAGGAGGGAAGCAGTTTGAAAAAACAATCCTATTTAAAAGGTGCTTTTATTTTGGTGCTTGCTAATGCCTTGGTTAAGGTGATTGGTGCGCTGTTTAAAATTCCTTTGGCAAACATCATAGAGGAAGAGGGTATGGCTATTTTCAACACGGCATATAATTTGTATGCCTGTATGTTTGTGATAGCCACTGCTGGACTTCCTGTTGCGGTTTCAAAAATGGTTTCCTCAAGCCTTGCCAAAAAGAATTATACAGAGGTAAATAAAATCTTTAAAGCCGCTGTTTCTCTTTTGTCGCTGATTGGTATTGCCGGTACGTTGGTGCTGTTTTTGGGTGCAAGAGTGTTTGTTGGCTTTGCTGACTCTGATGCGTCCTATCTGAGTGTATTAGCCATTAGCCCGGCAATCTTCTTTGTGGCGTTGCTTTCTGCCTTTCGAGGTTATTTTCAAGGCTATTCCGATATGGTTCCTACGGCGCTCTCTGAGGTGACAGAGGCGCTGGGCAAATTGATTATCGGTCTGGCGGTTGCCTATATTCTAATGCCATCAGGTGTTGAAAATGCGTCTGCCGGCGCGGTTTTAGGCGTAACAGCCGGCACCTTTTTTGCACTGCTTATTATGGTTGTTACCTATGTTGTCAGAAAACGGAACAACAAGGTTGTAGTGTCTTCGCTTACAGAATCAAGAAGCACCAAAACCATTTTTATTGATTTGGTTAAAATCGCTATTCCCATCACCATTGGTGCGGCTGTTATGTCCCTTACCAATGTGATTGATGTTATGATGATTCGTCGCCGCCTGCAAACGATTGTGGTCACACAGGATATGGCGAAATCTTTGCTTGAATATTATGGTCTGTCACAGGCTGAGGTTGTCATCGGACAGATGATGCAGGCAAGACCTTCAGAAATTTTATACGGCGCATATTCCGGTTATGCAATCCCTATGTTTAACCTGCCTCCGACCATTATTATGTCACTTTCTATGAGTGTTGTGCCCTTTATTTCTGCCGCTTTTGCTGTGAGAAATATGGGTGAGGTAAAAAAGCTTTCAGAATCCACCTTGCGTATTACGATTTTGTTTGCTGTGCCTTGTGCGGTAGGGCTTTCGGTGCTTGCTCAGCCGATTTTGGCGGCAGTGTATAACAACGCAAGAGCCGCATCTATGCTGGGTATTTTGGGCTATGCTGTCATTTTTGTCAGCCTGGTTTCTGTTACCACGGCAATGCTGCAGGGTGCAGGATATGTGATGGTTCCTGTACGTAATATGGCGATTGGTGCGGCGGTTAAAATTATCACGAATTATTTTTTGATTACAGTTCCTGCTATTAACATCGGCGGTGCGCCCATCAGCACGAATTTGTGCTATATAACCATTGCGGTGTTAAATATTATCAGCGTTAAAAAGATTATGAAGCCGGACCTTTCTGTATCGGGCTTTGTGATAAAACCCGTGATTGCAAGTGGCATTATGGGCGTGGGTGGTTTTTTTGCCTATCAGGGAGTGTCTAAGCTTTTAGGTGCTGAACCTATCAGCATGGCATTCAGCTTTTTGCCGCAGCAGGCACCCTTTACACCGGTGCTTGGATCTGAACGCATTAAAATTATGATTGCATTAGGTGCTGCAATTTTAGTTGCTGTCATCATCTATGCAGTTATGGTTTTTGTACTCAGGCTGATTAAGCGGGATGATGTGCAAATGCTGCCAAAGGGAGAGGCATTGACAAAGCTTTTAGACAAATTCCATTTACTTTCCTAGAATTGAGAAACAGGTGAACAAAAGATGAGTGAAAAGAAACAATATACCTTTGATGATTTATTAGACGTGATTGAAAAGCTTCGTGGCGAAAACGGTTGCCCATGGGATAGAGTTCAGACCCACGATTCTGTTAAAATTAATTTGCTTGAAGAAGCATATGAGGCAATTGATGCCCTTGAAAACGGCACAAAAGACCAATTTGCAGATGAGCTGGGTGATGTTTTGTTGCAGGTGGTCTTTCAGGCGCAAATCGGCAAAGAAGAGGGCACATTTTCCATTGATGATGTACTCTATCACATTTGCGATAAGATGATTTCACGTCATAGCCATATTTTTGGTACAGATACAGCTGAAACCCCTGAAGAGGTTCTGGCAACCTGGGAAAAGAACAAGCAAAAAGAAAAAGGTCAGAAGAGCTATACCGAAAGCATGAAAAGCGTTTGTCGCTATCTGCCGGCGCTGATTCGTGCAGATAAGGTACAGTCAAAGGCAGCAAAGGTTGGCTTTGACTGGGAAGATGCAACCGGCGCTATTGATAAGCTTTCAGAAGAAATTGCTGAGCTAAAAGAAGCCGCACAGGAAAATGACAAAGACCACGTTTTTGAAGAGCTTGGTGATGTGCTGTTTTCGGCTGTGAATGTGGCAAGATTTTATGACTGCTCAGCAGAAGAGGCTCTCTCTAAAACCATTCAGAAATTTGTTGACAGGTTTTCCTATGTTGAGTCGTCTGCTAAGGCGGCAGGCAAAAACCTTGAGGATATGAGCCTTGCCGAAATGGATGAACTTTGGGATGAAGCAAAAAAGAGATAAAAAATAACCTCTGCATTTTTGCAGAGGTTATTTTTTTATTTACTCACAATCATTTTTTATAATATCTTCATAGGTTTCGCGCTTTACAACAATTCGCGTTTTGCCGCCTGAAACCATGACCATGGCAGGACGGGGGATTCTGTTGTAGTTGCTCGACATTGAATAATTGTAAGCACCGGTGGAAAGTACCGCCAGTATATCACCGGAGTTTGCTGTTTGCAGAGGTGCGTGTTCACCGAGCAAATCACCGGATTCACAACATTTGCCGGCAACAGTATAGACCGCATCTTTTGCGCTTCCTGCACGGTTGGCAACCAAAAATTCGTATTCTGCCTGATAAAGGGCGTAACGGGGGTTATCACCCATACCGCCGTCAACGGCCAGATAACTGCGTACACCGGGAATATTTTTGATGGCACCGACAGTATATAGGGTGATGCCGGCGTCGCCAACGATGGAACGACCGGGCTCCATTAAAATTTTTGGCAGAGGGAGATTTCTCTTTTCTGCTGTGGCTTTTACAACCTTGCTGACAGCCTCCATATATTGATCGTAGGGAACGGGGTCGTCTTTTTCTGTATAGCAAATGCCGAAACCGCCACCTAAGTTAAGCTCAGATAATGTGATGCCTAAAGTGTCCTTTACGTCACCTAAAAAGTTAACCATAACTGAGGCGGCTTCACAGAAGGGCTCTAAGTCAAAAATCTGTGAACCGATGTGGCAATGAACACCAACAACTTCAATGTTTTCCAAGGTAGATGCCAAGCGGATAATTTCCATCGCATCGCCGTTTTCTAAAATAACACCGAACTTGCAGTCAATCTTGCCGGTCATAATAAAGTCGTGGGTGTGAGCATCAATACCGGGTGTTATACGGAACAAAACAGAAGCTTTTTTGCCGGCAGCTTTTGCCAGACGGTCAAGCTCTAAAAGCTCGCTTTGGTTGTCAACAACAAATCTGCCAACGCCTAATGAAAGTGCCATATTCAGTTCAGCTTCGGTTTTGTTGTTGCCGTGAAAATATACCTTTTCCATAGGTACGCCGGCTTTATATGCCGTATAAAGCTCACCGCCTGATACAACGTCAACCCCCATATTTTCAGAAGCAACGAGTTTGCACATAGCTGTGTTGCAAAGGGCTTTACTGGCAAATAAAATCAAGCCGTGGCCGTCATAAAAACGGTTCATGGAATCAACATACAGCCGGCAGTTTCTGCGGACAGCATCTTCGTCTAAAACATACAGCGGTGTGCCGTATTCCTTTGCAAGTGAAAGGGTATCAACGCCGCCGATGGTTAAGTGATTTTCTTCATTAACTGATAAACAAGGTGATGTAAACATAATTTCCTCCAAGGATTTTTCTATTGTAGTAATGCCGAGAACACAGAAGCTTCTTCATCTTCTGTGATGGGCCATAAGTTCTGACTGACATTTTTTGCCCCGATGGCTTTTTTGGCAAAGGTATTAACCTCATCTTCTGTCAGAACAACCGGTTCGGGGACAAGGTTTGTGATTAACTCACACAAAGTATCAACTTTGTCTGCACCAAAAGCATCAAGCACCGGTGCTAAGCGGTCAGGAACGTGCTTTGCACAAAGCTTTAAAAAGCCGGGGAGCAGCAGGGCGTTAGCTCTGCCGTGGGGTACATTTTTATGATAGGTTAACAGATAACCCATTGAATGCACCACAACCGTTCCTGTATGAGCGATTGCCATGCCGGCAAGGCTGGATGCAAACAGCAGTTTTTCATAATCCGGTTTACCGCTGATCACATTAGGAATCAATTTGCCCAAGTGCCTGAGAGCTGCTTCTGCATATACATTTGAAACGTCGCTTGTCCGCTTGCAAAGCATACTCTCTAGAGCGTGGCTCAGGGCATCTGCCGTGGTATCTAAAAGAACGGCACGAGGCAGAGATTCAAGATAAGTTGGGTCTAAAAATGCAATTTTAGAAAAGCTTTCAGGGTGTGAAAAGCTTTTTTTATTTTCAATTTCTTTTACTGTTAAAACAGAATAGGGTGTCACCTCGCTGCCTGTTCCGGCTGTCAACGGAACTGATAAAAGGGGCAGGGGCTTGTTTTTAATAGTGCCGTAAATATCCATCGCTGCCATATCGTTTGCAGCATAGGCCGCAACAGCTTTTGCTGCATCCATCGGTGAACCGCCACCAATGGCAATCACAAACTCAGCACCAAAGTCTTTTGCCTTTTGACCGCCAATAAAGCAGGTTTCAACGTTGGGGTTATTTTCAACCTCGTCGAAAACTTCGTAGCTGATGGCTTGACTTTTTAAGGCATCAGCCACATCAGTAAGGGCGCCACTTTTTTTGGCACTGGTTTTGCCGGTGACGATCATGGCTTTTTTGCCGAACTCAGAAAAAAGAGAGGCATTTTCTTTAATACAGCCTTTTCCCATCAAAACGCGGGTAGGCATAAACAGTTGATTCATACTGCTCCTCCTTTATTCTCGGCCTAAATCACGATGCATCGCAACCGTGTAGTAGTTTTTCTCAGCTAAGAAGGTCTTTAATGCTTCTGCAACGACAACAGAGCGATGCTTGCCGCCGGTGCAACCAATGCTGATAACAAGCTGGGTTTTACCTTCTTCTATGTATTGGGGCAACAAAAATTCAACCATATCGGTTAGCTTTTTTAAAAAGTTTTGTGTTGCCTCGGAGCCTAAAACAAAGTCTTTGATGGGTTTTTCAAGACCGGTGTGTGTTCTCAGCTCAGGGTCATAAAAGGGATTGGGCAGAAAACGAACATCAAACACAAGGTCAGAGTCCAAAGGAATGCCTCGTTTAAAACCAAAAGAAATAACGCTGACATTTAGGCTTTCAAACTTTGTACGGGATTCAAACAAAGCTAAAATCTGTTCTTTTAGCTGACGTGTTAACAGATTGCTTGTATCAATGATGTAGTCAGACTGATTTCGCACTTCAGAGAGCAGTCTGCGCTCTGCTACGATGCTGTCAATTAACAGACCACCGGTTCCGCCGGGGTGTTTGCGTCTGGTTTCCTTATAGCGCTTGATAATGACTTCATCATTTGCCTCTAAAAACAGCACTTCACACTTGTAACCGTTCTTTTTAAGCTCTTTAATTTCATCTGCCAGACGGATAACGCGGTCGCCACTTCTGGCGTCCACCACAAACGCAATCTTATCCATAGCGATATTGGAATTCTGGCACAGCGTAATAAAGTTTGTAATGAGGGTAGGGGGGATGTTATCAATACAATAGTACCCAATATCCTCCAAAATGTGTACGGCGGTGCTTTTGCCGGCACCGGACATACCGGTTACAATGACGAACTGCATAGAAATTCTCCTTTGTTTATTCCACAGTTACGGATTTAGCCAGATTTCTGGGCTTGTCAATGTCACAACCCTTTAAGCTTGCTACATAGTAAGCAAAAAGCTGGAGAAGGGTAACTGCCGGAGAAGGTGCAAACAACGGGTCTGTCTTGGGAATGTATAATACCCCGTCAGAGCATTCTTCAATCATCTCACAACCTTCAGTTGCAACAGATAGTACCACTGCACCTCTGGCTTTTACCTCACGAATGTTGCTGACGATTTTTTCAAATAGCTTCTCTTGAGTTGCAACAGCAATGACAAGCGTACCATCTTCAATGAGCGAAATGGTACCGTGCTTTAATTCACCGGCTCCGTAAGCTTCGGAATGAATATATGATATTTCTTTTAATTTTAGTGACCCTTCTAAGGACAAGGCATAATCTAAGCCTCTACCAATGAAGAACACAGATTTTGCATTAAAAAATTTTGATGCATAATACTGAATTTTCTCTTTTTGCTCAATCATTTCGCTAATCAAATCCGGCAAACGCATCAGTTCATCAGCGTAGTGTTTTTCATCTTCGGGTGGAAGCTGACCCATTGCTTTTTTCAGGCTGAGAGCTAAAAGATACACCGCCGTAAGCTGGGTGCTGTATGCTTTTGTAGTTGCAACAGCAATTTCGGGACCAGCCAAGGTGTAGAGTACCTCGTCAGACTCACGGGCAATGGAGCTCCCCACAACGTTAACAATGCCAAAAATTTTGGCACCTTGTTTTTTAGCCTCTCGCAAGGCAGCGATGGTGTCTGCTGTTTCCCCTGATTGGCTAATAACAACCACTAAAGTGTCTTTCGTAATAATCGGGTTTCTGTAGCGGTATTCTGAAGCAATATCCACCTCAACAGGAATGCGGGTTAACTCTTCAATAACATATTTACCTACAATACCTACATGATAAGCTGAACCGCAGGCAACGATGCTGATTCGGTCAGGAATTGTATCAAATTTTAAAAGACCCTGACGAAGCACGGGACCAACTGTATTTAAAACAGATTGAGGCTCTTCCATGATTTCTTTAAACATGAAATGCTCATAGCCACCTTTTTCAGCTGCTGCAATATCCCAATCAACAGTAAAGACTTCTTTTTGAACCTCTTCCAAATAGGTATTGTAAAGGGTGACACCGTCACGCGTTAAGAGAGCAATTTCTTGATCATCAATTAAATAAATGTTTCTCGTATATTTTAAAATAGCAGGGATATCCGAAGCAATAAAATTTTCACCTTCGCCCAAACCGATGATTAAGGGACTATCCTTTCTGACGGCTATCAACTGATCAGGATGGTCACTGGAAACAAGCCCTAATGCATAAGACCCCTCAACACGGTGAATAATCTTTACCATGGTCTCTAAAAGATTGCCGTTATAATAGTAATCCGCCAGATGGGCAACAACCTCGGTATCAGTATCCGATATAAAGGTATAGCCCTTACCGATTAAGAAATCCTTGAGCTTCATATAGTTCTCAATAATGCCGTTATGAACAACAGCGATTCTGCCGGATTCTGAAGCATGGGGGTGAGAGTTAACATCAGAGGGTTCACCGTGGGTAGCCCAACGGGTGTGACCAATGCCAACCGTACCGGGGAGCTTTTTGCCACCATTAATCATATCGTAGAGATTTTTAAGGCGACCCTTGGTTTTTTCTACGGTAATGGTACCTTCGTTTAAAATTGCCACACCGGCAGAGTCATAGCCTCTGTATTCCAGCTTTTTTAGTCCATCAAGCAAGATAGGAGCAGCCTGACGTGTACCGATATATCCAACAATACCACACATAGCTATAAATTCTCCTTTCGATTTAACCTAAACGTGCTTCAATGAGTTTTGCAAGATAATTTGCTTTTTGGGTAATAATATTCTGATCCGGTCCTTCAATCATGACACGCACACAAGGCTCAGTACCGGATGGACGAATCAAAACACGACCGTTACCGGAAAATTCGCTTTCCAGCTGGTCGATTTCTTCTTTAATCACCTGGTCGTTTGCAAAGTCATTCTTTTTAGCATTCTGTACCTTTGCATTTACAACGACCTGAGGCAGTGTTTGAAAGACATCAGAAAGCTCTGATAATTTCTTGCCCGATTTTTTCAGGATGGAAAGGAGCTGCAGGGCAGACAGTAAGCCGTCACCGGTTGTGTTGTTTTCCAGGAAAATAATGTGACCGGATTGCTCACCGCCTAAAATATAACCGCTTTTTAACATTTCTTCCAACACATAGCGGTCACCAACCTTGGTCTGAACAATGTTGATGCCCTTTTCTTTAGCAGCAAGAACTAACCCTAAGTTTGTCATAACGGTGGTAACTAAGGTGTCTTTTACCAAAAGGCCTTTTTCTTTTAAGAAATCAGAACAGATAAACATAATCTTATCGCCGTCAATCAGATTGCCTTTTTCATCAATAGCAAGCACGCGGTCTGCGTCACCGTCAAAGGTTAAGCCTAAATCAACATTGATGTTTTTAACATATTCCTGAAAATCTTTGGTATGGGTTGAACCACAGTTATGGTTGATGTTGATACCGTTGGGGTGATTGTGCACCACAAAGGCTTCTGCTCCCAGTTCAACAATGACCTTAACAGCGCTTTTATAGCTTGCACCGTCAGCGCAGTCTACCGCAATGCGAAGACCGGACAGGTCACAGTCAATGGTGCTTTTCGCAAAATCAATATAGTCACGAAGTGCTGTTTCACAGGTTTCAACTGTGCCAACAGCATCACCGGTGGGGCAGTCAATTTCTTCTGCGTTATCTAAAATAATCGCTTCAATGCGTTCTTCAATGGCATCGTTTAACTTATAACCGTTTGCGTTAAAGATTTTAATGCCGTTATATTCTGCAGAGTTATGAGAAGCGGAGATTACGATGCCGGCGTCTGCCTCATACTTTCTTGTCAGATATGCAACAGCAGGTGTAGGGATGATTCCAAGAGTCACAACCGTTGCACCAACAGAGCAAAGACCTGCAGCGAGGGCTGACTCTAACATATCGCCGGAAAGACGGGAGTCTTTACCAATCAGAATTTTCGGCTTGTGGTGTGTTTCTTTTGTTAAAACATAAGCCGCAGCCTTACCAATTTGCATTGCAAGCTCAGATGTCAGCTCGCGGTTTGCAATACCTCTTACGCCGTCAGTACCAAATAATCTACCCATAATTTTAACCTCCTGTTATTTTCGAGTGAATAACTTCGTTTATTTTTAGATATATACCTTTATATTTTACCATATTTTTTTTGAAATGTAAAAGGTTTTTCGAAAAATTGTCTATAATAATCTTGAAATCTTAAATTTTATCAAAAGGAGAGAGTGCATTGATTGTTGCGCTGGATACTGGTTTAGAAAAATTTACCTCAATGATAGAGTCAGAGGGACACAAAGTTGTGCCCCTTTATGGATATCGTGGTAGTGTGGATGCGGCTATCTATCAAAATGAAAGCATGGAGAGTCTTTCACTTTCACAAGAAAACTACGGTGGTAGTGGCGTTTTAATGATTTGTGCAAAAAATCTAAAACCGGAACAGATTTTGAAAATCTTACAACAGCGGAATTATGGAGAGGGAAGCATTTTAGAGTTTTAAATTTTTACAAAAAGTAAGCGTAAAAAAACCAAAAATTATTTATTATTTTTATTGCAGTTTTTAAGAATATGTTGTATAATAATATATTGGATAAAATTTATTAACTTTTAAGTAGAGGCTGGCGAAAATATGAACCGATTTGTATATTTGGATAATAGTGCAACAACTCCGGTAAAGCCCGAGGTTTTAGAGGTAATGTTACCTTATTTAAAGGATGAATACGGCAACCCATCCTCTATATATAAAAAAGCGGCAGCGTCCAGCGCTGCTGTTTCAAAGGCCAGAGAACAGGTGGCGGCTGCTTTGGGCGCTGAAAGTAATGAAATCTTTTTCACCGCCTGCGGAACTGAGGCTGATAACTGGGCAATCAAGGGTGCTGCATTTGCCAATCAGCAAAAGGGTAAGCATATCATCTCTTCTCAGATTGAGCATCACGCAGTTTTGCACTCACTTGAATATTTAGAAAAACAGGGTTTTTCAGTTACCTATCTGCCTGTTGATAAAGAGGGCAGAGTGAACCCTGAGGATTTAAAAAACGCCATTACCGATGAGACGATTTTAGTCACAATCATGATGGCGAATAATGAAGTCGGTACTATAGAACCTATTGCAGAGCTTGCAAAAATTGCTCATGAAAAAAAGGTTCTGTTTCATACTGATGCGGTGCAGGCGGTTGGTTCTGTTCCGGTAGATGTGAAAGCCCTTGATGTAGACATGCTGTCATTGTCTGCGCATAAATTTGGCGGCCCTAAGGGTGTGGGTGCTTTATATATTAAAAAAGGCACGAAAATTGATACCTTTATGCACGGTGGCGCACAGGAAAGAAACCGTCGTGCCGGTACTGAAAATGTTGCAGGTATTGCAGGCTTGGGTGAAGCAATTACGCTTGCAACCAAAAATCTGCCCGACAAAATCAAACGTTTGGAAACCCTGCGTAACAAGCTGATTGACGGCGTGCTGAAAACAATTCCTGATTCTCATGTTAACGGCTCCCTTACTGACCGTTTGCCCGGCAATGCAAACTTCTGCTTCCGGTACATTGAGGGTGAGGCACTTCTCCTCAGACTGGATGCAAAAGGTGTTGCAGCGTCCTCAGGCTCAGCCTGCACAAGTGGCTCCCTTGACCCGTCTCATGTGCTTCTTGCTTTGGGACTGCCTCATGAGGTTGCACACGGATCATTAAGACTTTCAATCGGCGAACAAAACACAGAAGAAGATATTGACTATGTTCTGGAAATTTTGCCCGGCATTGTGCAGATTCTTCGCATGATGTCACCGCTGTTTCCCGGCAACTGAGAAAGGAGCATATTTATGTATAGCGAAAAAGTAATGGACCATTTTGAAAACCCCAGAAACGTGGGTGAGATTGCTGACGCAAACGCAATTGGTCAGGTTGGTAACGCCAAATGCGGCGATATTATGAAAATTTATATGAAGATTGAAGACGGTGTCATCCAGGATTGCAGCTTTAAAACCTTTGGCTGTGGTGCGGCTATTGCCACCAGCTCTATGGCAACAGAGATGGTAAAGGGTAAAACCGTCGAAGAAGCAAGACAGCTGACAAATGCTGCCGTTATGGAAGCATTAGATGGTCTGCCGCCGGCAAAAGTGCATTGCTCTGTTTTGGCGGAAGAAGCGATTGAAGCTGCCATTGAAGATTATTACAAGCGCAACAATTTAACCTTTGAGCCTAAGAAGAAATGCTCCGGTTGTTGTGGCAGCTGTGATCATCATCACGAGTAAAAAATGCTGTGGCGTCCTCGGGGGAATGTATGATTTTCTCTAATTGGTCGCAGCTTGTAATATGTATATTATTTGCACCTTGTATCTGCGAATAAACGATGTGTTCTGCTTCGGCAGACAAGGTCCCTGTGAGAAGCAAAACGTTTCCTCCGGAGGCTTTTAGGGCGCTTTTTAACGGCATTTCAAGCCTGTCTGTCGGAATGTTACGGATATCTATGATTTGATATGCCAAAAGCTTTGTCTGGGGCTTTTCGAACAAATGCTCCAACCCCATGCTGAGTTTTTCTGCTAAAGATAGCAGGGCATAGATTAACAAAAAAAGAATAAAAGAATCTTTTAAAATAGAAAACAGCATATGATTCACCTCGTGATATCATATGCTGTTTTTTGCCGTTTGGTTAATAAAAAAGCCTGCATCTGCGATGCAGGCTTTTTTATACATTATAATATTTTACTTAAGAAAGACTGTGTTCTCGGGTTTTTGGGATTATCAAAGATGTCGCTTGGTGAACCTTCTTCAACAATCTGACCTTCGTCCATAAAGATAATACGGCTGGCAACCTCACGGGCAAAGCCCATTTCGTGGGTGACGATTGCCATGGTCATACCACTTTCAGCAAGATTCTTCATAACCTCTAAAACCTCGCCGACCATCTCTGGGTCTAAGGCGGAGGTGGGCTCGTCAAAGAGCATAACCTCGGGGTCCATACAAAGAGCGCGAACAATGGCAACACGCTGCTTTTGTCCACCGGATAACTGTTCGGGGTATGCATTTGCTCTGTCGCCTAAACCAACACGTTCTAACAGCTCCATAGCCTTTTTTTCAATTTCGTCTTTGTCTTTTTTCAAAAGCTTCAGCGGTGCCAGCGTCAGGTTTTTCAGAACTGTCATATGAGGGAAAAGGTTAAACTGCTGAAACACCATACCCATCTTTTGTCTGTGTATGTTAATGTTTGTTTTGGGGTTGGTGATGTCGATACCCTCAAAGTAAATTTCACCCGATGTGGGGCGTTCAAGCAAATTAAGAGAACGGAGAAAGGTAGACTTACCGGAACCGGAAGGACCGATGATAACAACAACTTCACCTTTTTTAATTTCGGTCGTAACGCCATCTAAAGCGTGAATGGTATCACCATAATATTTACAAAGGTTGTTTGTTTTAATAATGACATTATCGTTCACCTTTACGCATCCTCCCTTCTAAAAGTGCAAGTAGTTTTGTCAGGATCATAACTAACACAAGATAAATGGCAGCCAGACTAATGTACGGAATGACAGCGGTATAGGTTTTGCTGACGATAACCTGTGCAGCTTTTGTTACATCTTGCAGAGCAATGACCGTTACAAGAGAGGTCTCTTTCAGAAGTGCTATAAGCTCGTTGCCTAAGGCAGGTAAAATGTTTTTAAATGCCTGCGGCAGAATGATATACCACATTGTTTGTACATAGTTAAGCCCAAGGCTTCTGCCGGCTTCTGACTGACCTGCATTGATAGACATAATACCGGAGCGAGCAATTTCAGCAACATATGCGCCAGAGTTGATACCAAGGGTTAAAATAGCACAAAAAGTTGTTTGTGCAGAGCTTTTGGGTACCATAACAACAAAGCCCATAATCAAAAGTTGTACCATCAGTGGTGTACCACGAAGTACAGTAACATATACCTTGCAAATTGTGTTTAATACGCGCAAAATGATACTCGGTTTGCCGGATGCACTATCATGCGTGGTTCGAATCAGAGCAACAATCATACCTATTATTATACCAATAATAAGAGCGCCGATTGTTACTGCAAAAGTGGTTATAAGACCGTCAGTAAAGAACTGCCAGCGGTTTTCGTATACAAAAACCTGATATAACTGGAAAATGATTTGCTGCAACCATTTGGGTAGTGTGAGTATCCAGCTTGGCGCCTCTGCAATCCAGTTAGCAAATGTTAAAACAGTCATTTGCTTGCCCCTTTCTTAATATAGTAAAAGGGACGATGTTCAATCGCCCCTTTAAAGTGCATGTAGGGTATCATTACTCAGCTTTAATGTATTTTGCGATAATTTCGTCAAGCTTGCCTTCTGCTTTGAGTTCGGCCAAAGCCTTGTTGAATTTTTCAAGTAATTCAGTGTTGTCTTTTGCGATTGCTGCTGCATAGTTTTCGGTGATATATTCGGTATCTAAGATTTTCAGACCTTCGTTAGCTGCAACAAAAGCTTTTGCGGGTTCGTTGTCAATAACAACGCAGTCAACCTGACCGTTCTGCAGAGCAGCTACTGCTAAAGCACCGTTGTCATAACGAGCAACAGCATCTTCACCGTAGTCGCCTGCACAATAGATGTCACCGGTAGTACCGGTCTGAACACCGATTTTCTTGTCTGCTAAATCATCGATTGTAGCAATGGGAGAATCTTCTTTAACGATAACAACCTGAATACCTGTTGCATAAGAATCAGAGAAGTTAACAGATTCTTCACGCTCGGGTGTTACAGTCATACCTGCTAAAACCACGTCGATGGAACCGGAAGATACTGCAGTGATTAAAGAATCAAATGCCATATCTTTAATCTCTAATTCCATACCGAGTTTTTCAGCAACAGCTGCTGCGATTTCAGCATCGATACCAGCTACTTTGTTGTTTTCGTCAACGAACTCGTAGGGAGGGAATGCTGCGTTGGTACCCATTGTGAGTACTTCTTTTTCAGTTGTTTTGCCGGAGCAAGCACCAAGCATTGCTGCGACCATAACAACCGCCAGAATTAAGCTTAAAATTTTAATGTGTTTCATTTTTATTTGCCTCCTAAAATTTTGTCGGAAATTTCTTTCCAATGAATAATTATACATCAACAAATATGTTTTTTCAAGTCTTTAATCGAAATTTATTTCAATAATGTAAATTTTTTTAGAAATCTCTTTATATATACGCTCTTTTATGTTATAATAACCTCAGTAAAATTATAAAGTGAGTTGAGAACCATGTTATGTGTGAATTGTAAAAAAAACGCAGCAGTCGTTTTTATAAAGAAGCTTGACCCTGTAAACCGGACAGAAACAACCGAGGGTTATTGCATTAATTGCGTCAGAGAACTGGGACTTGCACCGGTGGATGATGTGCTGAAAGAAATGGGCATCACCCCTGAACAGGCAGACGCCTTAAGCTCCGGCGTGAATGAATTTATGAGCCAGTTTGGTGAAGAGGGTATGGATGGCGAAGACTTTATGTCCCCCCTTATGATGATGGGTGAAATGCCCGGCGCTTTTGGACAAGGGGGCGACTCTCTGGATGCAAATCCGCCCTTTGAAGGCAAAGGTGGCACCCAGACCGCAACCAAAAAGAAGAAAAAAGAGCAAAAGCGTTTGATTGATACCTATGGTACCAATTTAACAGCGAAAGCGAAAAATAACCTGATTGACCGCATTATAGGTAGAGATAGTGAAATCAGCCGCGTGATTCAGATTTTAAACCGTCGTTCAAAAAATAACCCCGTTTTGCTGGGTGAGCCCGGTGTTGGTAAAACGGCTATTGCAGAGGGCTTAGCTGTGAGAATTGCCGAAAGACAGGTACCGGCGAAGCTGTTTAATAAGGATATTTATCTGCTTGACTTTACTGCCATTGTGGCAGGAACACAGTTCCGTGGTCAGTTTGAGGCACGCCTGAAAAAGATTTTGGAAGAGGCAAAAGAGCTTGGCAATGTCATTTTGGTCATTGATGAGCTTCACAACATTGTGGGTGCCGGTGATGCCGAGGGTGCCATGAGCGCCGCTAACATTTTAAAACCGGCTTTAGCCCGTGGTGATGTGCAGGTGATTGGCGCAACCACCTTAAATGAATACAGAAAGCATATTGAAAAAGATGCGGCGCTAGAACGTCGTTTTCAGCCTGTTATGGTTGACGAGCCTTCAATAGAGGATTCTATCGGTATTTTAAAGGGTATTCGTGACTATTATGAATCCTATCACCGTGTAAAAATTTCTGACGATGTTATCCGTCAGGCGGTGCTTATGTCTGAGCGGTATATCACAGACCGCTTTCTGCCTGATAAGGCCATTGACGTGATTGATGAGGCAGGCTCGAAAGCAAATCTTAACAATCAGGATTTAATTAAGCTGATGCAGCTTAATGAACAGCTGCGTCAGGTGCAGATGGAGAAGGATGACGCAGTTTCAAGCGATTCTACAGAAGATTATCAGAAAGCCGCAGAATTGAAGGCTAAAGAGTGCATGCTGATTGAAGAAATCAACAAAATTGACACCCCGGCACTTGATAAGACTTTGACAGTTGAGGATGTAGCGGCAGTTATTGAAGACTGGACAAAAATCCCGGTTAAGAGCATTACAGAGGCGGAAAGTGCGAAGCTTTTAGATTTAGAAAATCGCATCCATCAGCGTGTGATTGGTCAAGAAGAGGCTGTCAGCCTGATTTCTCAGGCGATTCGCAGAAACCGCGCCCGTCTTTCAAAGGTAAGAAGACCGGTTTCCTTTGTGTTTGTCGGTCCTACCGGTGTGGGGAAAACCGAGCTTGCCAAAACCCTGGCTAAAATCATGTTTGACAATGAAGAAGCCATGATTCGTGTGGATATGTCTGAATATATGGAAAAACACACCGTTTCAAAGCTCATTGGTGCACCGCCGGGATATGTTGGCTATGACGAAGCAGGTCAGCTGACGGAAAAAGTCCGCAGAAAGCCTTATTCTATCATTCTGCTTGACGAAATTGAAAAGGCCCATCAGGATGTGTTTAACATTCTGTTGCAGATTTTAGATGACGGCCGTGTAGCAGACAGTCACGGCAGAATCGTGAATTTTGAAAACACCATCATTATTATGACCTCTAACGCCGGATCGGATTTGAAAAATTCAAGCTATGGCTTTAACAAGACGGAAAATGAATCCATTAAGAACAAGGTGCAAAGTGCCCTGCGTGACATCTTCCGTCCGGAGTTCTTAAACAGAATTGACGAGATTGTTCTCTTTAATCAGTTAACCGAAGCAGAACTGACCAAGATTGTTGATTTGATGATTTTCGACTTGGCAGAAGAGCTCTTTAGCCGTGATATTATCTTCACCATTTCTGATGAGGCTAAGGCTTTGGTTTTAAAAGAAGGGTATGACCCGAAATATGGTGCCCGTCCTCTTCGCAGAACTATTGAGAAGCTGATTCAAAACCCCATTGCTGAAATGCTTTTAAAGGGTGACATTCCTCAGCATTCAAAGCTTTTTGCAACGGTTTGCGATGGGAAAATCAAGATTGAAGTAAGTGAATAATGTATTTTGCGGGCAGAGTAGTACCTCTGCCCGTATATACATCCGGGGGAACTATTATGAAATTTAAAAATTTAAGGGCATTTTTAGATGCCATTCCTGAGCGCCTTGGTGTTCCGGGGACTGACTGTATAGTATATCACCACAGAAAAGAAGTGTTTCGTCATCAGTCGGGATTTGCTGATCCGGAAACAAAACAGCCCGTGACGCCGGACCTTCTTTACAATATGTACTCAGCCACAAAGCCGGTGACCTGTACAGCGGCACTTCAGCTTTTTGAAAAAGGTGCATTTTTACTGACAGATCCGCTGTATGATTACATACCTGAATTTAAAACCATGTATGTAAAGGAAAACGGACTTGTCCGTCAGGCAAAAAATCCGATTCTGATTCGCGATTTGTTTACGATGACAGCCGGCTTTGATTATGATATCCGCAGAAACGCCATTATAAATGCAAAGAAAGAAACTGATCATCGTTGTCCAACCGTTGATACCGTTCGTGCTTTTGCGAAAGAACCATTGATTTTTGAGCCGGGTACCTGTTGGGAATACAGCCTGTGTCACGATGTACTCGGTGCGCTGATTGAAGTTGTCAGCGGCATGGGTTTAGAAGATTATTGTCGCAAGAATCTGTTTGACCCCTTGCAGATGAATGACACATCTTATTTTATGGATGAAGAAAAGGAAAAACGTCTTGCACCTATGTTTATGTTCTCAGATGAAAAAGGCTATGCTGAGAAAATCTCCGGTGTCAATATCTTCCGCTTTGGCTCTGAATATGCAAGCGGTGGTGCAGGTTTAGTATCTTCCGTAGATGATTATATCCGCTTTGCTGATTGTATGGCCTGTGGCGGTAAAACACCTTCCGGTGAGCAGATTTTAGGCAAGCGCACCATTGATTTGATGCGAAAGAATCATTTGACAGGTGCTGTGCTTGATGCATTTTTTGAATATGCGAAAAATCACATGCCGGGCTATGGCTATGGTTTAGGCGTTCGCACTATGTATGACCCGGTGGCAGGTGGTTCGAATGGTCCTGTTGGCGAATTTGCGTGGGGTGGTGCAACCGGTAATTATGCGCTTATTGACCCTGAAAACGAGTTGGCTGTTTATTATGCGCAGCATATGCACAACTCAAAAGAACCGATTATTCACAGACGAATCAGAAATATTGTATACAGCTGTATTGAATAAAAGAAAAGCCGTTCCGGAATCGGAACGGCTTTTTAGATGATTAGTAGTTGTTATTGTTGTTTTTTTCGTTATTGAACTGATTGTTGTTTTTATTCTGCTGGTTGTTGTTATTATTTTTGTTCTGCTGATTATTGTTCTGGTTGTTGTTCTGCTGATTGTTGTTTTTGTTATTCATGACTATTCCTCCTGAATTTTTGTTTGAATTTTGGGTATGTGCTGTTTAGTAGTGTAAACAAAAATTCAGAAATTATACAATTTAAAAAATCATTTTGTGAATGGAATTTTTGCACCGATCAGTTCCCAAGTGAATTTAATGCCAAGAACCTTAATAGGGAACATTACAAGTGCTGTTATAATGCGACCGGACAAGATAACCCAAACAGGGTTTTGATATAAAATGTGCAGCCAGAGAGTAGAAAGCCCTAAATCGATAGTCAAAGTCTGCAGCAGCAAACAGAGGATGATATGTTTAAAATTCTTTTTCTTATTAAACAAAAACATACCGTATATAAAGGCATACAGCGCCTCGTTAATACCAAAACCGGGGAAGTAGGGACCTTTTGGAAAAATCAGCATCCCTAAAAAATCAGCAACAAAACCAAAAACAGCACCAACCCACGGTCCGAACAGCATAGCGCAAAGTGATGTGGGTATAAAACTGAAACTGATTCTGAAAATTTGTGTTTCGATAGCCACGAACCTTGTCACAACAATGTGCAGTGCAAGGAGCAGCGCAACAGTTGCTATTTTTTTTGTTGAGAAATATTTTTTTTGCATAAAAATAACACGTCCTTTCGTTGGCATATTCGCCACAAAAAAAGGAGGTGCTTCCGGCTCTTTTCGTGGCAGCGGAATGCAGTTATGATACCGCAAACACACGGTGTATGTTTTTCGTACAGCGGCAACTTCCCGTCCGACTGTCACTTAACGCATCAAAACCTACTCTGCCAAATATTTAATTATTACACACTTAGTATAGTACAAAAAAAGCGGTTTGTCTATACATTTTTCTATATTTTTTTAGATTTTTTTCTGCATAAAATATCGGCAAAAGAAAAAACTAAAAGAAAAATGTTGAAAGGGAAACGAAATGGGTGCAGAAAAAAGAAGAGGCGTACAAACGATTTTTTATGAAAAACCGCCTGTTATTTTAGGGACGGGTTCAGTTGCAGGGAAAAAGGAGTCAGAGGGACCTATCGGCTCTTATTTTGATGTGGTGGCTGAAGATAATGTCTTAGGTGAAAAAACGTGGGAAAAGGCAGAGAGTGCCTTTGCAAGGCGCGCGGCATCGGAGGCTTTCTCAAACAGCGGTGTTGCACCTGACAAGATTCACTATCTGTTTGGCGGCGACCTTTTAAATCAATGCACGGGTACAAGCTATGGCATCCGCGATTTTGGCATCCCCTTTATTGGCCTTTACGGCGCTTGCTCTACCATGGCGTTGGGGCTTTCTATGGCAGCTAGCTTTATTGATGGTGGATATGCTGATTTTTGTGCCGCTATTACTTCCAGCCACTTTTGTTCAGCAGAAAAGCAGTTCCGCTTCCCCTTGGAGTATGGCGGTCAGCGCCCACCGGGAGCGCAATGGACGGTAACAGGCTCTGCCTGCGCCGTTGTAGGCTCTGATGGCGAGGGACCTGTGATTGATTGCGTAACCAACGGCAGGATTGTGGATATGGGTATTACAGACGCCAACAACATGGGAGCCGCTATGGCGCCGGCGGCAGTAGATACGTTGCTTCATCATTTTAAAGACACAGGAAGAACACCGGATTATTATGACCTGATTGTCAGCGGCGATCTGGGTCTTGTGGGTAAGTCGGTTGTGGTGGATATGCTTCGCAAGACAGGGTATGACCTGAGTCAGAATTACAACGACTGCGGCTTGATTATCTTTGACCGAGAAAAGCAGGATACCCACGCAGGGGGTAGTGGTTGTGCTTGTGCAGGGCTGACCTTTTGCGGGTACTTGTATAAACTTTTAAAAGAAAAACAGCTTCACAGACTTTTGTTTATGGCAACCGGTGCCCTGCAAAGCACTCTTTCTGTTCAGCAGGGAGAAAGCATGCCCGGCGTTGCTCATGCGGTCAGCATTGTAGTTCCGTCGTAAGATTACTGTTTTTTTAAAACGGTGGCAATGGCTTTTCCGGTCAGCTTGCCGGCATTGACGGCTTCTTCTAACGTGTTGGCACCTGTGCCGACCTCAATAATCATTGAGCCGGGGGTTGCGTGTTGGTTAAAACGCTCTGTTCGGATGTTGATAGAGCGGCAAAGCCCCGGTTCTGTGGATAAAAGCCGGTTCTGAATCTGCGTAGCAAAAGCAAGATTGTGCCGCCAATTCGGGTGGTACAGGTCCATAGAGTCTGTTCCCATAACGAACATGATTTGTGCTGCTTTTTCGCCGGTTTTGGTGGTTGTGGTAGGCTTTATGAGGGTGCCGTCGTCCCGTTTGATGTAATCTCTGTGGATATCCAAAACAATTTCAATTGTCGGATGCTCTTTAAGATTTTTTTCGATGACAGAAAGTGCCTTTTTATAGGATTGGTTGTAGGAAGGGTTGTCATTTTGCGTTGTGTCGTGTATGACCCCGATGCCGGCACTTGTTAAGGCATCTTTAATTGCCTCGCCGACTCGGACAACATTCATATCAGAACTTTCGTTTCTTGCATTTGGACTCTCAGCATAGGCTTCTGAGGTGTGAGTGTGGACAATGAGCACCTGAGGCTGACCGGCGGGCAGTGAAAAAGAAAGTGGCATTTGCAAAAGCGCATTTACATCCACATTGACTCCGGGCGTGTTAATGAAAGTGATCTTATCGCTTGAAACATCTGTTTCTAAAACGTTTCCCATTAAAACATCGGGCTGGGGCACAGCCTTCTTTTTAATTTCCTGTTTGACAATGCCGCCGTATTTGGCGGCATATTTTTTTTGCATAACATCTGAGGCTTTTATACTTAAAATTGAGTTTTCCAATACATCATAGGCAGAAAACTGCAGGGTTGTTTTTGTCTCTGTACCAAATGCCAGAACGGTTTGAGAAAGACTGTCAAGAAAAAAATCTGATGACAATGCTGAAAAAGGCAGCTTTGATGATAACTGCGCTATGATCAATGCGGCAGTCAGAGATCCTGCCAACGGCAAGAGAATTTTTCTCAGGTGAAAAACGTGGCCATGAAAGGCTCGTTTGTGTCTTCGCATAGTCTTTTTTTCCTTTCTTTTGTTTTTATCATTATATTCATAAAAAACAATGTTTATGACAAGCTGTTTTGTGGTTGCTCGTGCTCTTAAAACCCTTGACTGACAGGGTGTTTTGTAGTACAATATTATAGAAGGTGATTATGTGAATCGAGATGCTGTTTCAGAGTCAAAATTAACGGCCTTGCTTCGGAAAGAAGCTTTTTTTTCGGTGGCGTATTGTTATGATTTTGTTACCTCTACCAATGATGTGGCAAAAGAGCTGGCACAAAACGGTGCCACTCAGGGAACGGTTGTCCTTGCAGAGGGTCAGACAAATGGTCGCGGGCGAGTGGGGCGGCGTTTTTATTCTCCGGATGGAACCGGACTGTATATGAGCCTTATTCTGCGTCCGAAGAAACACCAGCAGGATGCAGGTCTGCTTACTGCTTGCGGTGCGGTTGCTGTGCATCGGGCAATTTACGAGCTGACAGGCGTACAGACTGACATTAAATGGGTGAACGATTTGTTGTGTCAGGAACGTAAGCTTTGCGGCATATTGGCAGAAAGCCAATTTGCACCGGATGGTTCGTTTTCGTATGTTATTTTAGGCATTGGTGTGAATCTGGCACCACCTGAGGGTGGCTATGCCGATGCAATACAGAAAATTGCTACATCCCTTGATGAAATTTGCGGTAAAGCGCCGGACAGGTTAGAACTTTGTGCAGCGATTCTCAAGCACTGGTTCTGCTTTTATGATGCCTTGCCTTGTGTTGATTTTTTGCAAGTATACCGGGATTGTTCTTGTGTGCTGGGCAAAACCATCAGCTACATAAAGAGCGGCGCGAGCTTTGTAGGCAAAGCCGTTTCGATTGATGAGTGTGCACGACTTGTGATTGTGAGAAACAGTGGAGAGACAGATGTTCTTGAAACAGGGGAAGTCACTATGGTGCGTCCGGTTTTGTAAACAAATTATGTCAGCCTGAACGTTTGCTTGCATTCCCCGCTTGAATCGTGTAAAATGATACTGTGTATTGTGCTTGAAAGGATGAATCGGATTGAAAAAAACATATAGAAATATTGGGATTATCATATTGGTGATTTTGCTTTTGGGCGGCGGTCTTTTTGCAGTATCAAAAATTGAACCGAAGCAGGACGAAGTGGTTACACCGGACTTGCCTGATACAATTACTGTTTATCAAACAGAAAAGGATAATATTGAGTCTGTGACTGTTACGAATCCTGAGGAAACATATACCCTAGCATTACAGAACGAAACATGGATTGTGACAAAAGACCCTTCCGTTGTTTTGCATGCACCAAGCGTGGAAAGTCTTCTGTATGAATGTGCAAACATTGTCGGTCAGGATATGGTGAGTGAAAACGCGCAGGACCTTTCGCCCTATGGGCTGGATAAGCCTGAAAGAACTGTTGAGATTAAGCTGAAAGACGGTACCACGGTTAAGATTTTGATTGGTGCTGCTACCTTTGAAAACTCCGTTTCTTACCTGATGGTTGAAGGAGAAACCAAAGTATACACCAAGAGCACTTCCGGTTGTAATACCCTGACAGGTTCTTTGTCCGCCTTAATGGATAATAATATTTACACTATGGATGCGGAGGAGATTGGTTTTATTAAAATTGCGCGCACCGGTGGAGAGACCATTACCTTAGAGAAAGTTAAATTGTCTCAGGAGGGTGAAGCGGATGCTTTTGAATGGACAATGAAAACGCCGCTCCACAAAAAAACAAACGCCTACCGACTTCAGAATGATCTTTTTACCAATCTTTTGTCTCAAAAGGCAGTTAGTGTGATTCCGATTCCTGAAAGCGGTAAAGACTATGGTTTTAACAACCCACGCGCAGTTTATACCATTGCTTCGCAGGATAAGTCAAAAAGCTATACCGTTACTGTGGGTAAAAAAGAGGAGTCAGGCACCTACATCCGCCTGAAGGGCAATCAATCTGTATATCTTGTGGCGACAGAGAAGCTTGATTTTCTTGAACTGAGCTATTTTGATTTGATTGATAAGCTTGTTCATATTGAAAATATCAAAGATGTAGCAGAGGTTCATCTTACCGGCTTAAATAAAACATTTACAATGATTGTGCCTGCATCAGATGATGGCGCTTATAAAATCAACAATAAAGAGATAGAAAAGGATGATTTTACAACAGCATATCAGGCTGTTATCGGTCTTATTTTGGACGATTTTACAGCCACCGGCGGCGGCGAGACGGCCTTTACCATTACTTATAAAAAACGTGACGGCAGCCAAACGGTTGTTAAGTGCCTCAGCTTTGATGAAAGAAATTATCTTGTCAAGGTAAACGGCGAGGGAAACCTCCTCATCCGCAAAAGACAGATTGACAGTATGATTGATATAATTGAAAGCATTTTAGAGCAATAAAGGGCGGTGCAGTATGACCACATCTCAGTTAAAAGAAATTTTAAAATCAAACATTTTAATTATGGCAACGGCGGATGGTACAAATCCGGCGATATTAGAAGACTATGTTCAGGCAGGGGCTAACCTTTTGTTGGCGCCTGCCTTCAGGCGTTTTAATGACGAAGATGAAGCGATACTGGAAGCATTTTTTGATGCGGCAGAAGACGTAGCATTTGTAGCCGGACAGATTGAGGCGCCGGCAGATGGCTTGTCTTCTGACGAGGACTTTGATGCTTATTACGAATCTGTTGTTCGTCAGGCAACCTATCTTGACCAGATGGAAGTCTCCATGATTTTTCTGACAAATGTCCGTGACGCAGTCAGCGCAAAATGCGCGTGGTATGCTATTCGTGAAGCAACATCACTGCCGGTATGCGCTGGGATTTCTGTCGGTGAAGATGATGCTTCCATCCGCCGCGCAGTGTCACTTTTAATTACGCTGCAGGCACTTGATGTTTGTGCTGTGGGCTGCACAGATATGTATATTGATGACGCCTTAAGCGTATTATCTGAGTTGCAGGCGTTTGCAACGGTGCCCCTGTTTGCAATGAATAACTCCGGTTCTTTTCTGTCGCCGGAGGAATACAGTGATTACATTCCCTCTTTTGTGCATCAAAAAAGCGCAATGCTTGGCTTATCTTGCGGCAGTCCTGCTTTTGTGGCAGCGGCAAGTAAAAGTGTGTGGCAGTTGTCACCCTTTAGACCGGATTTTCCCACCATCAATGCAGTTTGCTCAAAAGATGAGATTATGTTCTTAGATTTTTCCGGCAAAATCGTGGGGAAAAACAAACAGCTGTTAGAAATAAAAACCGAAAAAGAAGAAGAGCTAAAGCAGGCAATGGCGCTGTTTAATCAACCCGGTACAACACCTGTTTGCTTTAACATTAAAGATATTGATCTGCTTGAATATGCAATTTTGCATTATGACGGTCGCCCGGCTGTGAAGTCTGATGAATACGGCGAGATTACAGCAAAAGAGCTGGGCGCTATGGTGCTTGAATCAGAAACAGAAAAGAAAAACTAAAAGCGAGGGACAGTTATGTACGCAACACCCATTGCAAGATTAATAGAAGAGTTTGCTAAAATGCCGGGCATAGGAAAACGCACGGCAGAACGGCTTGCTTATTATGTGTTAAAGTTACCGAAGGAAGAGGTAGCTTCCTTTGCAGAAGCTTTGGTAAACGCTAAGGAAAAAATTATTTTTTGTCCTGTCTGCCAGTCTTTGACCGAAACTGTTCCTTGTGAAATTTGTTCAGACAGTCGGCGTGATCAAAGTGTGATTTGTGTGGTAGAGAAGCCGAAGGATGTTGTTAAAATCGAAAAAACAAGAGAATTTAAAGGCACTTATCACGTTCTTCATGGTGTTATTTCGCCCATGGACGGTGTGGGACCTGAAGATATCCGAATTAAAGAGCTGCTGTCCCGTGTTACAGATGGCAATGTGAAAGAGGTTATTATGGCAACCAACCCGAACCTTGAGGGTGAGGCAACAGCTATGTATATTGCCAAGCTTTTGGCGCCTTTTGAAGTTAAGGTAACAAGACTTGCTCACGGCATTCCCGTTGGTGGGGACTTAGAATATGCCGATGAAGTGACGTTGACAAGAGCGTTGGAGGGTCGTCATGAAATTAACTGATGAGGTTTTGCTCTGTGAGGACGAAAGTGTGGAAGATTTAGGAAACAGCTTTCGCATCATTCAGGGACAAAATGAGTTTCGGTTTGGAACTGACGCTGTAAAGCTTTCTGACTTTGCAGTGGTGCATTCCGGTGATCAGGTAATGGATTTATGTACAGGAACCGGCATTGTCCCCATACTTTTACACGCAAAACAGCCCTGTGCCCGGATTGTTGGATTGGAAATTCAAGAGCAGATGGCGGCAATGGCACAAAGGAGCGTAAAGTTAAATAGCTTGACAGATAAAATTGAAATTGTGCAGGGTGATGTGAAAAAGGTTCGTGAGTTGTTTGAGGCTGAGAGCTTTCAGGTGGTTACATGCAATCCGCCTTATATGAAAAACAACACAGGGAAACAAAATGTAAAAGACAGCGTTACCATTGCCCGACACGAGATTTTGTGTGACTTAGCAGACTGCGTGGAAGCAGCAAGTTATCTGCTTCCCAGTGGTGGTCGGTTTTATATGGTTCACAGACCGGAACGCCTTTGCGACATTATGGCGGTGATGCGGGCTAAAAATATAGAACCCAAACGACTGACCCTTTATGCTTTCGGCAAAAACAAGCCGCCCCGGCTTTTGGTGATAGAGGGGCAAAAGAACCGTAACAGCGGTTTGATTGTACAGATTGATGCAGGAGATTTGATATGACAGAAATGATGTTTGAGCAGGAAGAAAAAAACGCCCTCAAGCCGGGGACGTTGTATTTGGTGGCAACACCTATCGGCAATCTGGAGGATATGACCTTTCGTGGGGTAAAAACCCTGCGTGATGCAGATTTGATTGCCGCAGAGGATACAAGACGGACAGCGACGCTTTTGAATCATTTAGGTATCAAAAAGCCCCTTGTCAGCTATTTTCAGCATAATGAGAAAAGCAAAGGGGAATTTTTGTTAGAAAAACTTAAAACGGGTACTATTATTGCGCTTGTCTCTGATGCCGGCACACCGGCAATCTCTGACCCCGGTGAGGATTTGGTGCGGCTATGTGCCCAAAATGATATTCCTGTGGTGCCGGTGCCGGGAGCAACAGCGGCGATTTCGGCGCTGATTACATCAGCTCTGCCAACCGGTCGTTTTTCCTTTGAGGGCTTTTTAAGTGTGAATAAAAAGAGCCGTAGGGAACATCTGCTGTCTATCCAGCATCAGCCTCATACTATGATTTTTTATGAGGCGCCTCACAAGCTTCGTAGAACATTAAAAGACTTTTATGAGCTTTTGGGCGACCGAAAAATTGTTCTTGCCCGTGAGCTTACAAAAAAATATGAAGAAATTATCCGTACAACGTTATCAGAGGCGGTACTTTTGTACCGTGAAAAAGAGCCGAAGGGTGAATATGTGTTGGTTTTAGAAGGAGCACAGGAAGCGCCCAAAACCAACGACGATTTAAATAATTTATCAATTTTAGAACATATTAATCATTATATGATGCTTGGTATGGACCAGAAGGAAGCCCAAAAAGCCGTTGCAGCAGACCGGGGTGTTTCCAAGAGGGACATTTATGCAGAACTTTTAAAGGTAAAAGAAGAATCAAAGTAAGACCGGAGAAAGGACAAAAACGATGAACGAATATAAAATTTATGAGCTTAAAGCAGGTTTAAAACTGCACCATATTAAAACAGACAAGTTTAAAACGGTTTCTGTGGGTCTTCATTTTCACAGACCGCTAAGATATGAAGAAGCATCAAAGAATGCGCTTTTAACTGATGTAATGCGCCGTGGTAACCAAAAGTTGCAGGATGCAGCATCAGTCAGCCGTTATCTGCAGGCGCTTTATGGCGCTGCTTTTCATGCGGATGTGCGCAGAAAGGGCGAAGACCAGATTTTATCTTATGTGGTCAGCACGGTTGCTGATTCTTATCTACCTGAAAAGGAAGCGACAACCTTTCAGGCCGTTTCCTTTCTCTACGACATGGTTCTATGTCCACTAGTAGAAAACGGTGCCTTCCGGCAGGATTATGTTGAGCAGGAAAAAGTGAACCTGATTAACGATATCAAAGCGCAGATCAATGACAAGCGCGCATACGCTGTCTGGCGTTTGGTGGAAGAAATGTGCAAAAACGAGCCGTATAGCATTTATGAATTAGGTCGGGTAAGCGATGTAGAGGCCATCACACCGGAGAGCTTATACGCACAATATCTGACCGTGCTCCACGAGAGTCCTATTGATATTTTTGTGACCGGTGATGCAGATATTGACAGGGTCATCGACCTGACAAAGAAGCGTTTTGCAGAGGTTACTCCCAAAGTGACGGAGTATCCGAAATCAACCCTTCATAGTGCGGCTGACGAGGTACGGGAGTTGGTAGAAACCTATGATGTATCTCAGGCAAAGCTTTCTATTGGCTTTTACACCGGGATTACTCCTGTCGATGATGAATACAGCGCCTTGATGGTTTATAACAGCATTTTCGGTAGTGGTGCCCATTCTAAACTGTTTAACCACGTCCGCGAAAAGCTGAGCCTGTGTTATTATGCATCATCCCGTTTAGAACGTTATAAGGGCATGATGGTTGTCAGCTCAGGAATTGAATATCAGAACAAGGAAAAGGCTGAGACTGAAATTTTAGCTCAGGCTGAGGCAATGCGTCAGGGTGATATTTCTGACTATGAGTTTGATGTTTCTGTTAAAAGTATTGTAAATTCTTTGCGCTCGCTGGGTGATACCGGCGGATATATGGCTGATTACTACCTTGGTCAGGCTGTCAGCGGTACGAGCATCAGCTTAGAGGAGCAATGCGAGTTAATTCAGAAAGTGACAAAAGATGATGTGATTCGGGTTGCACAGCGCATAAAGCCTGAACTTGTATATGTAATGAAGGGTCAGGAGGCAGAATAATGATTCAGTTTACAAAGCATGAGGATGCGACTTTAAAAGAATGTTTATATACCGCTCAGCACGATAGCGGCCTTAAAATTGCCATTATGCCGAAGAAAGGCTATAGCAAGAGCTATGCAATCTTTGGTACTCATTTTGGCTCGGTAGACAACTTGTTTATTGCCCCGGGTAAAACAGAAAAAACAATGCTTCCTGATGGTATTGCTCACTTTTTAGAGCATAAGCTTTTTGAACAGCCCGACGGTTCAAACGTGTTTGAAAGCTATGCAAAACACGGCGCCAACGCTAATGCTTATACAAGCTTCCATGTAACGGCATACCTGTTTGAAAGCACTCAGGATGTGCAGGAAAACTTAGGCATTTTGCTGGATTTTGTTCAAAAACCCTATTTTACTGATGAGAATGTTTCTAAAGAGCAAGGCATTATCGGGCAGGAAATAGGTATGTACGATGATGACCCTGACTGGCAGCTGATGATGGGATTTTTAGGCGGTATGTTCCACGAACACCCTGTCAGAATTGATATTGCAGGTACTGTGGAGAGCATTTCAAAGATTACAAAAGAAACGTTGTATGATTGTTATAACACCTTTTATAATCTTTCTAATATGTGTTTATTTATTATTGGCGATGTTGCCCCTGAAAGCCTTGGCAGCTTTATTGATGAACGCTTGCTGCAAAAAGAAAAAGCAGTGGGTGAAATCAAGCGCTTTTATGGCGATGAACCAATGTCTGTCTATCAGAAAGAGGTCAGGAAGAAGCTTGATGTCAGCGTGCCTATGTTCATGCTTGGATTTAAAGACCCTGACTGCGGTTATGACGGCAGGGAGCTTCTTAAAAAAGACCTTGAGCTTTCTGTTATCTGTGAGCTTTTGTTTGGAAAAACAAGTCCCTTATATACAGATCTGTATGAGGGTGGCTATATTTTAGGTGGTATGGACTCTGAAACTGCTTGTGAAGTTTTATACGGTTATGTTTCACTGTCCGGCGAAAGCCGTCAGCCCGAAAAGGTTCGTGATATGGTTTTTGAGGGGATTAAAAAGGTTCAGGAGACCGGTCTTTTAGATGCTGATGTTGAGCGGGTGAAACGTGCTATGACAGGGCAGTATATCAAACAGTTTAATAATTTAAATGCCGTAGCACATCAATATATTGCACAAGTGTTTAACGATGTATCGCTGTTTGATTTTCCGTCCGTTATGGAAGAGATTACACTTGACAGTTTAAATAAACGTTTGCGGTCTTACTTTGACCCCGAGCGTGCAGTGTTGTCGGTAATTGAGCCGCAGTAAGTAAAAAGGGGGAGTATGACGTGACAAATACCGTTGCCTTTCCGGGATTGGGAATTGGTCAGTTTACCATTCCGACAGCTTTTACCTTTTATGGCATGAACATTCATTGGTACGGCGTAATTATTGCCTTGGGTGTTGTTTTAGCCTATCTTTTTGCAAGGAAAAAGGCAAAGAAAAGAGACATTTCCAATGATGTTTTAATGGATGTGCTGATTTGGGGCTTACCCTCAGCTATTATCTGTGCCAGAATCTATTATGTCATCTTCAGTTGGGACTATTATAGTCAAAATTTTGGGGATGTATTTAAAATCTGGGAAGGTGGTATCGCTATTTACGGCGCCGTGATTGGCGCTTGCGTGTCTACCTTGGTTTATTGTCGTGTTAAGAAAATATCTGTTGGCAAGGTATTTGACATTGGTGCTTACGGCCTGTTGATTGGGCAGATTATTGGCCGTTGGGGCAACTTTGTGAACGGCGAAGCCTTTGGTACAGAGACCGATTCGGCATTGTTCAGAATGACCCTTGTCGGCAAGGGTATGACGGTTCATCCCACATTCTTGTATGAATCTGCATGGAATTTGCTGATTTTCATCTTATGTAATTTGTTTGAAAAATATCAGAAATTTAATGGTGAAATCTTTTTGTGGTATGTAACCGGTTACGGCCTTGGTCGCTTTTTTGTTGAAGGTATGCGGACAGACAGCTTAATGCTTGGCCCAATGCGCGTATCTCAGGTTTTGGCAGCGGTGTGCGTGGTGGCAGGGGTAGCACTCATCATATTTTTCAGGTTAAAACAAAAAAAGACAGCAGAACAAAGTCTGTAAGGGCTTGCAATCTGCTTTATTTTGCGTTACAATAGATAAGAGTTTTGCGTTTTTTAACGCTTTACATGGAGGTACATATGTCTGACTGCAAATTACAGGAAATTTACGGAAGTCATGTTTTTAACGAGACGGTTATGCGTGAGCGCTTGCCGAAAGAAATCTTCCGTGAACTGAAAAAAACCATAGATAAGGGTGCACCCTTAAGCCCACAGGTGGCTGAGGTTGTTGCCAATGCCATGAAAAATTGGGCAATCGAACACGGTGCAACCCATTACACCCACTGGTTTCAGCCTTTAAACGGTTTTACTGCTGAAAAACACGATTCTTTTATTGATTTAGGTGAAGGCGGTCAGGTTATTACAGCCTTTTCCGGCAAAGCGCTTATTAAGGGTGAGCCGGATGCGTCTAGCTTTCCCTCCGGCGGTCTGCGTGCTACCTTTGAAGCCAGAGGCTATACTGCGTGGGATTGTACCTCTTCTGCCTTTTTAAAGGAAGATTCAAGCGGTCTTACCTTGTGCATCCCTACAGCTTTTTGCTCTTATAACGGCGATGCTTTGGACAAAAAGACGCCGCTACTTCGCTCGGTTGAGGCACTATCTGCACAGGCTGTCAGAATTCTGCGTTTATTTGGAGATACTAAAACTGAGCGTGTACAGGTTAGCTGCGGTGCAGAGCAGGAATATTTTTTGGTTGATAAAAAGATGTGGAAACAGCGCCCTGACCTTGTGTTTACCGGCAGAACCCTGCTTGGTGCAAAACCGCCAAAGACACAGGAAATGGACGACCACTATTTCGGTACACTAAAAGAACGTGTTTCCGCCTTTATGAAAGAACTTGACACAGCATTGTGGAAGGTTGGCGTTCCCTCTAAAACCAAGCACAACGAGGCGGCACCGGCACAGCATGAGCTGGCACCGATTTTTGAAACGGTGAATATTGCCTGTGACCACAATCAGATTACCATGGAGCTGATGAAGAAAATTGCAGATCATCACGGTATGGTTTGCTTGTTGCACGAAAAACCCTTTGCAGGGCTCAACGGCTCCGGCAAACATAACAACTGGTCTATTTCAACGCCTGATGGTGTGAACTTATTAAATCCCGGTAAGACCCCCAGCGAGAATGCTCAGTTCCTGCTGGTGCTTTGCGCCATCATCAGCGCGATTGATGACCACGCAGAGCTCGTACGCGCGTCAGCTGCCAACGCCGGCAACGATTATCGTTTGGGCGCACTGGAAGCACCACCTGCGATTGTTTCAATCTTTTTAGGTGATGAACTGACAGAAATTTTAGAGCAGATTGAAACGGGAGAAAACCATTTCACAAAATTTGGCGGCGTGCTGGATACCGGCGTGGCAACCTTGCCGAATTTGTCACTTGATTCAACCGACAGAAACAGAACCTCTCCCTTTGCCTTTAGCGGTAATAAATTTGAGTTCAGAATGGTACCGTCTTCGGCATCTATCGCAGGACCCAACACGGTTCTCAACACCATTGTGGCAGACGCTTTTTCTAACATTGCAGACCGCTTAGAAAAGGCTGAGGACTTTAATAAAGAGTTACACAGCTTGCTTTCTGAGATTATCAAAAAGCACAAGCGCATTATCTTTAACGGCAACGGTTACGGTGATGAATGGATTGAAGAGGCGAAGAAAAGAGGTCTTCCGAACATCAACAACTCTGTTGATTCCTATGCGGCCTTTGTTGCACCTGAGTCCATTCGTGTTTTTGAAAAGCACCATGTATATTCAGAAACCGAGCTTCGCGCAAGATATGAAATTAAGCTTGAAAAATATACTAAAATTGTGGGCATTGAGGCAAACACCATGCTGCAGATGGTAAACCGGCAGATTATGCCTGCCAGCCTTCGTTTTGCAGATGAAACAGCCCGTGCAATTATAAATATCAAAGCGGCAGGTTGTGATATTATGCCTGCAGAAGAAACCTTAAGAAAAGTAACAAAGGGCATTGCTATGCTTCACAAGGCAACGGACAAGCTTGAAAAAGCGGTAGAGAAGTCTGACCGATATGCGGGTGACTATGTTGCACAGGCGAAGTTCGCTCGTGATTCTTTGGTAACATCATTAAACGAAATCAGAAAATATGCAGATGAGCTTGAAACCATTGTCGGAAAAGATTTCTGGCCCATCCCGACTTATGATGACTTGATTTATAGCGTGTAAAAGGTGAAAAATGGTTATAGATTTTCATACACATATGTTTCCGGATAGTCTGGCCGTGAAAACCATTCCTCTTTTGGCAGAACGCTCGGGTTTAATGGCTCATACTGACGGAACGGTGAAGCAGACCTTAGAGAAAATGAAAGAGGCAGGCGTCACCTGTGCGGTGCAACAGAACATTGCAACAAACCCCCGGCAGATGACAAAGGTTAACGATTTTGCCATCAGCTGCAATCAACTTGATGAAATTGTTGCTTTTGGCAGCGTGCATCCTGAGGCTGATTCCTTAGAATATGAGCTTGACAAGCTAAAGGATGCCGGCATTTTAGGCATAAAGCTTCATCCTGATTATCAGGGGTTCTTTGTAGATGACCCCAAAATGCAGCCCGTTTATGAAGCAATTTTAAAGCGCGGATTTATCTTGCAGTTTCACACCGGTCTTGATTTGGGGCTGCCGGAGCCAATACATGCTGCACCGAAAGCGCTATCACGCACCTTAGGGCTTTTTTCGGGTGAAAAGGTCGTGTTTGCCCACATGGCAGGCTTTCAGATGGCGGATGATGCGCTGGAATACATCATTGGAAAGGATGTATACATTGATACATCCTGCGCTTTTGGATATGCAGATGAAAATATGCTTTTGACCATGTTTAAAAGCCATCCTGAGAATAAAATTCTCTTTGCAACAGATTGCCCCTGGGGAAATTTTAAGACGGACATTAAGGCGCTTTTGAGCCTTGATTTAACAGATGAACTAAAAGAGAAGATACTCCATAAAAATGCAGAAAAGCTTCTGGCATTTAAATAAAAAAGAGTCGGCAAATAGCCGACTCTTTTTTTATTATTTATCTAACGCCTCGTGTGCGTTTTTAACGACCTCTGTCGCAGATTCACTTGTTATGATGGAAGTAGCATCTTTTTGCAGATAAATCAGATACTCAATGTTGCCCTCGGGACCTTTAACAGGGGAGAAGTCAAGCCCTAAAACGCCAAAACCTTGTTCAGTAACAAGACCAAAGATTTTTTCGATAACCTCAATATGTACTTCAGGGTCACGGACAACCCCTTTTTTGCCGACTTTTTCTCTGCCTGCTTCAAACTGGGGTTTAATTAAAAATACGGCGGTGCCGTCATCTTTTAAATGGTGATACACAACAGGAATGACGTGGAAAAGGGAGATGAAGGAAACATCGGCAGAGGCAAAATCAAGAGGTTCGGGTACTTGTTCCTCTGTTAAGTGGCGGATGTTGGTTCGCTCTAAGTTCACAACTCTTTCGTCTGTCCTGAGCTTCCACGCAAGCTGACCGTAACCAACATCAACGGCATAGACTTTTTTTGCGCCATTCTGCAACATCAGGTCAGTAAAACCGCCTGTAGAAGCGCCGGTATCCATACAAACCTTATCGGTAAAGGAAAGGTTAAACACCTCTTTGGCTTTTTCAAGCTTCAAGCCGCCACGGCTGACATAGGGCAGGGTTTTGCCCCTGACTTCAACAGTCTGGCTGTCGTCAATCATAGTGCCGGGTTTGTCACATTTCTGATTATCTACATACACAATACCGGTCATAATAATTGCCTTTGCCTTTTCGCGGCTTTCAGCTAAGTTTTTTTCAGTTAACAAAATATCCAGTCTGGTTTTCAATCTTTGTCCCTCGCTTTATTTTACCGTCTTTTTATAGTGGTCACAAATCTCCTGCAGGCCGCAGAGTGCACATTTTGGTCTTTGTGCCATACACAAGGCTCTGCCGTGATAAACAAGCTGATGGCAAAAGGTACTGCCATATTCTTCAGGCACAATTTTCCATAAATCCATTTCAATTTTAGTCGGGTCTGTGTTTTTTGTGAGCCCCAGTCTGCCGGTGATACGCTTTGCGTGGGTGTCAACTACAATAGAAGGCTTGCCGAAAGCATCGCCCATTAAAAGATTTGCAGTTTTGCGACCAACCCCGGGGAGAGATAAAAGTTCTTCCATGGTTTGGGGCACAATGCCGTCAAAATCTGACAAAAGCTTTTGTGCACAGGCAATCAGGTTCCGTGCCTTGTTATGGTAGAAGCCGGTGGATTTGATGGCTTCTTCCATTTCTGAAATGTCAGCCTCTGCAAATGCCTTAACGGTCGGGAACTTTGCAAACAGCCCCGGTGTCACAAGGTTTACACGGGCATCGGTACATTGTGCGGCGAGTTGTGTTGCAACAAGAAGCTGGAACGGGTCACTGTAGCACAGTGAGCAATCCGCGTTGCTGTATTGTACGTCAAAATATTCTTTTATTTTCAAAACTTTTTCTTTTTTTGTCATCTTATTCACCTTTTTATGATTTGCTATCATAATTATACAATATCTGATGAAAAAGTGCAAGAAAAATCGGCAGTAAAAAAGCGGTATAGCATGGAAGCTATACCGCTTTTGAATACCCAATCTTATTTTGCAGGAACAACCTTAATAATCTGACTTACAAAAGCTGTGTCACTTGTCATAGAAACAGAGCTGATGTTACTGCCGGATGCAAGGTCAAAATAAACAGTATCGCCCTGAGAGAGTATAGCATCAGCGCCTTGAGTGCCGGGCTTAACAGGAAGCAGTTCAGAAATTGATTTTGAACCATTCATGCTTACAATTTCGCAGGCAACACGCATGGTATAACCGGTGCTGTCTTTGCAAACCAAAGAAGGATAGTAGGTTAAGCGAACGTTTGCTTTTGTATTGATTGAAGATCTGAGGTGTTGCAGAATCGTCATGAGAATGGAATTGTATTCGCGAGCAAAGTCATAGGTTTCTTTCGGGGTTTTAACCATATCGTTAAACGGTGCTGCATACAAGTCAGCAGCAGCGGCAACTTTTACCTGATAATCACCATAGCTTTCTGCTGTTAACAGAAGTGACTGGTCTTTTTTTGCAGAGCCTGTTGCCGGATGAGGATCGGTGGTAACTGCGGACTGAGAACCGATAACATAGTCATACAGCAAACAGATTGCAGTAAAGTCACGCAGGGTAACGGGTGCGTTTAAATCTTCTTTTAAAGAAATGACCCCATTATCCTTTGCAAAAGTCAGACAAACATTCATCATATTGGTCATATAAGATAAGGATTCTGTCTTGTTGCCGTATACGGGAACGTTGTGTGCTTTATCAATAAAGTGATAGGTAAGGGCGGCAACGGTATCACCAAAGGTTGCTGTTTTGTCAGCGAAAGCTGCATCAACATCGTTCTTACCTAAAGCATTAAACACGAGCAGGGTTTCCTTTGCGTAAGGATGCTCAAAATTGGGTGATGCGCTGATAGCGAGGTTGTGCTGTTCTTTACCAATTCTCAGCGCAGCCCGCGCCATCTCACCATTTGTAATAGTTCTTGTTGCATCGTATGAGATATCGTCAAACAGATTCAAGCCATTATAAACATTTACTAAAATATTCTGATCAACGATTTCTGCAAAAACACCGTTTGCCGCACCAACAGAACGAGCACGGACGATAAGGGTTGCAGCCTCAGCACGGGTTAAGGTGTCAGACAGACGCAGGGTAATGCCATCACCGTCACCACGGATTAAGCCGGTTGCATACACCCAGGCTGCAGCGGTGGGGTTTGCTTTATATTGCTCAGAAATGATAGAGGGTGCAAATACATCAGTCGGCTGGCCTGCACGTCTCCATAACAGCTCTGCAACCAGACCACGGGTGATGGGAATACTCGGCATAAACAGATTTGAGCCGTCTTCCGGGAAGTTTGCTGCCATGATGTATGTATAAGCCCAGTGATCAGCAGAAACATCGCTGTACGGAAAACTGCGGACAACAGAACTTACCCCCAGCATTTTCACAAATTCAGCACGGGTTACGGTGCCTTCGGGCTTAAATGAACCGTCTTCGTAACCCTTTACAGTGCCGTCGTTAACCAAAGTCTGAACGTTTGCGTATGCCCAGTGACTTTCGTTCATATCTGTAAAAGTCATAGCAGAAACGCTGATGGCACAGGTGGAGAGCACCATAAGTGCCGTAAGGAATAAAACCAAAACTTTTTTCATTTGTAAACCTCCTGACAGGTTAAAAATATTAATTAATTACATTGTATCATATTATTTGCTGTAGTGCAAGTTATAAAAAATGATTATTTTGATTTTGTGCTTGTAATTTTTGGTTTAATATAGTAAAATAAAACGGTAAGTAAGTAAAAGGGAAGTGTTACTATGAAAATAAAAGAAGGTTTTGTATTAAAAGCGATTGCCGGCAGCACGGTTGCCGTGCCGGTTGGTGACAATCTTGTTAACCTGCAGCTGATGCTGACTTTAAATGAAAGCGGTGCCTTTTTATGGAAGCAGCTTGAAAACAACTGTACAGAGGATGAACTGGTTGATGCTATGACCAAAGAATATGCTATTGACAGTGATACCGCTCGCTCTGATGTGCGTGAGTTTTTAAAAGTTTTAAAGGAGAATCATATTTTAGATGAAGCCTAAAGCAAGTTTTGAGCAAGTATCAACAGAGGCTCTTTTGCCCTTTCTGTTAGAGCTTCTTTCTGAAAATAAAGCCGTCAACATGACGGTGACAGGCAACAGTATGATGCCGCTTTGGCGTGACCGCGTTGACAGCGTAATTTTAAAAAAACCTGACCGAATCAAAAATCTTGATGTTGTTTTGTATGTTCAGGATAACGGTCAGGCTATTTTGCACAGAATTATTAAGTGCCGCAAAGAGGGTTATTATATCGTTGGTGATAATCAGATCGATGTTGACGGTCCTATCAGAGCAGATCAGATTAAAGCGGTTGTGACGGACTTTTGGCGTAGCGGCAAGCTTTATTCCTGCAGGCTCTGGTGGTGCAGATTGTATGCTTTTGTATGGGGGCACGGTCGGGCTATAAGACCTGTTCTTTTACCTTTGACCCGTTTGGGAAAAGGGATTGTGAAACGAATGAAATGATAGAGGAATCAGCATGAAGTGGATTATTAAAAAGTCAAAATTCATTTTGCCGGGTGTTGCGGTTCTGACCTTGACGGGGATGCTTGTTTCCCTGATGGGTGTTGTTTTTGCGCTTTTGTCTAAAGGTGTGCTGGATATTGCTACAAAACAAGCAGAGGGTGACTTGCTCCGAGCAGGTGTTGTTCTTTTTGCTTTTTTAATTTTTCAGCTTTTGCTTGAAATTTTTCAGTCATTTTTAAATGTTTATATCACAGGCAAATTTAATGTCAGATTCAAATCCGGGTTATTTCAGACAATTCTGAAAAAGGATTATTTGAAAATTACCGAATATCACACCGGTGAGCTGATGAACCGCATCTCAAGTGATGTGGGAATTGTGGCAACCGGCTTGATTCAGATGCTGCCGCAGCTGATTTTTTATCTGACTAAAATTGTTGCCTGTTTTTTTGCGCTTTATTTTCTGGATCCGGCGTTTGCGCTTTTATGTCTGGCTCTTGGACCTTTGATTTTTATAACGGCATATATTTATAGAAAGAAAATGAAAAATCTGCATAAAAGCTGTCAGGCGGCAGATGGCGCTGCCAAGTCATTTATGCAGGAAACTTTGAAGAATATGCTTGTTATCAAGTCCTTTGGTTGCAGCAGTCAGGCGGCAGGGCGCAGTGAATTTTTGCTGACTAAGCTGTTTAAGCTGAATTTAAAAAGAAACCGTTTGAGCATTATGGCAAATGTTTTCTTTTATGTGGGACTCACGGCGGGGTACTATGTTGCTCTTGCCTGGGGTGCTTACAAAATTGCCAACGGCATGATAACTTTTGGTACTTTGACGGCACTTTTGCAGCTTGTGAGCCAGATTCAAGCGCCTTTTCAGGGGCTTTCGGCTCTTTTTCCTCAATATTACAGTATGGTTGCCTCGGCAGAACGCTTGATGGAGCTTGAAAAACTGCCCGAAGACCCCATTGATGCAAAGGCAGAGTGGGATGAGGAAGACTGGGCATCGATTAACCTGCAGCATATCAGCTTTGCCTATCGTGATGAAAAAGTGTTAGAACAGTCTGATTTTTCGGTTAAAAAAGGTGAATTTGTTGTCATTACCGGCACATCCGGCACGGGCAAGAGCACCTTATTGAAAATTATGTTAGGGATTTTAAAACCGCAGAGTGGCACAGCTAATCTTGTGATGGAAGATGGTACAGAACGTGCTTTGGAGACTGAGAAAAAACAGTTGTTTTCCTATGTTCCTCAGGGTAACCTGATTGTATCAGGCAGTATTCGTGACAATGTGCTGTTTTTTAAAACGGACATTTCGGACGAAGATGTTATTGAGGCGTTAAAAGATGCACAGATATGGGAGTTTATTGAAACCTTGCCGGAAGGACTTGATACAGAGCTTGGCGAAGGCGGCTTAGGGCTTTCTGAGGGGCAGATACAGCGCCTGGCCGTTGCCCGGGCAATTCTGCATGGGGCGCCGGTGCTGCTGCTTGATGAAGCAACTTCGGCTTTGGATGAGGCAACAGAACTCGCGATTCTTGCGGCGCTGAAGGCAAGAAAAGATAAAACCTGCATTTTGGTATCCCATAAAAAAGCGGCGTTAGAGGTCTGCGATAAGGTTTTCCACGTTGAAAATGGCAAGCTGATTCCGGGGGAAGAAAAATAATTAAAAAAACAATAAAAAATTGTAGACATACGGAATTTTTTGTGATATAATAAATTTTGTTGAAAGTGAAATAATGGTTTAGCCTTTAAATCGGTACAGAGATGCTGATAAGGTGCTTACGACAGATATTAGGTGAGGTCTACCTGTATGCTCTTATTGCGTCTTGCAATAGGAGCTTTTTTTGTACTTTTTAACAATAACGGGAGGTCAGACAATGGAACAAAATCGCTCAATCATTATGGACGAAGCTGCAATGCAGCGTGCAATCACTCGAATTGCTTTTGAAATTATTGAAAAGAACAAGGGTGTTGACAATTTAACACTTATCGGCATTCAGCGCCGCGGTGTTTTGATGGCTCAACTTTTGCAGAAAAAGTTAGAAGAGCTTGAGGGTAAAGAAATTCCTATGGGGATTTTGGATATCGGCTTTTATCGTGACGATTTAAGTCTGCGTGCTGATATGCCTGTGATTAACGGTACAAGCATTGACTTTTCAATTTTTGATAAAAAGATTGTTTTGGTTGATGATGTTTTGTTTACCGGCAGAACCGTGCGTGCTGCCATTGAAGCCATTATGGAACTTGGCCGTGCACAGAAAATTGAACTTGCCGTTATGGTGGACAGAGGGCACAGAGAACTGCCGATACGTGCAGATTATGTTGGCAAAAACATCCCGACATCCAGAAACGAGCTTGTTCACGTTTGCTTTACCGATTTAGATGGTTGTAATGAAGTATCATTAGAAAAAAGCCAGGAACCAACGGCATAAAAAGGGGAGGACAAAATGAAGCTTTCGAGTAAAGATTTACTGGGCATGAAAGAACTGTCTGCAGAAGAAATCCGCTATATTCTGTATCAGGCAGAAATCATGAAGCAACTTTTAATGCAGAATGCAAAAAAGACACCGCACCTGCAGGGCAAAACCGTGGTAACACTGTTTTATGAAAACAGCACCCGTACCCGTATGTCTTTTGAGCTTGCATCTAAATATATGAGCGCAAATGCCGCTAACATGACGGCCTCCGGCTCAAGTGTGCAAAAGGGTGAAAGCCTGATTGATACGGCGAGAACGCTGGATGTTATGGGTACAGACGTGATTGTTATCCGTCATCAGATGTCAGGCGCGCCGCACCTGATTGCCCAGCATACAAATGCTGCTGTTGTCAATGCCGGTGACGGTATGAACGAACATCCCACTCAGGCGCTTTTGGACCTTTTGACAATGAAAGAAAAGAAAGGCAAGATTGAGGACTTAAAAGTTGCCATCATTGGTGACGTGGCTCACAGCCGTGTGGCACGGTCCAACATATATGCTTTGAATAAATTAGGCGCTGAGGTTGTGCTGGGTGCACCGGCAACCTTAATGCCCCGTGACATTTCAGAACTGGGCGTTAAAGCCTATGAAAATGTGGAAACCGCTATTAAAGATGCTGATGTTGTTATGTGCCTGCGTCTGCAGAAAGAGCGTCAGCAGAGCGGCTTGCTTCCCAGCATGAGAGAATATTCTAAGTTCTTTGGTCTGAACTCTGAACGTTTAAAGCTTGCTAAAGAGGATGCCCTTATCATGCATCCGGGTCCGGTTAACCGTGGCATTGAGCTTTGCACCGAGGTTATGGACTTAGACCGCGCCGTGATTGACGAACAGGTAACAAACGGTGTTGCTGTTCGTATGGCGGTATTGAATATTCTTGCAAAAAGGAGCTGAGTGATATGAAGATTTTAATTAAAGGCGGCAGAGTTTTAAACCCGAAGGCCGGATTTGATTCTGTTTGTGACGTTTTTGTTGCTGATGGTAAAGTACAGAAAATTGGCGAAAATTTAACGGATAGTGCAGATAAGGTAATTGATGCAACCGGCAAAATTGTAGCACCGGGTCTGATTGATATGCATGTGCATCTTCGTGAGCCCGGTCTTGAATATAAAGAAGATATTAAAAGCGGTACCCGTGCGGCAGCACAGGGCGGTGTTACCTCTGTTTGCTGTATGCCCAACACCTTGCCCGTGCTTGACAATGCACCCTTAATTGAGTTTGTTAAAAACAAAGCAGCTAAAGAAGGCAGCGTGAATGTATATCCCATCGGTGCTGTGAGCCAGGGTCAGAAGGGTGAACTGCTTGCAGAAATCGGCGATATGAAAGAGGCCGGTGCTGTTGCTGTTTCTGATGACGGCCGTCCGGTTTCAAACCCGGTTTTAATGCGCCACGCAATGGAATACGCCGATATGTTTGATATGCTCGTAATCTCACATTGTGAAGATTTGAATCTGGTTGCAGGCGGCAGTATGAATGAAGGTTTGGTTTCCACCCGTTTAGGTCTTAAGGGCATCCCCAATGCAGCTGAAGAGGTGCAGATTGCCCGTGATGTGATTTTGGCAAAGGAAACCGGCAAACGCCTGCACATTGCTCACGTCAGCACAGCCGGCGGTGTCGAAATCATCCGTCAGGCTAAAAAGCAAGGGGTTCGCGTCACTGCTGAAACCTGCCCTCATTACTTTACCTTAACGGATGAAGCTGTTGAAGGCTTTGATACAAACGCTAAAATGAATCCGCCCCTTCGTGCACAGAAGGATGTGGATGCTATCATCGCAGGTCTTTGTGACGGCACCTTAGATGCCATCGCAACTGACCACGCACCCCACCACAGAGATGAAAAGGAAGTTGAATTTGCAGTAGCGGCAAACGGCATTGTAGGTCTTGAAACATCCCTCGCCTTAGGCGTAACCTATCTGGTTCGTGCAGGTCATTTAACTATGGCTGAACTGCTTGCTAAAATGACTTGCAATCCGGCAGATATATTAAAGCTTAACAAGGGCAGACTGGAAGAAAATCAGGATGCTGACATTGTGATTTTTGCTGATGAAGCTTACACCGTTGATAAAGAAACGTTTGCTTCCAAATCTAAAAACACACCTTACCACGGATGGGAAGTGTTTGGTAGAGTAGATTGCACCATTTGCGGCGGCAAAGTTGTTTATGAAAGATAAAAGGAGAGTGCCTTATGTCTATTGATATTTTAATTGAAAAAATTCAGGAGAAGAAAAACCCCACCGTTGCCGGCCTTGACCCTCGCTGGGAATATGTCCCCGGTTATATTCAAGAGAAAGCCATCAGCCAGTTTGGTAAAACCAACAAGGCAATCGGTGCAGCACTTTTAGAGTTTAACAAAGGCTTGATTGATGGTCTTTGTGATATTGTTCCGGCTGTTAAACCCCAGTCTGCTTATTACGAAATGTACGGTCTTTCAGGTCTTCAGGCTTTAGCTGAAACCATCAGCTATGCAAGAGAAAAGGGTATGTATGTTATCTTAGACGGTAAGCGTAATGATATTGGCAAAACCGCAGAAGCTTATGCAGGTGCTTACCTTGCCAAGACAATGGCCGGTGAGATTGAAGTTTGCAACGAGCTTGAAAGTGAAGGCTTAACTGTTAACGGATACTTAGGAACAGACGGCATTAAGCCTTTCGTTGAGGCTTGCCGTGATTTTGGAAAAATTATCTTTGTTTTGGTCAAAACCTCAAACCCCTCATCCGGCGAACTGCAGGATTTGGTGGTAGATGGCGAAATGATTTGTGAAAAAATGGCATCAATGGTGAACCGTTGGGGCGAAGGCTTAGAGGGTAAGTATGGCTACACACCTGTTGGTGCAGTTGTGGGTGCAACCTATCCTAAGCAGCTTTCAGAACTCCGCAACCTGATGCCGAAATCATATATTTTAGTACCCGGTTACGGTGCACAGGGCGGCGGCGCGCAGGATGTTGCCGGTGCTTTTGATAAAAACGGTTTGGGTGCTATCATTAACTCATCCCGTGGCATTATGTGTGCTTATCAGAAAGGTGATTATAAGCCGGAAGAGTTTGCAAAAGCCGCTCGGGATGAAGCCATCCGTATGCGTGACGATATTATGCAGTATATCTGATTTTCAATAGACAGAAAGGAAGTTTAGCCATGAAAAAAGCATTTTTAGCACTGGCTGACGGCACGGTTTTTGAGGGCGTGAGTCTTGGTGCAACCGGAAAAGTTGTTGGCGAAGTGGTGTTCACAACCGGTATGGTTGGCTATTTAGAAGCCATCACAGACCCTGCTTTTGCCGGTCAGATTGTTTCAATGACCTATCCGATTATCGGTAACTACGGCATTAACCGTGACGACTGTCAGTCAAAAAGAGCACAGGTTAAGGGCGTTATTATGAAAGAAGCAGCAGAGTATCCCAACAACTTCCGCTGCAAAGAAACTTTAGAAAGCTTTTTAGTCAGCGAAAATGTGATTGCCATCACCGGCATTGATACCCGTGCGCTTACAAGAGTGCTTCGTTCACAGGGTGCTATGAATGGTATGATTATCACAGCAGATAGCTTCTGCTTTGAAGACTATGAAGCAGAAATTAAGGCGTATAAGGTTGGCGCACTTGTTAATGATGTAACCGCAAAAGAAAGCTACACACAAGGTGAAGGCAAGTATTCTGTGGCAGTGCTTGACTGTGGCGTTAAAAGAACTACGATTGATTCTTTGACAAAGCGCGGTGCAAAAGTTACAGTGTATCCGGCAGGAACTTCTGCTGAAGCAATGCTTGCTGCAAATCCTGACGGTATTGTGGTTTCAAACGGCCCCGGAGATCCGGCAGGCTACCCTGAACTTCTGCCTACGGTAAAAGCACTGTTAACCTCCGGCAAACCCTTCTTTGGTTTGGGCCTTGGTCATCAGCTTGCAGCCCTTTCTATGGGTGCTAAAACTGAGAAGCTGAAGTTTGGTCACCGTGGTGCCAACCAGCCGGTTAAGGACTTATCTTCCGGCTTAACCTTTGTTACAAGCCAGAATCACGGCTATGCTGTTGTAGCTGACAGCGTACCTGCTGATGTTGCTGAGGTTAGCCACGTTAATGTAAACGATGAGACTGTTGAAGGTCTCAGATACAAAGCATATCCTGCCATTACGGTTCAGTATGACCCTGAGTCAAAACCCGGACCGAAGAGCATGGAATATTTATTAGAAGAATTTGTTACAATGATGGGAGGAAAAGAGAATGCCTAAACGCGAAGATGTAAAAAAAGTTCTGGTTATCGGTTCCGGTCCCATCGTCATCGGTCAGGCGGCAGAGTTTGACTATGCCGGCACACAGGCTTGCCGTGCATTGGCTGAAGAGGGTATTGAGGTTGTACTCATTAACTCAAACCCTGCAACTATTATGACAGATAAAATGATGGCGGATAAAATCTACATTGAGCCGCTTGTTGCAGCATCTGTTAAAAAGGTTATTGAAATTGAAAAGCCTGACAGCATTCTGCCCACTCTGGGTGGTCAGACCGGCTTAAACCTTGCTATGGAGCTTGCTGAAGAGGGTTATCTTGATAAAATGGGCGTTAAGCTTTTGGGTACAGCAACCTCTGCTATTAAAATGGCAGAAGACCGTCAGGAGTTTAAAGACACCATGGAATCCATCGGTGAGCCCTGTATTGCATCAAAGGTTGTAAACACCTATGAAGATGCTTTGGATTTTGCAAATGAAATCGGTTTTCCGGTTATCGTTCGCCCGGCTTATACCTTGGGTGGCACCGGCGGCGGTATTGCATATACCGAAGAAGATTTAGCTGAAATTGCACCTAACGGTCTGCGTCTTTCCCGTGTACATCAGGTTCTGATTGAAAAATGTATCTCCGGCTGGAAAGAAATAGAGTTTGAAGTTATCCGTGACGGTAAGGGTAATGCCATCACCGTTTGCTCAATGGAAAACTTAGACCCTGTCGGTGTGCATACCGGTGACTCTGTGGTTATTGCACCGGCGCAGACCTTGTCTGAAAGAGAATACAGCATGCTCCGCAATGCATCCTTAAACATCATTCATGCCTTAGGTATTGAGGGTGGTTGTAACTGTCAGTTTGCGCTGCATCCTGAAAGTTTTGAATATGCGGTTATCGAGGTTAACCCCCGTGTATCTCGTTCTTCAGCTCTGGCATCTAAAGCAACGGGTTACCCCATTGCAAAGGTTGCTTCTAAAATTGCTATTGGCTACGGTCTTGATGAAATCGTCAATGCTGTAACCGGCAAAACCTGCGCTTGCTGTGAACCGACTGTTGACTATTGCGTTATCAAGTTCCCCAAGTGGCCCTTTGATAAGTTTGTAAAGGCAAAACGTACATTAGGTACACAGATGAAGGCAACCGGTGAGGTTATGGCCATCTCTGACAACATTGAAGGCGCTTTAATGAAAGCTGTTCGTTGTCTTGAATTAAACGTGATGTCTTTTGATTTAAAGAAGCTTAAGTCTCTTTCTAAGAAGGAAATTATCAAGAGATTATCCCGTGTGGATGATGAACGCTTCTTTGTAATCTGTGAAGCTTTCCGTCGTGATGTAACGATTGAAGAAATTCACGAGATTACTACCATTGACAAGTTCTTCTTAAATAAGCTGAAGAACTTAGTTGATATGGAAAGACGCCTTGCGAGTGAAGAACTTGAAAAAGACCTGCTTAAAGATGCAAAACGTATGGGCTTTACTGATAAGCTCATTGCATCTCTTACCGGCAAGTCTGAAATTGCAGTTCGTGCTATGCGTGAGCTGTATGACATTTTCCCGACTTATAAAATGGTTGATACCTGTGCAGCTGAGTATGAAGCTGTTACACCGTATTACTATTCAACCTATGATGAATATACTGAAACCGTATCTTCTAAGAAAAAGAAGGTTGTTGTTATCGGTTCCGGACCTATCAGAATCGGTCAAGGTATTGAATTTGACTATTGTTCCGTTCATTCTGTCTGGGCGCTCCGTGAAGCAGGTTATGAAACCATTATCATCAATAACAACCCCGAAACCGTTTCAACTGACTTTGATACAGCGGACAAGCTTTATTTTGAGCCGCTGACAGCAGAAGATGTTGGTCACATTTTAGAAATTGAAAAGCCGGACGGCGTTTTAGTTCAGTTCGGTGGTCAGACTGCTATTAAGCTGACAGCCGCTTTAAAAGAAATGGGTGTTAAAATTCTCGGTACTAAGGCTGAAGATGTTGATGCAGCTGAAGACAGAGAACGTTTTGACGAAATTCTGGAAGCTTGCGGCATTGACCGTCCTGCCGGCAGAACAGTCTTCACTCATGAAGAAGCATTAGAAGCTGCAAATGAACTAGGTTACCCGGTGCTGGTGCGTCCTTCTTACGTATTGGGCGGACAGGGTATGGAAATTGCTTACAATGATAATGACGTAAGAGAGTTTATGGACATCATTACCATGGTTAAGCAGGAGCATCCGATTCTCATTGATAAGTATATGATGGGTAAGGAAATTGAAGTTGATGCTATCTGTGACGGTACTGACATTTTAATTCCCGGTATTATGGAACATTTAGAGCGTGCCGGTGTTCACTCCGGTGACTCTATCTCTGTATATCCTGCACCCACCCTGACACAGGCAATCAAAGATAAGCTGGTTAGCTACACAAAGGCATTGGCTCAGGCTCTCCACGTTGTAGGTCTTGTAAACATTCAGTTCGTTATGCACGAGGGTGAAATTTACGTTATCGAGGTTAACCCCCGTTCTTCAAGAACTGTGCCTTACATCAGTAAGGTTACAAACGTACCCATGGTAGATCTGGCAACCCGTTGCGTACTGGGTGAGAAATTAAAGGATATGGGTTGCGGCACAGGTCTGCATCCCGAAGGTGAATATACCGCCATTAAGGTGCCTGTGTTCTCCTTTGAAAAGCTGCACGATGTTGATACATCCTTAGGTCCTGAAATGAAGTCTACCGGTGAAGTTTTAGGTATCAGTAAGGACTTTTCCGAAGCCCTTTACAAGGGTCTTTTGGGTGCCGGCTTTAAGATGAGCACCACCGGCAACATCTTAATCACTGTTCGTGATACCGATAAGCCTGAAATGCTTACAATCGCTCAGGGCTTTAATGAATTGGGATACAACATTTATTCAACAGAGGGTACTGCAAAGTTCTTAATGAAAAACGGCGTGCCGGCAACAACTGTTCATAAAATTGGTGAAGGTGAGCCTGATATTTTAGATCTGTTGCAGGAAGGCAGATTTAATATGGTTATTAACACAGCAACCAAGGGTCGCCGCCCTGACCGTGACGGGTTTAAAATCAGACGTAAGAGTGTGGAACTTTCTGTTCCCTGTCTGACCAGCCTTGACACAGCAAAAGCATTCCTTGCAAGCTTGCAGGGTACTGAAGATCAGAACAATCTTAACATGGTTAATCTGCGCGACGTATAAAAACTTTTTGGGTGCGGCGGTTTTGCCGCACCCAAGATGTTTTAAAGAATCTTATTGCGGAGGCAAATACATTGAAAGAAATCAGAAACATTGCAATTATTGCTCACGTTGACCACGGCAAAACCACATTGGTTGACGTTATGCTGAAAGATAGCGGTATTTATAGAGAAAACGAGCAGGTAACAGAGCGCGTTATGGACTCAAATGACCTAGAGCGCGAGCGCGGTATTACCATTTTATCTAAAAACACCTCTGTTACTTATAAAGATATAAAAATCAACATCATTGACACACCCGGTCATGCTGACTTTGGCGGTGAAGTTGAACGTGTTTTGGGCATGGTTGACGGCGTTTTACTGCTGGTTGATGCCTTTGAAGGTCCTATGCCGCAAACCCGTTTTGTGCTTAAAAAAGCCTTGAATTTAGGTTTAAAACCCATTGTGGTTATCAATAAAATTGACCGCCCGCAAGCACGCCCTGACGAGGTTGTGAATGAAATTTTTGATTTGTTCATTGATTTGGGCGCCAGCGATGAGCAGGCAGATTTCCCCATCATTTATACCTCGGCAAGAGAAGGCATCAGCGGCTATGAACCCAATGAGATGAGCCAGGGCTTAAAACCCTTGTTTGATACCATTGTCGGTCATGTTCCGGCACCGCAGGGTGATAAGGATAAACCATTTAGAATGCTCATTTCAAACATTGACTATGATGAATATGTAGGTCGCATTGCGGTGGGCAGAATTGACCGTGGTAGCCTGAAAACCGGGCAGACTGTAACTGTTTGCCGTGCAGATGAAAGTACGCAGAACGCAAAGTGCGGCAGGCTGTATATGTATGACGGTTTAAAACGTATTGAAGTATCAGAAGCCGGTGTAGGTGATGTTGTTTTAATTTCCGGTTTAGGTGACATTGGCATCGGTGAAACCCTTTGTGACACGAGCTTTATTGAACCGCTGCCTGTTATTTCAGTAGATGAACCTACCATTTCAATGAACTTTTTGGTTAACAACAGTCCCTTTGCCGGTAACGAGGGTGAGTATGTAACAAGCCGTCATCTGCGTGACAGACTATTCCGTGAGCTTGACACAAATGTCAGCCTGAAGGTTGAAGAAACCGACAGCGCTGATTGTTTTAAGGTTTCCGGTCGTGGTGAACTTCATCTTTCTATTTTGATTGAAACCATGCGCCGTCAAGGATATGAATTTCAGGTATCACGTCCTGAAGTTATTTTAAAGAAAAAGGATGATAAGGTCTTAGAGCCGGTTGAGCTTTTGTTTATCGACCTGCCTGAAGAATATTCCGGCACAGTCATTGAGAAGCTTGGCAAGCGCCATGCAGAAATGCTGAATATGCAGCCCACAGACAACAGCTATATGCGACTTGAGTTTCGTATTCCTTCCCGTGGTCTTATCGGCTATCGCAGTGAGTTTTTAACCGACACCCGCGGCAACGGTATCATGAACACCATTTTTGACGGTTACATTCCGTACAGCGGTGAAATTGAAAGCCGTACCCGTGGTTCTATGATTGCCTGGGAAACCGGTGATAGTGTGGCCTACGGTCTCTTTAATGCACAGGAACGTGGCAGACTGTTTATTGGTGCCGGCGTAAAAGTATATGAAGGTATGATTGTTGGCGAAAATGCTAAAACTGAAGATATTACGGTCAATGTCTGCAAAAAGAAGCATGTTACCAACATGCGTGCTTCAGGCAGTGATGAAGCCTTAAGACTTACACCGCCTGATAATTTAAGCCTAGAGCAATGCCTAGAGTTTATCTCGGATGATGAACTGGTTGAGGTGACGCCCCAATCCATTCGTCTTCGTAAAAAGTTACTCACCAAGATGGAACGTGATAAGCAGGCAAACAGAAATAAAAACAAATAATATTATCAACAGAGGCAGACAATGTCTCTGTTTTTTTGTCGTTTAAATAGTTTTTTTAAAGTTTTTGTTTGAAAAACGAAAAAAGGGGTATATATTCATTGTATGAAGAGTAGAATGAACCCAAAAGGACAGTTAATTTGACGTAAAGGAGCTTTGCAAATGAATCTTAAAGCATTTACCGAACAGTTAGAAGAATCTTCTTTATCTGAATTTGCGGTTCGTTCCTCCCAGACCCGTGGCAGACAAAAGCCTATGGAACCCTGCAATTTGCGTACTGAATTTCAGCGTGACCGTGACAGAATTATTCATTCTAAATCATTCAGACGTCTGATGCATAAAACACAGGTTTTTTTAGCACCTGAGGGTGACCATTACCGCACACGCTTGACCCACACCTTAGAGGTATCCCAAATTGCAAGAACTATCGCAAGGGCTTTAAGATTGAATGAAGATTTGACAGAAGCCATTGCTTTGGGTCACGACTTGGGGCATACACCCTTTGGCCATTCCGGTGAAAAGCTTTTAAATTCCATTATGCCGGGCGGATTCCGTCACTATGAACAAAGCCTGAGGGTAGTAGATGTTTTAGAGGGCGTTGGCGGTTTAAACCTCACTTTTGAGGTCCGCGACGGTATCGTCAATCACGCAGGTGATAATGAGGCAGAAACCTTAGAGGGTCGCATTATTAAACTGGCTGACCGCATTGCTTACATCAACCACGATATTGATGATGCAGTTCGCGGTGGTATGATTTCTGCTGAGTCAATACCCCTTGAATGCCGCAAAGCTCTCGGCAACACCCACGGCGAAAGAATTGATAATATGATTGTTGATATTGTTAGAAACAGTCAGAACAAGCCGGATGTAGCCATGACTGCTGAAATTCACGAAGCGATGATGGAACTCAGGGATTTTATGTTTAAAAATGTATATACATTTTCAATTGCTCAGGCTGAAGACGGCAAGGCGAAGAACATTCTTGCCACCTTGTTTGAAACCTTTATGAAAGAGCCGTCTATTTTAAAAGATAAAGGACTTGCTGATGTGGTCTTTACAGGCGAGCGTGATGTGTGTGATTATATTGCCGGTATGACAGATAATTTTGCAATTTATATCTTTAAAAATCTGTTTTTGCCCCGTGCTTGGCAGGTTAGATAGAACTTTTGCATAAAATGTAAAATTATGGTTAGCCTAGGTTACAGAAAAAATAAAACAGAAAAAAGGATTTTTTTGTTTTTCGTCGAATAAAGATATGGTTAAATTCAGAAGAGAGGGGTGCAAGAATGCCACGTTATAAGCAAAGCTCAATTAACGAAGTCGCAAGGCGTACAAATCTTGCAGAGCTTGTCTCTTCTTATGTGCATTTAAAACGAAACGGGACAAGCCACGTCGGCCTTTGCCCCTTTCATAAAGAAAAAACACCGTCCTTTCATGTAGACGAAGACAAGCAGCTGTTTTATTGCTTTGGTTGTGGTGCCGGCGGCAATGTATTTGATTTTGTTATGCGGTCAGAAAATCTTGATTTTGTGGATGCTCTGCAGTTTTTGGCGCAGCGTGCCGGCGTGACCTTGGAAGAAGAACAGGGCACAAGTCGGGCGCAAAGCGATGAGCAGGCTGAACGCAGAAAGCGGATTTTAGAAATGAACCGTATCGCCGCAAGGCATTTTTATGATAATCTGAGTACGCATGCCGGTGAAGCAGCAAAGGCTTATATGAAAAAACGTGGTCTCACTCGTCAGACGGCCATTAAATATGGTATTGGTTTTGCGCCGGATGAATGGTCTGATTTGCTGGATTTTATGAAAGAAAAGGGCTATACGGCCGAAGAAATGATTGTTGCCGGACTTGCGAAAAAGAATGATAAGGGCAGGGTGTATGATGTTTTTCGCAACCGACTGATGTTTCCTATTATTGACATCCGCGGGAACCTGATAGGCTTCAGCGGCAGAGCACTGGATGCTGATAACCCGGCAAAATACTTAAACTCACCTGAAACGCCTGTGTTTTTTAAGAGCCGGAACTTGTTTTCTATGAACTTTGCAAAGCAAACAGCGGCAAAGCAGGGCGTGATTTTGGTCGAAGGGCAGATGGATGTCATCTCTCTTTATCAAAGCGGCTTTACCAACGCTGTTGCAGGTCTAGGCACCGCGTTGACGGAAGAACAGGCACGGCTTTTAAAACGGTATGCAAGTCAGGTTTATGTTTGCTATGACAGCGATGAAGCTGGGCAAAAGGCAGCGCAAAAGGCCATTAAAATTTTAAGTGAGACAGATAACCTTATTAAGGTAATCAGTTTAACCGGTGCCAAAGACCCGGATGAATATATTCAAAAAAAGGGTGTTGAAAGCTTTCGTAAGTTGATTCAATCAGCTAATGAGTCAGTTGAATATCAGCTTTTGCGCCTCAGACAGCAATATGATATTTATGATTTAAGTCAGAAAATCAGCTTTTTAGAAGAAGCAGCTAAGATATTGGCGGATATTGAAAGTGAAATAGCAAGAGAAGCGTATATAAAACGAGTATCTGTCGAAACGGATATATCAGTTGAATCAATTCGCACGGAGGTTTCGAAACTGATATATTATAAAAATAACAAAGCAGTAAAAAAGGAGCTGTATCAGGAAAGAATGCCGGAGCGACTGTCAACGGATTACTCCGACCTGACCAAAGAGCAAAACTCCGCTACATATAAAACGGAGCGTACCCTTTTAAACCTTGTTTTTTATCATCGTCGCGTTTATGAAATGGCGACAGAGTCTGTTAAAGCTGAATGGTTTACCAGCGAACTTCACAGAAAGCTTTTTCAAATGATTTTAGAGTATCGTACCGGTCATGAAGAGGTTCACGAGTCAGACTTTTTGCAGACCTTAACAGATGATACTTTTAAAAAAGCTGCCGTGTCAGTGCTATACATGAATTTTGAAGGTGACAGTTTGCAGGCAGCTAAAGAAGCCGCATGGAAGCTGGAAGAAACATATTTAAAAAATTATGCCGCAAAACTCGCGGGGGAAGGTAAAGTGATAGAAGCAAATGAAATCTACCGAAGAATTAGAGAGAGGAGAGGGTAACATGACACCGGAAATGGAGGCAAAACAGCAGCAAACTGTTTTGGATTTATTGGCAAGGGGTAAAGCCAACGGGATACTCACATATCAGGAAATTATGGATGCCCTTTCTGAATTTGAGATGGATCCTGAGCAGATTGAGATTTTGTATGAGACCTTTGAAAAAGAAGGCGTCGAAATTGTTACAGACATGGACAAGGAACTGGAGAAAATTGAGGAAGAAATCGGCGATTTACCTCCGGTTGACGATGTTGATTTAAGCGCAGAAGCACTTGAGATTTCAGGTGTTGACGGCGTTTCTGTTGATGACCACGTTAAAATGTATCTAAAAGAAATCGGTAAGGTGCCTCTGCTTGCTCCGGATGAAGAAATGGAGCTTGCAAAGAAAATGGCAGAAGGCGATGCAGAGGCAAGAAAACGGTTGTCTGAGGCTAACCTGCGTCTGGTTGTTTCTATTGCTAAGCGCTATGTCGGTCGCGGTATGCTGTTTTTGGACCTGATTCAGGAAGGTAATCTGGGTCTTATCAAAGCTGTTGAAAAGTTTGACTACACAAAGGGCTACAAGTTCAGTACCTATGCAACATGGTGGATTCGTCAGGCGATCACCCGTGCGATTGCCGATCAGGCCCGTACCATTCGTATTCCAGTTCATATGGTTGAAACGATCAATAAGCTTATTCGTGTTTCCAGACAGCTGGTTCAGGAACTGGGTCGAGATCCCCATCCCCATGAAATTGCAAAAGAGCTCAATATGTCTATTGACAAGGTTCGTGAGATTATGAAAATCGCTCAGGAACCGGTTTCCTTGGAAACCCCTATCGGTGAGGAGGAAGACAGTCATCTTGGTGACTTTATCCCTGATGAGGATGCACCGGCACCTTCTGAAGCCGCTTCCTTTATGCTGTTAAAAGAACAGCTCAGCGATGTGTTAGACACCTTGACCCCCAGAGAAGCAATGGTATTAAAGCTGCGCTTCGGTTTGGAAGACGGTCGCGCCAGAACCCTTGAGGAAGTGGGTAAGGAGTTTAAGGTTACCCGTGAACGCATCCGCCAGATTGAGGCAAAAGCGTTAAGAAAACTGCGTCACCCCAGTAGAAGTAAAAAGCTGAAGGATTACCTTGAATAATAAGCAAATGGGTTGCAACAAATGTTTGTTGCAACCTTTTTTGTATTTAAATGTGAAAAAATATTAAAAAATGCAAAAAAAACTTGCAAAATTAACAAAAAAAGTATATGATAATATAAGGGTTTATTGTAATTTGCAGTATATCCAAATATGGTAAACATAGTTGAACGGAGGAACAATAGATGCTGAGCCAGGTATTTCAACCGTTGTTAGATCAAATGAAAACAATTTCTACACAAGACATGGGTGTTATGAATAACTCCGGTTCTGTTGTTGCGTATGTAGGTGAGCCTATTTTAGAGGAACTTGCTTATGACGTTGTTATGAACACTATGCATAACGGAAAGCCGGTTACATATTCCGATTATACTTTCATCGCTTTTGGCATGCGTAATACAACAGATTATGTTGTATATGTTCACGGAACAGATCTGAACTCTCATAAGCTGTGTCAGCTTTTGTCTGTCAGCCTGTCTAATCTGCAGGTGCATTGCGGCGATAAGTATGACAAAATTAACTACCTTAAAAATGTGCTGCTTGGCAACGTTTTGCCCGGTGATATCTTTTTACATGCTGACGAACTGCAGATTGACGTTGATACACCGAGAGTGGTGTATATTGTTCAGCTGCAAGAGGCAACAGATATTTCTATTCAGCACGTTTTGCAGAATATGTTTCCCGAGCAGGATTTTGTCATCAGTCTTGACAACCTGAATGTAGTTTTAATTAAGGCATTGCCGGATGATTATAACTCTGATATGTTGTCTAAGGTTGCCAAAAGCATTGTTGAAACCGTTAATTCTGAGCTGATGATGCAGGTGTATGTAGGTATGGGAACGCCGGCGGATTCTATCAACGATATTGCACGTTCTTATTCTGAGGCGCAGCTTGCCTTAGAAATCGGTCGCGTTTTTGATGGTGAAACATATATTTTAAGCTATGATGCTCTGGGTATCGGCAGATTGATTTATCAACTGCCCAGCAAGCTTTGTGAACTGTTCTTGGATGAAATTTTCAAGAAAGAAAGCATTAACGTTTTAGACGAGGAAACGTTGCAGACTATTTATAAGTTCTTTGAAAATAACTTAAATGTCAGCGAAACTTCCCGTCAGTTATTTGTTCATAGAAATACATTGGTATACCGCCTGGATAAAATTGAACGTTTAACAGGTCTTGACCTGCGTAATTTTGACGATGCGGTTATCTTTAAAGTAGCAATTTTAGTTAACAAATACTTAAATGCTACTACAACAAAATTTTAGGAGAATATTATATGATTATCTTCAATAATGTTTCCAAGGTGTATGACGATAACGGTGCAAAAGCGCTGGAGGATATCAGCTTTTGTATTGAACGTGGCGAATTTGTCTTTATTGTTGGCCCGTCCGGTGCCGGCAAATCAACCTTGATTAAGCTGCTCATGCACGAAGAAACACCAACCTCAGGTGAGGTTATTATTAACAACGTTAACGTAACCGGTCTGAAGCGGAAGGATATTCCTTACCTGCGCCGCAATATGGGCGTTGTGTTTCAGGATTTTCGCCTTTTGCCCAAAAAAACGGTTTATGAAAATGTTTCCTTTGCTATGGAAATTATCGGTGCCAGTCGCCGTGACATTCGCCGGCAGGTGCCGAATGTACTCAGCATGGTTGGGCTTTCACACAAAGCCAAGTCTTATCCGTCTCAGTTATCCGGCGGTGAGCAGCAGCGTGTGGCAGTTGCCCGTGCTTTAGTCAACAACCCGGCATTCTTAATTGCGGATGAGCCTACGGGAAACTTAAATCCCAAAACGGCTATGGAAATTGTAGAGCTTTTAAATGAGGTTAACAAACGGGGTACAACGGTTATTATGGCGACCCATGCAAAAGATATTGTTGATCAGATGAAAAAGCGTGTCATTGCCATTGAAGACGGCGTGATTGCCCGAGATGAAGCAAGAGGGGTATACGGATATGAAGATTAACAGTATGAAATATTTTGCTAAAGAGGCAACAAGAAATGTTTTTTCAAACGGTTGGATGAGCCTTGCTTCTATATTTACAGTGGTTGCTAGCTTGCTGGTTTTCGGTGTGTTTCTTATCCTGACCATGAATTTAAACTATATGGTTACGCAGGTTGCCGGTGATTATGAAATTACCCTGACCGTTGATACAAGCCTGTCAAAGGAAGAAATCGACGCGCTGGAAGGCTCTCTTCGGGGCATTGAAAACATTTCAGGCGTCACTTTTGAATCCAAAGAAGAGCGACTGGAACTGCTTCGCCAGCAATTTGGTGATAATGCGGCTTTGCTTGACCGTTATCAGAATGAAAAAAATCCTTTGCGTCATTGGTTTAAAGTAACCTGTGAGGATCTGACAAAGTCTGATCAGACAGTAGAGCAGATAAAGGGTTTAACCGGCGTTGTTCGTGTTATCAGCAACGGTGAGACCATTCGTAAGCTGACCTCTGTGTCAGAGTACATCAGCAACATCAGCATCTGGATTATGCTGGCATTAGGGATTGTTTCAATTTTTATTATTTCAAACACCATAAAGCTTGCTGTTTTTTCACGCCGCAAGGAAATAAACATTATGAAGTTTGTCGGTGCTACCGACTGGTTTATACGTTGGCCCTTTATTATTGAAGGTGTTATCATCGGTCTTGCCGGTGCTGCATTCTCTGTTTTATTTGTCTCCCTGGGATATCAGGGTGTGATGAGCATGTTTGCTTCCTTAGACATCGGCTTTGTGCAGTTTATGCCCTTTGGCAATATAATCGGCTGGTTGCTGCTATCCCTGATTGGTATGGGTGTTGTTATGGGTGCTGTCGGTAGTTTGATTGCTGTGAGAAAGCACTTGAAGGTTTGATTGACAATCAAATGGATGTATTTAGAGTAAATGCAGGAAAAAGCTTGCATTTACTCTTTTTTTGTGGTATACTGTTTTGGCAAATACACACGCGTTGTGATTTTGTGGGCGGTGCCGAGCAATCGGTTCCCATAAAAAAAGACCGGCGCGGAGGTTATGCAAATAAAACCGGAGGTGACAGAAATGTCAGTAATTTCAATGAAACAACTGCTGGAAGCAGGCGTCCATTTCGGACATCAGACAAGAAGATGGAACCCCAAAATGGCTGAGTACATCTTCACAGAACGTAACGGTATCTACATTATCGACTTGCAGAAGACCGTTAAGAAAATCGAAGAAGCATACAGCTTCATTCGTGACATCGCTCAGGACGGCGGTGAAATCCTGTTCGTAGGTACTAAAAAGCAGGCTCAGGATTCTATTAAAGAAGAAGCTGAACGTGTTGGTATGTACTGGGTTAACGCAAGATGGTTGGGCGGTATGCTCACAAACTTCAAAACCATTAAAAAGCGTATTGACCGTTTAGAGCAGCTGACTCGTATGGAAGAAGACGGTACATTCGATCTGCTTCCCAAGAAAGAAGTTTTAAAATTAAAACTTGAAAGAGAAAAACTGGAGAAGTTCTTAGGTGGTATCAAAACCATGAAGAAGCTCCCCAGCGCTCTGTTCATCGTTGACCCCAGAAAAGAAAAGATTGCTATCGCTGAAGCTAAGAAGCTGGGTATCCCCGTTGTTGCTATCGTAGACACCAACTGTGACCCTGAAGAAGTGGATTATGTAATCCCCGGTAACGACGATGCTATCCGTGCCGTAAAACTGATTGCTTCTACCGTTGCAAACGCTATTATCGAAGGCCGTCAGGGTATTGATGCTGAAGCTGAAACCGGCGAAGCTGAAGAAGCTGCTGAAGAGATCAACGAATAATTAAAACAGGAGGAGATTGACATGGCATTTACAGCTGCTGATGTTAAAACATTAAGAGAACGTACCGGTTGCGGTATGATGGACTGTAAAAAAGCGCTGACCGAAGTTGGCGGCGATATGGATAAGGCTGTTGACTTTTTAAGAGAAAAGGGCTTAGCTACTGCTGCTAAGAAGTCCGGCAGAATTGCATCTGAAGGTATTGTTAAAGCTTACCTGACTGATGACAAGAAAATCGGTGTTCTGGTTGAAGTTAACTCTGAAACCGACTTCGTTGCTAAGAACGATGAGTTCCAGGATTTTGTAACCAAGGTTGCTACAATCGTTGCAGAAAAGAACCCTGCTGACGTTGATGCATTAAAGGCTTTGGATTTTGACGGCGCTCAGAATGTTGGCGACGCACTGACCGCTTTAATCGCTAAAATTGGCGAAAACATGAACATCAGAAGATTTGCAAGATTTGAAGGCAACGTTTGCTCTTACATCCACGGCGGCGGCAGAATCGGCGTTTTAGTTAAGGCTGAAAGCGCTTTTGCTAATGACGATGCTTACGAAGCTGCAAGAGACGTTGCAATGCAGATTGCTGCTATCAATCCTTTATATCTGTCTAAGGACACCGTTCCTGCTGAAGATGTTGAAAAAGAAAAGGGCATCATCATTGCACAGATTAAAGAAGATCCTAAGAATGCTAACAAGCCCGACAACATCTTAGAAAAGATGGTTGGCGGTAAAATCAACAAGTTCTTCGAACAGAACTGCTTACTGCAGCAGGAATTCGTTAAGAACGGTGATTTCAAGGTTGAAGCATATCTTGATTCTAAGGGCGTTAAGCTCGTTGACTTCGTAAGATTTGAAAAGGGCGAAGGTCTTGAAAAACGTGAAGATGACTTTGCCAGCGAAGTTGCAAACATGATTAAATAAAAAAATGCATTTTAGATGAGCTGCCTTTTTAGGGCAGCTCATTTTTTTACAAGGAGAGAAACTATGAACATTAAAGGTGCAATTTTTGATATAGACGGAACAGTTTTGGATTCAATTTACATATGGGATACTGTTGCGGCAGATTATTTACGTTCTATTGGTCTTGTGCCGCAAGAAGGCTTAAGAGAGATTGTAAAAACTATGAATATGCAAGAAGCTGCACAATATTTTCGTGAGGCATACAATGTGGCATATTCTGAAAAAGAAATTGCCCTTGCTGTTAATAAAATGATCGAAAGAAGTTATTTTGAAGATGTGCTGCCTAAGGTGGATGCCAAAGCATTTTTAGCAAATCTGCAGGCACAAGGCGTCGCAATCTGTGCCGCAACATCCACCGATGAATATTTGGTAAAAGCGGCTCTACAGCGGAATGATATGCTACAATATTTTTCAAAAATCTTTACCTGCACACAGGTGGGCAAAGGCAAGACAGAGCCTGATATTTTTGATGCAGCACTTGCACATTTGGGCACAAAAAAGGAAGAAACAGTTATTTTTGAAGATTCACTCTATGCTATCAAAACAGCTAAAAAGGCAGGCTACAGAGTGGCGGCTATCTATGACCGTTTTGAACCTGAACAAGATGAAATCAAAAACCTTGCCAACTACTATTTTTTGGAGTATAATGAATTTATAAGACAAATAGATAAAGAGGTGTAATTTGCTGATTGCATCCTCTGCAGTCTTTATAAATGAGTTTTTTTGACTATCTGAAAGTACCCAACCGAAGGGAGAAAGTTATATGTTTTCTTGTGATACAATGGCTGTTCATAGCTCTTGTTCCAGATATGGAAGCAATATTTTGGCGAAAAACAGCGACAGACCGACAGGTGAACCGCAGCCCTTATGCTTTTATAAGGGCAGAGAATATGCTGAGGGCGCTATGGTGCAAACCACGCATATTGCCATTCCGCAGGTCAGAAAGACCTATTCAATAGTTGGCTCAAGACCATATTGGATTTGGGGCTTTGAAATGGGCTACAATGAAAAAGGATTGGTCATCGGTAACGAGGCTGAGGGCTCGCGTATGGAATCTGAGTCAGAAGACGGCATTTTAGGCATGGATTTATTGCGACTTGGCTTAGAGCGGGCGGCAACAGCTAAAGAGGCCATTTCGGTTATCACAGGCTTGCTTGAGCAGTATGGACAGAAAGCCAATGCAAACCCCTTGACATACAGAACCTATGAAAATACATTTATTATTGTTGATAAGGATGAATGCTGGGTTTTAGAAACTGCCGGTCGTGAATGGGCGGCTAAACAGGTGAAAAACATGCAGGGCGTTTCAAATTGTTATTCTATCAGACAAGATGCTGATATGTTATCCTCTAATGCTGAAAAATTTGCAAGGGAGAAGCGTTGGCTTGCGCCTGATGAACCCTTTGACTTTGCAAAAGCATATTCCGGCAGACTGGTGGGACAGCCTTTTGGCGTACCGAGATTTCGCAGACTTAACAAGCTGCTCGCACAAAGTGATATGCACGATTTTGACTCCCTTAAAATGATTCTGCGTGACCATTTTGATGGCGAAATTATTGAACCTCGCTTTGGAGAAACCAACGGAACATTTATGAGCATTTGTATGCATATGCGTGATTGGGCTGAAAGCGAAACATCGGCATCACTCTTAACACGTTTTGATGATGATTTGGGCATTGTTGCCCGTTATGCACCGGTACAACCGTGCTTATCTGCTTATATTCCAGTGTATATGACAATCCTCCCCGAAAAAATGGAGAGGGCAGACAAGCTATTTGATGAAAAATCTCTGTGGTGGCAGGTAAAGCGCTTGAGTTTGCTTGTTACAGTTGATGAAGAGACTTTTGCCGGGACTACCAGAGCAAAGCTGAGAGAACTTGAGGGACAATTTTCCCAAAAGGCAGAAGTAGCAGAGAAGGAAGCAAAACAACTGATAAAAAACGGAAAACAAAATGAAGCCAAGGCGTTGCTGCGCTCTGTTACACAAGAATGTACTGAATTTCTCTATGATTTTGCAAAAGCAGAAGCTAAACGCCTGTCTGATATCATTAAAACCAAAGGCGGTCTGTACGGACGGCAAAAAGAAGCTATCGAAAAATATATTGAATACGCACAGATACCTATGTTTAATTTCTAATATGCTTTTTGTCCTGAATGAAGAACTCATACGAAAGAAGGAAAAATGAACCGTAGGTGAGATCAAAGTATGAATGAAGCAAAAATTGAAAAGATACTTTCAGATGCAACAGAGATAATCAGAAAGCATGAAGAAAGTAAATTTAATAACGGTGAACAGTTTAATGTTTTAGAAATTGCAGGGATTAGCACAGATGAAGTAAAAATTTGCAAAATACTTGCTGAAATATTAAACCCGAATGGCACTCACTGCTTGGGAAATTTGTTCTTGAAAACATTTGCTGAATTTATTTTACACCTTGAATTGGGCGAAAACGAACTGTCGCAGGCAAAGGTCTATACTGAGTATCCAACATACGAGAGCCGCAGAATAGACATTGTAGTTCAGACACCGGAAAGATTTGTTCCAATCGAAGTAAAAATTTATGCAACTGATCAGGTAGCACAGTGTAGTGATTATTACAAATACGCAAAGAGCATGCACAAGAAGCATTTAAGCAAGGTGTATTATTTGACACTTGATGGGCATTTGCCGCAGAAAGGCGGAACAAAAGGTCTCACACCCATAAAGGAAGACGATGCGTTAATCGGTTATGAAGAGATAATACCAATTTCATTTGAAAAAGATATTTGCAGATGGATAGATATATGCCTTGCTGATAACAAAGTCAAAGACAGAACTCTTATATATGCAAATCTGATCCAATTTAAAAAGGCGTTGGAAGGGTTGAACGGCAATATGAATAACGAACTGAAGGATGATATAAAACATTTAATTTCCAAAGATAGTGAGTCAATTAAAGCTGCACATTCTGTTGCTGAAAGTGTTGCAGAGGCGAAAACAGATCTTCTGATGAAACTCTTTAAAACATTAGAAAGCAATATTGCATCAGAATTGCCTGAACTTGAGCAGCTTAACAATGAATACGACTATAAAGCTGATAATTATTCAATGATTAACAGCTATTTTCAAACGAAAGCATCGACACATCCAAGTCTGATATATAAATTCAAAACAATAGATGAAGATCGTGATATATGGTTTGCTATCGAAGTGGATTATAAATTGTTTTGTGGATTTGGAGTTACTTATGGTGGAGAAATAACCGATGAGAAGACAACAACAAAAGAAGAATTAAAAGAACATATTAAATTGGCTCATTACGATGAAGGTGGTTGGTGGTTCTATTGGGAATACCTTCCCACACATGACAAACAGGGTACATATACACCAGACTTCAAGGCTAATAATGAAGTATTCTTCAAGTTGTTTGATGATGCATATTTTGAAGACTTTATAAAAAATAGCCTGATTCAAATCAAGAAAATTGTTGATGAAGCAAAAAATATTAAATAACACCAACAACGAGGTGACAAAATGTTAAAAAGAATATTGCTGCTATGTATCTCTATTATGTTACTGTTTTCTGTGAGCGTTTGCGCTGTTGATACCTATGGTGGTTATAATATGCCTGTTGATGTTACCGTGAACGGCAGCTTTATAAAATGCGTTCAAAAACCGATTATGGTTGACGACACAACTTACATCCCCTTGCGCGCTTTTTCTGATAGCGTGGGTGGTACAATCCTCTGGGACGGGTCAAAACGTGCCGCCACAATGGAAAAAGACGGTCACAGCTTTATGTTTTATGTTGACACAAATGTTTGCTTTGTTGACGGGATAGAGAAGGACTATTCCTCTATTATCTATCAGGATTTGACATTTATTCCACTTCGTGCGGTCTCTGAGGTGTTGGGCTATACCGTGGAATGGGATGATTTGTATCTGACGGTAAAAATCAGCGCACCCGGTGTAGAGGTTTTGGAAGCATGCAAGGATTATTCCTATCAGTTTGAAGATGTTTTATATCTTGGCAAGATTATTCAAATAGAAAGCGGCTATCAGCCTTTTGTGGTTAAGCTGGCGGTTGGAAACACTGTGGTAAACCGCATGAAGTCGTCTAAGTTCCCGAACACCATAAAGGGTGTTGTTTTAGATACAAAATATGGCGTGCAGTTTCCGCCGGCGCATACAGACAGAATTAATGTCACCCCCTCAAAGGAGTGTATGATTGCGGCAAAATGCGCGCTTGGCGGTGCTGATATTGTAGGAAACGCCCTTTACTTTATTGATGTAAAAAGTGCGCCATCTTCTTGGGTGCACAACAACAGACCTCATTGTGCGACTGTGGGCAGTATGTCTTTTTACGAATGATAGATTAGATAGAATTGGTGGTACAACGTGAGTCATATTGGTATTTTAACGACAATTATTTCGCATATTATAGCAGGTGTTTGTCTGCAGAAAAGAAGATTTGGTAAGCTTATTACGGCCTTATTTTGGATTGTATTTGGATTTGTTTCAGCCGGTGTTATGATATTCGCTGATCCGATCAGCGGCTTTTTCGGTGTGCTGATTCTGCATGCTTTTATCTTTTATATAACAACGGCAGGCTCCGTGAGCGAAAAGACCTTTCTGCTTTTGACTTACTTAAACTCATTTTGCATTTGCATTGGCACAAGTCTGATATTATCTGTTATGATTCAAGATTTTATTTGGCTGTATGTTGCTACAACGGCAAGTGTGATACTGATGAACCTGTTTTTATACAAGGTTCTGCTTCCGAGTTACAGAAAATCACGCATGTTCTTTTCCGGTTGGTGGAAGTTGAATATTGCATTGTTTTTCTTTTTTTTGCAGTATGTGAATCGTTATGCTTTTGTTTTTGTTGATAGAATCAGCATGTCGGATTTCACATTTGACTTTGCCGTTTTCAGTATTATTTTCTACTTAACCTTAATACTGTATTTTGATTCTGTTAAAGGTGCTGCCGAAATGAAGAAAAAAACCTATGAAATTAATATGCTTAAAGATGTTGCCTATGTTGATGCTTTGACACATATACCAAACCGAACAGCGTATGAAAATTTTATAAAAAAACAGATGACAGAGTATGGCAAGAGCAGTACTACGCATTTTGTCTGCGTTGTGCTGGATGTTGACGGCTTTAAAGGTATTAACGATACAAAAGGCCACGACGAGGGCGATAGAATATTAGAGCTTGTAGGACGTGTTCTTATACAGCATTTTGGCAACTGTAACGGTGGCGTGTTTCGGTTTGGCGGCGACGAATTTGTTTTGCTGTTGCAGGATATGCAAGCACCTGAGGTTGAATCGCGGCTTAAAGTATTAAATGAAGATGTATTTAAACTGACACAGATTAGATTATCCTATGGCTATGCTGATGTGGAATTTGGCATTGCAGAGCCTTTTGATGCGGCTTTTAAAGCGGCAGATGCAAATATGTATGCCCATAAACAAAATAAGAAGTTTAATCCGGCATTGCAGCAGTAATGCAGCAATCTGTAGTAATTGGCAAAAAAGGAGACATAGTATGAGTTGGCGCAGGTGGATACGGAACAATATTGTGATGCTGGTGGCATTTTTAGCAGCAGCAATTACCTGTTTTTTTGTTCCTGTCAGCAAAGACTATATTACATATTTTGATTTTAAAACTCTTACCTGCCTGTTTTGCACGCTGGCAGTTGTTTGTGCACTTAAAAACATCTTTTTCTTTCAGACCGTGGCAAAGAAAATTGTCTGTGTTTTTAAAAGCACCCGTACGGCGATTTTAGCGCTGATTTACATTACCTTTATCGGGTCAATGCTGATTGCTAACGATATGGCACTTTTAACCTTTTTGCCCTTAGGCTACTTTGTTTTAGATTCAACAGATAACAAAAAACTGCTAAGCTTTACTTTTGTTATGCAAACGGTTGCGGCGAATCTGGGTGGAATGTTAACGCCCTTTGGCAATCCGCAGAATTTGTACTTGTATTCATATTTTTCAATTCCCAATCTCACGTTTGTAAAAATTATGGCGCTTCCATTTGTTATATCCGTTGTGCTGATAACTCTTTGCTGTCTGTTCTTTGTAAAAAAAGAACCGCTTGTGTTGCACAAAAGCGATATTGCACCAATGAACAAAAAGCGGATGGTTATCTATTTAATTTTGTTTGCCTTTTCGATTGCCATTGTCTTTCGAACCATTCCTTACTATTATGGCCTAATCATTATACCGGCTGCGCTTTTGTTGTTAGACCGCAAGGCACTTAAAATGGTAGACTATCCCTTGCTTTTAACCTTTTGTGCATTCTTTATTTTTTCTGGAAATTTGGCAAACATTCCGGCTGTTAGCCACTTTCTTGGCGGATTGGTGCAGAAGCATACGCTTTTGTTTGGTGTATTGTCTTGTCAGGTTATCAGCAATGTTCCCAGCGCTATTTTGCTCTCTAAGTTTACAGAAAACTACGCAAGCCTTTTGGTGGCGGTCAACATTGGCGGCGCAGGCACGTTGATTGCCTCACTTGCCAGCCTGATAACGCTGAAAGAGTATACCCGTCATGAACCGAAACGGGTAGGGTCTTATATATGGCTGTATTCGGTTTGCAACTTCAGTATTTTGCTGATTTTGTTTGTTGTTATGGCATTTGTTTTGTAAGGATGAAGACTTGCGAATCATTGACAGATAAGCGGTTAAATGATATACTGAATAGAGAAAAAATCATTTGTTACTGATGGAATTGAGGGATTTTTATGTCTAGAAGATTTGTGGCACAAAGACGCAGACCCGGTAAAAAGCCACTTGTTATTATCTCTGTTATTTTGGTACTTGTGATGGCTCTTGTGTTTTCTGCCGGATATTTTACCGGTAGCTTTGTAACAAAAAAATCATTGCAACAACCTGAAGGTGCCCCTGAAGTTGCACCGACTGATACGACTCAGCCATCGCAGACACCGACGGCTCAGAATGCTGCCGATACAACGGCAGCCACGGTTGATGAGCTGATGAAGGATATGAGTCTGAGCGATATGGTGTATCAGATGATGTTTGTTACACCTGAGTCTATCACCAAAATCGGCACAGCTGTTGCCGCAGGTGAAACAACCCGTCAGGCTATTGAAAAATATCCTGTTGGCGGCATTGTTTATTTTGCTAAAAATTTTGAAAGTCGCGATCAGACAATTCAAATGATTTCCAACACCCAGTCCTATTCTGAAATTCCTGTTTTTATCAGTGTTGACGAAGAAGGTGGCAGGGTATCACGTCTTGGCAGTAATGGTGCGATGGGAACAACCAAGCACCCGCCCATGAAGCAGATTGGCGATGGTGGCGATGCTAAAAAAGCATACGAGGTGGGCAAGACGCTGGCAACAGAGCTGAAAGCCCTTGGTTTTAACGTTGACTTTGCGCCGGATGCTGATGTTTTAGTTAATGCCGGTAACACCGAAATTGGAGACCGTTCTTTCGGCTCTGACCCAGCTCTTGTTGCGTCTATGGTGGAAAGCACGGTGAAAGGTATGCAGGAAAACGGCTTATCTGCAACCCTTAAACATTTTCCCGGTCATGGAAGCACACAAGTGGATTCTCATACCGGCTATTCTGCCAGTACAAGAACCCTTGAACAGCTCCGTCAGTCAGAATTTTTGCCTTTTAAAAACGGTATTGATGCCGGGGCAGATTTTATTATGGTGTCACACATGACCTTGGTTAATGCTGTTACAGAAAAAGTACCGGCATCCATTTCAAAAGAAGTCATTACCGATATGCTGATTGACGAGTTGGGCTATCAAGGCATTATTATTACTGACTCATTCAGTATGGGGGCAATCACACAGAACTATTCTGCAAAAGATGCAGCTGTTCGCGCCATTAAAGCAGGGGTGGATATGATTTTAATGCCGGCTGATCTCGAAGCAACTCATGCTGCTATTGTCAGTGCGGTTGAGTCAGGTGACATTTCCCGTGGGCGTATTGAACAAAGTGTGAGAAAAATTCTGGCGCTGAAGCTTAAAAAACAAATGATACAAAATTAAGCCATATAGACAAAAGGATATGAGATAATGAAACTGGTTTTACAACGTGTTTTAGAGGCAAAGGTTGAGGTAGAGGGTGCTGTTGTCGGTCAGATTGGTAAGGGCTATCTGATTTTTGTCGGCGTTTCTAACGAAGACACCTATGAAATTGCTGATAAAATGATTGAAAAGGTAAGCCGCTTACGGATATTTGAGGACGAAAACGGCAAAACAAATCTGAGCATCGGTCAGGTTGAAGGAGAAGTGTTGGTGGTTTCTCAGTTCACCCTGTATGCTGACTGCAGAAAGGGCAACCGACCTAGTTTTACAAATGCCGGCAATCCAGCCCTTGCAGAAGAATTATATGAGCACATCAAGAAAAGATGCGGGGAACTGTTTAAAAAAACAGAATGCGGCATTTTCGGGGCCGATATGAAGGTTTCTTTAGTTAACGACGGTCCCTTTACCATTCTTTTGGACAGTCATGAAATTTTATAAGTAAATGGAGGAGATTTTTATGAAAAAACTAATTACATTACTTATGGTGGCAGTATTAACTTTGTCATTTAGCGCTTGTGGAATGCTTGCTGATGTTGCAAATGACGTCGAAGTTGCGCCCTCAGGGGGAAGTGAGACGCCTGCCATCGAAAAAACTTTTTCTTTAGGCACTGTAGAGGGAAGCATCTATACCAATGAATTTGCCGGTATCCGCTTCACAGCACCCGCCGGATGGACCTATGCAGACGAAGCTAAAATTAAAGAAATGAATCAGGCTACAGCAGAAATGGCAGGAGAAGATTATGAAGAGCTTATGAAAGAGGCTCAGGTTATTTATGATATGTTTGTAGCTGAAGATGCAACGATGAACAATGTAAACATTAATTTTGAGAAAGTTGATGCAGCTCAGCTTGCAGCGCTGGATATCGCAAGTAACTACGAAACGCTTTTCTCTACAATCGAATCCAGCTTTGAAAATATGGGCTTTACAGGCGTTGGATACGAAATTAAAAAAGCGACTGTTGCAGGTAGGACGCTCGATGCGATGTATATCACGGCAGATTTTGAAAACATCAAAATGCATCAGTGCAGTTTTTCTATCAAATGTAACGGATATCTGGCAAGTGTATCTGTAACATCTGACTCTGAGGCAGGTTTAAATAATATTTTAAGTTATTTTTCATGGGTTGACTAAGATAAGAAATAAAAAAAGGCTGCATACGCAGCCTTTTTTTAACGCTATTTTGCGACTATTATCAGTAATAGTATGAGGTGCTTGCCGCACCGACACCTAAGACAAGTACGAAAATTATATATACAATATAAAAGATTAAGCCTAAAAGCGCAAGTGCAATCGTCACGGAAGAACAAATAATTCCGGCAGTGGCATAAGAGTTTTCCATACCTGCAGCTTTCGCTTTGCTTTTTGCCACAATACCGGTAATCAAGCCGACAATCGGAAAAGTACCAAAACCGGAACAACACGCGATGGAAAGAATCCCCATAATCATCGAGAAAATGCCTAAACCTTTACCGGGAACAACAGGTTCTTTTGCACGAACCGTTATAACCCCGGGCGTTTTGACACCACAGTGTACACAAACGTATGCATTATCTAAGATTTCCTTACCACAGTTTGGACAAAACATAGTATTATCCCCCTGAAAAACTAATCTTGATTTTTTTATTATAGCATTTATGGCATTTTTTGTCAAGCGCTATGTTACTGTCTAGAGTTTGCAAAAAAAGCCACAGGTTTTTATACCTGTGGCTTTTTTGCAAAATACAACTAAATCAATAAGTATAAGCAGTTGCTGCGCCTAAACCTAAAATACCAACAAAGAGGATAGCATAAACTAAACCTGAAAGGATACCGAGAGCTGAGCAGACAATACCCACAATAGCCATAACATTCTTTGTGTTGGCTTCTTTAGCCTGTTTTAATGCAATAACACCGGTTATCACCCCTGCAATTGCAAATGGAATAACAGCTATAAGTGAAAAGAAACCGATAATAAAAGAACAGCAACATCCGGACAATATAGAAAGAATACCTAATACCAAGGATACAATTCCCATAATTTGACCGGGAGCAGCTGCAGGTTTTTCGTTGGCCGGTGTTACAACTGTCTCCTGAACTAAAGTACCGCAGTTTACGCAAGCGCAAGCACCTTCAGGAATTTCGCTACCACAATTTTGACAAACCATAATAAAACCCTCCAATATAAAAATAAGTTAGATATATTCTAACATTTTTGTTGCATTTTGTCAACTAGTTTAGAATTTTAAAGTTTAGGAAATGGATTAATAAAAGGGATAAAATTCCTGGACAACCCAAATATAACAAAGCAGATAAAAAGCACGATGATAGTTCGATAATCAAGAAGAAAACGACGAATTCTTTTTGCTATTTTGCTTTTAAAAATAAATTCTAAGTTTAAAAGCAGAATAACTAAAAAACAGTACCATATCATACAAAAGACAAAGGGGTGAAATACAAATGATTGATACAAATTGCCGGAGAAAAAGTTATAAACGCATCTTGTGCCGCCGCACCCCGGACAAATAATCCCGTTTTTGTAATAAGAACATTGTGAAATTCCGGTTTGAAACATGAAGATAGCCATAGGCTTTATACAAAAACCTACGGCTACGATCAATGCATCAAACAAAATAACTAACAAGCGTTTATTTTGTATATACTTCATAATATTAATAATAGTATGAGGAACTTGCAACGCCCATACCGATGAAATAAATGATGCAGAAAATAACACCTACAATAAATAAAACAAGTCCAATAATAGAGCAGATGATACCGGCGAGAGACTGATTGTTCTTCAGACCAGCTGCTTTTGCTTGCTTGCTTGAAAGAATACCGGTAATTAAACCAGCGATAGAAACTAATCCAAGCAGATTACAACATGCAATAGAAACAATACCTAAAATCATAGATACAAGACCCAAGGTTTTACCAGGGACATCTGCTGCTTTTTCCTGAACGGGTGCGGGCGCTACGGTTTCAAAACCACAGTTCAGGCAAATGTTTGAACCCTCAGGAAGTTCATTACCACAATTTTGACAAATCATAATTAATCCTCCGTTTTTTACATTTTTTTAATTATACCATCAATGTCACTATATGTCAATATTTGTATAAAAAAAGAAATTTTTTTAAATAAAATACTATATCTACACAATTTATTTAAAAATTATTGACGTAAACTACAATTTGTGGTAAAATATCCATTATATTAAATGCTAAGAATATAAAAATGTTTTTTGCGTAAATTAATGTCAAAATCGTTTTGCATTATGTAAAGGAGCTGTTTATAGTGAAAGTCGAGAAAGTTGTAGCTAAAGAAACAACTTATGTTGCTGTCTTGACCTTGCTTCTGAGCGTTTTAATGCAAGCGGTTTTTCTTTTTATGCATAAATGGGATTATACTGTGCTGCTGGGAAATTTATGGGGTGGTGCCATCTCGGTTTTAAATTTTTTTTGCATGGGTCTTTTTGTGCAAAAGGCTGTTTTAAAAGAGCCAGAAGAGGCAAAAAAAATCATCAAATTGTCTCAGACGCTGCGTACATTTATCTTGTTTGTGCTTGTTGCGGTTGGCGTATTGTTACCATGCTTTTCAGCAATAGCTGTAATTCTTCCACTGTTTTTCTCCAGAATTGGGATTTTTGTTAAGGCTTTTCAGTTAAAAGCAAAGGAGGCGGCTCATCGGAATGAAACATAAAAATGGTTCATTTGTTGCAATTGATATATTGTATATAGCAATGATGGTTTTGCCCCTTGTTTTCCTTATTATTTTAAAAGTATTGACAAAAGCACCATCAGAGGGAATCAACATTACCGGTGCAGCGATATATTTTACGTTGCCAACGCCGGTCCAGTCACTACCGATTACAGAATCCCAAGTTAACTCGCTGGCAGTATTGATTACTGTGTTTGGTTTGTGTCTGTTTTTAACGCATGGCATTACCGCAAAAAAAATGTTAATTCGTCACCATGTGGCAGAATGGGTTGTTGAAAAGGTTCAGGCAATGGTTGATGGCAATATGGGGTATTATTTTTCAGGCTTTGCACCCTTTGTGACAGCTATTTTAGGTCTCTCGGCGCTATCAAGTTTACTTTCCCTGTTGGGTTTGTATCCGCCAACATCTGATATTAACATAGTTGGCGGTTGGGCACTTGTTGTATTTGTTTTAATCACATATTATAAATTCAAGTGTGGTCCGGTGCAATATGTTAAATCCTTTGGCGATCCAGTTCCGCTGCTTGCGCCTCTAAATATCATCAGCGAGATAGCAACGCCGATTTCAATGGCTTTCCGTCATTACGGAAATGTTCTTTCCGGATCAGTAATTTCGGTTTTGGTTGCAACAGGATTACAGGGTTTATCTTCCTTGTTGTTTCGCTTTTTACCGGGCATATTAGGGGAGTTTCCATTCCTGCAAATCGGTCTGCCCGCTATCTTATCCATTTATTTTGATATATTCAGCGGCTTGTTGCAGGCATACATTTTTGCGATGCTCACAATGCTGTATGTTGCAAACGGTTTTCCTGCTGACATATATGAAAAAAGACAATTAAAGAAAAACAAAAAATTAGTTGGAGGTAATTAATATGTTAGAAATCGCAATTGCAATTATTTTAGGATGCTGTGCATTAGGTGCCGGAACAGCTATGATTGCCGGTATCGGTCCCGGTATTGGTGAAGGTAACGCCGTTGCCAAGGCCTGTGAAGCCATTGGCCGCCAGCCTGAATCAAAGGGTTCTGTAACCACAACGATGCTGATGGGTTGTGCCATTGCCGAGACAACCGGCTTATATGCACTGGTTATTGCTATTTTATTGATTTTTGTTGCTCCCAATATGCTTGTAGACATCTTAATGAGCACCATAGGTTAAGCCGATTTAAGACTATTCTTGGAGTGAACAAGCATGCAATCATTAGCTATAATCTCTGTCAACTTGTGGCAGATTTTAATTTCAATCGCAAATCTCATTATTTTGTTTTTACTTATCAAAAAATTTTTGTATAAGCCTGTTCAAAAAATGCTAGCAGAGAGACAGTCTGCGCTGGACAAGCTTTATTCTGATGCAGATAACGCAAAAGAGAAGGCTCTTTTGAGTGAGCAGGAATGGAAAGAGAAATTGGACGGCGCAGATCATGAGGCAGAAGCAATCATCCAAAAAGCGACAGATACCGCCAGCTGGCGCAGTGAGAAAATGATTGAAGAGGCAAAGGAGAAGGCAGACGGTATTATCCGCCAGGCCGAAACAGCCGCTGATTTGTATCGCAAACAGGCAACAGATGACATTAAACAAGAGATTGTAAATGTTTCAGCTGTACTAACCGAAAAACTGTTAGAGAGAGAAATCAATATGGATGACCACAAAAATCTGATTGATTCTGTGATTGAGCAGATAGGTGATGACCATGACTGATATGAGTAAAGAGTATGCAGCGGCACTTTTTATGCTTGCCAGTGAAGAAGATTGCTGTTCATTGGTGTCAGAGTCACTTATGTTTATAAAAGATGCTGCTGTAGAGAATGAAGGTTATCTTGACCTGCTTGCCTCACCGGCGATTCTGCTTGAAGAACGCCTTAGCCTGATTGATAAGGCCTTTGGTGAGCTGCACCCTTATGCTGTTTCTTTTTTAAAGCTTCTGTGTGAGCGCTCATATATTCGCTATTTGCTTGATGCCATTGATGAATTCAGCCGCCTTATGGAAGAAGCGAGTCAGGTTCTAACTGCCAACGTAACTTGTGCAGTCCCCTTAACTGACAAGCAAGAAGCTGAACTGAAAAAGAAACTGGAAGCAAAATTTGGTCATCCTGTTAACATTTGCCTGACTGTTGATAAGGCTGTGTTAGGCGGTATGATTATTGAAACAGACGGCAAACAGATAGACGCAAGTCTTCTGCGTCGTCTCGGTGATATAAAGGAAGTGATCAGCAAATGAATGCCAGACCTGAGGAAATCAGTAATATTATAAAAGAACAGATTAAGCAATATAACAACAAGGTCGAAATGCGCGAGACAGGTACTGTTATCTTAGTTGGTGACGGTATCGCCCGTGTTTATGGCCTGCGTGACTGTATGGCAAGTGAGCTTGTTGAATTTGAAGATGGCAGCTTTGGTATGGCGCAGAACTTAGAGAGCGAAACCGTTTCTGTTGCTCTTTTGTCTGATAATAATCAGATTAGGGAAGGGTCCGTTGTTAAACGAACCGGTCGTGTTGTATCTGTCCCGGTTGGCGAAGCTTTGCTTGGTCGTGTTGTAGATGCTTTGGGTCAGCCTATCGACGGTAAAGGCCCTGTCGAAACCAGCGAGGAGCGCCCCATTGAGTCTGAGGCACCCGGTATTATTGAAAGAAAAAGCGTTTCTGTCCCTCTGCAAACAGGTATCAAAGCCATTGACAGTATGATTCCCATCGGTCGTGGTCAGCGTGAGCTTATCATCGGCGACCGCCAGACAGGTAAAACTGAAATTGCCATTGACACCATTATGAATCAGAAAAACACAGGTGTTATTTGTATTTATGTTGCAATCGGTCAGAAAAATTCATCGGTGGTTCAGCTTGCAAACGAACTGACCCGTGCCGGTGCAATGGAATATACCATTATTGTTTCGGCCTCTGCTTCAGAATCTGCACCCCTGCAGTATGTAGCACCTTATGCAGGTTGTGCTATGGCTGAATATTTCAGAGAGCAAGGCAAAGATGTTTTAATTATTTATGATGATTTATCCAAGCATGCGGTGGCATACCGTGCGCTTTCCTTGTTAATTCGCCGTCCGCCGGGTCGTGAAGCGTATCCCGGTGACGTATTCTATCTCCATTCAAGACTACTCGAGAGAGCGGCTTGCGTAGCAGAAGAGTACGGTGGCGGTTCTATCACAGCACTTCCCCTTATTGAAACACAGGCAGGTGACGTTTCGGCTTACATCCCGACCAATGTTATTTCAATTACCGATGGTCAGATTTTTTTGGAAACGGAACTCTTCCACGCCGGTGTTATGCCTGCTATCAACCCGGGTATTTCTGTCAGCCGTGTGGGTGGTTCTGCACAGCTTAAGGCAATGAAAAAGGTATCCGGTGAGCTGAAACTGATTTATTCACAGTATCGTGAACTGCAGGCCTTTGCTCAGTTCGGCAGCGACCTCGACGCTGATACCAAAGCCCGTCTTGCTTTGGGTGAACGTATTGTTGAGGTTTTGAAACAAGACAGAAATTCGCCGGTTCGTGTGGGCTGTCAGGTTGCTATTATTTATGCGGCAATTAACGGCTACTTAAACGACATTGCCGTTAGTGAAGTCAAAGCCTATGAACAGGCGCTGTATGAACGGCTTGAAAATGAATATGGCAAGCTACTCGAGCGCTTTGAAGCAGGGTTTGCTGATGATGCCGATTTTGATATGCTAAAAGAAGCTCTCGGTAAGATGCAGAGGTGAGGATATGGGCGCAGATATTAAAAAGCTAAAATCCCGTATTAAAAGCGTTGATTCAACCCTGCATTTAACCAGCGCTATGGGGCTTGTTGCATCTTCAAAAATCAAACGTGCAACTGAAGGGATGGCAAAAAGTAAGGAATATGCAGATACGATCAGTGATGCAATATCTATGCTGACCGCTTGCCGTGATTGTGAAAAAAGCCCGTATATGGCTCGCTGTGAGGGTGGCAAAACCTGCTTGATTATTGTAGCCGGTGACCGTGGGCTTGCCGGTGGGTATAACGCCAATGTTTTTCGCCTTGCAAAGGAACTGGATGCTGATGAAGTGATTCCGGTTGGCAAGCGGGCTTGTGAGCGTTATGGTGCTGAGCCGGTTTTAGCTGAAGCCTTTGGCTATCGTGATGCACTTTCTCTGTCAAAAAAGCTTTGTAATCGATTTTTTGAGGGCGAATTTGACAGGGTAGGTATTGTTTGTACAAAATATATATCCATTATGTCGCAGGAAGCGCAGGTTAAATGGATTTTACCCTTGGAAAAAAGTGAAAACACAAAGTCTGTCAGCGTTATTTTTGAACCTGATGAACTGACTGTTTTAAATACAGCAATTTATGAATATATTGCTGCACTCATTGTAGCCGCTGTTAAAGAAAGCTTTGCGTCTGAGGTGGCAGCAAGAAGAGTAGCGATGGATTCAGCCGGAAAAAATGCACAGCAAATGCTTGACAATCTCTATCTTGATTATAACCGTGCCCGTCAGGGTGCCATCACCCAAGAGATTACTGAGATTGTTGCAGGCAGCGATGCATAAGGAGGTATAACCAAATGTCTGATACAGCAAAAGGAACCGTCTCACAGGTTATGGGACCTGTTGTTGACGTTTGTTTTGAAAAAGGCAGTCTGCCTGCCATATATAACGCCTTAACAATGCCGAACGGTGACAAAACCCTTACTGTTGAAGTGGCACAGCACATTGGTGACAATGTAGTGCGCTGTATTGCTATGGCTTCAACAGACGGCTTAAAGCGTGGCACGCCTGTTACCGATACAGGTAAGGCTATCAGTGTGCCCGTGGGTCGTGACACCTTAGGCAGAATTTTTAATGTTTTAGGTGACCCGGTTGACAACAAACCGGCACCGGACACAGAGGAACACTGGAACATTCACAGAGCAGCACCTGAATATTCTGACCTTGCAACTCAGGCTGAGATTTTTGAAACCGGTATTAAGGTTATTGACCTGATTTGCCCCTATTCAAAGGGTGGTAAAATCGGCTTGTTCGGTGGCGCAGGTGTTGGTAAAACCGTGTTAATCATGGAGCTTATCAACAACATTGCCAAACAACACGGCGGTCTTTCTGTCTTCACCGGTGTAGGGGAAAGAACCCGTGAGGGTAATGACCTTTACAACGAAATGCAAGAATCCGGCGTTATCAATAACACCACCTTGGTATACGGTCAGATGAACGAGCCACCGGGTGCAAGAATGCGTGTGGCGCTTTCCGGTCTTACCATGGCAGAATACTTCCGCGATGAAGAAGGGCAGGACGTGCTTTTGTTCATTGATAATATTTTCCGTTTCACACAGGCAGGTTCTGAGGTGTCAGCACTCTTAGGCCGTATGCCTTCTGCTGTTGGTTATCAGCCAACCCTTGCAAATGAAATGGGCACACTGCAGGAACGTATTACATCCACGAAAAAGGGTTCTATTACATCTATTCAGGCAGTATATGTTCCGGCGGATGACTTAACTGACCCGGCGCCTGCAACAACCTTTGCACACTTAGATGCTACAACGGTATTATCCCGTAACATTGCGTCACAAGGTATTTATCCGGCTGTTGATCCTTTAGAGTCTACAAGCCGCATTCTATCACCTGAAATTTTGGGTGAAGAGCATTACAGTGTTGCCCGTGAGGTGCAGAGAATTTTGCAGCGCTATCAGGAACTGATGGATATTATTGCTATTATGGGTATGGATGAGTTGTCTGATGATGATAAACTGCTCGTTCAGCGCGCCAGAAAGATTCAGAGATTTTTATCTCAGCCTTTCTTTGTATCCGAAAAGTTCACAGGTATCCCCGGTACTTATGTGCCCCTTTCCGAAACAATCCGTGGC
>SVJQ01000028.1 GCA_015068905.1 Oscillospiraceae bacterium | reverse complement strand
CTCTCCGACCTTATACGTAGAAAAATTTAAAATGATTTTAATGCGGAGGTTGAAGCTGGGCTGGCGCCCTGCAAAACCGACAAATTGAAAGCATTCAAATTTAGCAAGTATAAGGCGCAATCAGTTCAAATCTCCGATGACTAACCTAGCAACAAAAACCACCCGATGGGGTGGTTTTTTGTTACTGTATTTCGCCGGCTTTTTTCAAGGAAATTTTTACAACAACCGGACCAATTAGTTCGTAAATTAGGGTTGCACACAGGATGACTGCACGAATTTGCGGACCGTAGTCGGGCACAACTGTGGTGGCAACCAGAGAAAGACCAATGGCAACACCTGCCTGTGGGAGAAGAGTGAAGCCGAGATATTTAACAACCTTTTTCTCAGTCTTCATAATTAATGCGCCCAGCATAGCACCACCAATTTTGCCTGCAACACGCAGAACAAGGTAAATGACGCCGATAACACCAATGCTTGCTAAAATTGTTACATCAAGCTCAGCACCTGACACAACGAAAAACATCAGGTAAATGGGCGGGGTGATGGACTCAGCAATGTGCATAACCTCGTTGCTTTCGTGGCTGACGTTGACAAACACAGAGCCCAGCGCCATACAAAGCAGCAGGGATGAAAAACCTGTCAGCTCTGCTAAGGCAATACCTAAAAAGACCGTGCCAATAACGATGCTCAGTCGGTTGCCCGGTTTTTTGAAAAAATGAAGGGGAAGCTGCATTAAAAAGCCAAGAATTGCTCCAATGCCTAAGGCACCCACAATTTCAATCACCGGTTTTAAAATACTTGCCCAAAAGCCGGTGTCACCCTTGCCAGTAATCATACCTGCAATGGCAACACACACGCCAAATGCCATGAGTGCAATGGCGTCATCAACTGCAACAACGGTGAGCAGGGTGCTGGTGACGGGGCCTTTAGCTTTGTATTGATTTACAACCATAATGGTAGCTGCCGGCGCAGTAGCTGCAGCAATGGCAGCCAGCACAAGTGAGAAAGGAATATCTTTTGTATAGGCAGACAAACCTAAAAAGACTAATATAACAGCAGCCAGGGCTTCAAAAATGGCTATGATAATAGGGGCAATGCCAATCTTTTTTAAATAGCTCAGTTTAAATTCACTACCGATGGAAAAGGCAATAAAACCAAGTGCTACCTCAGAAATAATGGTCAGATGCTCCACAATGTTTCCCGGAACAAGCTTTAAACAGCAGGGACCGATGATAAGACCGGCAATCAGGTAACCGGTAACGTTAGGAAGCTTTATAAGCTTTACCAGTCTGCCGCAAAGCATACCGGAAAAAATGATAATCGCTACATACCACAAGATACTCATTTGCATTTTTTATTTCACCAATCCTTCAACTGAATTAATCGGAAGGGTAAACAAAATGCCGGTGTTGGGGTTTGAAAGGCCGCCTGTAACACGATTAATAATCTCTTTTGCGGTATCAATCTGTTCATCCCTTAAAACTGTGAAAATGGTTTTGCTTTCCACACGGTCGGGGTTAAAAACCTTTCTCAAAATGCCGAACATAGGGACCTCTTCTTCTGAATGCATCAGGGCGGTTGCCATACCGGTGCTGCTTAAAATGGTTGCGCCGGAGATGCCGCCTGATGCCATTTGAGTCATTAAATCTTCTAACACTTCAACTTTGTTTAATACTAAAACCAACAGTTGCATAATAATCCACCTCTTATGTCTTTTCTGTTTACTGTTTTTTCAGACGGACGCTGGCTGTTCCGTCTTCGTGATATGTAATTCGGTCGCCGGAGTCATCAAAAGAATCAAGATACGCCAGATATTCTTCTTTTGATGCAAATTGTGGCTTGTAGTCCGCAACGATTTTTTTGGCTTTTTCGGCACCGTTTTCCAAAAGCTTTACGGCAAGGGCAACCTGCCATTTTGCTGAACCAACGCAGGCAAGGTCAGGGTTATCAATGTAATAATTATCACCGTGTGATGTGCCGACAGCACCCGGTGCATGGGGATGGATAACCGGCATAATGCAGGATAAATCACCCATATCGGTACTACCGGAACCAATTCTGCCGGTTTGCTTCAGTTCCTTACCGGGCATTACCTCCTGCAGTGCTTCGGCGGCAACGGCAATCAGATTCGGATCGTTGTATAGCGGTGCATAACCGGGAATGTCGCAAATGTCTACATTAGCGCCAATCGCCAAAGCACCACCGCAAAGAGCGCGGTTTACCTTTTCGTTTGCGCTTTTAATGCCTTCAAAGCTGCTGCCGCGGACATAGCTTTCAATGCAAACTGCTTCAGGAATGGCGTTGACGGCTGTTCCACCCTGAGTGATGATAGGATGTACGCGGATGATATCCGGCTCTTTAAAGGTCTCACGAATGGCATTGATGCCGGATAGACCTAAGTTGGCAGCATACAGCGCATTGCAACCGTTCCATGGAGAACCACCGGCGTGGGCTGAAACGCCCTTATAAATTACTTTTTTGGCGATGCACCCAACATTGCCGTTACCTGCAATAAAATCTTCGCCGGAGGTGGTGTGCACCATAAAGGCTAAATCGACACCGTCAAAATACCCACGGGATAAAAACTCAGGCTTGCCGCCAAAATAGCGGATTTTGCCCTGAGCCTTCAGCTCGCTGCGATAACCGATTTCAATCAGCTCTTCAGCCGGAACGGCGCAAAGGCGGATTCTGCCGGAAAGGCGGTCTAAAATTTCAGGATTTTTCAGTGCGGCAGCAATGCCGACTAAGGCTGCGCATTGTGCTGCGTGACCACAGCAGTGAACAGCACCGGTCTCGGGGTCTGCCTCAGGATGGGTCTGGCAAATCAGAGAATCAAGCTCACCCATAATGAGTAGCTCAGGACCGGGACGACCGGTATCAATTATGGTATATAAACCGGGGATGCCCTCTGCTTTGACAATGTCATAGCCAAGACTTGTGAAAACGTCTTCCATATACGTTGTCGTTTTCCATTCGCGGTAACCGGTTTCGGGGTTTTCCCAGATATAATCAAGGGTATCTAAAATCAGTTGACGATGCTCATCAACGATTTTTGCAATGGTTTGCATTAAAATGCCTCCTTATGCTTCAATACCGTAAACTTCAATCTGAGTCAGTGCCGGGAAGGGAGAGGGGTCGGTGGGGTCTTTTTTCATATCGCTCATGGTCACCCATTCAATGGTTTTTGCTTCCGGCAGGATGATTTCGTGGGGGTCATAGGATTTTTCCAGCTTCTGAACCAGCTTTGTGCCGTCAGAGAAGGAGAGGGTTACTTCTTGCCACCAGTTATCGTGAGGGAAGTCTGCACGGGTCACTAAAACGATGCGGTCAACCAAAACCTTTCTGCCGAATTCAACGGTGATTTCAGCATCGTCCTGCATGTTGATACCCCATGATTCATAGGGCCACAGGCCGTGACTTTCGTTACAGATGTTGCCGTTGATAGCGTTTCTTGCAGCAAAGACAGATTCGCCACGGGTTTCAACGTTTGCGTGTGCGTGGGGGTACAGACCTAAATCAGCTGCCTGGTCGTATACGTTTTTAGCCAGATTTTTATTCATTTTAACTTCTGCTTCCGTTGCAACACGGGCAGTAAGCACGTGCCATTCGCCGATGAAGGCTTTGGTGCAGTAGGAATATCTTTTTTCGTTAAAGGGAATGGTGAAAAGAAGCTCGTTTGCTTTCATATACACAAAGTTTTCACCCATAGCATCATCCAGCTGCAGCATAACGAAGCTGTTTTTTGCATCGGTAGAAAAAACAAGCTGGTCGCCCTCAGCATAGGTGCCGTGGTAAGCTAAAGCACATCGATTGTCGGCTGTTTTGGTAGCCAACACATCACCATTTTGATTTTTAACCGTCAAAGTCAGTTTTGCCATAACATCGTCTCCTTTTATTTAAGTCTTTGTAAGACATATTTTTACAAATATAATTATATACGAAAATGGTGGTCAATGTCAATTCATAAAAGTAAGAAAAAGCGAGAAAAAAGGCATAAAACCAAAAGTAGTTTTATGCCTTGTGTAATTATTATTTTTGTTGTAAACGAATGTTTAACAGTCTGACAACCACAGGACTTAAGATAATGTTTGTACCAAGCTCGAAAAGGAAGTTGGCACCGACTAAACCAAAAATCATATAGTGTGCAACGCCACCACCTAAATTAGCGGCCTGTGCCCATTGGGCAACAGTATCCATAAAGAAAGCCAAGCATCCAAGCAGAAAGACACCGGTGTTTGCCAGCGGACATATAATTGCGGCAACAATCACCGCCAAATAGCGGTTATAATGTTTCAGCAGGTTGTAACTAAGACCTGCTAAAAAACCGCACAAGATGCCTTTTAGCAACACGACAATAATGGTTCCGGGAACATCAACTGCTAAAAATGCGGCAGCATCACCACTTGCCAGTACCGCGACGCCGAATACCAATCCAAGCCAGGTGCTGATTTTTGTGCCGCAGGTAGCCGCACCAATGACAATGGGTATCAAAACCAGCGAGATAGAGAAGGGTCCCAAGTGAATAAATGAGCCCATCATCTGCAGAATGAATACCAGTGCAGTCAGTACCGCTCCTAAGACCAAAGTCTCAGTTGACATTCTTTTCTTTGTTGTTTCCATAAAAAATTCCTCCTTGCTGTCGCCCACTAAGCGGTGCAACGCAAATAAATTTATATCTTCCCCTAGTCATCGGAGATTTGAACCGTAATGAGTTCGAATCTCCGATGACTAGGGGCAGACAACAAAGTAATTTATTTATTTTTCTTATATATAATATTTAAGCCTTTTAAAACCAAATCATGATCAATCATAATATCGTGCTTACAATGTGCCAAAATGGTCGGGGCAAGGCCGCCTGTTGCATACACAGGATAAGCTTCGCCTGCGGCTTCGTGAAAGCGGTCAATCATACCGTCTATCATAGAGGCGTTACCAAACACAACACCTGAACGCATACAGTCGATAGTGTTTTTGCCTGCAACAGAGGGAGGCGCCTCAAGACTAATCTGAGGGAGCTGCGCCGTGCCACTTGCCAGTGCCTTTAAGCCAATGTTCACACCGGGGATGATAGAAGCACCGCAAAAGGTACCGGTTTTATCCATCACTAAAATTTTTGTGGCAGTGCCCATATCCACAATTAAAGAAGGACTGCCGTAAATGTGGTGGGTTGCCACACAGGCACAAATTAAATCAGCACCCACGGATGCCGGATTGTCACAATGCAGGTTGATGCCGGTTTTGATGCCGGGACCAACCAGCAGGGCATCTACACCGTAAGCCATTTTAATGGCCTGCTTCATCACGGCATTTAAGGGCGGTACAACAGATGCAATGATCGCACCCTGAATTGTTGCCTTATCAATACCATGAAGCCGTAGAACACTACCGATTTTTGTAGCATATTCATCTTCGGTTTTGGATGGGTTTGTGGCAATACGTGCAACAAAGGAAAGCTCATCATCCAAAAAACCGCCAAGAACGATATTGGTGTTTCCGATATCAATGGCAAGTATCATAGTTTGCACCCCTTAAAGTCGTAGTGATAACACAGGTTATTATAGCACTCTGTCAGAGGTTTGTCAACGTATTGGCAGGCGTGCGGGATACATTTTTTTGTATAATGTCTTTTAATTTTGCTTCGAATATGGTACAATATTATATATCAGTCTACAGATTGATAAAAGCAAATTTATTATGCTGAGAGCGAGGGAGGCAGTTATGAAACGAATCGTACAAATGTATACAAAATCTCCGCTGATTTTGCGGATTGCTATTGGCCTGGTTATTGGTGTTATATTGGGCATCTGGGTGCCTCAGGCAGGCTTTGTTACTGTGTTTGGTGATATTTTTGTGGGTGCCCTTAAGGCCATTGCGCCGGTTTTGGTGTTTGTTTTGGTGATTGCTTCGCTTGCAAGCGCCGGTCAGGGCATTGGCAAACGTTTCAGAACTGTTATTATACTGTATACACTGAGCACCTTTCTGGCAGCTGTGGTGGCGGTGCTTGGCAGTTACTTGTTTCCTGTTACCATTTCCCTGTCTCAGGCGGCTGAGCAAACACCGCCGGCAGGTCTTGGTGAAGTGTTTAGTGGGCTTCTTTCCAATATGGTTATGAACCCTGTGCAGGCACTTATCTCTGCCAACTATGTGGGTATTCTGACCTGGGCAGTTGTTTTCGGTCTGGCATTAAAAATTGGTGCCGACGAAAAAACGAAGGCAGTTTTAACGGACATTTCCAACGCGGTTTCTAAAACGGTTGCCTGGGTAATTCAGCTGGCACCTTTCGGTATTTTAGGCCTTGTTTACAGAACTGTCAGCGAAAACGGTCTTGAAGTTTTTACTGATTACGGTAAGATATTGTTGCTTTTGGTTGGCTGTATGCTGGCGGTTGCTCTTGTTATTGACCCCCTGATTGTGGCAGTTGTATTAAAGAAAAATCCTTATCCTTTGGTGCTTAAATGTTTTAGAGAATCCGGTCTCACGGCCTTCTTTACAAGAAGCTCGGCGGCAAACATTCCGGTCAATATGAGCCTGTGTGAAAAGCTGGGCTTAGACCGTGAGTATTACAGCGTTTCCATTCCGCTGGGTGCCACCATCAATATGGATGGGGCTGCCATTACCATTACGGTTATGTCCTTAGCTGCAGCGTTCTCACAGGGCGTCAGCGTGAATATTTTTCTGGCGATTCTTTTGAGCTTTGTGGCAACTTTGGGTGCCTGCGGTGCTTCCGGTGTTGCCGGTGGGTCTTTGCTACTCATTCCTATGGCGTGCTCTCTTTTAGGTGTGGGGCAGGATGTTGCCATGCAGGTGGTTGCTGTTGGCTTTATCATCGGCGTTGTGCAGGATTCTTTAGAGACAGCCATTAACTCATCAGGTGATGTTATTTTCTGCGCGACGGCAGAGTTCCGTGAGTGGCAGAAGCAAGGTAAAAAATTGCCGTTTTAAGGGTGGATTATGAAGCAGAATTCAGTTAATTATAAAAAACAAATGGAGCAGGAAATTGCTAACATACAGGGTGCCGGCCAAAAGCCGACCCTGCTTTTGCATGCCTGCTGTGCGCCTTGCTCCAGTGCCGTTTTAGAGCTTTTGAGTAAACATTTTGATATTACACTTTATTTTTATAACCCTAACATCTCGCCTGAAAGTGAGTTTGCCTTTCGTTTAGAAGAGTTAAAACGGCTGACGCAGATTATGAATCTGCCTGATGTCTCTGTGGTTGCACCACCTTACGACAGTACAGAGTTTGATACCATTGCCTCAGGTCTTGAGCATTTGCCGGAGGGCGGTGCCCGATGCGAAAAATGCTATCGCCTGCGCCTTGGCAGGTCCGTCGCCTATGCAAAAGAGCAGGGCTTTGACTATGTGACCACAACCCTGTCCATCAGCCCCTATAAAAATGCCCGTTGGCTCAACGAAATCGGCACTGAGCTCGAGGAGGCGTTTGGCATAAAATATCTGGTTTCTGACTTTAAAAAGGGTGAGGGCTATAAGCGGTCCTGTAGTCTTTCAAAAGAGTATGATTTATACAGACAAAATTATTGTGGTTGCATCTATTCCAAACAATTTGCGAACAAGTTAAAGGGAGAGTAACATGTATTTTGATGAGATAGCATTGCATACAATCATTGATATAGAACCTGCAGTGATACATAAAGATAAGATGCTTGCCTTTGCGAAGGATTATGACAACATTCCCTTGCATATGGATGAAGAATATGCCAAACAAACACCCTTTGGTCAGATTATTGCTCCGGGGGTTATGTCTTTTATGGCGGTTTGGGCAAAATATTTAGAGGTGGATTTGTTCGGTGAAGAGCTTCTTGCCGGCAAGTCCACGAAAATTGAGTGGATAAAGCCTGTATTCGCAGGTGATGTGCTCTCCGCTCAGGCTGAGGTCACAAATAAAATGGAACGAAACGAAAAGAACGGGCTGGTGGAAATCACCATTTCTGCCTACAACCAAAATGGTGATTTAGTGCTGACAGATGTGACAGAAGCCATCGTTAAGAGAAATCGTTAAGAAAGTAGGGGCGAATCAATATGAAGTACACGGCAAAACACCACGAACATAAATTAAAATTTACTCATTTTCTAGGTCTTGCCATTGCAGGCTTTATCAACGCCTTTGGTATTACTGTTTTTTTAGCACCGGTTAAATTATATGACAGCGGCATCTCCGGAACATCTATGTTATTATCTCAGGTTACACCGCTTCCGTTATCTGTATATTTGCTGATTTTAAACATTCCCTTGTTTTTATACGGTTTAAAAAAGCAGGGCAGAAATTTTACGATTTATTCCTTATTTGCGGTTTGTATGTATTCTTTAGGAGCGTATCTGATTACCGATGTCATTCCCATTGATGTTACATTATCTTCACCCCTGGCGGGAAAGGATTTATTGCTTTGCTCTTTATTTGGCGGTCTTATTTCCGGTGTTGGCAGCGGTTTGACCATTCGGCTGGGTGGCGCCATTGACGGTGTTGAGGTTATGTCTGTTATCTTTGCCAAACGGCTGGGTGTTACGGTTGGTACTTTTGTTATGGTTTATAATGTTATTTTGTACATTATCAGCGGTATCGTTTTAGGCAGCTGGATTTTGCCTCTTTATTCTATTGTCACCTACGGTGCCGGTCTTAAAACCATTGACTTTATTGTTGAAGGCTTAGACCGTTCTAAAGCCATGATGATTATTACGGAAAAGGCGGATGAAATCTGTGATGCACTCAGCGAAGAATATGAATGCGGCGTGACACAGCTTATGGCAAAAGGTCATTACTCCAAACAGGCAAAAACAGCAGTTTATTTTATCGTAAATCGTTTTCAGATTCCTAACGTCAAGGAAATTGCCCATGATATTGACCCTGAGGCCTTTATGACAATTACAGAAGTTGCAGATGTATATACAAGTATTAAACAGTAAGAAAGATTATAAATATTGTGAATTTTTTGTGGCAGGTCTTTACAGAAACCACAATATTTAGTATAATAATAAATATATTCTGGTATTATTGTAATCAGGAAGTGATTGTTTGTTCAGACTGGGCAGCTTTAATATTGTCGAAATTCTGGTTCGCGCTGTAGCGGTTTTGCTCGCTATTTCTGTGCACGAAATGTGCCATGGTCTTGCGGCATACTTATTGGGCGATAAAACAGCCAAGGCTATGGGGCGCTTGTCCTTAAATCCCCTCAGGCATTTAGACCCCTTTGGTGCCTTGTGCCTTTTGCTTTTTGGTTTTGGTTGGGCAAAGCCTGTTATGGTCAATCCTATGTACTTTAAAAAACCGAAAAGGGATATGGCTCTTGTCTCTTTAGCCGGACCACTTTCTAACTTTATTCTGGCGTTTTTAGGTGCCGTGCTTTTAAAACTGTTTACCTTAACCGGCTATGCATATATGAGCGCAACCAGTGTTTTGTATATGGACAGCTTGCCGGTTGAAATTTTAGTTAGCTTTTTAACGACATTTATTGCGTTGAATATCGGTCTGGGTGTTTTCAATCTGATTCCCATTCCGCCCTTAGATGGCTCAAAGATTCTGTTGCCTCTTTTGCCGCACAACCTGTATATGGACATTATGCGCTATGAACACTTAGGCTGGATTGTACTGATGGTTGCTTTAGGCTTAGGGGTTTTAGACCCGATTATTGGTACGGCAGGTGGCGCAGTCTACAAGCTACTACTGTTTGTGGTGGGTGTTCTATGATGCAGGAATTGTCATTTAGCTTAGAGGTTTTTGAAGGCCCTTTAGAATTACTTTTGCACCTTTTAAAGAAAAATAAGGTCAGCATCTATGATATTCCCATTGAAAAAATTACGACTCAGTATATGGAATATTTAGAAACCATGCAGGCCTTTGATATGGAGCTTTCCAGCGAGTTTTTGATTATGGCATCAGAGCTTTTATATATTAAATCTCAGATGCTGTTGCCCCGTCATGAAGAGGAAGAAGAGGACCCCAGAAAAAATCTGGCGGACAGGCTTTTAGAATATCAGCGTATGAAGGCTGCGGCAGGTTTTCTGCAGGAGCATGAGGGCGCCGGCAGGTTTTTGTTTTTCAAAGAGCCGGATGCCATTCGTCAGGCACCGCCTGATTACAGCGATCAGGCATTTGACGTTGAACAACTGATTGCTGCACTCTCTGATGTTCTGATTAAAACCCAGCGCAAAGAGCCGCCACCGAAGACCTCCTTTGTGGGCATCGGCGGTCACGAGCAGGTTTCGTCTTCTGCTTGCACCACCCACATTAAAAACCGCCTGCGTGGCAAGGGTAAGGTTGCCTTTCGGCAGGTGTTTGCAGGCCTTAGCTCAAAGCCCAAAATTGTGGTTTCGTTTTTAATTATTTTAGAGATGATTCGCCTGAACTATGTGACGGCTGAAATTATAGACAACGAAATTTATCTGACACAGATTAAAGACGGGGAGATTACTAATGAATTTTGATCCTGCAAGTCTTTTAGAGAGCATTTTATTTGCTGCCGGTGACAGCGTGCCCAAAGACCAACTGGCTGAAATTATGGAGCTTTCAGAGGAAGCGGTTGACCAAGCGGCGGACAAGCTGAACCGGGAATATAAAGAACGCGGTCGCGGTCTTATGGTTATTTTGCTTGAAGACAGCTACCAGCTTTGCACCTCTGAGACCTTTTACCCTTATATTCAGAAACTGAAAGAGCCGAAGCGCCGGCAGAATTTATCCCCGGCGGCACTTGAGACCTTGGCGGTTGTGGCATATCATCAGCCCGTGACCCGATCCAGCATTGAGTTTATCCGTGGGGTGAATTCTGACGGGCCGGTGAACAAACTGATTGAACGCGGTCTGATTGAAGAGCACGGCAGATTAGACGCCCCCGGCAGACCGATTTTGTATGTGACAACGCAGGAATTTCTGCGTTCCTTTGGTCTTTCTTCTCTGTCTGGCCTGCCCGATCCGGAGCCTGTCCGAATAAATGAAGATGAAAACGGAGAGAATATGGATATCTCATTAGATTGAGGTGATGCATTTGTTGCTGCTTGCAGCTGTTTTAGGTGGACTTTTGTTACTTTTTCTATTGCTTTTGTTTACTCCCACGCTGGTGGGCGTGGACTATTTGTATCAGGATAAAAAGCAAAAGGTTACAATCCGTTTCCGGCTTTTAGGTTTGCCTTTTTCTTTTAGGATTCCGTTAGATAAAAAGAAAAAAGGGAAAGAAAAGCCAAAGGAAGAAGCAAAGTCCCTGACCCCGAAAGAATACATTGAAATTGTCAAGAACCTGTATGACGGATATCAGGCAGTAAAAGACGATTTTTATAAGCTTTTGTCTGACATCAAACAAAAACTGGCATGTAGGGAAGCGTATCTGACTGTGCGCTACGGCACAAAAAATCCTGCCGTAACCGGTATGCTGAACGGCGCTATATGGACTGCATCTTCTTTGATTTTTAAGGTGATTGATGAAACAGTCGGGGCAGAGAAAAAAACACTTGATGTTTGCCCTGATTTTCAGAATGTATGTATGTGCTTACATATTAAAGGCACATTTTGTTTTAAACTGTTTGATGCCATTCGTCTGGTATTAAAAATCAGAGAAATGGTCAATATAGTAAAGAGTCATACATCCCGGCATAATGCGGAAAATGCATCATAAAAATTGCAAAGCAATTTATAATATGACGATAGAATTTTTAAAAGGACGGTGTATATTATGGCAGAACATCCTATCAAAGGCTTAATGGAAACGGCCATGAGCAGTATCAAAGAAATGGTAGACGTTAACACAATCGTAGGTGACGCTGTTAACGCTCCGGACGGAACGGTGATTATTCCGATATCCAAGGTATCCTTCGGTTTCGGTGCCGGCGGCAGCGAGTTTGGTGAACGTTCTAATCTTGCGCCTGAAGCAAACGCTAACTTTGGCGGCGGTTCCGGCGGCGGTGCAGTGATTGAGCCGGTTGCTTTTATGGTGGTTGGTCAGGGTCAGATTCGTCTGATGCCTATCAACAAGCCTCCCTCACCGGTTGAAGACATCATTGATCGCGTTCCCTTCTTAGTTGAAAAGGCAGTAGAAATTTTCAAGAAAAGAGAAGGCAAAAAAGCCAAAAAGGATGATACTGTTTTAGCAGAAACTGTTGAAACAATCGAGCTTTAAAAAATAAGGCTGTTGCAAAACTGCAACAGCCTTATTTTTTATACTAAAGTAGTTATTGAATAAAATGTCTTGTGAAAATATCGTCTTTTTCCAACAGCTCTTCAACAGTGGAGAAGCCGAGACGGTGCAAAAGCTCAATGACATAGGGGTTTTCTGCCGGCGTTTCATAGGCGGCTTCACTGCCGTATGTTTGCACGTGATTTTTACCGCTTTCGTGGTCAATGAGGACCTTGGGTCCACCCACGCAACCGCCTTTGCAACCCATACCCTCAACAAAATTAGCCGAGAGCTCTCCTTTTAGCACCTTTTGAATGAGCTCCCGACAGCCGGCAACACCATCGGCACTTTGAGAAGTCAGGGGAATAGAACGCCCGGGGCGAAGCTTGTCAAGACACGCGTGAACTGCCTGGCTGACACCGCCGGAATATGCATAGGTACGTCCGGCAGTAGAGGAGTGCTCACGGTCATCCTCGGGGAGGGAAGCAAGGTCAATTTCTGCAATGCTGAACATTTCCTGCACTTCCTGAAAGGTTAAAACATAGTCAACGGCATCCCGGACATCAGCCTCTTTTGCCTCAGCTTTTTTGGCGATGCAGGGGCCGATGAAGACCGTTACGGCATCGGGGTGGAGCCGCTTGATGCCGCGACCGCAAGCCACCATCGGGGAGACAGAGCCGGGAATGTGGTCTAAAAGCCCTGCTTTTTTACACATAGAAAGCCAGACGGGGCAGCAACAGCTGGTAAGCATATAGTCTTCGTTGGTTTTAACGTGACGGTCAAACTCCAAGGCTTCCTTTAAGGTCAGAATGTCGGCAAATAATGCCACCTCAACCATGCCGGCAAAGCCTAATAACTTAAAAGCTGTTCTTAGCTTGCCCGGCGATACATCGTGACTGAACTGACCGATAAAAGCCGGCGCAATCATAGCATAAACGGGATGCTTTTTTTCGTTGATTTCTTTTAAAATCGGCAAAGTTTCTTTTGCGTCGGTCAGACAGGGTGACTGACAGGCATACAGACACTCACCACAGCTTTGACAGGCATCGGTATCCACGCAAAGCTTGCCGTTTTCGTCCTTTGACAGGGCGCCGAAAGAGCATGCCTTTACGCAGGCACATTCTTCTTCGCCACAGTCGCAGTCGCGAACTGACCAGATAGGCGGATTTTTGCCGGGGTTTAACAGGCAGTCTAAGTGGTGGCTGTCGAAATCGCCTTTTTCAAGACGGGTGATGGCTTCATTTAACTTTTGCTCCATGGCAGACTTTGTTAAGGTTATATATAAGTCCCTGAATTTTTGCATATACCGTTCCCTTTCAAATCGCGATAGGCGCGACGTTTTTATATTTAATGTCAATATGAACAATAAACATCTTGTCCTGTATAATTTTATTATACCATAAGTATGAAAAAAAATAAATTAAAATTTTATTGTTTACAATTTGGATTTTGTATGATATAATAAGGAAGATTGAGGAAAAAAGAAAATTTTCGTTATCGGGCAAAAGTCCGACACATTAAACAGGAGGTAAACCAATGAGCAAAAAGTATGTATACTTATTTAGCGAAGGCGACGCCAGCATGAGAAATCTGCTGGGCGGTAAAGGTGCTAACTTAGCAGAAATGACTAAGCTGAACCTGCCTATCCCTCAGGGCTTCACTATTTCTACTGAAGCCTGCACACAGTACTATGAAGACGGCAGAAATATCAATGATGATATTAAAGCTGAAATCATGGTTGCCATCACCAAAATGGAAGAGATCACCGGCAAAAAGTTCGGCGATCTGGAAAATCCCCTTTTAGTATCTGTCCGTTCCGGTGCAAGAGCTTCTATGCCCGGTATGATGGACACCATCTTAAACCTTGGTTTGAATGAAGAAGTTGTTGACGTTCTGTCCAAAAAGGGTAATCCCCGTTGGGCTTGGGACTGCTACAGAAGATTCATCCAGATGTATTCTGACGTTGTAATGGGTGTCGGCAAAAAGTATTTTGAAGAACTCATTGACAAAATGAAGGAAGAAAAAGGCGTAACTCAGGACGTTGACCTGACAGCTGAAGACCTGGCAGAACTTGCTGCACAGTTCAAAAACGAATTCAAGAAGGAAAAGGGCTTTGATTTCCCCACAGATCCTAAGGAACAGTTAATGGGCGCGATTGAAGCTGTATTCCGTTCATGGGACAACCCCCGTGCAAACGTTTACCGTCGTGACAATGATATCCCGTATTCCTGGGGTACCGCTGTTAACGTACAGATGATGGTATTCGGTAACATGGGTGACACCTCTGGTACCGGTGTTGCATTTACCCGTGACCCGGCAACCGGTGAAAAGCACCTGATGGGTGAGTTCTTAATGAACGCACAGGGCGAAGACGTTGTTGCCGGTGTTCGTACTCCCCAGAAGATTGACCAGTTAAAAGAAGTAATGCCTGAAGTTTATGAACAGTTCATCAAGATCTGTAACACTTTGGAAGACCATTACCGTGATATGCAGGATATGGAGTTCACCATTGAAGATAAAAAGCTCTACATGCTGCAGACCCGTAACGGTAAGAGAACAGCAAAAGCTGCTTTAAAGATTGCTTGTGACTTAGTTGATGAGGGTATGATTTCAGAAGAAAAGGCAGTTGCTATGATCGACCCCAGAAACTTAGATACACTGCTGCATCCCCAGTTTGATACTGCTGCACTGAAGGCAGCTCAGCCTTTAGCTCGTGCACTGGCTGCATCCCCGGGTGCTGCTTGCGGTAAGATTGTCTTCACCGCTGAAGATGCAAAAGAATGGGCAGCTCGTGGCGAAAAAGTTGTACTGGTTCGTCTTGAGACCTCTCCTGAAGATATCGAAGGTATGAAGGCAGCTCAGGGTATCCTGACTGTTCGTGGCGGTATGACCTCTCACGCAGCCGTTGTTGCTCGTGGTATGGGTACCTGCTGCGTATCCGGTTGCTCCGAAATCAACATGGACGAAGAAAACAAGAAGTTTGTTTTAGCTGGTAAGACCTTCACAGAAGGCGACAGCATCTCCATTGACGGTTCAACAGGTTGCATTTATGATGGTATCATCCCCACAGTTGATGCTTCTATCTCCGGCGAGTTCGGTAGAATCATGGCTTGGGCTGATAAGTATAGAACCTTAAAGGTTAGAACTAACGCTGATACTCCGGCTGACGCTAAAAAGGCTCGTGAGCTGGGTGCTGAAGGTATCGGTCTTTGCCGTACCGAGCATATGTTCTTTGAAGGCGACAGAATTGATGCATTCCGTGAAATGATCTGTTCTGACACTGTAGAAGAAAGAGAAGCAGCTCTTGAAAAGATTCTGCCGGTTCAGCAGGGCGACTTTGAAAAGCTTTACGAAGCACTGGAAGGTAACCCCGTTACCATCCGTTTCTTAGATCCGCCGCTTCATGAGTTCGTTCCCACCACTGATGAAGATATCAAGAAGCTGGCTGACGCTCAGGGCAAAACCGTTGAGCACATCAAAGCTATCATTGAATCTCTCCACGAGTTCAACCCCATGATGGGTCACCGTGGTTGCCGTCTGGCTGTTACTTATCCTGAAATCGCTAAGATGCAGACCAAGGCTGTTATCCGTGCAGCTATCAACGTTCAGAAAGCACACGCTGACTGGAAGGTTTGCCCCGAAATCATGATTCCGCTGGTTGGCGACGTTAAAGAACTTAAGTTCGTTAAGAAGGTTGTTGTTGAAACCGCTGATGCTGAAATCGCAGCAGCAGGCGTAAACCTTTCTTACGAAGTTGGTACTATGATCGAAATCCCGAGAGCAGCCCTGACCGCTGACGAAATCGCTGCTGAAGCTGACTTCTTCTGCTTCGGTACAAATGACTTAACTCAGATGGCTTACGGTTTCTCCCGTGACGATGCCGGCAAGTTCTTAGGTGCTTACTATGACGCTAAGATCTTCGAAAACGATCCCTTTGCAAAACTGGATCAGACCGGTGTTGGTAAGCTGATGGAAATGGCTATTAAGCTGGGTAAACCCGTTAACGGCAAGCTGCATGTTGGTATCTGCGGCGAGCATGGCGGCGACCCCACCAGCGTAGAGTTCTGCCACAAGATTGGCCTTGACTACGTTTCCTGCTCACCCTTCCGTGTGCCCATCGCAAGACTGGCAGCGGCTCAGGCAGCAATCAACAATAAATAATTAAACGTTATAAAGACCTTACAGAAGAAATTCTGTAAGGTCTTTTTTGTTAAAAAACAGTTATCTTAGAAGTGTGCCTTAAGATTGTTATGCAGCATGGCTGATTATTTTGTGGATATATTGATTTTTGTCGAATTTTAGTATATAATAAGTTTATCCTAGCAAAAATTTTAATAGGGGGATGAAGCTAAAATGGATAAGTTTTGCGGAAAATGCGGTTCGCCCATTGACCCGAGAACAGGTTCTTGCTCAGTATGCGGCGATGCTCAGTTTAACAGAGAAAAAAACAGAGCCGAAAGAAACGTGAACCTCGCTGAGGAAAAGGCAAGAAAAAAAGCGGCTCAAAAACAAGCCTGGGGCGTAGCGAAACAACGATATAAGGCAGATATGTCTGAAAAGAAAAAGGTCTTGAAAAAGGCGAAGAAGGATAAAAAGGCTGCAAAAATTGCGGCTATGTCCACAAAACAGAAATTTGTCAGAATTCTGATAAAAATCTTGTTGATTTTGATGATTCTGGCTCTTTTGGGTGCGGGAACTTATTTCGGCTTGAAAAAACTTGGTATTTTCCCCGGTTCTGCAGGTGCAAACCCGCAGGCAGGCCCTGAGGCAACTCAGTCTCCTGATTCTGCCGGCGGTTCCATCGGTGTTTACAATCCGCCGAGCGGTGATGTTCCGGATCAGTACAAAGTAACAAAACCCAATGCAGACGAGTATTTTAAGAATAATTCGACAATTGTCTCTCAGGGAGCCGCCTCCGGTTCTTGCCGTACGGAAGCAGAGGCTTATCAAAACCTGGCTGACCGCGGTTTTACACAGCAAGCGATTACTTCGCAATATACAGCGGACGGAGGTTACAGTCAGGCAAAAGAAATTTCAAGTTCCGGAACAGACAAACACCCGGTTTATGTGACTTATTATCAGACAGAATCAGGCAATGTTTGGAGTATTGTTGAAATTAACGGTACTATCACAGCAAATCCAGTCTTTTACAATGCATCAGGCCGCTCCGACGTTGAAGTGCTTATTTCGGAAAGCGAAACGATTACCAGCTATGACAGTACGCTGAATAAATTCTACGTTACAAAGCCTAATGAATCCGTGGCAGTTGTTAAGATTGTAGGTAGAATTGACGCGGCGACCTTGGAAACTCTTACAATAGGGGAGATCGATAAATTATGATAAAGATGCTGGATAAATTTGATAAACTTACTGATACCAAAACACTACTTTCTATCTTATTAGCACTGCTTTTGTTGTTTTCCGCAGTTCCGAATGTGTCGGTTGACGCGGCAAACGGTAAAATTGAGGACAACGGCTTGCCGATTGTTGTATCTATGGGTGATTCTTATTCTGCCGGTGAAGGCATTGAGCCTTTTATTGACCAAGAACTGAGTAATGAGGAAAAAGTCAAAAGTGAGGATTGGTTGGCACACCGTTCTAAGAACTCTTGGCCCGGTATGCTGAAAATTCCGGGTTTATCCGGATTGACGCGTGACCATAAGGATAAAAACTGGTTTTTTGTAGCGGCTTCCGGTGCAGTAACTAATGATATTCTGGATTCGCAAGAAAAGGAGTATTCTCGAGGTATTGTTAGTCAATACAGCGGTAAAGCTGATCTTCCGCCACAACTTAACGTGTTTGATAAATTTGAATATGGTACCGTAGACTATGTGACTCTGACGATAGGCGGTAATGATGTAGGCTTTGCGGATATTATTAAGGAAGCAGCCGTAGGTAGTACCTATTTGGGAACAAGTGAATTAGCGGATAAGTTGAGTCTGGTATGGACTGAATTCTTTGCAAAAGGGGGAATTCGAGAGGATATTTATCAGACTTACAAGGCTATTGAAAAAGCTGCGGGACCGCAGGCACAGATTATTGTTGCAGGCTATCCTCAACTTTTGGATGCAGAGGGACAAGGAACTTTATTCAGTTTGGAAGAAGCAACAAAAATCAATACAAATGTAACTCTCTTTAATATGGCAATTGAAAGTATTGTTGAACAATGTAGAAGCGAAGGCATGAAAATAAGTTTTGTTTCGGTTGAAAATGCTTTTTCCGGTCACGAAGCATATTCAGACAGAGCTTACATAAATAAGGTTATTCTCGGCAGTGAAGACGAGGATCTGAAAAACTTTCAGGCAACGAGTTCATATTCCATTCATCCGAACCTTGAAGGAGCTATGACATACGCAGGTTGTGTAAATGAAAAGCTTGAAGAACTGGCAAACGAAGAACTTATCAATACAGAGCCGAAGGAACGAGATGTTGTTTTGGTGTTAGATGCTTCCGGCAGTATGTCCGGAACACCAATGTCGGAAACGAAAAAAGCTTCACTGAAGTTTGTTGACACAGTCTTAAACTATGATGCCAACGTCGGAGTTGTTTCCTATGACAGTTCTGCAACGATAAATTCTGTACAGTCAGACAATAAGGTTTATCTTGATAAGGCCATCGGTCAGCTGAGTGCCGGGGGCAGCACGAATATTGAAGACGGATTAAAAAAGGCAGACAGTCTGTTGTCTTCCAGCCAAGCGGAAAAGAAAATTATTGTTCTTATGAGTGATGGTGAGCCCAATTCCGGTAAGACGGGCCAAAATCTTATTGATTACGCAAACGAACTAAAAGACAAAGGCTATTATATTTATACCCTCGGATTTTTCTCCAGTATTTCTAATAAAACAGGTCCCCAGTCCTTGATGGACGATATTGCCAGTGAAGGTTGCCACTACGAAGTCACCGATGCTGACAGCTTAGAGTTCTTCTTTGGAGATATTGCCGCTCAGATAGGTGATGAAAGAATTATTTATGTTCGTATTGCCTGTCCGGTTGATGTTACCGTAACTTCCGGCGGTGAAACTATGACTTCCAAGGACAACTTCTCCAGCGTTCGTTCTTCCTTTGGCTCTATGACCTTTGAGCAGAATAAAGAAGAAGGTGCGAATGGTAGTGATACAGACGCCGACAACGATAACAGAATTAAAATTCTCAGACTTAAAGAGGGCGTGGATTACGATATTAAGATTGAAGGTAACGGCAAAGGTAAAATGAACTATTCCATCGGATTCATGAATGATGATGGTGAGTATAGTGATATGCGTGAATTCAATAATATTAAAATCACTCCCAAAACTGAAATTGATACGGTTGCGGCTGTTTCTGATGCGACCTATATGTATGTTGATGAAGACGGTGACGGAAAGTACGACCTGACATACAAGGCAAAGGCAGACAGCAAGGCGGAATTGGTTGATTATACCTACATTATTTATATCTGTCTTGGCGTTTTGGCTGCTCTTGCTGTTTTAATTATCTTCTTGTGCTTGAGAAAACACTTTAAAATTAAAAAATATTTATAAGTAAACGGTTAAGACCTTGCAGATTTTTCTGCAAGGTCTTTTAACTAGCGTTACGGTTGTTTTTTCTTATATGTCGCTAAAGCAATTGTTGTTGTTGGATTAGTATATTTATCTATATATCGTTCTATATCAAAATCATAATTATGAGAATATATAGATTTAATAGCAATGCCACTCCCAGAATCTGTAATGTATATTATAATTCTTACAGATAAGGTGTCATCGTCATTGTCTTTTACCAAAAAATCATAATGGTCTATTCCTTTACTCAGTTGGGTAACAGTCATTTTTTCTGAATTTACGGTGTTA